>JAJDOG010000074.1 GCA_022340285.1 Betaproteobacteria bacterium
GCATCGGCCACCATGTGCAGGTAGGCGCCGCGAATGTTGAGATCGCGCGTGCGGTCGCGCAGAAAAAGCGCGGCAGTCGCGGCGTTGGTCACGACGCCCGCGGCGGCGACCCACATCATCACCACCCCGCTCGTCTGCGCGGGCGCGCTGAAGCGGCCGATCGCCTCCCAGGCGATACCGCCGCACGCGACGAGCAGGAGCAGGGCGTTGGCGAGCGCCGCCATGATGGTCGAGGCGCGCAGCCCGTAGGTGAACCGCGTGCTGGGCGCCCGTTGCGCGAGCGACGCGGCGCCCCACGCGAGCACGAGGCCGAGGACATCGCTCAGGTTGTGGGCCGCGTCCGCCAGCAGAGCCAGCGAGTTGGCGAGAAGCCCGAAACCCGCCTCGACCACGACAAACGTGATGTTGAGAACCACGCCGATCGCGAATGCGCGCCCGGGCGTAATGCCGTGTCCGTGTGCGCGGCCGCCGTGATCGTGGTGCACGTGTCTGTGTAACATGGCCGGAAATCGAAGCGCCGGTTCTTGCGCGCGGTTCCACCAAGCCTATGGGTCCAAGCCTATGGGCAATGGTAACCGGTGTAGGCTCCGTGCCGTGCTGTGCGTTGCGCCCCGCTGGTAAGATCGCACGGAGCCGATTGCATTCCTATGGCCCAGCTCACCTTCACCGCACCAGATGCCGCGACCGCAATCCTCGCTCTCGCGGGAAGGCTCGACGCGGCGTCGCTCGGGCCGATCTGGGGTGAGGCACGGCGGGCGCTCACGCGCAACCCCGACCGGTCGATCGTCGTCGATTGCACGCGAGTCGATTACTGCGACGGAGCGGGCATCGCTCTGCTGGTCGAACTGCTCCGCGCCGAGCGTGCCCCGGAGGCGGCGGTCCGGGTCGAAGGCCTGCGCGAGGGATTCCAGCGGCTACTCGATCAGTACGATCCGGCCGAGTTTCGCGCGCCGCCGCCGCGCCGCGAGGTCGCGGGCTCCTTCATCGAGCGGCTCGGTCGCGCCGGCCGATCCTTGTGGCTGGGCATATACGAGCTCATCACCTTCATCGGCGAGGGTATGACCGCCGTGGTCGCAGCGCTGCGCCATCCACGCTCGGTGCGGTGGCGCGATGCGATTCTGGTCGCCGAAGAGGCGGGCGTGAACGCCCTGCCGATCGTCGCGCTGATCGGCTTTCTCATGGGGGTGATCCTCGCGTTCCAGTCGGCTATCGCGATGCGCCAGTTCGGCGCGGAGATCTACGTCGCGGACCTCGTCGGCCTCGCGATGACCCGGGAGCTCGGCCCCCTGATGACCGCGATCCTGCTCGCGGGCCGGTCGGGCGCGGCGTTCGCGGCCGAGATCGGGACGATGAAAGTGAACGACGAAGTGAATGCGCTTGCCACCATGGGACTCGATCCCGTCCGTTTCCTCGTGGTTCCGCGCGTGCTGGCCGCCGTGGCCATGACGCCGCTGCTCAGCATCTTCGCGGTGCTGATCGGGCTGGTCGGCGGGGCCGCGGTGATGCAGCTCTTCGAAATTCCGCTCTACACCTATTACAGCGAGGTCGTGAACCGCGTGCAGCTGAACGACCTGATGGGCGGCCTCTTCAAGTCGGTGGTGTTCGGCGTGCTGGTGGCCGGCATCGGCTGCCTGCGCGGCCTGCAGACGCGCACCGGCGCTGCGGCGGTCGGACTCTCGGCGACCAGCGCGGTGGTGACGGGCATCGTCCTCATCGTGGCCGTCGACGGTATCTTCGCCGTCATCTTCTACTACCTCGACATCTGACGTGGGCGCGGATCAGGTTCGCGAGGTGGTCATCAAGGTCGAGGGCCTCACGGCCGCATTCGACGACCGCACAATCCTCGAGAACGTGAGCTTCGAGGTCTACAAGGGCGAGGTATTCGGGATCCTCGGCGGTTCGGGATCGGGCAAGACGGTGCTGGTGCGGCACATCATCGGGCTCTACGAGCCTGCGGCCGGACGGGTGTTTATCGAGGGTCAGGAGGTTGCCGCCGCGCAGGGCGACGCGCGTCTCGCGCTTCTGCGCCGCCTCGGTGTGATGTACCAGCTCGGCGCGTTGTTCGGCTCCATGACGCTGCTGGAAAACGTGAGCCTGCCGCTCGAGGAGTACACGGAGCTTCCGGCCGAGGCGATCGAGCTGGTAGCCCGCCTCAAGCTCAAGCTGGTCGGCCTGGAAGGCTTCGAACATCTCATGCCGTCCGAGCTCTCGGGCGGCATGCAGAAGCGCGCCGCGATCGCCCGCGCGATGGCGCTCGATCCGGCGATCCTGTTCCTGGACGAGCCGTCATCGGGACTCGATCCGGTAACCGCGGCCGATTTCGACCAGACGGTGCTCCGACTCGCCCAGACGCTCGGCATCACGGTAGTGGTCGTGACGCACGACCTCGCCAGCACGTTTACGATCTGCGACCGTGTGATCATGCTGCACAAACAGAAGAAGGGCATCATCGCCGAGGGCGATCCCCACGAACTGCGCGAGAAAAGCGACAATCCCCTGGTGCGGCACTTCTTCAATCGCGAGCCGGAGGCCGAGACGGCATAGCCGATGGCCACGAAGGCAAACTACTTCAAGCTGGGGCTCTTCATCCTCGCGGCGATCGCGATCGGCGTCGCGATGGTCCTGGCGCTCGGCGCCGGCAAGCTATTCCAGCGGACCGTGACGCTCGAGACCTACATCGACGATTCCGTCCAGGGTCTCGACATCGGATCGAAGGTCCGTTACCGCGGGGTGCTCCTGGGCGAAGTGAAGCGGCTGGGGTTCACCGCCGAGCGCTATGAGCTCGACAAGCCGCTCGGGCAGCGCAAGCCCTACGTGCTCGTCGAGGCGGTGCTGAACATGGATCGGCTCGGGCCGCTTGGGGATGTCGACGTCGCGCTCATGCAGCAGTACATCGACCAGGGATTGCGCATCCGGGTCGCGCCGCAGGGCATCACGGGCATCAATTACCTGGAGCTGGACTTCGTCGACCCGCTTTTCAACCCGCCGTTGCCGATCGACTGGCAGCCCCTGAATCCGTACATCCCATCCGCACGCGCCAAGCTCGTGCAGTTCACCAATCAGATCGACTCGGTCCTACGGTCGCTCGAGGAAGCGGACATCAAGAAGCTCGCCGACGACATCGACACGCTGGTGCAGACCGCGACGCGCAAGCTCGATGCGCTGCCGGTCGAAAAATTGGGTGCCGATGCGACCACCCTGCTTGCCGAGGTGCGCGGGACGAATCGCAAGCTCGCGGAGCTGGTCGGCGGTGAAGAGACACGGTTGGCAATCGCCGAGTTGCGCGCCGCCGCCGTCCGCTTGCGACAAGTGCTCGCGAATCCATCGTTCGACACGCTGCCCGACGATGTGGTATCGGCCGCAAATCGCGTGCGCGCTCTTGCGGACAGCGAACGGCTGCACCGGGCGATCGCCAACCTGGACAGCATCCTCGCCCGTCTCGACCAGACCCTCGCGGGTAGCGAGCACGATATCGCCGCGACGCTCAGCAATCTCCGACAAACGACGGAGAACCTGCGCGAGCTCACGGAAGCGGCCCGCCGCTATCCGGCCGGCACGTTGTTCGGCGAGCCGCCGGCGCCGGTCCGGAGAAGCGAGTGATCGCGCGTCGCGACAGTCTGGTCCTGAGTGTCATGATGATCTTCATGGCGACGGCCGCCGGCTGCTCGGTCACGCGGCCATCGCTCGAACGGCATTCCTTCGCCCTGCACGCCGAACGCCCTGCTCAAGCCGGCGCGGCGAAAAATCCGACTCCGTTCCCCGCTACGCTGAAGGTGGGCCGCATCGGTGTTCAGGCACCGTACGGAGGCTCGTCGTTCATCTACCGCACCGGTGAGCTGCGCTACGAAGTCGACCCCTACAACAGTTTCGTCGCCTCACCCGGCGACCTTCTCGGGCATCAGATCGCGCAGTGGCTGAGCCGAGCCGGGCTGTTCACGGCGGTGCGCGCGCCGGAGAGCCCGCTTACCGGAGACTATGTGCTCGAAGGGCTTGCCACGGCGCTATACGGAGACGCGCGTGACCTCCGGAGTCCGAGCGCGATGGTGTCCCTCCAGCTCGACATGCGAGGCGCCGGTGCTGAGGGCGGCGTCGTATTCGAGCGCACCTATTCACAGCGTGTGGCGATCGAGAACGCCTCTCCGGAGGCACTGGCGCACGGCTACGGCCTCGCGCTCGGCCGCATCCTCGACATGCTTGAGCACGACCTGGCTGCGCTCACTCTTGCCAGGTAGGTTCGGCCCACCCTCTTGTTCCCGGGCCATGGCGCGACCGACCGTGAGGATTCGAAAGCTGCGCCCGTGAGCCCGGAAAGACCGTCCTACGCGCCGCGCCTCGGACTGTGGGAAAACGCCTACCGCGGCTCGCACCCGCGCGCCGTGTATGGCGACGCAACGACCGCCCGGGTTGCCGGAGGGTATCTAAACCGGGAAGGCATCTTGACCGTGGAGGATTGGGGTTGTGGGCTGGGTGGCTTCAAGCACTGCATCGGGGCCTGGCAACGCTATGTGGGGATCGACGGATCGCAATCACCCTACACGGACTTTGTCGTCGACCTGGAAAATTATGCAGGCGGTGCGGACGCCGTCCACCTGCGGCACGTGCTGGAGCACAATCCGGGATGGCCAGGGATTCTCGCCAATGCTCTGCGGTCTTTCGGCAGGCGCATGGTGCTGACCATCTTCACGCCGTTCACCGAACCGACTCAGGTCATCGCCAGATATCCCAACTTCAACGGCACCAACGTGGAGATGGTCGACATCGGCTTTTCGCGCAACGACATCGTTCGCTCGTTCGGCGACCTGCGCTGGTTCTCGATCGAGAACATCCGGACCGACACGCAATACGGCGTCGAGCACATGTTCTTCCTGGAGAAGTGACCGGCGAAGCCGAGGCCGGCACTGCCCCGGGGCAGCGCTTCACTCGACCGTTACGGACTTTGCCAGGTTGCGTGGCTTGTCCACGTCGGTACCGCGGTGCAGGGCGGTGTGATAGGCGAGCAGCTGAAGCGGCACGACGTGTAGGATCGGTGAGAGCAGCCCTGCATGATCGGTCAGCGATATGACGTGCAGGGTGTCCGATTCCTCGATCTGAACGCCCTGATCCGCGAACACGTAGAGCTGGCCGCCGCGTGCACGCACTTCCTGCAGGTTCGACTTGAGCTTCTCGAGCAGCGCGTCATTCGGCGCCACGGCGACGACCGGCATGTCGCGGTCCACGAGCGCCAGCGGACCGTGCTTGAGCTCGCCCGCGGCATAGGCTTCCGCGTGGATGTACGAGATCTCCTTCAGCTTCAGCGCGCCCTCCATCGCGATCGGGTAGTGGATGCCGCGACCGAGAAACAACGCGTGATGCATGCCTGCGAACCGCGCTGCCCATTTCTCCACCTCGGGCTCCACGGCGAGCACGTTCTGCATCGCCGCCGGAAGATGGCGAAGGGCGGCAAGCAGATCCTTCTCGCGCTCGGGCGCGAGCCGCCCACGCTGCTTGGCGAGCACCATGGTGAGCAGGATCAGCGCGGCGAGCTGCGTCGTGAACGCCTTGGTAGACGCCACACCGATTTCCGGCCCGGCCCGAGTCAGGAACCGCAGCTTCGACTGACGCAGCAGCGCGCTTTCGGGCACGTTGCAGATGGTGAGCGAATGGTCCTGCCCCAGTTGTCTCGCGTGCTGAAGCGCGGCAATGGTGTCTGCCGTCTCGCCGGACTGTGAGATCGTCACGACCAGCGTGGTCGGGCTCGCCACCGAGTCGCGGTAGCGATACTCGCTTGCGATCTCGACGCTGCAAGGTATTCCGGCCACGCTCTCGATCCAGTAGCGAGCGACCATGCCGGAGTGATAACTCGTGCCGCAAGCGAGGATGAGCACGCGATCGATGTCGCCGAGCAGCTTCTCGGCGTCGCCACCGAATAGTCCTGGCGAGATCGCGCTCGCGTTCGCCACCATCTCGAGCGTGTTGGCGAGCGCGCCAGGCTGCTCGAAGATCTCCTTCTGCATGAAGTGGCGGTAGGGACCGAGCTCGACCGCAGCCGAGGTGAGCTGACTCTCGTGCACCTCGCGCTCGACCGGCTGCCCGCCGGCGTCGCGCACCTGGTAAGCATCGCGCCGGAGCTCGGCCGTGTCGCCTTCCTCGAGATAGATCACCCGCTGGGTCACCTGAAGGAGCGCGGAGACGTCGGACGCGGCGAAGTTCTCGCCCTCGCCGATTCCGAGCAGCAGCGGTGCACCCTTGCGCGCCACCACCACGCAATCCGGATCGTCCGCGGAAATGACGCCGAGGGCGTAGGCGCCCTCGAGCTCGCCGATCGCTTCGCGCGTTGCGGCGTGTAGATCTCCGTGACCGCGCATCCGATAATGGATCAAGTGCGCGATCACCTCGGTGTCGGTGTCGGAATTGAACGCGTACCCGTCGGCTTTCAGCCGCGCGCGCATCGCCTCGTGATTCTCGATGATGCCGTTGTGCACGACGGCGATCGCCCCGGACGCGTGAGGGTGGGCGTTGCGCTCCGAGGGCACGCCGTGCGTGGCCCAGCGGGTGTGCGCGATTCCGACATGGCCCGTGAACCCCTGCGTGGACGCAAGTCCAGCGAGCTCGGCTACCCGCCCCTCGGTGCGCAATCGCTTCAACCCGCCGTCGGCAACCGCCATGCCGGCCGAGTCATAGCCGCGGTACTCGAGCCGCTTCAGACCCTCGAGGAGCTGGGGAACGATGTCACGCGCGGCGATGCCTGCGACGATTCCGCACATGGCTAATCGTTATCCCAAACGGCCCGTTGTCCGTCCCCTGCCCTACCTAGACGACTCATCCTTGACATGGCTCCTACTTCTTCTTCGCCGGGCGCTTCCAACCGCGCACGGTCACCTGCTTGGCGCGCGAGACGGTGAGCTCGTCCTCGGGCGCGTCCTTGACGAGCGTGGTACCGGCGCCCAGTGTCGCGCCCCGGCCGACGCGCACGGGCGCGACGAGCTGGGTGTCCGAACCGATGAAGACGTCGTCCTCGATCACGGTGCGGTGCTTGTTCGCGCCGTCGTAGTTGCAAGTGATGGTCCCGGCACCGACGTTGACGTTGCGGCCGACCGAGCTGTCGCCGATGTAGGACAGGTGGTTCGCCTTCGAGCCAGGGCCGATCTCGCTCGCTTTCACCTCGACGAAGTTACCGACATGCACGTCCTCCGCGAGGCGGGTCGCCGGCCGGATGCGCGCATACGGTCCGATCCGGCAGTTGCGGCCGATCTCGGCGTCGACGATGTGGCAGAACGGTTCGACGCGCGTGCCGGCTGCCACGCGCACGTCGCGCAGCACGCAATGCGCGCCGATCTGGACGCCGTCTCCGAGCTCGACACGTCCCTCGAAGATGCAGTTCACGTCGATCGCAACGTCGCGGCCGCAGGCCAGTTCGCCGCGGACATCGACTCGCTGCGGGTCGGCAAGGGTCACGCCTTCGTCGAGCAGCTGGGCGGCGGTCTCACGCTGCAGAACGCGCTCGAGCACGGCAAGATCGGTCTTGCTGTTCACGCCCAGCGTTTCCCAGGCATCGGCCGGCTGCACTGCTCGCACGGGCACGCCGTCGGCCACCGCGAGCGCGATCACGTCCGTCAAGTAATACTCCCGTTGGGCGTTGTCGTTACCGAGTCGGCCCAGCCAACCGGCAAGGCGGCCGGTGGGAAGTACCATCAAGCCCGTGTTTACTTCGCGAATGGCACGCTCGGCGGCGGTAGCGTCCTTCTGCTCGACGATGCGCGCCACCTCCGTACCGCGCCGCACGATGCGACCGTAGCCGGAAGGATCATCAAGCTCGACGGTGAGCACGCTGAGGCCGTCGTCCGCCGCACCGATCAGTTTCTCGAGCGTCGCGCGCCGGGTGAGCGGCACGTCGCCGTAAAGGACCAGCGTCGCCACGGAGTCGTCGAGCGCGGAAAGCGCCTGTTGAAGCGCATGGCCGGTACCAAGTTGCGGCGTCTGGTGTACCCAGGCGATGCCTTCTTCGGCAATCGACGCACGAACCTCGTCGCCGCCGTGGCCGTACACGATAACGATCCGGTTCGGCACGAGGCTGCGCGCGCTTGCCAGCACGTGTTGCAGCAGGGGGCGGCCCGCAAGGCGGTGCATCACCTTGGGCAGGTCGGAGCGCATGCGTTTGCCCTGCCCTGCCGCAAGGATCACCACGTTCATGGATGAAAGACTGAAAAAGCCAGGAAAAATCGAATGTTATCACGCGCTCCGCGCTGCGCCGCGGGCTTCCCGGCGACCCGCCGGACAAACGCCACACATCGAGCCCTGCCTTACAACCGGTAACAATCCGCCCGCACGTCCGGGCGTAGAATGGGACATGGTTTGTGAGCGCTTGCGCTTCGATGTTCGCCACGCGATCCCGGTGGTGGGGCTGATCGTGGCGTTTGCCGGCGATCATGCGGTGGCAGACCTCTACCGGTGGGTCGACGCTAAAGGCGTCGTCAACTATTCGAACATTCCGCCGCAGGGTGTCGATGCGAAACGAATAGCCGAGACCGAACCGACGGTCAGCGTGATCCCGCCGCCTCCCGAAAAGCAACCCGAGTTGAAACAGGCTGTGCGCGAGGCCGCCCTGTTACGCCGGATCGAACAGCTCGAAGACGAGCTCGCCGCGCTGCGCAGAGCGAGCGCACCCACCGTGGTCTACGCGTATCCGGATCCCGCGCCCGTGCCGACGGTGACATATTCGGCGCCTGTCGTGTATCCCTTTCCGATCTACTCCTGGCCCGTAACGAAACCGGGCTTTGGACACCGATTCAAACCGGGCATCAGACACGGGTTCAAGCCGGGCAAATCGGGGTTCGTGTCGCACCGGCACGTCGGCGGGAGACCCGCTGGCGTAATGCCGCGAGGCGGACGGTCGGGGTTGACCGTGCGAGCGGGGTTCTGACCCGGTGGCCATGGTGAGAAGCATCGGCGCGTGCGTGCCCGCTTCACTCTGCTTGCTCGTCGCGGCAGCGATCGTGTCGGCGAGCGCGGCTGCGGACGAAATCTACAAGTGGAAAGACAAGAACGGCGTCGTCCATTACTCGAATTCGCCGCCTCCCAAAGACGCCAACGCGTCGGTGCTGGACGAAAGCAAGGGCAAGGTGAGCGTTGTTCCCGGGTACAAACCGCCCGACGGCGCGACGGTGCCCGGCGGAGATCCCGCGCTTCAGGACCGCGTGAGGCGACTCGAACGCCAGCTCGAGCAGGAGCGGCAGTCGCAATCGGCATCGACGCAAAGCCAGGCCGATGCCTACGAACAGTGGCGCACGGATTGTCTGGCGCAACGGCGCACCGACTGCGACGACCCGAACGCAGCGGTCGCGCCCGTTTACGGCGGGTACCCCGTTCCGCCGGTGGTGCGCCCCCCTGGCCGACCGGTCAGGCCCAGCGCGCCGAGCGGCGCGCCACCCGGTTACACGGTCGGACCGGGTCCCGGCGGGATCGGCGGGCAATACGTTCCGAATCCGCCGCGACCGATCCCGAACGGCAACGAACCTCTGCCGAGTCCTCGCCCCGTTCCGCGGTAACGCTGACGGCCGCGCTGAGTCAGCGCGGTAACTCGGAATGCCCCATCAGGAATTCGTCGACGGCGCGAGCACATTGCCGGCCTTCCCGGATCGCCCACACGACGAGCGACTGGCCCCGCCGCATGTCGCCAGCCGAGAAGACCTTCGGCGAGGTGGTCGCGTAGCACCCGGGGCCGTCGGTGGCTGCCTTGGCGTTTCCGCGCGCGTCCTTCTCGACGCCGAACGCGTCGAGTATGGACTGCACCGGCGAAACGAACCCCATCGCAAGCAGCACGAGCTCGGCGGGCAGCTCGAATTCGCTACCCTCGACTTCCTTCATCTTGCCGTCCTGCCACTCTAGGCGAACCGCACGCAGCGCCTTGACCTTGCCCTTGTCGCCGATGAACGCTTTGGTCGCCACGGACCAGTCGCGCTCGACGCCTTCCTCGTGGGAGCTCGACGTACGGAGCTTGATCGGCCAATTCGGCCAGACGAGCAGCTTGTTCTCGTGCTCGGGCGGTTGCGGCAGGAGCTCGAACTGTGTCACCGACCTGGCGCCGTGGCGATTGGAGGTCCCGACGCAGTCCGAACCGGTGTCGCCACCGCCGATCACGATCACGTGCTTGTCCGTGGCGAGAATCTGACCGGACACTTTGTCGCCTGCGACGACCTTGTTCTGTTGCGGCAGAAACTCCATCGCGAAATGCACGCCGTCGAGCTCGCGGCCGGGTATCGGAAGGTCGCGCGGCGCCTCGGCACCGCCAGCCAGGACGATCGCGTCATATTCCGCGAGCAGTTCTTCTGCCGAGACCTGGTGCTCGGAGAAATCGTGCACGCCTTTGCTCGATCCCAGCGCACCGACCAGCACCCTCGGTCGGAAGTCGACGCCCTCGGCCTCCATCTGCACGATGCGCCGGTCGATGTGGCTCTTCTCCATTTTGAAGTCCGGGATGCCGTAGCGCAGCAGCCCACCGATGCGATCGCTCTTCTCGAAGACGACCACGTCGTGACCGGCACGGGCGAGCTGCTGCGCGCACGCGAGTCCCGCCGGGCCCGACCCGACGACCGCGACGCGCTTGCCCGTCTTGTGATCGGGTGGCTCGGGCTTTACCCAGCCCGATTCCCATGCCTTGTCGATGATCGCGTGCTCGATCGACTTGATGCCCACCGGGTCGTTGTTGATGTTCAGCGTGCACGCCGCCTCGCAGGGCGCCGGGCAGACGCGGCCGGTGAACTCCGGAAAATTGTTGGTCGAATGCAGAACGTCTATCGCCTCGCGCCAGTACTGCTTGTAGACGAGATCGTTCCAGTCCGGAATGATGTTGTTGATCGGGCACCCGGTCATGCAAAACGGCGTGCCGCAATCCATGCAGCGCGCGCCTTGGATGGCGGAGTCCGCGTCGCTCAGGCGCTCGACGAACTCGCGGTAGTGCTTGAGGCGCTCGTGCGGCGCCTCTGCCGCCTCGGCAAGCCGTTCGTACTCTAGAAATCCGGTTACTTTCCCCATCTCGCTTCCATGGATCCTTACGCCGCGAGCTTCTTCTGCTTCGCCGCCAATTCTCCGAGCGCCCGGCGATACTCGTGCGGGAACACCTTGACGAACTTGCCGCGGAACGCCGCCCAGTCGGCAAGAATGCGCTTCGCCTGCGCGCTTCCGGTGTACTGCACGTGCTTCTCGAGGAGTGCCTTCAGCAGCACCTCGTCCGCGAGCCCCCGGTGCCAGAGGTCGCGCGGCACCTTCGCCTCCTGCTCGATCTCTGCATGCACGGGCTCGAGCGCCACCATAGAAAGGTTGCAGCGCTCTGCAAACGTTCCATGCTCGTCCAGGACGTAGGCGATCCCTCCGGACATGCCCGCCGCGAAGTTGCGCCCGGCATCGCCGATAACCGCCACCGTTCCGCCCGTCATGTACTCGCAGCCGTGGTCACCGACGCCTTCAACCACCGCGTCGGCGCCGGAGTTGCGTACGCAGAACCGCTCGCCCGCCACGCCGCGGAAGTAGGCCTCCCCCATGATCGCGCCGTAGAGCACGACGTTCCCGATGATGATGTTGTCGCGCGGGTCGCCGCGGAACTTGGGCGAAGGCTGCACGATGATCCGCCCCCCGGAGAGCCCCTTTCCGCAGTAGTCGTTCGTCTCGCCGATGAGATCGAGCGTGATGCCCCGCGCGAGGAACGCGCCGAAGCTCTGGCCGGCCGACCCGGCGAACCGGACGTGGATCGTATCGTCGGCGAGCCCTTCCAGCCCGTAACGCTTCGCCACGTGCCAGGACAGCATCGTGCCGACGGTCCGATTGATGTTTCGCACGGGCATCTCGATGGTGACTTTCTCGCGACGCTCGAGCGCAGGCTGAGCCAGCTCGATCAGCCGGTTGTCGAGCGCCTTCTCCAGGCCGTGATCCTGGATCTCGCAGTTGTAACGCGCGACGTCCGCAGGCATGGCGGGCATGTGGAAGATGCGGGAGAAATCGAGTCCCTTCGCTTTCCAGTGCTCGACGCCCTTGCGCATGTCGAGCAGGTCGGTGCGGCCGATCAGCTCGTTGAAAGTGCGCACGCCGAGTCGGGCCATGTGCTCCCTGACCTCCTCGGCGACGAAGAAGAAGTAGTTCACCACGTACTCGGGCTTGCCGGAGAACTTCCTCCGCAACACCGGATCCTGCGTCGCCACGCCCACCGGACAGGTGTTGAGGTGGCACTTGCGCATCATGATGCAGCCTTCCACGACGAGCGGCGCGGTCGCGAAGCCGAATTCATCGGCGCCGAGCATCGCGCCGATCACGACGTCGCGGCCGGTTTTCATCTGCCCGTCCACCTGGACCGCGATCCGCCCGCGCAGGCGGTTGAGCACCAGCGTCTGGTGCGTCTCGGCGAGGCCGAGCTCCCAGGGCGTACCGGCGTGCTTGATCGAGCCCCACGGCGAGGCGCCGGTGCCGCCGTCGTGGCCGGAAATCGTGACGTGGTCGGACTTCGCCTTGGACACGCCGGCCGCGACCGTTCCGACGCCCACCTCCGACACGAGCTTGACGCTGACCGACGCCTCGGGATTCGAGTTCTTCAGATCGTGGATGAGTTGCGCGATGTCCTCGATCGAGTAGATATCGTGATGCGGCGGGGGGCTGATCAATTCGACGCCCGGCGTCGAGAACCGCAGCTCCGCGATGTACTCGGAAACCTTGCGCCCCGGGAGCTGCCCTCCCTCGCCCGGCTTTGCGCCCTGCGCGATCTTGATCTGCATCTGCTGCGCACTCGCAAGGTACTCGTTCGTGACGCCGAAGCGCCCCGACGCGACCTGCTTGATCTTCGACTTGAGCGAATCACCTTCCTGAAGCACGATGTCGGCCTCGACGCGGTCGGCACCGAGGCGGCTGCGCAGGGTCTCGCCGGCCTTGACCGGTGGAAAACGCCGCCGGTCCTCGCCGCCCTCGCCGGTGTTCGACTTTCCGCCGAGCCGATTCATGGCCACCGCGAGCGTCGTGTGGGCCTCCGTCGAGATGGAGCCGAGCGACATCGCACCGGTCGCAAAACGCTTCACGATCTCCTTGGCCGGCTCGACCTCCTCGATCGGCACCGGGGTGCACTGGTCGAAGCGGAACTCGAAGAGACCGCGGAAAGTCATGTGCCGCTGCGACTGGTCGTTGATGATCCGCGCGTACTCCCGGTACGTGTCGTAAGCGTTCTTTCGCGTCGCGTGCTGGAGCTTGGCGATGGCGTCCGGGGTCCACATGTGTTCCTCGCCCCGCACGCGAAAGGCGTACTCGCCGCCGGCGTCGAGCGCATGCTCGAGCACCGGGTCGTCGCTGAATGCAGCCCGGTGAACGCGGATCGCCTCCTCGGCCACCTCGAACACACCGATTCCCTCGACGTTCGAGTAGGTGCCGGAGAAGTATTTCTCCACCAGGCTGCTCGCCAAACCGACCGCCTCGAAGATCTGTGCGCCGGTATACGACATATAGGTCGAGATGCCCATCTTGGACATCACCTTGCGAAGACCTTTTCCGACCGCCTTGATGAAGTTCTTGCACGCCTTGTCGGCGTCCATATCTTTTAGCTTGCTCTCCTCGGCAAGTGCGATGAGGGTCTCGAACGCCAGATAGGGGTGGACCGCTTCGGCACCGAAGCCGCCAAGCAGGCAGAAGTGATGCACCTCGCGGGCCGAGCCGGTCTCCACCACCAGTCCTGTGCTGGTGCGCAGTCCCTTCTCGACGAGGTGCTGGTGAATTGCCGAGAGGCCGAGCAGCGCGGGAATCGCGACCTGTTCGCGGTCCATCCTGCGATCGGAAATGATGAGGATCGTGTAACCGGTTCGCACCGCGTCTTCCGCCTGCGCGCACAGGCTGGCGAGCCGCGCCTCGATCGCCTCCTTGCCCCAGCTCACGGGATAGGTGAGATCCAACTCGCAGGAGCGGAACTTGCCGTCGGTGTACTTCTCGATATGCCGAACCGTCTCCATCTGGGCGAAATCGAGCACCGGCTGGCTCACCTCCAGACGCAGCGGCGGATTCATCTCGTCAACGCCGAGCAGGTTCGGTTTCGGACCGATGAACGAGACGAGACTCGTCACGAGCTCCTCGCGAATGGGGTCGATCGCGGGATTCGTGACCTGCGCGAACATCTGCTTAAAGTAGTGGTAGAGCGTCTTGTTCCGGTCGGAGAGCACCGCTAGCGGCGAGTCGTTGCCCATGGAGCCCACCGGCTCCTGGCCTTCGGTTGCCATCGGCGTCATCAGGAACTTGATGTCCTCCTGCGTGTAGGCGAACGCCTGCTGGCGATCGAGCAGCGTCTCGCGCGGCTCCTGGCGCGTTTCCTTGGGCTCCGGCAAGTCGTCGAGCTTGACCCGGATGCGGTCGATCCAGTCGCGATAGGGTCGCGCAGAAGCGAGCGAGTCCTTGAGCTCCTTGTCATCGATGATGCGCCCCGCTTCGGTGTCGACGAGAAACATCTTTCCCGGTTGCAAACGCCATTTGTGGACGATCCGCTCCTCCGGGATGGGCAGGACGCCCGTTTCGGACGCCATGACGACGAGATCATCGTCCGTGACCAGGTAACGCGCCGGCCGCAGACCGTTGCGGTCGAGCGTGGCGCCGATCTGGCGTCCGTCAGTGAACGCTATGGCGGCCGGTCCGTCCCAGGGCTCCATCATGGCGGCGTGGTACTCGTAGAACGCGCGACGGCGCTCGTCCATGAGCGTGTGGCCCTCCCACGCCTCGGGGATCATCATCATCACCGCGTGGGCCGCCGAGTAGCCGGCCATCATCAGGAGCTCGAGGGCGTTGTCGAACGACGCCGAGTCGGACTGTCCCGGATAGATGAGCGGCCAGATCTTGTCGAGGTCCTTGCCGAGCACCGGCGAGGAGATCGCACCCTGGCGGGCGCGGATCCAGTTCACGTTGCCGCGCACGGTGTTGATCTCGCCGTTGTGGGCGATCAGCCGAAAAGGCTGAGCGAGTTCCCACGTCGGAAAAGTGTTGGTCGAGAAGCGCTGGTGCACGAGCGCGAGCGCGGACATCACGCGCGCGTCCTTGAGGTCGAGATAGTAGTCGGCCATGTCGCGCGCCATCAGCATCCCCTTGTAGAGGACGGTGCGCGCCGACATGGACGGGACGTAATACTCCTTTCCGTGCTTGAGCCGAAGCGTCTGGATCGCGTGGGCGGCGGCCTTGCGGATGATGTAGAGCTTGCGCTCGAGGGCGTCGGTGACCCGGACGCCCGCGCCGCGGCCGACGAACACCTGCCGGATGACTGGCTCGATCTCCTTCACGGACTCGCCGAGCACCGAGCGGTCGCGCGGCACGTCGCGCCAGCCGAGCAGGACCTGGCCTTCGTCCTTGATGGCGCGCTCGACCTCGTACTCGCAAGCGATGCGGGACGCCGGTTCCTGCGGCAGGAACACCATTCCCACGCCGTACTGCCCGGCAGGCGGGAGATGCACACCCTGCTTGCCCATCTCCTCGCGAAACAGCTTGTCCGGAATCTGGATGCTGATCCCTGCTCCGTCGCTCGCCTTCGGATCGGCCCCGACCGCGCCGCGGTGGGTGAGGTTCTTGAGGATCAGCAGTCCCTGCTCGACGATCGCGTGGCTCTTGCGGCCCTTGATGTGTGCAATGAAGCCGACCCCGCAGGCGTCGTGCTCATGAGCGGGGTCGTACATTCCCTGGCTGGGCGGAGATTGAGCCGATTGATCCACGTTTGCACCTCGCTGGGCAAACCGCTCGTGCACCGCACAAATAGCGTGCAAATTTCACGGCGGAACCGCGAACTATACCGACGATTCGCTGCTCCTTCAAGCGGTTAGCGCGAGGCCCCCGGCCCGCGTCTAGCGCGCCGCAGCAGCCGTCAATGTGGCGCGCAAGACGTCCTCGGGCGGCTCGGTTGCGATCGTGGCCGTGCCCAGGCTCGCAAGCAGAATCAGGCGCATGCGCCCCGCCTTTGCTTTCTTGTCGACGCCCATGAGACTGCGGATCCGCTCGGGGTCGAGATCGGGAGGCGGTGCCACCGGCAGCCCGGCGCGACTTACTAGCGCGCGGAGTCGGTCCCGGTCGGCGGCGTCCAGCCGACCGATGCGGCAGGACAAATCGGCCGCCATGACCATACCGGCCGCAACCGCCTCGCCATGCAGCCACTCGCCGTATCCGAGGCCGGTCTCAATAGCGTGACCGAACGTGTGGCCGAAGTTGAGCAGGGCGCGCGGTCCGGTCTCGCGTTCGTCCAGCGCAACGACCTCCGCCTTGATCTCGACCGAGCGGCGCACCGCGTGCGCGAGCGCTGCGGGCTCGCGCGCGAGCAGCGCCGCCATGTTGGCTTCCAGCCAGGCGAAGAAAGTCGCGTCGCGGATGGCCCCATGCTTGATGATCTCTGCAATGCCCGCGCGCAGCTCCCGGTCGAGGAGCGAACGGAGCGTGCCGGTATCGGCAACCACCACGAGCGGCTGGTGGAACGCGCCGATCATGTTCTTGCCGAGCGGGTGATTGATCCCAGTCTTCCCTCCGACCGACGAGTCCACCTGGGCGAGCAGAGTGGTCGGGATCTGGATGAAGGGAACCCCGCGCTGATACGTGGCCGCCGCGAAACCCGCGATGTCCCCGACGACGCCACCGCCCAGTGCGATGAGGGTCGTCTGCCGGTCGCAGCGGTTGGCGAGCAGCGCGTCGAAAACGAGCTGCAGCGTGTCCCAGTTCTTGTAGGCCTCGCCGTCAGGCAGGACGACCGAAACGACGTCGACGTTCGCGCCGCGCAGTCCCGCGCAGACCTGTTCGAGGTAGAGCGGTGCCACCGTCGTATTGCTCACGACGGCGGCGCGCGGATGCGGCAGAACGCCGCTGATCAGCTCGGCGCGCGCAAGCAAGTCCGCGCCGATGTGAATGTCGTAGGCGCGTTCGCCGAGCGCTATGCGGACAGTTTGCATTCGTCGGGAAGGTCACCAAGCACGCGCGTGACCAGTGCGCCGACGCCCTGGCGGCCCGTGTCGACGACGATGTCCGCGATCTCTCGA
The DNA here is from genome assembly GCA_022340285.1 of Betaproteobacteria bacterium. Lineage (GTDB taxonomy): Bacteria > Pseudomonadota > Gammaproteobacteria > Burkholderiales > SG8-39 > JAABRB01. The sequence continues at coordinate 16,992 of JAJDOG010000074.1, forward strand.
TAAAGCGGGTCGCGGATCGCGTACAACTGCTCGAGCCGCGCGAGCGGGTCCACCCCCTGGAGCAAGGGACGCGACTTGTCCTGGCGAGTCCGTTGCCACAGGTCGCGCGGTTGCGCGTGCAGGTAGATCACGAAGCCGCGTGCCGCCAGCCGTGCGCGGTTGCCTGGATCGAGCACCACGCCGCCACCCGTCGCGAGCACCAGATCCTCGGCCTGGGCAAGCTCCTCGATGACGCGCGACTCGCGCGCCCGGAATCCCGTTTCGCCCTCGATCTCGAATATGGTCGCCACCTTGACGCCGGTGCGTTCCTCGATCTCGTGGTCGCTGTCCAGAAAGCGCTTGCCGAGCCGGCGAGCCAGCTGGCGCCCGACAGTCGTCTTGCCGGCGCCCATCAGGCCCACGAGAAACAAGTTACGGCTAGCACGCATGACCTTCATTCTATCAGCGGCCTATCCAGTGCCGACGCAAACCACCCCGCCCCGGTCGGGACGAAGGGGCCCCATCCCCTTCGTGCGCGGGCACCCCTCCTTGAAAAGGCGGGGAAGATCTCTGGAGAACCTTGCGGTTTACTCTCAGCGGGAAGGAGGGTAACGGGAGGAAACCGGCCGGTTTCCTCCTGTTCGTAACGTTCCGCCTTTTCCCGACCGGAGCTACGGTCGCCAAAAGCAAAGAGCCGGCCCTCGGGCCGGCTCTTTCTTGAAGGACTTCCGCGATTTACCGAACTGTCAGGCGCTCTTCGACGATGCGCGGCGTGAGGAACACCAGCAACTCGGTCTTGTTGTCGGTGCGCTGAGTGTTGCGGAAGAGCGGGCCCACTCCGGGCAGGTCGCCGAGCAGCGGCACCTTGTTTACGTCGTTGCGCTGCTCCTGGATGTAGATCCCGCCGATCACCACCGTTCCACCGTTCTCGATCAGGACCGAGGTCTTGACGTGCCGGGTGTCGATCGCGAAGCCCGCGGGCGTCTGGATGCCGACGTTGTCCTTGTTCACGTCCACGTCGAGCACCACGTTGCCGTCGGGCGTGATCTGGGGTCGGACCTTCAGCGAGAGGTTCGCCTTGCGGAAGGAGATGCTGGTCGCGCCGCTGGACGTCGCCTGCTGGTACGGCAGCTCGGTGCCCTGCTCGATGAGCGCCTCGACCTGGTTCGCGGTCACGACCCGCGGGCTCGAGATGACCTTGGCACGTCCGTCGCTCTCGAGCGCGGTGATCTCGAGGTTCACGAAGCGCGTCTGCGAGCGGTTGAAGAGCACCAGCGAGAACTGCCCGGCCTGCTGTCCCGCCTGCTGCTGGGAAAGTTGTGCAGGCAGGTTGACCATCAGGCTGTTCGGGATGTCCTGACCAAACGCACCCGTGTTCTGGCCGCTGACGGAAGCGGTGCTGTTCAGCGAGCCGCCGAAGAGCGCCCGGTTCGGGTTGCTGAAGATCGGCGAGGACCCCGACGCGTCCGTGACGTTATAGCCGAGCCGCGCGCCGAGCGTTCGGGTGAAGTTGTCGCCCGCTTCGACGATTCGCGCCTCGATCTGCACCTGGCGAACCGGGATATCGGTCTGCGCGATCAGCTTGCGCACTTCGTCGAGCCGCGAAGGGATGTCCTGCACGAAGAGTTGATTCGTCCGGTCGTCCCAGCTGGCGCTGCCGCGCTTCGACAGGATCCGCTGCTCGCCGGAACCGCCACCGGCGGCGCCCTGCCCCGTCAGCAGCTTCGCGATCACGTCGGCCTTGGCGAAGTTCAGCGCAAACGTCTCGGTGCGCAGCGGCTCAAGATCAGAGATCTGCTGCTTCGCTTCGAGCTCGAGCTTCTCCTTGGTTGCGAGCTCGTCGCGCGGCGCGATCCACACCACGTTGCCGTTCTTGCGCATGTCGAGACCGCGGGTCTGCAGGATGATGTCCAGCGCCTGGTCCCACGGCACATCCTTCAGCCGCAGCGTGAGGTTGCCCTGCACGGTGTCGCTGGTGATGATGTTCAGATCCGTGAAGTCCGCGATGACATTGAGCACGCTGCGGACCTCGACGTTCTGGAAGTTCAAGGAAAGCTTTTCGCCCTTGTAGCCCCCGCGCGTTCCCTGGACGAGCTTGTTCGGGTCGTACTGGACCGGTTTCACTTCCACGACAAACTGGGTATCGGTCTGATAGGCATTGTGTTCCCACAAGCCCCTCGGCTCGATCACCATGCGCGTGTTGTCGCCCTGCTGGAAAGTACTGATGATCGTGACCGGCGTGGCGAAGTCGGTGACGTCGAGCCGCTTGCGCAGGTTATCCGGAAGTTCCGTCTTCAGGAAATCGACCACCAGCGTCTGGCCTTGCTGCCGGATGTCGATGCCCGTGCTGGTGTCCGAGAGCTCCACGACGATGCGGCCCTCGCCGGCCTTGCCGCGGCGGAAATCGATGTCGCGGAGGCTGTGCTTGTCTTCGGCGGTCCCCTCCGCAAAGCGGACCGTCCGGTCGCTAGCGGCGCGCGACGCGGCGCTCGGCACCGCGTTGAGCGAGATGATCAGGGTATTGCCCTCGGACTTGGTGTCGTACGTGACCATGCTCTTGAGGTTCAACACTACTCGCGTCCGCTCGCCGACCTGGACGAGATTCACGCTGCGCAGCTCGCCCTCGTTCACGTCCTGGCTCGTTCGAGCCAGTGCGTTGATCGTGTTCGGGAAATCGAACGCGATTCGCGCCGGATTGGCGACCGTGAAACTAGCCGGAGGATTCTTGAGCGGCTCCTTGAGCTCAAGCCGCAGCAGCGTCTGACCACCCTGGCTGGTGACGTTTAGCGCGTCGATGCTGTTTGGCACGCCTTGCGCGCGAACGGCCGCCGGGGCGAGAAACGCCAGCGTGGCGACCAGAAGGTAAGGTACGAGATCCCTGAGCCTGCTCATTATTTTGCCTCCGTCGACACGCCGGCTTCCTGCAGGAGCAGGGAGCTCTCGCGCTCGGTCCAGTCTCCCGCGGAGTCCTGAACCAGCTCGCGCAAAGTGACTTCACTCTCGCTGATGTTGGTGATCACGCCGAAATTCTGTCCCACATAGTTGCCGACGCGTACGCGATACAGCCCGGTGTCCGCCTTGATCAGCGCGTAGTTGCGCTTTTCGCGGGTCAGCGTGCCGACCATCTTGACCGACTCGAGCGGATAGGCCTCGAGCGGCTCCTTCGGCCGGGTGAGATCGGGCTTCAGCTTGTTGTCGCCCGTTGCGCCCGGCGCGCCCTTCTGAGCGAGCAGGATCTTGTCCGGTCCGAATGGATCGGGCAGATCGAACGCTTCGTACGGGACCGGCTGATACGGCTTGACCTGGGGCAGCGGCGCAACGCGACGCGGCAGTCCGCGAGTCATCTGATCGAGCTCGGCGCGCAAATCGGAGTGCTCGCCACCTTCGCAGCCGGCGAGCCCACCGGCGGCCACCAGGGCTATCGCCGCGAGTAATAGCGCTCTCATCGCCGCTTCCCTGCCTTCGCCGCCTTCGCCGCCCTGCGCTGCTCCGCGATCTCTTCCTCGTCGAGGTAGCGGAATGTCTTGGCGGTCGTATCAAGCGTCAGGTTGCCGTCCTTGTTGACCGACAGATTGAGATCGTTGAGCGTCACGATGCGCGGCAACTGACCGATGTCGCTCGCGAACGCGCCCATGTCGTGATAGTTGCCGGTCACGCGCACGGTGATCGGGAGCTCCGCATAGAACTCCTTCACCGTTTCCTGCGGAGCGGGTCTGAACAGTTCGAACTGCAACCCACGCCCGAGTCCGGCCTGGTTGATGTCGACCAGCAGCGCTTCCATCTGCGACTTGTTGGGCAGCTGCTTGAGCAGGGCACCGAACGAGCTCTCGATCTCCTGGAGCTGCTGCCGGTGAAGATCGAGATTGACGGCCTGCGCCTTCTTGGCCTTGTATTGCTCCTTGAGCTGCACCTCCTCCTGGCGGCCGGCCTCGAGCGCGTCGAGCTGGTCCTGCCAGTCGAAGAAGTATGCGACGACGAGAATGCCCACCAGCAGCGCAAGGAGCAGTGCCAGCTTGGGCAACGCCGGCCAGCTGCCGGGGTCGCGGGTGTTCAGGTTCCGGAATTGAGAAAGAAGGTCGTTCATGGTTCGTCAGCCCTTCTTCGCGGGCGCGCCCGGCTTCTTGCCGTCTTCGACGGCCGGCGTCGGAGGCTTCATGCTGAAGTCGAGGTTGAATTCCGAGAGTCGCTTGTTGTTGACGTTCGATGCCTTGATCTCGATAAGCTGGGGAGAGGTCGCCGAGTTTTCGAGCACCTCGGAACCCTGGAGATTGCGCATGAATGCCGACACCCTGGCGTTCGACTGCGCATAGCCGGTGACATTCACGCGCAGGCCTTTCTGCTTGAGCGTCTTGAGATAGACCCCGTCGGGAGTCCTGCGCACCAGGGCCTCCAGGAGATTGACCGCTCGCGAGCGGTCGTTCTGCAAGGTCTCGATGATCTGCTTGCGGGCGAGCAGCGCGGCGATCTCGTCCTTCAGCTTCTTGATCTCGGCAATTTCCTTGTCGAGCTTGGCGTTCTCGCGCTTCAGGAAGTCGTTCCGGTCGTTCTGGACCGCGAGGTAGCCTGCGATCACCCCGTGGACCAGGGCGGCGAGGGCGATCCCGACCACCGCGACCATCACGGCCATGAACGCGAGCTGGCGCCGGCTTGCCTTGCGGCGCGCCTCGCGGTGCGGCAATAGGTTGATGCGAATCATTCGTCAAACCTCCGCATCGCCAAGCCGCACGCGATCATCAGCGCGGGCGCATCGGAGATGAGCCGCTTGAGCTGGACACGCGGGCTGATCGACATGTTCGCGAACGGATTCGCGACCATCGTGTTGATCCGCACGCGAGTGCTCACGATGTCCTCGAGACCTGGCAGGGTCGATGTTCCACCGGTGAGCAGGACGTGCTCGACCGAGTTGTACTGGGTCGACGTGAAGAAGAACTGCATCGCGCGCTGAATCTCCAGGGCGGCGTTCTCCATGAAAGGCCGCAGCACCTCGGCTTCGAAGCTGTCGGGCAGTCCGCCCGACCGTTTGGCGTTCTCGGCCTCTTCCTGCGAGAGCCCGTAATGCCGCGCGATGTCCTGGGTCAGCTGGTTTCCGCCGAACGCCTGTTCGCGGGTGTAAGTGGCCTGGTCGTTGCGCAGCACGGTGATGTTCATGATCGCCGCGCCAATGTCGACTACCGCGACGTTCTGGTCGATTCCCTCGTTCGGGAGTTGCTGGCGGATGAGCTCGAACGCCGTCTGCATGGCGTACGACTCGACATCCATCACGAGGGCTTTCAGGCCCGCCGCCTCGGCCACCGCGACCCGGTCCTCGACCTTCTCCTTGCGGGAGGCCGCAATCAGCACCTCGACTTCCTCGGGGCTCGAGGGGGCCTGGCCGACCACCTGAAAATCGAGATTCACTTCGTCGAGCGCGAACGGAATGTATTGGTTCGCCTCGCCCTCGACTTGGAACTCGAGCTCTTCCTCGCGCAGCCCCGCGGGAACGATGATCTTCTTCGTGATCACCGCGGCAGTGGGCAACGCGATCGCCACGTTCTTGGTGCGCGTTGCGAGCTTCTTCCAGCAACGCCGCACGGTTTCTGCAACCGTCTCGAGATTCGCGATGTTGCCGTCGATCACCGAGTCCTTCGCAAGCGGCTCGATCGCGTAACGGTCAACGCGATAGCCGCCTTTCCCGGCGTCAGCAAGCTCCACCATCTTGACGGCAGAGGAACTGATGTCCATCCCAAAGAGCGGTGGCGCTTTGGGCTTGAAGATATCAAGCGACAAGGGAAAACCCCTTTAGGTACGGTCGTTTAGGAGCGGTTCGTATAGTTTGCATCAAATCCTAGCAACAAGTATCAGGGGGGGCAAGCAAATTTTTCACGTTTGTTCAGGGGCCTCCGACCCCCTCACGTGTCGATTTGCGGGTGGGTCCGGGACCCCGGAATGCCTATAATGGCGGCCTGTTGGTACCCAAAAAGATCCCTTCCTTGAAGTGGCTCCGCTGGTTCGCCCTTCCGTTCGCGCTGCTGGCGGGGCTCGCGGTCGTGGGCGCGGCGCTCGCCGGGTTCGTGGTGCTCCTCGCCTATCCGAACCTCCCCTCGATCGAGGTCCTCACGGCATACCAGCCCAAGGTCCCCCTGCGGGTCTACACGGCCGACGGCGCACTCATCGGTGAATTCGGCGAGGAACGCCGCGCGGTGGTGCGAATCGACGCGGTTCCGGAGATCATGAAACAGGCCATCCTCGCCGCCGAAGATGAGCGGTTCTACCGCCATCAGGGCGTCGATTATGTCGGCGTCATAAGAGCAGCCTACTCCAACCTTCTCGCGGGGGGCAAGCGACAGGGGGCAAGCACGATCACCATGCAGGTGGCGCGAAATTTCTTCCTGTCCAGCGAGAAGACGCTGACCCGGAAGGCCTACGAGGCGCTCCTGGCGTTCAAGATCGAGGCGGGCCTGACCAAGGACGAGATCCTCGAGATCTACATCAACCAGATCTATCTCGGGCAGCGGGCATACGGTTTCGCCGCCGCCGCCCAGATCTATTTCGGGCGTGCTCTAGCGGACGTGAGCGTCGCGGAGGCCGCCATGCTGGCGGGGCTTCCCAAGGCCCCCTCGTCCTTCAATCCGGTGGTGAACCCGCGCCGTGCCAAGCAGCGCCAGCTCTATGTGCTGCGCCGCATGCGTGAGCTCGGATATATCACCGACGAGCAGTACCAGATGGCCCAGGCGCAGCCCCTGGTGGTACGCCGCGACTTCGACGACTTCTCCGTCCACGGGGAGTACGTCGCCGAAATGGTCCGCCAAGTGCTCTACGACCGCTATCCGGACGAGGTGTACACGAGCGGCCTGCGAGTCTACACGACCATCACCAAGCGCGATCAGGAGGCGGCCTACGAGGCGCTGCGTCGAGGCGTCCTCGACTACGAGCGGCGCCACGGATATCGCGGCCCCGAGAGCTACGTGCAGCTGCCCGAGAAGGCCAGTGACGAGGCGCTCGAGGATGTGCTGCACGAATTTCCGGACTACGACGACATTCGGGCGGCGGTGGTGTTGCAGGCGAGCTCCAAGGAGGTGCGCGCCTACCTGCGGGGCGGGGAAACCATTGCCGTAAAGGGCGAGGGCCTGCGTTTTGCCGCGCACGCGCTGGATGCCAAGGCACCGCCCAACCGCCGGGTGCGACGCGGCGCGGTGATCAGGGTGCACCAGCAGGGCCGGGGCACTTGGGAAATCATCCAAGTCCCGGAGGTCGAGGCGGCGCTCGTCGCGCTCGACCCGATCACGGGAGCGGTGCGGGCCCTGGTCGGGGGCTTCGATTTCAGCCGCAACAAGTACAACCACGTCACCCAGGCGTGGCGCCAACCGGGTTCGAGCTTCAAGCCCTTCATCTACTCGGCCGCGCTCGAGAAAGGCTTCACCGTTGCGACGGTCGTCAACGACGCCCCGGTGGTGGTCGAGGCAGAACAGACCGGCGGACAGGTCTGGGAACCCAAGAACTACGAGGATACCTACGAAGGCCCGATGCGGCTGCGCACGGCGCTGGCCCGATCCAAGAACATGGTGTCGATACGCGTCCTGCAATCGATCGGCCCGCAATATGCGCAGGACTTCATCAAGCGCTTCGGGTTCGATGCCGCCCGGCATCCGCCTTACCTCACCATGGCGCTGGGCGCAGGCTCGGTGAGCCCCTGGCAGATGGCGCGTGCGTATGCGGTCTTCGCGAACGGCGGCTATCTGGTCGACCCCTACCTGGTCGAGCGGATCGTCGATGATCGCGGCAACCTTCTCGCGCAGGCGCAACCGGCCCGCGCGGGCGACGAATCGCTGCGCGTCATCGACATTCGCAACGCGTTCATCATGAACAGCCTGCTGCACGACGTGGTGCGCTACGGCACGGGCGCGCGCGCCAACGCGCTCGGTCGCGGCGATCTCTCCGGCAAGACGGGCACGACGAACGACTACGTCGATGCCTGGTTCGCCGGTTATCAGCCGACGCTGGTGAGCATCGCCTGGATCGGCTTCGACCAGCCCAAGAAGCTCGGTAGGCACGAGACCGGCGCGCGGGCGGCGCTGCCGATCTGGATGGGCTACATGGGTGAAGCGCTCAAGGGTGTGCCGGAGATGGGTGCCGATCCGCCGGAGGGCGTCGTCACCGTGAAAATCGATCCGGCGACGGGCTTGCAAGCGCCAGAGAACTCCGAGACCGGCCAACCCGAGTATTTTTATCGGGAGAACATTCCGCCCCCCTCCGATGCGCTCCCTCCCGTTCCGAACGAGGGAATGCGCCTGATCGACCGGGTACGCAATCAGTTGTTCTAGACGCCGCGGAGTTAACGGGCCCGGCCGTGTTCATGTCCCGGGTAGCGTCGTGTAGGATTGGCGCTTCCGTGAACCGTCATGCAACGCACGCTCGTCATCGCGCTCGTTATCGCGATCCTCTCGCTGCTGCTCCAGGCTTGCGGCACGCGCGGCCCGCTCTATCTTCCACCGCCCGATTCAGGTGACAGCGCCGAATCGGGGAAGAAGAAGCAGTGACCCGCCGATGAGCGTCTTCACCCGGCGCGACGGAATCCTGCACGTGGAGTCCGTCGCGCTTCCTGCAATCGCCGCGCGGTTCGGAACGCCGTGCTTCGTCTACTCGCGTGCCGCCCTGGAAGCCGCGTATCGCGCATTCGACGAGGCGCTGGCCGGACGCGACCACCTGATCTGCTACGCGATGAAGGCCAACTCAAGCCTGGCGATCCTCGACGTGCTCGCGCAACTCGGATCGGGGTTCGACATCGTGTCCGGTGGCGAGCTTGCACGCGCCCTGGCTGCGGGCGCGGATCCCGGAAAGATCGTCTTTTCCGGCATAGGCAAGACCGAATTCGAGATCCGGACGGCGCTCGAGGCGGGAATTCTCTGCTTCAACGTCGAATCGGCGGCGGAGCTTGCGCGCATCGCCCGGCTCGCCGCGGACCTCAAGAAGCGAGCACCCGTCTCGCTACGGGTCAATCCGGACGTGGACCCCATGACGCACCCGTACATCTCAACGGGGCTGAAGGAGAACAAGTTCGGTGTCGCCTACGAAGACGCACTACGGCTATATCGCGATGCGGCGGCATCGCCTCATCTCGACGTGGCAGGTCTCGATTTTCACATCGGCTCGCAGCTCACGGACGTCGCACCGTTTGTCGATGCGTTCGACCGAGTGCTCGACCTGGTCGATACGCTCGCGCGTGAGGGCATCCGGCTCCGGCATCTGGACATCGGGGGTGGCCTCGGAATCCGATACCGGGCCGAGCAGCCGCCAGAGGTGGCGGACTATGTGCGGGCGATGCTCGCGCAGCTCGGCGACCGACCACACAAGGTTCTCCTGGAACCTGGCCGAGCGCTCGTGGGCAACGCCGGACTGTTGCTGACCCGGGTCGAGTACCTGAAGCCGGGCGCGCACCGTAACTTCGCGATCGTGGACGCCGCCATGAACGATCTCATGCGCCCGGCGCTTTATGACGCCTGGCATGACATCGCTCCGGTTGTGCAGCGCAGCAGCGCAAAACAGCGCTACGACGTGGTCGGACCGGTGTGCGAGAGCGGCGACTTCATCGGGCGGTCGCGGGACCTCGCCGTTGCCGAAGGCGACCTCCTGGCGGTGATGTCGGCCGGGGCATATGGGATGAGCATGAGCTCGAACTACAATGCCCGCCCCCGGGCTGCCGAGATCCTGGTCGACGGGGGCGCCATGCATCAGATTCGTGCGCGCGAATCCCTCGAGTCGCTCTACGCCGGCGAACGGCGATTACCCCGGTAGCCGGGCAACGCGCTTTTCTTTTACACGCTCGTTGACAAACTGGCTAGAATGCGCGACCGCCGTCGTCCAGACGGCAAATTCGAGCGTTATTCGAGGTCATGATCAGGTTGGCCCGCTCCGGATGGCTGCTGCTTGCGGCAGCCTTGGTGCTGGCCGTTGGCGGCCTCGCCCTCCTCGCCTACCCCGGCCACGAAGCGACTGCGCAGACCGAGAAGTCCGGGAAGATCGGCGCGGCTGACAAGGCGGGCAAATCGGACAGCACCACAAGGGCAGGCAAGGCGGGGGCTGGGCGCCAACCTCCGGTTCCGGTGACTGTCGCCCGTGTGTCTCAGCAAGCGGTTCCGGTTCGGATCCAGGCCGTAGGGTCGGCCGAGGCCTATGCGACTGTGGCCGTCAAGGCACGCGTCGACGGACAGATCGTCGACGTCCGCTTCCGGGAAGGCCAGGAGGTCCGCGCGGGGAGCGTGCTCTTCAAAATCGATCCGAGGCCGTTTGAGGCCGCGCTCAAGCAGGCCGAAGCGAACCATCAACGCGACCTCGCGCAGCTCGCGCAGGCGCAGCGGCAGGAAGCACGCTACCTCGAGCTTCTCCAGAAGAACTTCATCTCCAAGGAAGCGTACGCCCAGTACAAGACCGGTTCCGAGACGGCTGCCGCCGCGGTGCTGGCGAGCAAGGCAGCGCTCGAAAACGCGCGGCTGCAGCTCGAGTACACGACGATCCGCGCGCCGATCGACGGCTATACCGGGCGCATCCAGATTCAAAAGGGCAATCTGGTCAAGGCAAACGACGCTGCGCTGGTCGTGCTCAATCAGGTCCATCCGATCAACGTCAGCTTCTCGGTGCCGGAACAGGCGCTCCCGACGGTTCGCAAGCACCTCGCTTCCGGCCCCCTCGAGGTCGAAGCGACGCCGCCCGAAGCGAGCGCGCCGGCGGTAGGCAAGCTGGTTTTCATCGACAACGCCGTCGATACCGCCACCGGCACGATCAAGCTCAAGGCGGCGTTCGACAACCGGCAGGACGCGCTGTGGCCTGGCCAGTTCGTGACGGTGTCGCTCAAGCTCTACGAGGACAAGGACGCGCTGACTCTCCCCTCGAAAGCCGTGCAGACCGGTCCGAACGGCCAGTACGTGTTCGTGGTCAAAGGCGACATGAGCGTGGAATTGCGGCCGGTGACGGTGCAACGGTCCGACGGGGACCGCGCAGTGATTGCGACCGGGCTCAGCAAGGGGGAGCAAGTCGTCACCCAGGGCCAGCTACGGCTGACGCCGGGCACGAAAGTCGTCGTCAAGGGCGGCGACCGGCAGTTGTAAGCCGCTACCCGCTGTACGCGCTAGCGCAGCTCCCCCTCCTTCCCTGAGCGAATTTCCCACTCGCGGGCCCGGACCATGAACCTTTCGGAAATCTTCGTCCGTCGTCCCGTCATGACCATGTTGGTGATGATCGGCATCCTCGTGTTCGGGGTCGTGGGCTATCGCCTGCTTCCGGTGAGCTCGCTCCCGAACGTGGACTTTCCGACCATCGAGGTCAGGGCGGAGCTCGCGGGCGCCAGCCCCGAGACGATGGCTTCGTCAGTCGCGACGCCGATCGAGAAGCAGCTCTCCACGATCGCCGGGATCGATTCGATGATCTCGCTGAGCGGCCAGGGAATCACGCGCATCACGATCCAGTTCTCGCTCGACCGGGACATCGACGCGGCGGCGCAGGACGTGCAGTCCGCGATCGCCGCCACGCTGCGCCAACTGCCGCCCACGATGTCCACGCCGCCGTCGTACCGGAAGGTCAATCCGGCCGACTTTCCGATCTACTACATCGCGCTGTCCTCCGACACCCTGCCCCTCTGGACGGTGAACGAGTATGCCGAGGGCATCCTCGCGCAGCGCATCTCCACCATCAACGGCGTGGCCCAGGTTCAGGTCTACGGCCAGCAGAAGTATGCGGTGCGCGTCCAGGTGGATCCCAGCGCGCTCGCCTCGCGCGGCATCGGCATCAACGAGGTCGAGCAGGCGATCGGCCAGGCGAACGTGAATCTTCCCACCGGGACGCTCTCCGGCAAGGATCGCGACTTCGCGGTCCAGGCGACCGGTCAGCTCTTCGACGCAGCGGCCTTCCGGCCGGTGGTGGTCACGTACCGAAACGGCTCCCCCGTGCGCCTGCAGGAGCTGGGGCGGGTGATCGACAGCACGCAGAACGACAAGGTCGCCGCGTGGTTCAACGGTAAGCGCTCGATCATTCTCGCGGTGCAGCGCCAGCCCGGCGTCAACACCATCGAAACGGTCGACCGGGTCAAGGCGATCCTGCCGGCGTTTCGCGCCCAGGCGCCACAGGGCATCGAGATGCGCGTCTTCTACGACCGCTCAGGCCCGATTCGCGAGTCGGTGGAGGAAGTTCAGTTCACCTTGCTGCTCGCGCTCGTGCTCGTCGTCCTCGTGATCTTCCTCTTTCTGCGCAATCTCTCGGCGACCGTCATTCCGAGCGTAGCGCTGCCGATGTCGATCGTCGGGACCTTCGCGGTGATGTATCTGCTCGGCTACAGCGTGGACAACATCTCGCTGCTCGCGCTCGTCCTGTGCGTCGGATTTGTGGTGGACGACGCAATCGTGATGCTCGAGAACATCTCGCGCCACCTGGAGATGGGAAAGACCCCGCTGCAGGCGACGCTCGACGGCTCCCGTGAAGTCTCGTTCACCATTCTGTCGATGACGCTCTCGCTGGCTGCGGTGTTCATCCCGATCCTGTTCATGGGCGGCATCCTGGGTCGGCTGCTGCACGAGTTCGCGGTGGTGATCATGGCTGCCGTCCTGATCTCCGGTTTCGTGTCGCTCTCGCTGACGCCGCTCATGTGCAGCCGCATCCTTCGGCCGGAACACGCTCAGCGGCACGGCCGTCTCTATCTCGCCATCGAGCGCGGTTTCGATGCGGTGAAGCACGCCTACGACGTGAGTCTGAAGTGGGTGATCGCGCGACCGCGCGCCATGATGACCGTGTTCCTGGCGATCGTCGTCGCGACGGGATTCCTGTTCGCCAAGATGCCGAAGGGATTCCTGCCCTCCGAGGACAACGGCCAGATCTTCGGCTTCGTCGAGGCGGCGCAGGACATCTCCTACGACGCCATGTCCGGCCTCACCCGCCAGGTGGCCGACATCATCCGCAAGGATCCGAACGTCCAGTCGGTGAACGCCTTCATCGGCGCGACTGCGTTCAGCCCGTCCCTGAACATCGGCCGGATGATCATCAACCTCAAGCCGCGCGCCGAGCGCAAGAAGGTGGAGGACGTGATCCGGGAACTGCGGCCGAAGGTCGGCGGAATTCCCGGTACGCGCGTCTTCATGCAGAACCTGCCCGCGATCCGGATTGGCGGGCGCGTGACCAAGAGCGAATATCAGTACGTGCTGCAGGGCACGGACACGGAGGAGCTCTATCACTGGGTGCCGATCATCGAGGCAAAGCTCAGGACACTCCCCGGACTGATAGACGTCACGACCGACCTGCAGATCTCCCGCCCACAGGTCACGGTGGAGATCGATCGCGAGAAGGCCGCAACACTCGGCGTAAGCCCCCAGCAGATCGAGATGGCGCTGAACAACGCCTACGGGTCGCGTCAGGTGTCCACCATCTATACGGCGACCGACCAATACTGGGTAATTCTCGAGCTTCTGCCGCGGTACCAGACCGATCCGTCCGCGCTCTCGCTCCTTTACGTGCGGTCGTCGCAGGGTGCCCTCGTGCCGCTCACCGCGCTGGCCAAGCTGAACTACGGCGTCGGACCGCTGAACGTCACGCACCTCGGGCAGCTGCCTTCGGTCACCCTCTCGTTCGATCTGCAGGCCGGCACCTCTCTTAGCCAGGCGCTAGCGGAGATCGAACGGGCGGTGGCCGATCTCCAGGTACCCGCCACGCTAACCGGGAAGTTCCAGGGCGCGGCACAGGCTTTTCAGGATTCGCTGCGGGGGATGGGCATCCTGATCCTCCTGTCCATCTTCTTCATCTACCTCGTGCTGGGCATCCTCTACGAGAGCTTCGTCCACCCGCTGACGATTCTTTCCGGCCTGCCGGTTGCCGGCCTGGGTGCATTGGTGACGCTGTGGGCGTTCGGGATCGACCTCAACATGTACGCATTCGTGGGCATCATCATGCTCATCGGAATCGTGAAGAAGAACGCGATCATGATGATCGACTTCGCCATCGAGGCGCAGCGCTCGGGCGGCATGCGCCCCGCGGAGGCGATCTACCAGGCGTGCCTCATCCGCTTCCGTCCGATCATGATGACCACCATGGCGGCGCTCGCGGGAAGCCTGCCGATCGCCCTGTCGTTCGGCGCCGGCGGCGACGCGCGCCGGCCGCTGGGTCTCGCGGTCGTCGGAGGCCTGGTGCTTTCCCAGCTCCTCACCCTGTACATCACTCCGGTCATCTACCTCTATTTCGAGGCATTGCAGGAGCGGTTCCGGGGACGCCGCGCGCGCCGGGGGGCGACGCCCACGCCGCGCCCGACCCCGGCCGCGCCCCATCAGGAAATCTGAGCGGTTCCGACCGCCACGCCCGTCGCCAGATAGTAAGCGTTCGCTGTAACTCGTCGGCCGGCCGGCAGCCCGCGCTCGCGGCTGTCGCCGCGGGGCGACAAACAGTGATGACTGGCGCGGAATCATTCCTTCGTTTCCATCGGGCCAGCGCCTATAGTTGCACGATGGAAGCGATCCTGAAGCTGGCTTTCTACATGATGTGCGTTCTCGTGCCCTTGCATATGCTCATGGCGCACGAGTTTCATCGCTGGCAGCGCGAGCTGGCTACTCGCCGCCACGGTGTAATAGTTCACAGGTTCGATGCGCTCGACGATGCGTCGGAAGTGATCGGCATCTACAGCGGCGTCGAAATCCACCGCACGGTGACCTTCCAGGGCGTGCAGTACGAGTTCTTCGGCGTCGCGCCCTCGCGCGACGAAGGCACGCTTCGCCGGGACGAGCTCTATCTCGACCCGGGCCTGCTCTACATCAGCCGCGACGGCTCGTAGCCGGCGGTCCGTTCGCCCCGCGCGCCCATCGCAGCGCAAGTGTTTCGCGCAGATAGGCCGCCAGGCGATAGCCGAGCAACAGCGCGAGGATCGCCGCGTAGATTGCCGGCTCGGTGATGTCCCGCTTCACCATCCACCAGAAGTGCAGGACGCCCAGCGCGGCGATCGGGTAGACCAGCCGGTGAAGCGCGCGCCAATTGTGCGCGCCCAGTCGGCGCACCATCGCGTTGGTCGACGTGACCGCCAGCGGCACCAGCAGAACGAGCGCCGTGAATCCCACGGTAATGAACGGCCGCTTGACGATATCCTTGAGGATCGCGACCGCATCGAACACGTGGTCGAACGCGATGTAGCTCGAGAAGTGCACGACCCCATAGAAGAATGCGAACAGTCCGAGCATGCGGCGCAAGCGGAGCAGCCAGTTCCATCCGGTGATGCGCCGAAGCGGTGTGATCGCCAGCGTGATCAGCAGGAAGCGCAGGCACCAGTCGCCCAGCGAACGCGTGATGAACTCGGCGGGATTCGCGCCAAGCGCGTCCGGAAACCACACCGCCGAGACGGCGAGGCGCGCGAACGGCACCAGCGCGGCGACGAACAGCGTCGCCTTGATCACGCTGACGAGTGATTGACTTGGTCGCATCGCGGCCGGGCGGCTTTTCGACGGCACCTAGAAGTACTTCTTCAGATCCATGCCGGCGTAAAGTCCCGCCACCTGATCGCCGTAGCCGTTGAAGATCACGGTCGGACGCCGCGAAAAAAACTCCGGAATGCGGCGCTCGGTCTCCTGGCTCCAACGTGGATGATCGACATTGGGGTTCACGTTCGAGTAGAAGCCGTACTCCGTGGGGGAGGCCTTCTCCCACGCGGTTCTGGGTTGCTGCGCGACCAGCCGGATCTTGACGATCGATTTGCCGCTCTTGAAGCCGTACTTCCACGGCACCACCAGCCGGACCGGGGCGCCGTTCTGACCCGGCAGCGCCTCGCCAAAGATCCCCACGGCAAGAATCGTCAGCGGGTGCATCGCCTCGTCGATCCGAAGTCCTTCCACATACGGCCAGTCGAGGACCGGGACATGCACGCCCTGCATGGTGTCCGGCTGCACGGCAGTGACGAATTCCACGAACTTCGCATTGCCCGTGGGTTCCACCTCCTTGAGCAACGCGTTCAATTCGAAGCCGACCCAGGGAATCACCATCGACCACGCTTCCACGCAGCGCAGCCGGTAGACCCGCTCTTCGAGCGGCCGCTTGATGAGTTCCTCGATCCCGAAGGTGCGAGGCTTCAGGCACTCCCCTTCGACCGACACGGTCCAAGGACGCGTCTTCAGATGCCCGGCGTACAGAGCGGGGTCGGACTTTTCGGTGCCGAACTCGTAATAGTTGTTGTACCCGGTGACGTGCTTGTACTCGGTCGGTTTCTCGACCGTGCTGAATCGCGATGTCGCGACGCTGGTGAATTTTTCCCGTGTGGCGTCCGGCGCTGACTCGGTGTCGTCGCTGCAACCCGTCGCCGCGAGAATCGCCCCGGCCGCCGCGGCCTTCATGAACTCCCTGCGCCGGTTGTACACCGGCTGGGGCGTGATTTCGGACGGGAGGACGTCGAGAGGCCGCTTGATCAACATGCTTAGGGTCCCTTCCAGGGGCTTGAATTCGATGTTATACGAGTCGCGGCCCGATCCGATTCATTACAGTGCCAAGAATTCACGGGTCCCGGCCGGCGGACACCGGTCGGGGGCGCACCGGCCAGCTCGTTCAGGGATTGAGCTGCTTGTAGACTGCCGTGGCGACCCCGAGCAGATCGCGCTTCGGGAGGTCTCCGGAAAGCGCGTAGCCGAGCGAGCCGTCCACCCAATAGAAGACGCTGACTCCGTTCTCGCGGCTGTACCGAAACGCGGTATCCGATTGGCTGGTGTTCATGTGCGAGACGTAGAGCGTGAGGCGGCGCCCCTTCGCATCCTGATACATGAACTGCGCTACTGCGCCGCGATCGCCCGGCAGGAGTCGGCCGCCGACGAGCTCGTAGCCGCTCGCCGCGAGGATCGGCGGCTTCAGATCGGCACCGAGACGTTTCGACAGCCAGCGCACCAGATGCTCCTGCTGGTCCACACCCACCTCGACCGGATGTCGCACCTCGGGCGTGTAGACCGCATGCGCAACCGCCGCGCGGTGCGCAAGCGTCGCCGACGCGATCGGATCTTTCGCAACCAAACCATTCGCGAGCCATCCGATCGCCGCCCCGAACACGAGCCATCCGGCCGCAAGCGCGAATCGCATCAGCCCGCGGCGCGGCGCAAGCAGCGTGAGACGCTGCGGAATGGGCTCGTCCAGCACAGGATTGAACTGCGCGCGCAGCTGCGCGTTTTGCTCGCGATAGGCCGCGACCCGCTCGGCGTCCTCGGGCGAGGTCTCGAGATACGCTGCGATCTCGACGCGGCGCTGCGGCGCCATCAGATCGTCGGCGAATGCTTGCAGATCGTGTTCAGAGGGCTTCATTTCACAATTTTCAAACTCGACTGCGGAGGCACGCCCGCGAGCCGCGCACGCAGCCGCTCGCGCGCACGGAACAGTCGTGACATGACCGTCCCCATCGGAATTCGGAGCGCCTGACTGACCTCCGCGTAACTCAGCTGCTCCAGCGCGATGAGCAGGATGACCTCTCGCTGCTCGGCCGGCAGCGTGGCGATCGCGGACTGCATGTCGCGGATCTCGAGCCGGTCCGCATCGGGCACGACTTGCGACAACAGATCCCCGTCGTCAAGCGCGGTCTCGGGGCGCGCCGCCCGGCTTCGCAGCTGGTTCACGAACACGTTGTGCATGATCGCGAAGAGCCAGGCGCGCAAGTCGCTTCCCGGGCGCCACAAATGAAACTTGTTCAGCGCGCGCTCAAGCGTGTCCTGCACCAAATCGTCGGCTGCGTAGCGGTCGCCGACCAGCGCCCGCGCGTACCGGCGCAGGCGGGGAATGTGGGGCGTCAGCGCGGCTTGGTCCATTAAGGCCGGTAACTTAGCCCCTTCAGACGAAGGCCGCTAGGGGTGGGCAACGCGCCAGACGTTTCTGAATCCGTCACCGGTCATGTCACCCGGTTTCGTGTCCTTTACCCACGTGTAGAGCGGTTTGCCTTTGTAGGCCCACTGTTTCGAGCCGTCACTGCGAGTGATGACGGAGTAGTCACCCATGGCTTTCGCATCGGCCGGGGCAGCGAGTGGCGGCCACGCCTTCGCGCACTGGTTGACGCAAACGCTCTTGCCCGAGTTCGCGGGATCCTTGTCGAACGTGTAGAGCGTCATTCCTTTCGCATCCACGAGCACGCCACCCTGGGCATGTGCGGGCGCACTCTCGCTCATCATTGTCGAGCAGCCCGCAAACGCCCCCACCAGCAAGAGCGCGATCAACGTCGCTTTTACTTTCATATAGCCTCCCTATAACCGCACGGCCGAAAATCGGTCGCTCCCGTCATAAACACCGTGCGGGGCGGCGCTATTCCCTGGGGTAACCGAACACTCTCCCCCCCAATCCCCAGCGTGCGGCAAGCGTCTCGGTGGCGTTGAGGATCTCCTCGGCGAGAGAGGGATGGTTGTAGCGTAGAGCCGCAAGCTGCGCGAGTGCATCGGGCTTACCTGCATACGCGCTCATCAGGTGAATCCATTCGCCCGCGTAAATCCCGACGGCCTCGGCGCCCAGAAACTCGCCCGACTCCGCATCGGCCACCAAGCGCGCAAATCCGCGCCGGTCACCAAGCGCCAGCGCCGCCGGGCTTGTCTCCAGCGCCGCGAATCCGGTTGCAACTTCCCGTCCAGCCGCCTCGGCCTCGTCTTCGCTCAGGCCGACGCGCGCGAGCTCGAGCGCCGAATACACGACTTGCGGAATCGGCGCGGCGCCGCGACGCGCACTGCCTGGTGCCACGATGTTTGCAATCGCGACCGACGCCTCGGCGAGGGCATGGTTTGATGTCATCGAACGATTCGTACAGTCGCCGATGGCGTAGACGCCGTCTACGCTCGTTCGCTGATAATCGTCCACGCGAATGTATCCTTCCTCGTCACACGCCACGCCGGCCGCGTCCAGTGCGATTCCCGACGTGCACGGCGACCGCCCGGCCGCGACCAATACCCAGTCGACCTTCTCCTCACCTCCGCCGCGTAGCGAAAGCAGAACGCCATCGCTCTCCACCACGGACCCGATCGGTCGATTCCCCGTGCGTGCGGCGATGCCATGGTCACGAAGCGCCGTGCGGAGCGCCGTCAGCGCAGGTGCGCTGTACCGGGTGCGCGAGAGCGCCTCCGCGTGCGTGAGCCACACGACCTCCAACCCGAGCATGACGAGAATGAAAGCCATCTCGGTGCCGATCACGCCGCTCCCGACAACTGCGATGCGCTTTCCGCGCGGCGGAGGATGGTCAAACAGCTCGTCGGTTGTCAGCACCCGGCCCGGGTGCAACGGGATGGCGGGCGGTATAACCGGCACAGATCCTGTTGCCACCACAACGTTCGCCGCACGCAGGCGCTCGCAGCCATCGATCTCGATCTCACCCGGTGCACACAGTCGCGCGCTGCCGGAGTAGGCGCGAACGCCGAGTCGCTCGAGGTAATCGATGTAGCTCGCGCGCACGGTCTCGACGATGCGCCGCTGGTCGCGCCATGCCTGGGCAAGATCGGGGACCAGATCTCCCCGCAATCCGCGCTCCGCGAGCTGGTGCTTGCCGGCGATGAGCCGTGCGGATTGATACCAGGCCTTCTTGGGAACGCACCCGCGATTAAGGCACGTTCCTCCCCACGTGGCCCGCTCGATGATCGCGGCCTTCAATCCGCGCAATGCGGCCAGCACGGCCGCACGATATCCGCCCGGCCCGGACCCGATGATCGCCACGTCAAAGACCTGATCGCTCATTCCGGCATGCTGTCAAAAAAGAAAGGGTGGCTCGCAGCCACCCTTTCGCAAGCCTGTCCGGTCTTGCGCGCGGATTCGTCACCGCAGACCGGAAATGTAATCCGCAACCGCCTTGATCTGCGCGTCCGACATCTTGTCGGCGATCGCGCGCATCATCTTGCCCGGATCGTTGGCGCGTGCGCCGCTGCGCCACGCCTTCATTTGCGCTTCGATGTATTCGGGATGTTGTCCCGCGAGACGCGGATACTGTGCAGGCATGCCCGCGCCGGCGGCACCGTGGCAACCACTGCAGGCCGGAATCCCTTGCGACGCAATGCCGCCGCGATAGATCTGCTGACCCAATTCGACCGTGGCGGTGTTGCGCGCAAACCCCTTGTTTGGCGTTTGCTCCGCAAAGTACGCGCCGAGATTGCGCATGTCTTCCGGCGTCAAGTTGGCCACCATGCCGGCCATGATGGGATTCACGCGCTCGGCTTGCTTGCCGTCGGCGGCCTTGAAGTTCATGAGCTGCTTGGTCGTGTACTCGGCAATCTGGCCGGCGAGGTGCGGGTTCTCCGGAAGTGGGCTCTGCCCGGTGGGACCATGGCACGCCGCGCAAACCTGTGAGACGGTCTGTTGTGCCTTGGCGGGGTCGGCTTTGGGCATGGATTCCGCGGCAATCGCGACGCCGGCGACGCCGCTCGCGAGCGCTGCACTCAGCAGCGCCAAGCGAATTCTCATTCGAAATTCCTTTCGGGACGGGGCATTGGGGAAAACTGCTATTCTAGCGCAGCGCGCCGGCGCGCCGCCAACGCGGCGGGTTGATGTGACGTAACCCGCGCTGCCGCAATCCCACCCCGGTGTCCAGGTATCCAGGTATCCATGTCCCTTTTCCGGAACGCGACTTTCGTGCTCTCGGCGCACGAGTTGCGCGACCTGCCGCCGCCCGGCCCGCCGGAGGTGGCGTTCGCCGGCCGCTCCAACGCGGGCAAGTCGAGCGCCATCAACGCCCTGGCGCACCACAATCGCCTCGCTTTTGTCAGCAAGACGCCTGGGCGCACGCAACTCATCAACTTCTTCCGCCTCAAGGGGGGCGCCCTGCTGGTGGATCTACCGGGATACGGTTATGCACGGGTGCCCGCACAGACCCGTAAGCACTGGGAAGCGATTCTAAGTGGGTACTTACAGACTCGGAAATCTTTAAGGGGCTTGGTTCTCGTCATGGACATCCGGCACCCCCTCACGTCCCTGGACGAGACGATGCTGGCCTGGTTTCGGCCGACGGGGAAACCGGTCCACGTGCTGTTGACGAAAGCCGACAAGTTATCGCGCGGCCCGGCGGAAGCCGCGCTGCGCAGCGTGCGGAAGCGCCTGACCGAGCTCGCCCCGAACTTCACCGTCCAGCTGTTCTCGGCTCTGAAGCGAACCGGAATCGAGCGTGCCGAGGAAGCGTTGGGGGGGTGGCTGGAGATCACGCCAACCGGCGCGGACAGCCCAGGTGAAAGCATGGTTCACGAAGCTCGGGGCCGAAACAAAAAAGCCCCGAGTAGGGTTTACGAAGCTCGGGGCCGAAACAAAAAAGCCCCGAGCTAAAGGGGAAAGCTCGGGGCCGAACGCCTTAATGACTAAGGCACCCGCTCAGGGAGGAGAAGCGGGAGACGATCGAAATCGTCTACGCTTGAGAGTGTGCGCAGCGCAAAAAGGTTCCCGGAGCAAAGCGCGCAAACGTAACATATTGTTTTAACTAGATAAGAGGGTTCGATGAGCGTTCGAGGCAGCTATCCGTCCGTGCGTCCGCGGCGCATGCGACGGGACGAATTTTCCCGCCGCATGATGCGGGAGCGGCGCCTGTCTACCGATGACTTGATCTATCCCGTGTTCGTGATCGACGGGAAGAATGCAGAACAGCCGGTTCCCTCGATGCCGGAGGTCTCGCGCTATACCTTGGACAAGCTGCTCGGCGTCGCGGAACAGACTCTGAAGCTCGGGGTGCCGACGATCGCGCTGTTTCCGCTGATCGAGCCCAGCCTGAAGACACCGGACGGCAAGGAGGCGACGAATGCGAAGGGCCTGATCCCCCGCGTCGTCGCCCAGCTCAAGAAGACGTTCCCCGAGCTTGGCGTGATGACCGATGTCGCGCTCGATCCCTACACGAGCCACGGTCAGGACGGGCTGATCGACGAAACCGGCTACATCCTAAACGACGAGACCATCGAGATTCTCCGCAGGCAGGCGCTCACGCAGGCCGAGGCCGGCGTGGACATCGTCGCGCCCTCGGACATGATGGACGGCCGGATCGGCGCCATCCGCGCAGCCCTGGACGAACGGCAGTTCATCTACACCCGAATCATGGCTTACTCGGCGAAATACGCTTCGGGCTTCTACGGTCCGTTCCGCGACGCGGTCGGATCCGCCGCGGCGCTCGGCCAGGGCAACAAGTACACCTAC
Organism: Betaproteobacteria bacterium; assembly: GCA_022340285.1. GTDB lineage: Bacteria > Pseudomonadota > Gammaproteobacteria > Burkholderiales > SG8-39 > JAABRB01. The sequence continues at coordinate 39,060 of JAJDOG010000074.1, forward strand.
CAGATGGACCCAGCAAACACGGACGAGGCGCTTCGCGAAGTGGCGCTCGACCTGGAGGAGGGCGCCGACATGGTGATGGTGAAGCCCGGTATGCCCTATCTGGATATCGTTCGCCGCGTAAAGGACGAATTCAAGGCGCCGACCTTCGTGTACCAGGTGAGCGGCGAATACGCGATGCTCAAAGCCGCGTTCCAGAACGGCTGGCTCGACGAGGACAAGTGCGTTCTCGAAGCGCTGATCGCATTCAAGCGTGCCGGCGCCGACGGCGTGCTGACCTACTTCGCGCTGGACGCCGCGCGGCGCCTCGCGCGCGCCTGACGCGTCATCCGTCGACGGCTGCTTCGCGAATCATCTGCTCGAATTCGGCGCCGCGGCGGTCCACACCGAGGGTTCGCGCGGGCCGCAGACTGCGATCGCGATCCAGCCAGATGTCGAGTTGCATTCCGTCGTCATCCGCACATCATCCGAGAACCAGAGCTATGCCGTGCGCGGTCTCGGGGCCGACCGCGAGCGAGCCGTCCGGCATGCGCGCGTGCTGAATACCGCCCGTAGCGAGCGCGTCCGCCACGGCGCTCCGATCCGCGACCCGCACGAAGAGAGCCCCCAGCTTCGGCGCAAGACGCGGGCTGCTCCCGATTCCCGGCAGACGCCTCGCCAATGCCGGAGCAGTGACCACGGCGACCGGAGCAGAGCCGGTCTCGACAAGCAGCCCTTCGGCGATGGCCTGTGCGCGGGTGTCGAACATGCGCTCGTAGGCGCGCGCGGTCGCCGCGACATCATCGGCGACGATCGCCACTGCCGCCAGTGCGGTCGCACCGTTCCGGTGCAACTGATACTCCGGTCGCCAGACCACGTCGCGCGTGAAATGCTCGCAGAGAAACACATGCCCTCCGGGCGTCTGGTCGGGCGCGAGCTGCGTGATGCGGAAGCGCGCTTCACGCGTACCCTCGGACAGGCGCACCGGCCGGGAGAAATCCACCGGGTCGGTGGGCGCAAAACCGGCCCACAGCATTTCCGAATAGGCCGCCTTTGCGTTGTCCGTGCGGAGCGCGATCGCGGCGAGCCCGTCGCCCGCCGTCGCGAAGTCCGTATAGTGCTGGCGTGACGGATGCGGGTTCTCCGGCGGACTCGTCAGCAGCTCGATGTAATCCTCGCCGAACATCACGCAATGATTCCGTGAGCCCAGCGTGTGGTCGCCGCGTGGCGCGACGGTGAAGCCCATGCGCCGAAACGTATCGGCGGCGGCGGCGAGTTCGTTAACGACGATCACAACGTGATCGATGCCCTGGACGTGTCGGCGCATTCTGAAGGTTTGGGTGCGGGATGAAGTAAGGAATTGTAAGCGGGCGCGCGATATCCTGGACGCGAAAATTTCGGGCGCCAGGACGCTCGAACGGCGCGCTATATAATCGCCTTGGCGCGGCGCATACAATAGATCCTCGGGCTTGCGCGCGGAACGATCAACCGATAGCAGGCCATCATCCGGGAACCGCCATGTCAATCATCGAGCCGATCAACGCGTTGCATGCCGAAATGACAGAGTGGCGGCGCGACCTTCACGCTCATCCCGAGACGGCCTTCGAGGAGCATCGCACCGCGGACACGGTGGCGGAAAAGCTCGCCTCGTTCGGCCTCGCGGTGCACCGCGGACTGGCGAAAACCGGGGTGGTCGGATCACTGCAGGTCGGCTCGAGCGGGCGCGCGATCGGATTGCGCGCCGACCTGGACGCTCTGCCCATCCAGGAAACCAGCACGTTCGAACATCGCTCCAGGCACGCGGGCCGGATGCATGCGTGCGGGCATGACGGTCACATGGCGATGCTGCTCGGCGCCGCGAAACACCTCGCTGCCTCGCGCAACTTCGACGGCACGGTTCATTTCATCTTTCAGCCGGCAGAGGAGAGCCACGGCGGTGGCCGTGCAATGGTCGAGGATGGACTGTTCGAGCGCTTTCCGGTGGAGGCCGTCTTCGGCATGCACAACTGGCCCGGCATGCCGGTGGGCGAGTTCGGCGTGATGCCGGGTCCGATGATGGCGTCCGCCGACGAGTTCGAGATCCGGATCACGGGGCGCGGCGGCCACGCGGCGATGCCCCACCAGACCATCGATCCGGTCGTGGTGGGAAGCCAGATCGTGCAAGCACTCCAGGCGATCGCGAGCCGCAATGCGAACCCGGTGGACGCGACGGTCATCACCGTCACCCAATTCCATGCGGGCGACGCGATCAATGTCATCCCCGGCGAAGCCGTTCTGCGCGGGACTTCTCGCGCGCTCCGTCCGGCGGTTCAAGACCTCATTGAGGAAGGTATCCGGCGAGTTTGCGCGGGCGTCGCCGCCGCACACGGCGCGCAGGTCGCGGTTCGGTACGAACGACGCTATCCACCGACCATCAATTCGCCGGGAGAAGCCGCGTTCGCTGCGCAGGTGATGCGTGACATCGTCGGAGCGGAGCATGTCCATACCGACCTTCCCCCGACCATGGGTGCGGAAGATTTCGCCTTCATGCTGCAAGTCAAGCCGGGCGCTTATGCGTGGATCGGCAATGGCCCCGGCGAGGGGGGCTGCATGCTGCACAACCCAGGCTACGATTTCAACGATGCCATCCTGCCGCTCGGCGCCACCTATTGGACGCGCCTCGCGGAGACATTCCTGCGCCGCACCTAGCGCCGCCGTCTCCAAGGCATGTCCGTAGCGAGACCAAGGACGCCGCTGCCCGCTCGCCCCGGAACGTACGTGCTGGTGATGCGCCTCGACCGGTACGCAACGATTCGTGTCGGGAGACTGGGACGCGCGCGGTTTCGCCCGGGTTTCTACACATACGCCGGCAGCGCACTCGGACCGGGCGGCCTTGCGGCACGGGTGGGCCGACACGCGCTCGGCAGTGACGTGATCCACTGGCACATCGACCACCTGAGTCGCCTTGCGCCGGTGCGCGAGGCGTGGTTTGCCACCGGTCGCATGCGCCGCGAGCACGCATGGGCGTGCGCGCTCGCCAGGCTATCCGGCACTGCCGCGCCGATCGCGGGTTTCGGAGCGTCGGACTGCTGCTGCCGGTCGCACCTCGTATACTTCTCCGTGCCACCGACGCTCGACGCGTTCCGGAACGCTGTGCACGGGAGCGGCAGCGAATGCGCGACACTTCGCCATTCACCAAACGGGCGTTGTAAGCCAACCATCGAGAAGGCGACATTCGCATGAAATTCATCGACCATGGAGCAGGGGGGCCGGCCTCGGTGCTGAAACTCGCCGAAGCCGAGAAACCCTTGCTCAAGTCCGGAGAAGTCCTGATCGAGGTCCAGTTCGCGGGCGTGAATCGGCCCGACATCCTGCAACGGTCCGGAAAGTATCCGCCGCCGCCCGGTGCGTCGCCCGTGATCGGGCTCGAGGTGGCCGGAAAGATCGTCGAGGTCGCGCCGGACGTCAAGCAATGGAAAGCCGGCGACGTGGTTTGCGCCTTGACGCCGGGAGGCGGCTACGCGGAATATTGCGCGGCGCCGGCCGCGCACTGTCTGCCGGTGCCGAAAGGGCTCACGGTCGAGCAGGCAGCGTCGCTGCCCGAGAACTGGTTCACCGTCTGGACCAACATCATCGAGCGCGGCCGGCTGAAGTCCGGCGAGATCTTTCTCGTCCACGGCGGATCGAGCGGCATCGGGCTCGCGGCAATCCAACTTGCGAAGGCCTGGGGGGCGACCGTTTACACGACCGTCGGCAACGCGATGAAAGTCGAGTATTGCCGCACGATGGGCGCGGACAAAGTGTGGAACTACAAGGACGAGAACTGGGCGGCGGAGCTCTGGAAAGCCACCGAGAAGCGCGGCGTCGACGTGATTCTCGACATGGTCGGCGGCGACTACGTCGAGAAGAACATCCGCTCGCTCGCGCTCGAGGGACGCCTAGTCCAGATCGCGTTCCTCCAGCCGAGCACGGTGACGCTCGACTGCATGCCGATCATGGTCAAGCGCCTCACATTCACCGGATCCACGCTGCGCCCGCGCAGTCTCGAGCAGAAGGCCGCCATTGCGAAGGAGCTGGCCCAGCACGTGTGGCCCCTTTTCGAGTCGGGCAAGCTGCGCACCTACCTCTTCCAGACCTTCCCCTTCGCCGAGGCAGCCGCCGCGCACGAGCTCATGGAGAGCTCGACGCACATCGGCAAGATCATGCTCGACGTGCGCGGCCGCTGAACGCCACAGCGCATCGCCGGGTCCCTGCGCAACCGCTCCGGGTTACGCCACGATGCGTGCGCTGCTTGGGCTGATCGGCGCAAGAATCGACCGATCGATCTCGCCCGCAATGCACGAGGCGGCCGGTCGTGCGCTGGGCATCGACGTTCGCTACCACCTGATCGACGCGCACGTGATCGGCTTCGGGGCCGATGCCCTCCCGCAGTTGCTTAAGGGCGTGGCACTTGCCGGATTCGCCGGCGTGAACGTGACGTTTCCGTTCAAGGAGTCGGTCCTGCAATGGCTCGACAGCATCGAGGGGGCTGCGGTGACGGTGGGTGCGGTCAACACGGTTGTCGTACGAGATCGTCGTCGGACCGGTTACAACACCGACTACACCGGTTTCCTCCGCGGCTGGAAGCGTTCTCTCGGACGCCGCCGACCGGGGTCCGCAGCGCTGATCGGCGCGGGAGGCGTGGGACGCGCCATCGCACACGCGCTCGCAGATCTCGGTGCCGAGGAGCTGCGGATCGCAGATATCGAACCGGGCCGCGCGCAGTTACTGGCCGATGCCCTGCGGTCACACCACCCAGCCGTCCGCGTGATCGTTGCGCCGGACGCAGCCCGCGCTTGCGCCGGCGCAACGGGAATCGTCAATGCCACCCCGATTGGAATGCATGCGTTTCCCGGCATCCCGGTCGGCGCGCCGTTGCTCGATGGGATTGTCTGGGCCATGGATGCCGTCTACACGCCTCTCGAGACGGAGTTCGTCACTGCGGCCCGGCGTGCGGGCGCGGCGGTGATGACCGGCCAGGAACTTGCGATCGGCCAGGCTATCGATGCGTTCTCGCTCTTCTTCGATCGAGACGCCCCGCAGGACGTGGTGCGCGATGCTTTCCTGGCGGCGATTTCCGGATCATCGAGCGCGACGAGGGGAGCGCGCGCACGGCCACGCAAAACGCCTCCACCGCGGCGGCGTGCCCGCTAGCGCAACATCGCTGCGTCAGAGGCTGGAAACGCGTTCGAGCGATTGCAGAAAGCGGTCGGCGGGTTGATAGCCGATCACCCGCAAACCGGGAATCTCCTGGCCCTTGTGGTCGAAGAAGATGATGCCGGGCGGCCCGAACAGCTTGAAGCGCTTGAGAAGCGCCTTGTCGTCCTCGTTGTTCGCCGTGACATCCACCTGCAGCAGCACCATGGTGCGCATCTTGTCGCGCACGCGCGGATCGCTAAAGGTGAACCGCTCCATCTCCTTGCACGATACGCACCAGTCGGCGTAGAAATCGAGCATCACGGGAGTGCCGGCCGTCTCGAGGCGCGCATTGAGCTCCGTGAGCGACCGCACTCGCTCGAATCGCACTTCGTTGCCACCCCCCGCCGCGGGGGCTGCCGCCGTCCGGAAGCCTGCAAGCGGCTGCAGGATGTCGCGGTGACCCGAGAAGGCCCCGATAGCGAGCGCCGCGCCCGCCAGCAGGGAGATCACGCCGACGCCCTTCCAGAATCGCGTCGTGTCGGTCGCGCCGTGCGGGAGCGAGTCGAGTGCATGGAGAAACATCGCTCCGACGATCAGGAGCGACGCCCACAGCAGCATCTGCACGACGACCGGCACGATCGGCGCAACGATCCAAATCGCCACGCCGAGCATGAGGAAGCCGAAGAACTTCTTCACCGACTTCATCCATTGCCCCGAGCGCGGCAGGAGCGCACCCTCCGTGACGCCGACCACGACGAGCGGCACGCCCATGCCGACCGCCATCGAGAAGAGCGCCGTCCCGCCAAGCGTGACGTCACGGCTCTGACTGATGTAGACCAGAGCGCCCGCGAGTGGCGCGGCAACGCAGGGGCTCACGATCGCCGCCGACAGCGCGCCCATCACCACGACGGCGCCGATGTGCCCGCCCGTCAGATTGTTGCTCGCGTGCGTGAGCTTCGTGTGCAGGAACGACGGCAAAGTGATGTCATAGAACCCGAACATGGAAAACGCCAGCGCGACGAACACCGCGGCGAACGCGGAGAGCACCCACGGATTCTGGAGCGCGCCGCCGAACATCGATCCAGCGAGCCCCGCGCCGACGCCGAGTGCAGTGTAGGTCACCGCCATCCCGGCCACGTAAGCGATCGAGAGCGCCAGCGCCCGCCCCTTGTGGTGCGCTTCGCGGCCCTCGCCGACGATGATTCCGGAAAGGATGGGGATCATGGGCAGTACGCACGGCGTAAACGTGAGCAGCAGTCCGGCGATGAAGAAGAATCCGAGGATCGCCCATAGGTTCCCGCCCGCGAGAATGCCGGCGGCGGTGGATTCGTCGCTGATCACATCGAGTTGACCACCCACGGGCCGGCCCACGAACCGGCCCGCGTCCGCGGCGGCACCCGTGAAAGGCGTCACGGCGGAAAAGATCGGTGCGGCCGTTGAAAACGGCGGGGCCGCCCCGCCGCCGATACTGGATGAAAGGCCTGTCAGCACGACCTCGGCGTGCTGGGTCATCGGCGGATAGCAGATCCCGACGTCCGCGCAGCCTTGCGAAGTCACTGCCAGCTTGAGCGTGTCGACGCTCGCCTCGACCGGGATTCGGATGGCGAGGTCGCCGCGATAGGTCTCGACCCGGCCGAAGAACTCGTCCTGCTTGATCTTGCCGGGCGGAAAGTCCGCGGGTCCCAGCCTGGCGGCCGGCGGCTCGGCAGCAAAGCGAAACTTGTCTCGGTAGAGGTAGTAGCCGTCTTCGATGCCGTACCGGACTTCGATCGTGCGTTCATCGAGCGCGCGCGCCGAGAACCGGAATGCCTTCTCCGGCTCGAGCACGTCCTGCGCCACGGCTGAGCCTACGGCGACAAGTCCGACGAGAAGGGTAAGCAGCGCGCGCATGAATCGGAAATTATGCCTTCTGACGGGTTTCCACGGCCACCCAATCCAAGTACGCGGGCAGCCCGGCATCCAGGCGGACCGCAATGATCTCCGGAAGTTCGTAGGGATGGAGTTCCCGGATCGCTTGCTGAAGGGCATCGTACCGGTCCGCCGGCGTCTTGGCGAAAAGCGGGTGCTCCTCGGCATGCTCCACGGCCCCCTGCCAGGGATACACCGACCGGCAGGGGGCCATCACGTTCACGCAGGCGGCGACGCGCCGCTCGACCAAGGCCTCGGCGAGCCGCTCGGCACTGGCCCGATCCGGCAGGTTGGTGATGACGAGAAGAGTGTCCTGCGGGCTAGCCATGATTTACCTCCGTCTTCCCGCGGCCGAGGCGGCGCGATCGATTTGCGGTGGAACCCCGTCGCAGACCGTGGGATACCGCAGCTTGACGCCCAGCTCAGCCTTCATGCGGCGATTGACGAGACGTCGGGACTCGCTCATAAACGACAGTGCCATGGGCGAGATCTTTTCCGCAGCGTCACCGCGCGCGATGCGCGGCGGCCTGGGAAGGCCGGCTCGATCGGCGACCAGGTCGAAATACTCGCCCATCTTCAGCTCGCTGTCGTCCGAAACGTTGTAGACACGACCAACGTTCCCACGTGTCAGCGCCGCCACGCACGTGGCCGCCAGATCGTCCGCATGGATGTGGTTCGTGAAGACATCCTCTTCGGCGCGCAATGTCGGGGTTCCACGCTCGAGCCGCTCGATCGGCAGGCGATCCGCCGCATAGATCCCCGGCACGCGCAGGACGGTGATCTGCACTCCCTCGCGGGCGCCCCAATCTTGCAGCGTCTGCTCGGCGTCCACGCGCCGACGCGCACGGTCGGACTGTGGATTGACAGGACGACTCTCGTCCACTCGCGCGCCACCGCAATCGCCGTACACGCCGCTCGTGCTCACGTATACGAGGCGCTCGAGCTGGCGGATGGCGCGATTCGCGTGTGCTACCATCCCCCGCGCTGAGAGCGCGTCGACGAGCGAGCGCGTGCGCGAGTCCCGATCACCACGTGCGTCCGGTGGGGCGAGATGCAACACGCACTCTGCGGCTCCCGCGATCGGGGCAAGCGTTGCCGGCCGGTCCAGGTCACCGACGATCGGCGTCACGCCGAGCCGGGCCGCGCGGGCGGCAGCGTCCGGTGTGCGCACGAGCGCGAGGGCGTTGAAATGCTCCAGGAGCTCGGGCGTGGCGCGCCTGGCCACGTCGCCGAATCCGACAATCAGCAGGGTTTTCACAGCGGAATTCTAATCCCGGCGCAGCAAGGACAAGGCAGCATGCCTCACCAGGTGACAGTGCAGCCGAGCGGCCACACCTTCACGGTGCCCGACGGCGAGACGATCCTTCAAGCCGCCCTCGACGAGGGCTTCCATCTCCCGTACGGCTGTCGCGATGGCGCGTGCGGCTCTTGCAAAGGCAAGCTGCTCGCGGGCGAGATCGATTACGGCAAGTATCATTCCAGCGCGCTCTCCGACGACGAGCGCGCGGCGGGCTATGCCCTCTTCTGCCAGGCGCGGCCCCGCTCGGACGTGGTGATCGAGGCGCGCGCGATCGGCGCGGTCAAGGACATCGTCGTCAAGAAACTGCCTTGCCGCGTCCACAGGATCGAGCGGCCCACCGAGGACGTAGCGATCCTTTACCTCAAGCTGCCTTCGACTGAACGACTGCAGTTCCTCGCCGGACAATACGTCGATTTCCTGCTCAAGGACGGCGGACGCCGGAGCTTCTCGATGGCGAACGCGCCGCACGATGACGAATTCCTTCAGCTCCACATCCGGCACGTTCCGGGCGGCAATTTCACCGATCACGTGTTCACGAACATGAAAGAGCGCGAAATCATGCGCTTCGAGGGGCCGCTCGGCTCGTTCTTCCTCCAGCAGAGCGACAAGCCGATCGTTTTCGTGGCGAGCGGGACGGGGTTCGCGCCGATCAAGGCCATCATCGAGGACGCTTTCAAGAAAGGCGACGAGCGCAGCATGGTGCTCTACTGGGGCGGGCGACGGCCCAAGGACCTTTACATGGCGGACCTCGCACGTCAGTGGGATGCCGAGCGCGCGAACTTTCGGTTCGTTCCCGTGATCTCCGAAGCGCTGCCGGAAGACGGTTGGACGGGCCGGGCAGGTTTCGTCCATCGTGCCGTGATGGAGGATTTCGACGACCTGTCCGGCTACCAGGTCTACGCCTGCGGCGTGCCGGTGATGGTGGAAGCGGCACGACACGATTTCATCCACGAGCGCGGCCTGCCGGTCGACGAATTCCACGCGGACTCGTTCACGACGCAGGCGGATCTGGCCGAGCCCAAGCACGGCTGAGGCCGGTATACGTCCTAGCGTTCTAGCGTTCTAGAAAAGCGAGCGGATGATGCCACCGTCCACGCGCTGCGCCGCGCCGTTTATCGCGGAAGCCTGCTCGGAGCACAGGAAGGCGATCTGGGCCGCGATTTCTTCGGGCGAGGCCCATCGCTGAAGCAAGGACGTGGTTCCCGGGCCTTCGGCAAAGTAGGCGGCGCGCATCTCGTCGACCGTCTTGCCTTCGCGGGCCGCGTTCTTCGAGAGGAAGACCTCCACGCCTTCCGACCAGGTGGGCGCGACAAGTGCGCTGTTGACCGTCACGCGCGTGCCGCGTGTGAGCTCGGCGAGGCTGCGCGCAACCGACACCTGCGCAGCCTTGGACATTGCGTAGTGCGCCATGCCGGGATTGGGCTTGGCGCTCTGGTCGCTTGCAATGAACACGATCCTTCCCCAGTCTCGCCGCAGCATGCCCGGCAGCAGTGCACGCGCCAGCCGCACGCCGCTCAGCACATTGAGCTCGAACATGTCGAACCAGTGCCGGTCGGAGAGGTCGCCGAACTCGCGCACCTCGAAGTAGCCGACGTTGTTGACCAGGATGTCGACTTCGCCGATGGCCGCCGCGGCTTCCAGGAGCTCGCTCGCGCCGTCGGCGGTGGAAAGGTCCGCCGCGACGCCGTGCGCCTTCCCTTGTCGGGTCAGCGCGCTAACGGCCGCTTCCAGTCGCGTTGCGTCCCGACCGTTGACGATGACTTGCGCACCTTCGGCAACGAGTGCGGCCGCAATGGCCCGCCCGATCCCCTGAGTGGAGCCCGTGACCAGCGCAAGCCGGCCCGCAATGTTCAGGTCCATCGCGTCCGACCTCGGTCACCTTTCAGCACGGGCCGCGCCCCTTTCTGGGCCACTTTTTTGCGCCGGCACCGACTCCTGCTCGATCAGGTGCTCGATGCTGCGGCGAGCAAAGACCGAGCCGGCGTCAATATTGAGATTGCGCAATGATTGATCGAGCAGGGTGTCGATGGACCTCTGCTGGGCTTCGACCACCACCCGATCCTCTTCGAAGATTCTCGCGTTCGCGTTGCGCAACTGCGTCGTCAGCGACTGGTCGTGCAGGCGATAGTTACGCAGAAGCGACCAGAAATACATGCACGTCCCTTCCGTCGCGGGCGTGATCGTATTGAGCACGCGATTGTTGACCCCCTGGCTGCGGTCGCCGTCCACCGCGCCGGTGCCCGCCAGCGCGACGCCGACGTCCAGAACGATCGTGCATGGCGCTTCGAAGCGGATGATTTGCCACCGGTCGACGTTACCCGGCCTGCCGAGCTGCGCCCGCCAGAAAGGCGGAGCATCGATGTCCATCATCCAGCGAGTGACCGTCACGGTCCGGTCGTCATGCGTGGTGGTCGGTTGCGCCTCGACGATCGCCCGGTGGCCGATGCTCGACGCGTGCACGAAAGTCTCGTGCGTGAGATCCATCAAGTTGTCGATGACGAGGCGATAGTCGCACGCGAGGAACAGCGTGTTGCCGTCGCCCGCCCAGTCCGGATCATCGTTCCAGTGCATGTCCGGGACCAGCTCGGGATCGGCGCGCGCCGGATCCCCCGGCCAAACCCATACGTAACGATGGTTTTCGACGACGGGGAAAGCGCGGACGCAGGCCGACGGGCTGATGCGGGCGACCGACGGAATGTGGGTGCACCGGCCCGTCGCGTCGAAGACGAGCCCATGGTAGCGGCATACGAGCTGATCCTCCTCGAGCCGGCCCATCGACAGCGGCAACAGGCGATGCCAGCAGGCGTCCTCGAGCGCGACGGCGGTGCCATCGGTCTTGCGCCACAGCGCGATCTTCCGGCCGCAGACGGTACGCGCCAGGATGTCGCGGCGGCCCACCTCATGCGTCCATGCAGCCGCATACCAGGAATTCAGCGGAAATGACTTCGAGAATTGCACGACGGGCCTCCTTGCGAATGAATCCGGCGAGTCGCATCGAACGCTAGCGGCGCAGCACCAACCCCAACGCCCCGATGACCATCACGCCGCCGACGATCATCGACGCCGTAACAGCCTCGTCCAGCAGGAGCCAGCCCCACAGCACACCCAGCACGGGAATGAGAAAGGTAACAGACAGTGTCCGCGACGGGCCAATGTCGCGGACCAGCGTGAAAAAAGCGAGGTACGCGATGCCGCTGCATACGAGGCCGAGCGCGACGGCAGACACCGCGGCGCCGAGGGTCCACGTCGCCGTCGAGGCTTCCACCCACGCGGGTGAAAGGAGGAGGGCCGAGAAGCTGATCGAGCCCGCGGCCAGGGCAATGACGGGAATCTCGCCGGCCTGCTGCTTGATCATCACGCCTCCCCAGCCCCAGGACGCTGCACCAAGGAGGCCCACCACGGCGGCGAGCACGATACGCGCGTCGAGCGCGACCGGGCCGAGCTGGACGATCAGGGCGACGCCGGCCAGCCCCAGGGCGAAACCGATGACGCGCCGTCCGCCGAGTGGCTCGTGCAGCAGCCCTGCCGCGAAGAGCGCGGTCCACATCGGCACGGTGCCGTTGATGATCGAGAGATAACCCGCCGGAAGCGAGGCCGCGGCGAAAGCAAAGCAGATGAACGGTAGGACATTGTTGACTAGGCTGAGCCGGAAATAGATCCCGCGATGCGCAAGGACCTGCGCGCGTTGACCGAGCACGATCGCGGTAGGGAGGAGAAACGCCGCCGCAGACAGCGCGCGCAACTCGGCAACGAGCCCGAAACCGAGCGCCGGCACGGCGACGCGCATGAAGAGGTATTGCACCGACCACATGGTCGCGAGCGCGAGCAGCCTGGCGACATCGTAGTTTCGCACCGGTACAGGCTAGCCGGGAAGATACGGCGACAGTTTCATCTTCATGCGAATTCCCGAGCTGCCTCGCGGCTTCTTCTTCTCCCCCGGCAGGGCGAGAGTATAGAGCAGGGCCATCGCAGAAGAGCCCGCCTTTCATCCGCCCTTGCTGGAGGATCGGGCCACCGTGCAGCGTCATCGAGGTGGTGGAATCTCGCGCAGCTCATCGCCCTGGAAATACCGGTCACATTGCTCGCATCGGTATTGCCCGCGTTCGGCGAGTTCCAGGCTGTCGGCGCGCTGCCGCGAGCGCAGCAATGCCCACACGACGAGCCCGGCGGAACCCAGCGCTGCATAGAGCTCGCCGTCGGCGCGGGGCGACCAGAGGTACGCGAGAAAGAGTGTGACGGTCGCCCAGAGAAGCAGGTCGACGGCGAGAAGGCGAATCGCCGTCAAGGAGCGCGGAACGGCGACGGGTCGAAGTGCACTCCCGCAATTCGGGCAGGGTTTTGCGTCCAGCATGCCCATAGGGTCCTCAAGCCGATTTTCCCCGTCCGGCTGCGCGCGCGAATTCGACCATCCGTGGCGATCGCATTCGGCTTCGCTCCGTCATGCGTGAAGCTTGATCAGTGCGCGGGCGACCATGTACGAGCCCAGGAGGACGAGGGCGGCATAGAACCATCGACGAAACGCCTGCGGCTCGAGCCGGTTCCGGACCTTCTGCCCGAGGAGCATGCCGCCAAGCGTGGGAATCAGCGCGAAGAGCGAACCGGTGGCAACCGAGGAGGGAAATCGGCCATGGGCAATGAGGCCGATCGCCAGCGCCGCGGTGCAGACGGTGAATAGGATTCCGAGCATCTGGACGAGCTCTTCCTTTTCCAATCCCAACGCGCTGAAGTAGGGGACAGCCGGAATCGCGAACACGCCCGTCGCCCCGGTGAGGATGCCGGTAAGCACTCCGATGATCGGTGAGAGCCAGGTCTCGGACTGTGTGCGGACCCGCACGCGCGCCGAGATGAGCCCGAGTGCGCCATACAGGGCGAGAACGGTGCCGAGCGCCGCCGACGCGAGCGCCGTCGCCCCGCCCGTGAGGAAGCCGATCCCGAACGCCGTGCCCACGCACACGCCGATCATCAACGTGGCGAATCGCCGGAACAGCGCAACGAGACTCGGACCGGCCACGAGCTGCCAGATGTTCGTGACCAGCGACGGAACGACGAGCAGTGCGGCGGCCTCGACCGGCGCCATCACCACGCCCAGGATACCGATTGCGATCGTGGGCAACCCCATTCCCACGACGCCTTTGACCATGCCCGCCAGCAGGAATGCAAGGGCGACAAACGAGGCAGCGACGATCGGATCCTGCATGCGCGACTGTGGACAGGATACCGACCGCTGGTCGAATTACGATTCGCGCGACTGCTGCATCGCTCGCACGAGCGCCGCGGCATCGGGATCGCCAGATGCAATCAATGCCCGCTCGACACTCGCCCGGTCTGCCTCGGGCCTGTTCTGGCTCATCTTCCACTTCCCGAGGAGGCGGGTGATCGGGATCTCGATTCCGACGATGGCGCGGAGCTGGGCGTCGATGTAATCCGCCGGCGCATCAGTTACCCGCCAGGGTTCGTCGCGCGTTGCCTCGAACCTGTCCGTCAGCCGGCCGACCAGGCTCCGCAGCCACGCCGCGTCCTCGACGATTCGCATCGGGCCGTAGGCGTGCACCACTGCGTAGTTGTACGTTGGCACAACTTTCCCGGACTCTTGCTTTGTCGGATACCACGAAGGCGTGACATAACCTGCGGGACCCTGAAACACGACCAGTGCTTCGACGTCGGTAGCGTGGTCGCGCCAGACAGGATTGGCCCGGGCGACGTGCGCGCGCAGCGTTCCGAAGGGCGCTGGATCGGGGTCGACTTCGATGGGGATATGGTTCCCGTTCAGCCCTTCCGACCCGAGCGTCACGAGCAGCCCCAGCGGATGTTCCCGGATGAGCCCGTGCATGACCTCGACGCGTGATTCCTGGAAGTGCCTAGGTAAGTGCATGCAGGCGTTCTCCTCGATTGCCGACGGGCTCGCTACCTCGCGAGCGCGAATACCCCCTCGCCGAACCTCGAGCGAGCTTCGTCATGCATGGGTCGGACCATTCTGACAAAAGCGTCGCGCTCCTGCGCGGAGAGGTCGATGAGCTCGCAGCCCTCCCGCTCGATTTCCCGGCGCGCAATCGTTTCCTCATCCACGGCAAGCTCGCGCTGACGATGGACTGCCTCCCTGGTTGCCGCGCGCATCGCGTCGCGAAGCTTGACCGGCCATCCGTCCACGGCGGCGCGATTCGCGTAGATCCCGCGCGAGAGATAGAAGTGGCCGGTGAGCGTGTGGTAGCGGTGCAGCTTGTGCACGCCGTAGGTTACGGTGTTGGCGAGGGGGTTCTCCTGCGCGTCGACGGTACCCGAAGCGATGTCGGCAAGCGCTTGTTTCAGGTCGCAGGGTACCGGGATCGCCCCCAGCAGCTCGAAAGTCCGGCAGTGAACCTCGCTCGGCAGCATCCGGATACGCATTCCAGCGAGGTCTCCCGGCTCGCGAACGCGCCGCAACCGATTGGAGATGTGCCGGTAGCCGTTCTCGAGATAACCGAGCATCCGGTACCCGATGCGGGCCTCGATCCGCTCGGTCAGATATTCGCCCAGCTTGCCGTCCATTGCCGAGCGCGCCTGCTCGAGATCCTCGAAGAGAAACGGAAGGTCGACGAGACCGAGCTCCGGCACACGGCTCGTCAGGTAGCTCGTCGACTGGTAGGCCAGCGTCAGGATACCGTGTTCGACCATCCAGAGCACGTCCTCGCCCTTGTAGCCGAGGTCCATGACGTTCCAGACGTACTTGATGTCCACTTCATCGCCGAATTCCGCGGCAAGCCGGTCGCCGATCATCTTCAGCGCACGACTGTGCGTGGTGGTGGGCGGACCATAGCCGCCCATGCGGATCTGGATAGGCTCTGCCGCGGATTTGCTCATGCCATTTCGCCCAGATAAGCCTCGCGCACCTTCGGGTCGGCGAGGAGCTCGGCCGCAGGCCCGGAAAGCGTGATCGTGCCGGTTTCCATCACATATGCGCGGTTCGCGATCTCGAGCGCGAGCCGAGCATTCTGCTCGATCAAGAGGATCGTCACCCCTTCGGCCGAGATCTTGCGCACCGTTTCGAAAATCTTCTGCACGAGGAGCGGCGCAAGTCCCATGCTCGGCTCATCGAGCAGCAAGAGCTTCGGGCGGCTCATCATGGCGCGGCCAATGGCAAGCATCTGCTGCTCACCGCCCGAAAGCGTGCCGCCAGGCTGGCTGCGCCGCTCAGCGAGGCGCGGAAAGAGCTCGAAGATGACCTCGAGATCGTGGCGAACGGCCTCCCGGTCGTTGCGGACGAAAGCCCCCATCGCAAGATTCTCCGCGACGGTGAGCTGGCGAAAGATGCCACGGCCTTCGGGAACCATCGCGAGACCGCGTTCGACCAGGCGGTACGAGGGTGTGCCGGTGATGTCCCGATCCTGGTAGCGCACCGCGCCGCCGTGCGTCGGCACCATCCCACAGATCGCCTTCAGGGTGGTCGTCTTGCCTGCGCCGTTCGCGCCGATCAGACAGACCAGTTCGCCCTTCTCCACGGCGAGATCGATGCCCTTCACCGCTTTGATGCCGCCATAGGCGACTTCCAGGCCTGCCAGCTCGAGCAGGGTCACGCGGCCGTCTCCTTGACGAGCGGACCACCGAGATAGGCCTCGATGACCTTGGGGTCGCGCTGCACTTCGGCCGGCGGTCCTTCGGCGATCTTGCGTCCGTAGTCGAGCACCAGTACGCGATCGCACAGACCCATGACGAGCTTCACGTCGTGCTCGATCAGCAGAAGCGTGACCCCGTCCGAGCATATTCGGTCCAGGAGACTTCGCAGGGCACGGGTCTCGACCGGATTCATTCCGGCCGCCGGCTCGTCGAGTGCGAGCAGCTTGGGCTCCGTGGCGAGCGCTCGCGCAATTTCGAGACGACGCTGGTCGCCATAGGAAAGCGCCTTGGCGAGATCGTTCGCGTGCGCGCCTATTCCGACATAGTCGAGCAACTCGAGCGCCCGCTTTTCGATCGCGCGTTCTTCTGCGCGCGTGCGCGCGTCACGCAGGATCGCGCCGACCACGCCGGCTGAGGTGCGAACGTGCCGACCGATCATCGCGTTCTCTAGCGCAGACAGATTGGCGAAAAGCCGGATGTTCTGGAACGTGCGCGCGATCCCACGCTCCGCCACCTCGTTGGGCTTCAGCCCGGTGAGCCGCTTCCCGGCGAAGTGGAACTCGCCCTCCTCGGGCAAGTAGAGCCCGGTGAGGCAGTTGAAAAGCGTCGTCTTGCCGGCCCCGTTGGGTCCGATCAGCCCGTAGATTGCGCCTGTCTCGATCGAGAAGCTCACTTTGGCGAGCGCTTCCAGCCCGCCGAAGCGTTTCGAGATATCCGATGCCTGCAGCAATGCGCTCACGGCGCGCGCTCCGTCGCGAGCTCGCGCTTGCGCACCTCGGAGGGGAGGAGCCCTGCGGGGCGAAAGAGCATGATGAGGATCATGGCCAACCCGAAGATGAGCAGGCGCGCCGCCTCCGGGTCGATGATCTCGCGGCCGAACGTCGCTTTCTGGAGCGGCGCCATGTAGCGCAGCGCCTCGGGGAACGTGGACAACAGCACCGCGCCGAGAATCACTCCCGGAATGTTGCCCATGCCGCCGAGCACCACCATGGACAGCACGATGATCGACTCGAAGATCCCGAAGCTTTCCGGGCTGATGAACCCCTGGATCGCCGAGAACATGCCGCCCGCCACGCCGCCGAAGCTCGCGCCCATCGCGAAGGCGAGCAGCTTCATGTTGCGCAGGTTGATCCCCATCGCCTGCGCCGCGATCTCGTCCTCGCGGATCGCCTCCCATGCACGGCCGATGCGCGAGTCCTGCAGCCGCACGTTGATGAAGATGATCACCAGGACCAACGCGAGCAGCAGGTAGTAATACTTCACCGGGCTAGTGAAATCGAGCCCGGCGAGTTCATTCGTCCCGGAAAAGGAGAGCGATCCGATACGAATCGGGTCGATCAGCGTGATGCCTTGCGGCCCGTTGGTGATGTTGATCGGTTCGTTGAGATTGTTGATGAAGATGCGAATGATCTCGCCGAAGCCGAGGGTCACGATCGCGAGGTAGTCACCGCGCAGCTTGAGCACCGGCGCACCCAGCAGGACGCCGAACACGCACGCCACCAGAAACCCGATCGGCAGAATGATCCAGAAGGGCAGGTGCAGACCAAAGTGGGGGCTTGCGAGCAGTGCATAGGAGTAGGCGCCGACGGCGTAGAACGCGATGTAGCCGAGGTCGAGCAGTCCGGCGAATCCTACGACGATATTGAGCCCCAACGCGAGCATCACGTAGAGGAGCGCGTTGTTGACCACGCGCACCCACGTCTGCCCTTGCATTCCCACGATGAACGGCAGCATCGCCAGCGCGGCCGCGATCAGCGCAAAACCGACCCAGAGGGCCGCGGGATGCTGCTTGAGCCGGGTCAGAGCGTCAGTCATTAAGCCCGATCGCCCACCCGCTCGCCGAGCAGTCCGGATGGCCGGAAAATGAGCACCGTGATCAGCACGAAGAACGCGAAGACGTCCTGGTAGTGGCTGCCGAGGACGCCGAAAGTCAAGTCGCCGATGTAGCCCGCGCCGAGCGCCTCGATCACTCCGAGCAGCAGGCCGCCGAGCATCGCGCCTGCGAGATTGCCGATGCCGCCAAGCACCGCCGCGGTGAATGCCTTGAGCCCGAGAATGAATCCCATGTGATAGTAGGCCACCTCGTAATACGTCATCACCATCAACCCGGCGACAGCGGCGAGCGCAGCTCCGACCACAAATGCCACGGAGATCGCGGTGTTGATATTGATGCCCATCAGGCCGGCCACTTCCGGGTTCTGCGCGGTCGCCCGCATCGCGGTCCCGAGCCGGGTTTTGTGCACCATGACGAGCAGCAGCGCCATCACGCCGGCCGCAAGCAGCACGATCGCGATCTGCAGGCTGGTGATGGACGCGCCCCCCACGACGTAGCGCTCGGTTCCGAACAGCTCGGGAAATCGGAGGTAGTTCCGGCCCCAGATCATCATCGCGACGTTCTGCAGCACGATCGACATGCCGATGGCGGTGATGAGCGGAGCAAGGCGCGAGGCGCGGCGCAACGGGCGATAGGCGACCTTCTCGATGCTGAACGCGAGTACCGAGCAGACCGCTATTGCCGCCACGAGACCGATCGCGACGACCAGGCCGACCGGCAGGCCGGTGTCGGCGCCCAGAAGCCCCGTGATGACCGAGAACGCGGTCAGCGCGCCGATCATTACCACTTCCCCATGCGCGAAATTGATCAGTCCGATGATGCCGTACACCATCGTGTAGCCCAGCGCCACGAGCGCATAGATGCTGCCCAGCGTGACCCCGTTGACGATCTGCTGGAGGAAGATGTCCATCGCCCGCTTTTATACGGGTTTGGGGGCTCAAAAGCAAAGCGGCGCCCGGAGGCGCCGCTTCGTGCAGACTCGGCGCAAGGGTCGCGCCGTGCTTACTTCCCGCCGAGGGTGGTGACGGCTTCGAGCTTTCCGTCCTTCGCCTCGTACATGGTGATCGCGCCGCTGTTCAAGTCGCCTTTTTCGTCGAACGTGATCTTGCCCGTGATGCCGTCATAGCTGACCTTCGAGATCTCGGGGAGGAACTTCGCCGGATCGGCGGAGTTTGCCTTCTTCATCGCCTCGACGATGACCATCACCGCATCGTATGCGTTGGGGGAGTAGATCTGCACGTCGGTGCCGAACTTCTCCTTGTAACGCTTCTTGAATTCCTCGCCCTTGGCGAGCTTGTCCACGGGCGCGCCGGGTATCGAACAGATGAAGCCCTCCGCCGCGTCGCCCGCGAGCTTGATGAACTCCGGCGAGCACCCGCCGTCCGCCATGACGAACTTGGAATTGATACCGAGGTCCTTGGCCTGCTTGGCCATCGGCCCTCCGGTGGCGTCCATGCCGCCGTAGAAGATCGCGTCGGGATTCTTGCCCTTGATCTTGGTCAAAATCGCCTTGAAGTCGGTGGCCTTGTCGTTGGTGAACTCGCGTGCGACAACCTGCGCGCCCGCGGCCTTGGCGGCCTTTTCCACCTCGTCCGCGACGCCTTGGCCGTAGGCCGTGCGGTCGTCAATGATGGCGACCTTCTTCGCGCCCATATCCTTGGCGATGTATGTCCCGACTGTGCCGCCCTGCTGAATGTCGTTGGCGACGACGCGAAACGCGGTCTTGAAGCCTTGCTCCGTATATTTCGGGTTGGTCGCGGACGGGGAGATCTGCGGGATGCCGGCGTCACTGTAGATCTTCGACGCAGGGATGGTCGTGCCGGAATTGAGGTGGCCAACGACCGCGGCGACTTTCGCGTCGACGAGCTTCTGCGCGACGATTGTGCCCTGCTTCGGATCGGCCTGGTCGTCCTCGGGGACGAGCTCGAGCTTGAGCACCTTGCCGTCGATCATGACTTTCATGGCATTGACGTCGTCAACCGCCATCTTCGCGCCGTTCTCGTTGTCCTTGCCCAGGTGCGCGATCGGGCCGGTGGTCGGCGCGACGTTGCCGATCTTCACCAGCATTTCGGGCGGACCAGCCGGCGCCGCGGCCTTTGGCGCCGGGGCCTGCTCTTCCTTCCCGCAGCCGACCAGAGCGAGCGTCAGTACCGCGGCAAGCGAAAATGCCTTGAGATGAGCGTACATGGTCTCTCCTCTCCGAGAATTCGGGAATGGGGGAGTGGCTGCCCGGAGGCAGCGTAATCAGTCGCGAATTTTCGACCGATCGGCGATCCGAGGCAAGGCTACCAGAAAACAAGAACCCCGCTGACGCGGGGTTCTGTCGAGTGACGCCTGCGCGCCTATTTGAGCTGAAGAATGTACGTGATCATCGCGTGCAGATCGGCATCCGAGACCTGCGGATTCGGGGGCATCGGGATCGGGCCCCAGGTGCCTTTGCCGCCCTTCTTCACCTTCTCGAAAAGCATCTTTGCTGCGCCGGCGTCACCGGCGTATTTCTTCGCAACGTCCTTGTACGCCGGGCCGACGACCTTCTTGTCGATGGCATGGCAAGCAGTGCAGTTGTTCTTCTTGAGGAGTGCCTCGGACGCGCTGGCGGGTCCGGCAACGAATGCGGCGCCGGCGGCGAGCGCGAAGGCAACGGTCAGTAACTTCATGAAGGCTCCTTGCTTCAAGTGGTAGGAATCGGTTTCCGGTCCGGCTGGAAAAGAGGCGAATGCTACTCAATCCGAGAGGTGTTTAAAAGGCGGCGCATCAAATCCAGCTCGGAAACCGGGGCTGTACAGGTAACGCCTTGACAAATAAAGGCGTTGACACCCGAACCTGTCGGTTTGGCGAGCACTTCCGGAAGGCCGTCCGCATCGCCGGGAATCCCCAGCACGACCGTGTCGGGGCGGTAGTCGGCGGCCAGCGCGCGCAGCCAGGGTGCAAGCGTGTTCCGCTCCCCGCGCAATACGGCAATCCGGGTGGGCTCGAGGGTCTCGGCGAGACCGCCCAGCATGCTCGCGAAGCCGGCGGGATGCTGGACGATAGCCGGCCAGAACGCCGAGATCGCCCGCTCTGCCGCGCGCAGATAGCGCATGTCCCCGGTGAGGTGTCCGAGGCGGATCAGCGCAAGCGCCGCCACCCCGTTGCCTGAAGGCGTCGCGTTGTCGAATCCGGGTTTGGGCCGATGGATCAGCCTTTCGTGATCATGACTGGTAAAGAAGAAACCGCCATGCGCGGAGTCCTCGAACCGCTCGATCAGTGCATCCGCCAGCTCGCGCGCGAAGTCGAGCTCGTCGCTTCGGAAGTCGGCTTGCAGGAGCTCCAGCAACGCTGCGACGAGGAACGCATAGTCGTCGACGTAGGCATTGAGGTGCGCTCGGCCGTCCTTGTACGTCGCGAGCAGCTTGCCATCTACCCAGAGTGTGCCGCGTATGAAATCCACCGACCGGCGTGCGCTCGCCAGCCAGTCGGCGCGATCAAATATGGCAGCCGCGCGGGCCATGCCATGGATCGCGAGGGCATTCCAACTCGTCAGAAGCTTCTCGTCGCGGCCGGGTCGCACGCGCTGCTCGCGCGCCGCGAAGAGCTTGCCGCGAGCGCTGGCGAGCAATCGCTCGCAGACATCGAGGGGCCGACCGATGCGCTCCGCGACCGCGGGGAGGTCGCGCACGACGCGCAGGTGCCAGTGCGTCCCCTCGAAATTGGGCGGACCGTCCAGGCCGAAATGCGACGCGGCGACGGCGAACTCATCGGTATCCAGCAGTGCCTGCGCCTCCACCGGGGTCCAGACATAGAACTTGCCCTCGTGTCCCTCTGAGTCGGCGTCCAGCGTCGAGTAATAGCCCCCTTCGGGTGAGTGCATCTCCCGCTCAATCCATGCGGCCGTTTCCTCGACCACTCGCTTGAAGAGCGGTTTCCCAGTCAGCGACCATGCATCGGCATACAGCCTGAGCAGCGGGCCGTTGTCGTAGAGCATCTTCTCGAAATGCGGAATCGTCCACGAGGCGTCCACGCTGTAGCGAGAGAATCCCCCACCGAGCTGGTCGTAGATCCCGCCTTCTGCCATCTTCTCCAGCGTAAGCACTGCGGCGTGCAGCGCGCGCTGGTCGCCGCCGCGGACTGACTCACGCAAGAGGAGGTCGAGGTCCGTCGGATGCGGGAATTTCGGCGCCCCGCCGAATCCGCCGTTGCGGCTGTCGAAATTCTCCAGCAGGGCGCGAACGGCATCCGTGATCGGCTCCGCCGAAAACGCTGCGTGCTGGCGAGCGGTCGAGGCTTCCATGCGCCCGAATGCGGCGAGCACCGCCTCGTTCTGCTCGTCGATGTCGCTCCGGCGATCCCGGTAGAACGCGGCGATCCGCTGCAGCAGCTCGACGAATCCCGGCAGCTGATAGCGCGACTCCTTCGGGAAATACGTGCCGACGAAGAATGGGGTCTGATCGGGCGTCAGAAATGCGGTGAGCGGCCAGCCACCAGGCCGCTGATTGAACATCTGGTGCGCCACCTGATAGATCTGGTCGATGTCGGGACGCTCTTCCCGATCGACCTTGATGTTCACAAAGCTTTCGTTCATCGCGGCGGCGACATCGGGGTCCTCGAAGGACTCGTGCGCCATGACGTGACACCAATGGCATGCCGAGTAGCCAATCGATAACAGGATGGGCTTCCCGGTGTCGCGAGCGAGCGCGAGCGCTTCATCGCCCCATGGATGCCAATCGACGGGATTGTCAGCGTGCTGCTGGAGGTAGGGGCTGGTTTCCTGCGCGAGCCGGTTCTTGCCGGCTCGGCGGGTACCAGATGCGCTGGACTGGGACATGATGGCGCGCCTCGGAATGCTTAGCTCGCGTACCTTGTAGGAGGGTCGGCCGCGTGGACCTGCGGGCGACTGCGATCGCGTCTTCACAGGCTAACAAACAATTCCCGCGCGAGCAGACACGCCGCACAAGCATTCCCTTTAACCCGTCATGGCTTTCGGCGTCGTGGGTGGGTACCAACAAAGAAAAAGCCCGGCCGAAGCCGGGCTCTTCCGTCGAGACGGGGTGTCTCAGTTGGACGACACGCCGCTGGTGCCTGCGTACCAGAACGCATCGCTGTTGGGATCGGCGTTGATCCCTTTGCCCTGATCCACCTTCACCGCGAAGGTG
>JAJDOG010000062.1 GCA_022340285.1 Betaproteobacteria bacterium
GCATCCGGACGCGGAGCAGGCGGCCGATGGCACCTTCAAAATGGAAGGGTATCGCCCCGCGGAACGACACAAGGACCTGTACCGCGGATGCGTGTTTCCGAAGAAGCCGAACATGCTCGAGCCGGCCCAGATCGTGAAGCAGAAACCCGCATGGGAGGAAGCTCTCCAGCTGAGGACCTCCGCGCAATCGCGCGCGCTGCTCGATGCGATCCATGCGGGCGAGCAGGAGGAGATCCGCCTGCGCGCCTGCATGATGGCGGCGGTGGACGAGGGCATGGGAATGGTGTTCGAGGTGCTGGCAAGAACCGGCCAGCTCGACGACACCTTCATCCTGTTCTTCGGGGACAACGGCTATTTCTTCGGCGAGCACGGGCTGGGTCCGGAGCGCCGGTTCGCGTACGAGGAAGGCATCCGCTCGCCGTTTATCGCGCGCTACCCCAAGCGGATCAAGGCGGGGGCGCGCCTGCGCGATCTCGTCATCTGCCAGGACATCGCGCCGACAGTGATTCAGCTTGCCGGGGGAAGACCAGGATCGCAGATCCAGGGGCGGTCGCTCCTGCCACTTCTTGCCGGCAACCGCGCAGGGTGGCGTAAGTCGTTTCTAGTGGAGTACTGGGCCGAGAACGCCTACCCGTGGCTCATCGGCATGACCTACAAGGCCGTTCGCACGGAGCGTTACAAGTACATCCGTTGGATCAATCGCGGCCGCGACGGTGAGCTCGACGAGCTCTACGATCTTGACCGGGATCCTTTCGAGATTACCAACCTGGCGCAGCGCCCGGCGCAACGCGCGACGCGCGAGCGACTGCGCCGCGAGCTGCGCCGTCTCCACGGCGAGGCAGCCGGCCTCTAGCCCGCGCTCGCGCAGACCGAACGCTGCGCCGCGCTCGATCAGCGAAGCGCCTGGATCATGGCGCGGGCGTGCTGGACGTGCGCCTCGGCCTCCGCCACAGCGGTTTCGTTCACCCGCTGCCGCGCCCAGTACGCCTCGTTCAGTCGGGATTTCCCTTGATAGACGACGCCCGTGCGCTCCCCGGGCCGCGGCTCGCGGCCCGCTTTGAGTCGCGCCTGCACCTCGCGGAGTCTCGCGTCCCAGAGGTTCAACTCGCTCCAGGCCTCGTTGAGCGAATTTACGTTCTTTTCGACCGCCTCGTTCAACGCCTTGTCGCGCGCGGTGCGTCTTGCGTGCTCTGCGTCCAGGGTCTCCGGGCTCACCTCGGGCGCGGGCGCGAGCTCTTCCGCGAGACGCGCCCCCGGAACAGGCGTCTGTGAGTAGGTGACCTGCCCGCCGGGCGACACGTACTTGTAGATCGGCTGCGCGCTGACCGGCGGAACGGCGACGGCAGCAATCAGCACGGCGGAAGCCAGAACGCGCTTCATGAACGGGATTATATCGCCGCCGGGGTCGACCCGAGTCGGGAGACGCTCCCGATTGCCGCAACTCTCGATGCGCGTCTGTACGCGACGCACGAACGGGCGCTCGGCCTGGGCCACGTTCTCGAAGCGTTTTCCACGGGTGTGCATGCCGAGGATCCCAGACCTCGGTAAGAGTGTCCAACAGTCCATTGTGCGAGCGCGAGTCAGGGTAGCGTTGAGCGCGCGAGCAGCCATGTGAACGCTCGGCGCACGAATGCCGCGCCGTTTGCGGTTGCCGACTCGCCATGGGCGATCAGAACCCGCTCGATCGGCCAGGCGAGGATGCGCTCAAGCGCGGCACGCGCCGCGCGGCGATTGATGAAGCTGGCGCGCCATTCGCGTGGGGCACCGGGATTCGGCTCGACGATGCCGTCGAGCCGGGCGAGGAATCCGCGCCACCCTTTGAACCAGTCGCGCGGAAGATTCTCGATCAAGTCTGCAAACATCGCGGTGCAGCTCGCGCGATGGAAGAAAACCACTTCTGTCATCGCGAAGCTGCCCCGCACCAGGACCTGATCGATATCCGCAGCCCATTCCGGTTGGGGCGAATCGCGCAGGTCGGCGTCGAAGGCGAGGTCCCTCCGCTTCTTGCGCAGGCCTGGCGAAGCGTAGAGGCGCGCCTCCGGGTAGGCCGATTTCCATTCGCCAAGGAACAGGTGATGGATCACATTGGGCGAAACGAGGTGACGCACCGGCCCGAGCGCGTCGACCTCGCGCTTGAGCGCGGCTGAAAGCGCGGTCGGCGACCAGACGAATAGCCCTCCGTCCGACAGCCGGACCAATGCCATGCGCGTGGGATAGGGAAAGCCGTAGAACGGCACCACCGGACCTTCGCCCACCCAGAGACCCGGCCCGAATTCGCGCAAGTACGCTCGGGTCACACCGTACCTCTCCGTGCGCAAGGGTCGCGGCGCGCAGGGCGTATGATCTCCTCAGCGCTCGGGCACGGTCTTGCTCTAAGCTCGCGACGATCCTGGTTCCAGTGGCAAATTCGCGTCATGAAAGACTGAAGGAGACCGAATACATGTATCGCAGAATCCTCGTTCCAATCGACGGAAGCAAGACTGCTGCGCGCGGCCTGCGCGAGGGGCTCCGGCTGGCCAAGGACCAGGGCGCCAAAGTACGCCTCGTGCACGTGGTGGACAAGATGGCGATCATCGGTGTCACCGAGGCCAGACTCGACCCAGGGCCCGTCCTGGCTCGACTGGCGCGAAGCGGCCGCACTTTGCTCGAGCGCGCACGGCAGACCGCGAAGAAGCTCGGCGTTGACGCCGAGACGGCCTTCTACGAGCCGGTCACCAAGCATGTAGCCGACACGGTCCTGCGCGAAGCGAAGAAGTGGCGCGCCGATCTGATCGTCATGGGCACCCATGGCCGTCGCGGGGTGCGCCGCCTAGTCCTCGGAAGCGATGCCGAGCAGGTCGTTCGCCTCGCCGAGGTGCCCGTGCTGCTCGTTCGCGGCCGTTAAAATCCCCCGCTAGAAGGACGGATACTTTTCCCCTGGCGGAGCGCGACCATCCCCGCCTCCGCTTGTCGAGAGCATCGCTCCGACGCACCACCGGCGTACGCACGCGTAACGACAACAGGATCACGCCGCCGAGGAGGCTGACACTGGCTGCAATGTGTGCACGCCAGAACTCGTTTGCCACGAGGCGCGCTGAAGGAAGCCGAGTTGGGGAAGTAGCGTGCGCGGCCGGCGCTTGAGCGCTTCGCGCAGCGTGAGCCCCAGAATGCCGCGCTGGGCGTGGCTGCCGCCGAGGCGGTGCGACACGTCGGGCAGCCAGCGCAGTCGCTCCGCGGCCCTCGCATAGTCCCCGCGTCCGAACGCGGCGAGCGCCTCGGCGGCGGGCAGGCCAACGTTACGGATCATCTCTTCGTTGGTGCCGCCGAGCGCAAGCCGCCGGCGCTGCGTGCGCAGCAGCCGCTGCTGCAGGTCGCGCCGCCCCGCGCCGACGAAGGCGAGCATCGCGTGCACGTCGCTGAACGCGCAGAAGGCGTGCTCCGCGCGCGGCGCCCATCGGTCGGCGAGCCGGGTCCAGCGCTCCCCAAGCGTGGTGCCGCGCAGCTTGAGGCGCCACAGGAGCGCCGACGCATCGATCAGCTCCGATACGCCGGCACCTTCGTCCGCCAAGCGCGCGTCGTAGATCTCGAGCGCGCGCTTAGCGTCGCCGAGGTCGAGGTGATAGAGCGACAGGTGCCACCACACGTGCGTTCCTGAGGCGCCTGGCCGGTCCCAGTGCGCCAGGCGTTCCTCCATCCAGCGCACGCCTTCGGCCGTGCGGCCCTGCATCTCCAGCACGTGGGCGCGCGCATGGTGCGCACGCAGGTTGGCCGGCGCGAGATCGAGTACGGCGAACGCGGTCTCCTCGGCGCGGTCGTATTCGCCGGTCTCCTCCAGGCCGAATGCGTGCATCGCGAGAACGCCGTGGTAGCCGTGGTCGGCGCGCGACCATGCGGGCAGCGCCGCAGCCACGCGGTCCCGCTGCGCGCGTGTGTCACCGAGCAGATAGTCCAGGGTGTGGGCCATCGCGAGCGCGAGCAGGTCGCGCGGATAGCGCTTGGCGATTCCGCCGATCAGGCTGCGAATGCCTTCGAAGTCACCTGTCAGCCCCGTGGCGATGGCCGCCGCATAGCTGCGCTCGCGCTCGGTTTGGGGCAACTCGCGCAGCCGCGCCAAGCTCGCCCGAGCCACCGGCAGCCACGTGGGGTCACGTCCGACCATGTGCAGCAGCGCGACCATGGCGTGGCCCATGGTGAAGCCGGGGGCCTCCTCGACCGCGAGCAACGCATCGGTGCGGGAGTCGCCCGACCAGGCGAGGAAGCCGTCCAGCGCCCGCTCGTAGAGCTCGAGCGCCCGCAGGGTGGCCCCAGTAACGATGTTTCCGTGCGCGTCGGTTCGCATGATCAGACCTTCGAGGTGCCGTACGTGAGCGGTTTCACGACCCGGCGCACGCTGCTACGCGTGAGATTGAGCGGACCTTGAACCAAGTATTCCCGCATGTGTCTCTCCCCCTTGTCTTGATCTGCCCGGCGTGCTGCGCCGTATGGAGAGGCACTGTAGTGGTGGCTTGTATTGCGGCGATGTCGCTAGGTAGGCGATTTGTTTCGGGTTTGTAACTCGGGCTGCACCGGCTCGCGCAGCTAGTCGCCGGAAGGCAGCCTATCGGTGACACCAATTCCCAGCGGGTCAATTCGCTTTTGAGTCCCCTCTCCCGCAACCTTGAACATCGGCCCGACGCGGTCTACGCTCAGCCTTTCACCGAACAAACCGTTCGACACGCGTCTCAACTACGACCCGGCAGAGAGGGAGTGCATTGAGATGATTTGCGCATGGACCCCAATCGCGTTCGGAAGGGCACGCTTCACTTGCATCGCCGCCTGCCTAGCCGCCTTCGCGCCCGGACTCGCCCACGCACAGGGCGGACCCTCGCCCGAGAAGATGATTCGGACGATGGACGACGACGGCGACGGCCGCATCAGCCGCGACGAATGGCGGCGCCTGCCCCAGGCCTTCAATCGCGTCGATCGCAACGGAGACGGCTACGCCACCGCTGAGGAACTGGACGCGTTCCTGAAGATGCGGTTCTCCGACGGCAGCGCGCCGCGGAGGGACGGCAACCGCCCGGGCGGCGAGGGCTCGGCACCACCTCTAGGCGCGAAGTCCGCCGGTTACGAGATCATCGACACGCATGTCCATCTCGGGGGCGCACCGAAACAGCGCGACTTCGACGCCGCAATGGAGGAAGCCCTCTCGAAACTGCCGGAACGCCATATCGCAATCGCCGTCCTTCTGCCGTTGCCGCAGCATGGCCGCAACCCCAACAAATACGACCATTGGGAATTGCGCCGCGTGGTCCGCTCGGACCGGTTCCGGGTCGCCGGCGGCTCCGGCATTTTGGGCAAGATGCTGTACAGCGCGGCGAACGTGTCCGAAAACGAAAAGGAAGAATTCCGGGCGGCCGCGGAGGCCATGGCGAAGACCGGCATCGTCGCCTTCGGCGAAATCGGTCTCTATCATCTTGCCACCCCCCGGGCGGGCAACGTGTTCGGGTTCACGCCGCTCGACCACCCATTGCTGGACGTTCTGGGCGAGGTCGCGGCGAAATACGGCCTTCCGATCGACGTTCACCTCGACGTGGTGCCCGAGGACATGGACCTTCCGAAGCAGTTGCAGGGGGCGGGCAATCCCGGGCGGCTCAGGGCCAACCTTGAGGGATTCGAGCGGTTTCTCACGCGCAATCGGCGAACGAAAATTGTTTGGGCCCATGTCGGGTTCGAATCGACGCCGTACCGGACTGCTCGGCTCTGCGCCGATCTCCTCGGACGCCACGACAACCTTTTCATGAGCATCCGCCTGCCGCGCGGGTCGCCCATGCCGTCGTCGGCCATGGACTCCGGCGGACGGCTCAAGGACGAATTCAAGCGCCTGTTCACGGAGTTCCCGGAGCGGTTCGTGTTCGGCAGCGAGTCGATGTACGGCAGCCGGGTGAGCCGTCTTTACGCCAACGAGTTCGTGATGTATCAGAGCCTCCTGGCGCAGCTCCCGCCCGAGGTGGCGCGCAATATCGCGTCCGAGAACGCGCGACGGATTTATCCGCTGGGCGGGGGCAAGGCGGTGTCTTCGGTGCGGTGATCTGTGGTGTCTGGCTCCCCGAGTAGGGCTCGACCCTACGATCTGCGGATTTACAGTCGTAGCGTCTGACTCAGATACGAGTAGCTACGGTCCGCCCTCGCTCGCCAAGATCCGCCAAAATGCGTTGAAACTCGCACGTTTTTCCTACGCTCTGACTCAGGCGGGAGGTCGTGCATTGCTAGAATCCTCCTCCGATTGGTGCGAGGAGCGTGGTTCCAGCGTGCGGCAGCAGATACAAAAAGGGCCATCGCAGTTCCGTCTGGATAGCATTCGTGGCCAGATTCTCGCCTTTGCGATTCTTGCCGCGCTCGTCCCGGCACTTATCATCTCGCTTATCGCTTACGCGCAAAGCCGCCGCGCGCTCACGGAGAAGATCACGCAGGAGTTGGTGACCACGGGGTCGCAGGCCGCGCGGGAAGCCGACGTTTGGCTCAGGGAGCGTCTGTACGATCTGCGTGTGTTCGCCAGCTCGTCGGTCGTGTCCGAAACCGTGGCTCGCGGCGGACGGCCGGAGCGTCTGGCGGAGTACCTCACCTCGGTTCGGGCGCGCTTCGCCGACTATGAGGAACTTCAACTCGTCGACGCAAAAGCCGGGCCGGTCGCCAGCAGCGCGCCACATCCGAGTCCGGTACGCCTGCCCGCGGAATGGGGAAGATCCTTCGAGTCGTCGCGAGGCCTGGTCGGTGAACCGTACTGGGACAAGACTGCGAAGAAGGTCGTTGTCGTTCTTGGCGTGCCGGTCCTGCAAGGCAACGGCCAGATTGCGGGCGCTCTTGTGGCGCGCGTGAACTTTACAAGCCTCGTCCAGGTCCTTCAGGCATTCGGTGCCCGATCGATGGGCCATGTGTATCTGACGACCGAGCGGGGCGCGCTGATCGTCGATTCGCGCAGCGGGTCTTCCGGCCGGGACATGACGAGCATGGCGCCGGAAGTCGCCAATCGATTGCTTGCCGCCGACGGCAAGATCGTCGAGCACCGTGGGTTCGATGGAGTAGAGGTTCTGGGCAGCGCGCAGCGCCTGTCACAGGCGGCGTGGTTTGCTGCCGCGGACATGCCCGTCGGGGATGCCTATCGCCAGGCGACTCGCCTGCGAAACCTGGCCTTCGTGGTTATCGGCGGCCTCCTTGTCGTCACAACTTTGGTCGCCTACTGGCTTGCGGCGCTCATCGCACGGCCTCTGCGCCGACTGACGAGCGCCGCGGCGAAGGTGTCCGCAGGCGACCTGTCTGTAGGACTGCCCGCGGCGGGCGGCGGCGAAGTAGGGTACCTGACCCAGGTGTTCAATACCATGGTCGAAAGTCTTCGCAAGAATCGCGAGGAGCTCGAGCGCATGTCCACGACCGATCAGCTGACGGGACTGGGTAACCGGCGATACCTGATGAATCTGTTACCGCAGGAGATAGAGCGGGCCAGACGGGCTGCAAAACCCTTCTCGATCCTGATGCTGGACGTCGATCACTTTAAGAAATACAACGACAACCACGGTCATCAGGCCGGGGACGACGTGCTCGCGCGGGTCAGTATGGTCCTGCGCGATTCCATCCGTCCCTACGATTGTGCCGCCCGCTATGGCGGAGAGGAGTTCCTGATCGTTCTTTCGGGGGCCTCGCTCGAACACGCGCGAGAATGCGCGGAGCGGATCAGGGAGCAGGTTCGGGCGAAGCAGATCGAGGGCGGGCCGGTGACCGTCTCGATCGGGGTAGCGGAGTACCCCTCCCATGGCGATACCGTGGATGCGGTGATCGGTCAGGCGGACGCCGCGCTCTACGAAGCGAAGCGCGCTGGTCGCGACCGCGTCACGTGCGCTGACGCCCAGGGCAGCGAACAAACAGTGGAGACGTGCTAGGGCGCTAGTCCTCGCGACGGGTGACGAGCGAGCCGAAAATCCACCCCTCGTTTCCGGCCTCGTTTTTCACCCGTATCCACTCCCCAAGGTACGAGAGGCCGGAAAGTGCGCTGCCCGAATCGGCAGAATAGGAAACCCCGAAGTTCATGCCTGGTCCGGCTCGTACGTTGGAGTGCATGCGCGCGCGCAGCTTGACGGGTCCCAAGAACGCCACTTCTCCCGGTCGCAGCTCGTCGACACCCGCTCCGGTTCCGCGCAGGTGCGCCGCCGCCTTGGCCTGATTGGCGAGGTAAAGCGCGCCCCCGAAGTTTTTCCGTTGGAATTCGGCCGAGCTCTGCTGCATGAGCCACGTCGCCTGCCTGAGTGCGGACGAGTTGCGGCCGGAATTGCCGATCGTCTTCAGCGCCACATCTGCCTCCGCCATCGCGGAAGCGGCCTCCGCCCGGGTCGCGAGGGAGCGGAGCTTTCCCATCGTGCCGACAAGTTCCTTCAGGGCGTGTTCGAGCTGGGCGTTCTGACGCTCGATCAGCGCGTCACGCTCCATGAGCTGTATTTCCAGCTGCGTCACCTGCCGCTCGAGCTCTGGGTCGCGAACAACCTGGGTCCGGATCTCGACGGCCGGCGTGGGCGCCGGGGGCGCAGGAGACGCGCATGCGCAAAGTGACAGGACCGTGACGATGGAAAGCGCGCGGTACATAACGGATAAGAGAGAACGGAAAATCGATTCGAAATCTATGCAAGTTCTTGGCCCGATTCGACCCGAAGGGGCGGGCACACCGCACCGCGCCCATTCAGACTGTGCAATATTTGGGCCCATTCCTTGATTCCTGAGGCGCTGCACGACCATGCGCCTGCGTCTGTGCGGGATCGCCGGTTGCGCGCTGGGCCGTCCCGTGCGCAAAATGCCCGCATGCGCCGGTCCTTGGCGCCTTGTGCCAGGGCAGAGGATCCGTGCGGCCCGATGCGGCGCGCGCGCGAGATTGATTTCCCTATCCGTCGGTCGACTTGGCAGGAAACGATATGGAACACGAATTCTGGCACCAGCGATGGGAAACCAATGCCATCTCTTTTCACGAGGGACGCGTCAATGCGGCGCTCGAGCGCCAGTTCGAGCGGCTCGCACTCGCCCCGGGCACGACCATCTTCGTCCCGCTCTGCGGCAAGGCCGTCGACATGCGCTGGCTCCGGGACCGCGGCCATACGGTGCTCGGCGTCGAGTTGAGCCGCGTCGCGGTCCGCGACTTCTTCAACGAGAACGCCATGACATACTACGAAGAGGAAGTCGGTCCGTTCGTACGCGTAAGCGGCGACGGCGTGGCGTTGCTCTGTGGCGATTTCTTCGAGCTCACGCGCGACCACCTCGCCGACGTCGGTGCGGTCTATGACCGCGCCTCCTTGGTCGCGTTGCCGGCAAACATGCGCCGCCGATACGTCGCGCACCTGCTTTCTATCGTGCCTCGTGCTGCGCCGATGTTTACCGTCACTTTCGAGTACCGCGAGCACGAGATGGACGGTCCGCCATTCTCGGTGAGCGAGTCCGAGGTGCGGGCGAGGTTCGGCAGCGAGCGACACATCGAGCTGCTGGAGAGTCGCGAGATCATCGATGAGGCGCCGGGGCTGCGCGAGCGAGGGCTGAGCGAGCTCCACGAGCACGCGTTTCTCGTCGCGTCCTGGGATCGTTGACGCATCGGTGGCCCGCCCGATTGTCCACGCTGACATGAGTCTCCCCGGCGATTCGCCGGCTGTGACCCACTTGTGGCGGACGGTCCGAAACTCCAATCGGCGTCAGGCCGCCACAAGATCCGGTCGGCGGGTCCTGCGCAAGAGAGTGTTGACGATGATCAGATTGAGGATGCCCGCGAGGGCCGCCACCGCGTAGGGCGCGTCGTAGGCGCCGGTGAGATCGTAGAGCAGTCCGCCTTGATAACCGCCGATGGCGTGGCCGAAGAAGGCGAACATGGTGACGATCCCCATCGCCGAGGCGCGGCGCTCCGCCGGCGTCAGGACGCTCACCGAGGTCAGAATCCCGGTCATCACTCCCGCGTAGCCGAAGCCGTACACGATCGCGTAGACGTAGAATACGTCGAGGCGGTCCAGCCACACGAATCCAAACACCATTGCCGTCATCCACGCGGTTGCCGTCATGTACGCGGGCACCGCGCCGATCATGTCGGCCAGCCGGCCGAAGGCCACCCGCCCGAGGATCGCCGACAGCATCATGGCGAAGATGACGCTGCTCGCGACCTCCGGCGGAAAGCCGACGTCCTGGATCAGCGGCACGAGATGCATCAACGGGACCGACATGCAGGTGCAGCACAGTATGACCGCCGCGCTCATTCGCACGACCACCACGTTGTACGGGATTGCCGGCTCCGCGGCATCGGACTCGCCCGCGCTCCGAACGCCGTTTCGCGCCGGGGCCGGCCGCATCAGCAGGACAAGCGGCGTCATCACCGCCAGCATTACCACGCCGGTAATGCCGAGGGCGCCCTGCACTCCGTACGACTCGATCAGGAAGGACGATCCGAAGGGGACTCCGCCCTGGCCGAGTGCCTGTCCCGCCGACACGATGCCAAGCGCCAGTCCGGCGCCCGCGGCGAACCACTTCCCCACCAGCGCCACCACCGGCGCAAAGACCGCACCCGCACCGAAAAACCCCGCGACGACGAACAGGGCGTAGAACTGCCAGAGCGAGGTCAGAAACGACGCCACCAGATAGCAAAGACCGAGAACCACCACGCCGAACAACAGGACCGGCCTAGTGCCGATGCGGTCCGCCATCCGTCCCGCGACCACGCCGCCGAAAGCGAGGCCCATGATGCCCGCGAAATTGATCAGCGCCGCGTCGCCACGCGACCAGCCGAAGCGTTCCTGCATGGGAACGATGAAGGCGGACATGCCATTGACGATCGCACCCATCGAAACGGCGAGAATCAACGCCGCGGCGAAGACGATCACCCAGCGGTATGCAGGCTGTGGCGAATCCTGAGTCATTGATTTCAAGTCCTTGGTGGATCGACGAAGTCGCCCGACGCACCGTATTTATCAGATTCTTTCGGGTTTGGCGAACCTGCTCGCTGCATGCGCAGCAACTAGATGCCCTACGAAGACAGGTAGTGGCCCGACTACAGGGGGCGGGTCAGGAAAACTGAAAGTTCGCGTGCGAGCTCCGTCACGTAGCCCAACACGCGTTCGGCTCTGTGCGCAACCCGAGGCTATACTCCCGCGCAAAAGAGAACAGCACGAACACTTCACGAAAGTGATCGGTGGGCGCCTAGGTCCTTGACTACGCCCCCTTAGCCTGCTGCTGTTCTTGTCGCGCCACTAATTGAAAGGGAATCGCATGGAGAATTACGGACACCAGGGGCGCCTGGAGGATGAGCGCATGCTCAAGGGAGCCGGGCGCTACGTTGCTGATTGGGCGCTCCCCAATCAGGCCTGGGCGTGCTTCCTGCGCTCGGACCGGCCGCACGCCGAGATCGTCTCGATCGACGCGAAAGCGGCGCGCGACATGCCGGGTGTTCTTGCCGTGATCCTCGGAGAGGAAGTCGCCAAAGCGGGTCTCAAGCCGATCCCTGCCGCCGCGCCGTTCAAGTGGCACGACGGCTCGGAGCAGCGCCAGGCGCTCAGGCCCTCTCTTGCGCACGGGCGAGTGCGCCACGTGGGGGAGCCCGTGGCGCTCGTCGTCGCCGAGACTGCGGTGCAGGCGCAGGACGCGGCCGAGGCCATCATGGTGGACTACAAGGAGCTGCCCGTGGCGGTGACCGCGCAAGAAGCGCTCGCAACGGGCGCGCCGCAGTTGCACGAGACCGCGCCCAACAACCTGGTGCTCGACTACGCGGCCGGCGACAAGGCGGCGGCCGACGCTGCGTTTACCAAGGCCACGCGCGTGGTGAAGCTGAAGGCGTACCACTCGCGCGTGGTCGGCAACCCGATGGAGCCGCGCGCGGCGATGGGCCACTTCGATCCGGAGAGCGGCGTGTACTACCTCTACGCCACGACGCAGGGCGTGGGGCCGATGCGGAACCAGCTGTCGGCGGTGCTCGGCGTACAGCCGGAGGAGGTGCGCGTGGTGGCCGAAGAGGTCGGCGGCGGCTTCGGCGTGCGCTTCAACGCGTATCCGGAGTACGGTGCGCTGCTCTTCGCGGCGAAGAAACTCGGCCGCCCGGTGAAGTGGATCGGCACGCGTGGGGAGGTGTTCCTCGGGGACGAGCAGGCGCGCGACATCATCCACACCGCCGAGATGGCGCTCGACAAGGATGGGCGCATTCTCGGCATGCGCTTCGACTATCTCGCGAATCTGGGCGCCTACACCGCTTTCACAGGCACGGTGGTGAACACCATCGGCATGGTGAATGTCATCAATGGCGTCTACGACGTGCAGGCGATTCACGTGCGGGGGCGGCTCGTGCTCACCAACACCGTGCCGACCGCGGCGTACCGCGGCGCTGGGCGGCCCGTCGCGTCGTATGCGCTCGAGCGGCTGGTGGACCAGGCGGCGCACGAGCTCGGCATGGACCCTGCCGAGTTCCGCGCGCGCAACATGATTTCGAAATCCAGGATGCCCTACAAGCAGGTAAGTGGATTCGAGTACGACTGCGGCGACTTCCCGGGGCTGCTCGAGCAGGCGAAGAAGGAAGCCGACTGGGAGGGATTCGAGAAGCGGCGCGCAGCGTCAGCGAAGCGCGGCCGTTTGCGCGGCCGTGGCATCTCGACCTACATCGAGGCCACCGCGCCCGGCGGCTTCGCGCCGTACGACCAGGTGGTCGTCAACTGGGAGCAGGACGGCACGATCACGCTGCACACCGCATCGCACAACCACGGTCAGGGGCACGAGACCGCCTTCGCGCAGATCGCGGCGCGGGTGCTCGGCGTGCCGGTAGATCGATTCCGCCTCAGGACCTCGGAGCTCGGCACCCATCTCATCGCGAACCCGACCGGAGGCTCGCGTACGCTGCACGGGCTGGGAAGCGCGGTGCTGCTCGCGGCGCGCGAGATCGTGCAGATCGGCCTGGATCTTGCGTCCGACGAGCTGGAAACGGCGAAGGGCGACCTCGAGTTCGAGGAAGGTGAGTACCGCATCAAGGGCACCGACCGCAGGATCGCCATCACGGCCCTGGCGCAGAAGCACCCAAGCAAGCTCGACCTCGACTTCAAGGAGCGACCCAAGGTCCCATCGACCTACCCGAACGGCTGTCACATCGCCGAGGTCGAGATCGAGCCGGAAACGGGCGAGGTGGAGATCGTGTCCTACCTCGCGTGCGACGACGCGGGGAACCTGGTCAACCAGCAGCTCGTGCACGGCCAGATGCAGGGCGGCATCACGCAGGGCGCCGGGCACATCCTCGGCGAGCAGGCGATCTACGATTCGAGCGGCCAGCTCCTTTCCGGGAGCTTCATGGACTACCCGATGCCGCGCGCGGGGCTCGTCGGTGGCTTGACGCTTACCGAGCACCCGGTGCCCACCGCAACGAATCCGCTGGGCGCGAAGGGCGTCGGTGAGGCGGGCGTCACGGGCTCGATGCCGTGCCTGATGAACGCGGTGATGGACGCGCTCCGCCAGGCCGGCGTCACCCACTTCGACATGCCGGCCAACCCGGTGCGCATCTGGCGCGCGATCCAGGCGGCCAAGGCCGGCAAGCCCGCGGCGTTGGCGGTCGAACAGAGCGGATGATTCGCGGCGCCCGGCACGGCGGCTGGCTACCGACAGCCTGACAGGGGTGCCACGCGCATCACCTGCGGGACGCCACCGGTAGCCCGGCTTGGCGGCAGCGATAGGGCCCATTGGGCAACGGTATGATGTGGGCGTGAATCCTCCTGCGCACTCCACGACGCGTGTCGCATTCGTCGGCTTTGGCGAGGTCGCCGCGGCGTTTGCCCGGGCATTCGTCGCCGCGGGCGCGCAGGTATCGGCCTACGACGTCTTGCTGGATGCCCCCGACGGACCCGCGCGTCTCGCGGCGCGGGCCGGCGACACGCCGGTCGCGTTCGCCGCGCTCGGCGAGGCGCTGCGCGGCGCGAGCTACGTGTTCTCGACGGTGACGACCGATGTGGCGCGCGAAGCCGCACAGGCCAGCAGCCCGCACCTCGTGCCGGGCCAGAGCTGGATCGATCTGAACGCCACCGAGCCGGCGGTCAAGCGCGAGATCGCCGCGATCATCGAGCCGAGCGGCGCGGCGTTCGTGGAAGGGGCGCTGCTCGGCGCGGTCGGCGTGACTGGCGCCAGGACCGAGCTTCTGCTCGGCGGCACAGCGGGCGCGGCGACGGCGCGCACGCTCGCCGGCGACGTCGGTCTCAACGTGCGCCACTACAGCGACGAGGTCGGCCGGGCCTCGACCTACAAAATGCTGCGCAGCGTGTTCTCGAAAGGCCTGGAGGCGCTGCTCATCGAGTTCCTCGCCGCCGGCGAGCGCGCGGGTATGCGCGCCGAGCTGTGGGAGGAGGTCGTAGAACTCCTCGGCCGCGAACGCTTCGAGAAGGTCGCGACGAACTGGGTGTGCAGCCACGCGGTGGCGCATGAGCGGCGCTGGCACGAGGTGGTGCAGGTGGAGAAGGTGCTGCGCGGGATCGGGATCGAGCCGGTCATGACCTCGGCGACAGAGTCCCTCTTCCGGCGCTCGGTCGCGCTCGATCTGCGCGCGGCGTTCGCTGCGCGGCCGACTTCCATGGAGCCGGTGATCCGGTTCTTCGATGAACACCTCAACACAAGGGAGCGCGAAGGCAGGTGAAGACGAACCGCATGAAGGAGAAGCTGCACGCCGGCGAGCCCGCCTTCGGAGTGTCCGTGATGATCCCCTCGCCGCAGCTCGTCGAGATGCTCGGCGCCTATGGCTTCGACTGGGTGCTGCTCGACTGCGAGCACGGCACGTTGACCCTGGAGAGCGTCGAGCTGATGGCGATGGCGGCAGAGGCGGCCGGCATGACCGCCATCGCGCGCCCGGTGAGCAACAGCGCGGCGCATATCCTGCAGGTGCTCGACCGCGGCGTCGCGGGGGTGCAGGTGCCCCACGTCAGGAACGCGGCGGAGGCGCAGGCAGCGGTGGGCGCGGTCAAATACCATCCACTCGGCAGCCGCAGCCTCGCCGCCGGCACCCGGGCCGCGCTGTACGACGCGCACGGCTCGATGGCCGATTACGTGCGCGCGGCGAACGCGCAAACGCTGATCGCGGCGCAGATCGAGGACCGCGAGGCGCTCGAGCATCTCGACGAAATCCTGCGCATCGACGAGATCGACGTTTTCTTCGTCGGCCCGTCCGATCTATCGCAATCGATGGGTCATCCCGGTAACCCGAAAGCGCCCGAGGTGGCGAGCGCGATCGACGACTGTCTGGCGCGCATCCGCGCCGCCGGGCGCATTTCCGGCATGCCGGCGACCGCAGAACAGGTCGGCGATGTGCTCGCCAAGGGCGTGCGCTACATCTATACGCATGTACCGAGGCTGCTCGCAGCGAGCGCACGCAGCTATTTCGAGATCGCGCGCAGGCAGCGTGCAAAGTGACCTTGCCCCTCGCCGCGAAATGAAAAAGCCCAGCGCACGCCAGGCCTTGATTTGATTGGCTCCCCGAGTAGGGCTCGAACCTACGACCTGCGGATTAACAGTCCGTCGCTCTACCGACTGAGCTATCGGGGAACAGGGGCGGAATTTTACGGGTCCAGGGTCCGGGGGTCAACGTGCTGCAGTGCGACAGCGACGGTATGATTGCGGCACGGGAAACGTCTCTGATCCGCCTGCGCCCGTGGGCTTCTTCCGGGGGGCAGGTGCATGAGTGCCCGGAAAGGCGAGCAGCCATGCGGTTAACGATTGATCACTTCAGGAAGATGCAGGCACGTGGCGAGAAGATCGTCATGCTGACTGCCTACGATTCGAGCTTCGCGGCATTGAGCGAGGCGGCGGGCGTCGAAATGCTGCTGATCGGCGACTCGCTGGGCATGGTCATGCAGGGGCACGACAGCACGCTCGCCGTGTCGCTGGACGACATGATCTACCACACGGGCTGCGTGGCGCGCGGTTCGAAGCAGGCGCTGGTCATCGCGGACATGCCCTTCGGGACCTATCAGGAATCGCCGCAGCAGGCATTCCGGAATGCCGTACCGCTCATGTCGGCGGGGGCGCAGATGGTCAAGCTCGAAGGCGGCCGCGTGATGCTCGACACGATCCGCTTCCTCGTCGAGCGCGGCATTCCGGTATGCGGCCACGTCGGACTGACGCCGCAGTCGGTGCACCAGCTCGGGGGCTATCGTGTGCAGGGCAAAACCGAAGACACGGCCCGGCGTGTGCTCGACGACGCGAAGGCGGTCGAGGAAGCGGGCGCCGCGCTGATCGTTCTCGAGGCGATTCCGGCGAACCTCGCGGCTGACGTGACGCGATCGCTCGAGATCCCGACCATCGGCATCGGCGCGGGCGTCGATTGCGCAGGACAGGTTCTGGTGCTCCAGGACATGCTCGACATCTATCCCGGGCGCAAGGCGCGCTTCGTCCGCAATTTCATGGAAGGGTCGCCGAGCATCAAGGCGGCGATACAGGCCTACGTCGAGGCCGTCAAGCAAGGGACGTTTCCCGCGCCGGAGCACACTTTCTGACGAACGCTCGAGACGTGTGGCGATGAGCCCATTCCGTATCGTCTTCATTTCGACTTCGACCGCGGAAACGGCGGAGCGCTGGGCGGAGCCGCTGCGCGCCGCCTTGCCCGAAGATGAGCTCTACTTCGAGGTCGACGCGGTGTCTCCGGATGACGTGGACGTGGTGCTGACTGCGGCGCCGGCATCCGGCGCGCTAGCCCCGTTCACGCGCCTGAAGCTCATCCAGTCGCTCTGGATGGGCGTCGAGACGCTCGTGACCGATCCGACTCTGCCCCGCGACGTCCCGCTGGCCCGGATGATCGACCCGTCGATGACGCGAGCGATGGTCGAAACCGTCGCGGCGCATGCGCTCAACGCCCATCTGCGTCTGGACGATCTGGCGCGGCAGCAGCGCGAGGCGCGGTGGAAGATGCTCCGCAACCCGACGACCGACGCGCGCACGGTAGGGATCCTGGGGATGGGAGAGCTCGGGCGCGCGGTCGCGGAAATGCTGCTGACGCTGGGCTTTCGCGTGCGGGGCTGGAGCCGGACGCCCAAGGAAATCGAAGGGGTCGACTCGTTTGCCGGTGCAGAGAGGCTGCCGGAGTTCTTGGCGGGGAGCGAGATCCTCGTCGTGTTGCTGCCGCTCACGCCGCAAACCGCCGGAATGATCGACGCGGCATTTCTCGCGCGATTGCCGGACGGTGCCGTCCTCATCAACCTCGCGCGCGGCGGGCTGGTGGATGACGAGGCCCTGCTGGGCGCGCTGGACAGCGGTCGACTGCGCCATGCCGTACTCGACGTTTTCAATGTCGAACCGCTTCCTCGGGAGCATCGATACTGGCGTCACGCGCGGGTCACCGTGACACCGCACATGGCGGCGCTGACCAATCCGCACACTGCGGCGGCGTTCGTCGCCGAGAATCTGCGCCGGTTGCGGACCGGCGAACGGCTCCTGGGTCTGGTCGACCGTACGCGCGGGTACTGACACGTTACCTGCGTCAGCCGCTCCCCGCCGCGATCGCGGCATTACGGGTGGCCCCGTCGCTCACGGTGCGCGCTGGACGATGCCCATGAGCTTGTAGGCGAGGAGCGCGGCGGCGAACTCGTAGGCGTGAAAGCCCGGGATCGGCGCGAATTCCATCACGTCGAAGCCGATGATCTTGCGCTGACGTGCGACCGATTCGAAGAGCCCGAGGGTCTGGTACCACGAGAGTCCGCCGGGCACGGGTGTGCCGGTCGCCGGCAGCACCGATGGATCGATGCCGTCGACGTCGACTGTGAAGAACACGTGGGGCGGAAAGTCGGCGGGCAACTCGACCGAGTCGATGCCTTGCGGAACCAGATCTTCCGCATCGAGAAACCGCACGCCGTACTGCTTGCGGGCGTCGCGCTCCTCTTCGCAATAGGCACGGTTGCCGAGCTGAAAAAGGGGTATGCCGGCTTCCACGATTCTGCGCATGACCGAGGCGTGGCTCAAGGGATCGCCCTCGTAGCGGTCCCGGAGATCAGCGTGGGCATCGATCTGGAC
Source organism: Betaproteobacteria bacterium (assembly GCA_022340285.1). GTDB lineage: Bacteria > Pseudomonadota > Gammaproteobacteria > Burkholderiales > SG8-39 > JAABRB01. The sequence continues at coordinate 17,986 of JAJDOG010000062.1, forward strand.
CACTCCGAAATCGTTGGCGCCGGCATCCAGATAGCCACGGATCACGCCCCAGGTGACGGTGTGCTCGCCGCCGAGCACCACCGGTAGCTTGCCGAGCCGCAGAATCAGCGCGACCGTGGCGGCGATGTCGGCGATCACCGTTTCTGGGGCGCCGGAGCAGTCGATCGGCGGCCAGGTGTAGATTCCCTCCGCGCCCGGATCGCCGTGGCCGTCCCAGCGCTCGAGCTGGCTGGATGCGGCGATGATCGACGCCGGTCCGCGGGCAGTGCCGCCGCCGTAGGAGACCGTCTTCTCGTAGGGCACCGGCACGACATGAAAGCGGGCGTCCTCGGGCGCCATCTCCGGAAGCTCGCTGCCGAGAAATCGTGTCGCCGAGTCGCTCATGACAGCCTGCGCTTGAATTCGTCGTACCCGAACTCGCGAACCACGCGCAGCGCGTCGGTCTCCGAGTTCCAGATCGCGATGCTCGGCAGGCGGATTCCGTTGAATGTCGTCGTCTTGACCATCGTGTAATGGGCCATTTCCTCGAAGATCAGCCGCTGGCCGACCCGCAAGGGCGCCGGAAACGAGTAATCGCCGATCACGTCTCCGGCGAGGCACGTCTGTCCGCCGAGCCGATACGTGTGCGCGTGGGCTCCGGGCTCGCCGGAACCCATGACCTGCGCCCTGTACGGCATTTCCAGCGTGTCGGGCATGTGGCAGGTCGCCGATGTGTCCAGGATCGCCAGCGGCATCCCGTTCCAGGGCAGATCGAGCACCTCGGCTACCAGCACGCCCGTGTTGATGGCGATGGCCTCGCCCGGTTCGAGGTAGAGCTGGACGCCGTGGCGCTCGCGGAAGTCGACGAGCAAGCGGATCAGGCCGTCGACGTCGTAATCCGGGCGGGAGATGTGGTGCCCGCCTCCAAAATTGATCCATTCCATGCGCGGAATGAATTCGCCGAACTTCGCCTCGAAAGCGGCAACGGTTCGCGCGAGGGGCGGGAAATCCTGTTCGCAGAGCGTGTGGAAGTGAAGCCCGCTGATTCCCTCCAGGCGGTCGGCCGGAAATCGCGCGCGCGGCATTCCGAGGCGGGAGTAGGGTGCACAGGGATCGTAAATCGGCACCACGCCTTCGGAGTGCTCCGGATTCACGCGCAGGCCGAATCGCAACCCGGGACGCCGGGCCGCGGACGCGCGGGCCATCGCGCGGAAACGCTCCCACTGCGTCGGCGAATTGAAGACTACATGGTCCGAGATCTCCAGTATCTCCGCGAGATCGGACTCGGTGAAGGCCGGCGAGAAGCAGTGCACCTCACCGCCGAATTCCTCACGCCCCAAGCGCGCCTCGTGCAGGCCGCTTGCGCAGGTGCCGCGCAGGTAACTCGAGATGAGCGGGGCGAGGCTCCACATCGAGAACGCTTTCAGCGCGAGCAGGACCTTGGCGCCGCTCTCGCGCTGGACGCGGTCGAGAATCCTCAGATTGTGTTCGACCGCGACCTCGTCCACGACGAAGCACGGTGACGGGACGCGGCGCGCGTCGAGCTTTCGGAAACGCTCCATGGCGATGCGCTCGATCAAGAAGGGCACTGCATGAGGGATTCCGCCTGGTCGCGGAATCCAGCGCGCGGGCGGCGAGGGCGCGGCACCCTCATTCCATCGGCGCGTCGACCTGCATGACCGACCAGGGCAACCCGTATCGGTTCATGTCCTCCATGAACGGATCCGGATCGAACTGCTCCATGTTGAAGACGCCCTTGCCCCGCCACTTGCCGGTCAGCATCATCTTCGCGCCGATCATCGCCGGGACGCCGGTCGTGTAGGAGATCGCCTGCGACTGCACCTCCCGGTAGGCCGCTTCGTGATCGCAGATGTTGTACAGAAAGGCGATCTTGTCCCGCCCCCCCTTCTTGCCCTGAACGAGGCACCCGATGCACGTGCGGCCCTTGGTGAGCGGCCCGAGGCTGGAGGGATCCGGAAGCAGCGCCTTGAGAAACTGCAGCGGAACGATCTCGCGACCCTGGTACATCACGGGCTCGATGCTCGTCATGCCGACGTTGCCGAGCACCTCGAGGTGCTTGAGGTAGTTGTCGGAAAAGGTCATCCAGAACCGCGCATGACGCAGGGTCGGGAAGTGCTTCACGATCGACTCGAGCTCCTCGTGATAGAGGAGGTAGATCTTCTTGGGGCCGATGCCGTCGGGGAAGGGAAACACCTTGCTGACCGAAAGGGGGTCCGTCGTGCGCCATTCCCCGTTTTCCCAATAGCGCCCGCGCGCCGTCACTTCGCGGATGTTGATCTCCGGATTGAAGTTCGTCGCGAACGGCTGGCCGTGCTCGCCGGCGTTGCAGTCGATGATGTCGAGCACTTCGATCGTGTCGAACTCGTGCTTCTGCAGCCAGGCCGTGAAGACGTTGGTGGCGCCCGGGTCGAAGCCGCTGCCGAGTAGCGCCATGATGCCCCGGTCGCGGTATCGGTCGTCGTACGCCCACTGCCAGCTGTACTCGAACTTGGCCGTGTCGCGCGGTTCGTAGTTCGCGGTGTCCAGATAGTCGATGCCCGCCGCGAGACAGGCGTCCATGATCGGGAGGTCCTGGTAGGGCAGGGCCACGTTGATGACGATCTGCGGTTTCTCACGCTCGAGGAGCGCCGTCATCTGTGGTACGTCGTCGGCATCCACTTGCGCGGTCCGGATCGGACGCTTGATCTGTGCCGCGATCTTCCGGCACTTCTCCTCGGTCCGGCTTGCGAGGACGATTTCCGAGAAGACTTCGGGGACCTGCGCGCACTTGTGGGTCACGACCTGGCCCACGCCTCCCGCACCGACTATCAGAACCTTCGCCATGCGGAATGTGCCTGGATCAGTCCTCGTAATAAGTGTAGCCGCGCAGGCTTGCTGAGAAAGCCTCGAGCATGGACTGACGCTCCGCCAGGGAGATGCGGCCGTCGCGCACGCCGTGCTCGGCGATCTTGCGGAACTGCTCGAGCAACTGCTGAGGCTGGTACTCGACGTACGAGAGCACGTCGGCGATGCTGTCGCCGCTCATTTCCCGCACGACGTCGAACGTGCCATCCTCGTTGATGCGCACGCTCACGACGTTGGTGTCACCCATCAGATTGTGAAGATCGCCGAGCGTCTCCTGATACGCCCCGACCAGGAACACTCCGAAATAGTACGGCTCGCCTTCGGTGAGGGGATGGACGGGGAGCGTTTTGCCGACTCCGCGCTTGCCGATGAAGCGGTCGATCTTGCCGTCGGAATCACAGGTGATGTCCGCAATGATCGCCTGGCGCGTCGGCGCCTCGGTGTGGCGATGGACCGGCATGATCGGGAAGATCTGCTCGATCGCCCACACGTCCGGCAGCGACTGGAACACCGAGAAATTGCCGTAGTAGATGTCCGAAAGGGAATGCTCGAGGCCCGCGAGACCGGCCGGTACGCGTTTCGCCTGTTCGAGCTCGCGGACGATTCCCCGCACGATCTCTAGGAAGATGTCCTCCGCGAGCGAGAGCTCGCGCAGCCGGATCTGTCCGCGCTTGAAGAGCTCGCGAATCTCCTCGCGGTAGTAGACGGCGTCGTTGTAACACTCCTGGAGGTTCTTGGGATTGATGCTCTTCAGCGATTCGCGCAGGTTGCCGATCAGCTCGGGCTCGCGGGAGGGATCCGCGGGAGGCAGCTCGCCGGGCTCGAACCGCGTCACGTCCAGAATGTTGAAGAGCAGTATGGACGAGTAGGCCACCGTCGCGCGCCCCGACTCGGACACGATCACCGGATGCGGAATGCCCTGCGGGTCGAGCGCGCTCATGATCGCCTCGACCACGTCGAGGCAGTATTCGTCGAGCGAATAGTTCTTGCTGTAGTCGTGGTTCGTCTGCGAGCCGTCGTAGTCCACGGCGAGTCCGCCACCGAGGTCCAGGTAGCTGAGCGCCGCTCCTTCCTTGACGAGATCGACGTAGTAGCGGCAGGCCTCCAGCACGCCCGACCGGATGTCGCGGATATTGGGGATCTGGGAGCCCAAGTGGTAGTGCAGCAGCTGCAGGCAGTCGAGCATCTCTTGCCGGCGCAACAAATCGATCGTCTCGACCAGCTGCGACGTCGTGAGGCCGAATATGCTTCGATCCCCGCTCGATTCGTTCCAGGCGCCACCTACCCGCGAGGAGAGCTTGACCCTCACGCCGAGGATGGGTCGGATCCCGAGTGCGCGACTCGACTCGAGGATGATCGGCAGCTCGGTCGGTGTCTCGATCACGAAGATGCACTTATAGCCGAGCTTGAGCGCCTGCAGGCCGAGGTCGACGAACTCCGTGTCCTTGTAGCCGTTGCAGATGATGTAGCCGGAGCCAGCCTCGAGGCTCGCGAGCGCGATCAACAGCTCCGCTTTGCTGCCGGCTTCGAGCCCGTGTCCGTAGCGCGCGCCGAATCGGGCGATCTCCTCGATCACCTGGCACTGCTGGTTGACCTTGATCGGAAAGACGCCGCGGTAGCCGCCACCGTAGTTGAGGCTGCGCATCGCGTTGCCGAAGCTGTCGTTGAGCAGCGAGATCTGCGCGTCGAGGATATTCTCGATGCGCAGGAGCACCGGCATCTGCACGCCGCGCTGCTGCATGCCGGCGATAATGTCGAGCAGGCTCACGCCGACGCGCTTGCCGTCGAACGGAACGTTCACCGTGACCGTGCCGTCGTCGGCGAGATCGAAGTATCCGGCGCCCCAGTTGCGAATGCCGTAGAGCTCGGCGGACTCCGCCGACGTCCACGGCGTCCCTTCCGACACCTTGAACTCGTCGTTTCTTTTCAGTTTTGTTACGCGGGCGGTCGCCATGACGGGCGAATGATGCGCGACAAGTCGTTAAATTTCAAGCGCGAATGCGCCGAAATCGAAGGAATCGCGGCGGGTGCGTGGACGATCCGGCCGGCGGGTCGAGTCGCTCGCTCAGTGCATCACGGCAGCGATCGCATCGGCAGCGTAGTCGATGTTGCCGGAGTTGAGCGCGGCGACGCAGATCCGGCCAGTCTCGATCGCATAGACCGAGAACTCCTCCCGAAGGCGCACCACCTGAGCTTTCGTAAGGCCCGAGTAGGAGAACATCCCGCGCTGGCGCATGACGAAGCTGAAGTCCGATCCCGGCACGCGGGCGTGAATCCTCTCGACCAGGCCCTTGCGCATGGTGCGGATGCGCTCGCGCATACCTCCGAGCTCCTTCTCCCACAGCGCGCGGAGTTCGGGCGTCGTGAGGATCATCGACACCGCCCTTCCACCATGGGTGGGCGGATTGGAATAGTTCGCGCGCACGACGCGCTTCAGCTGGCTCAGGACGCGCGCCGACTCCTCGGTGGAGGCCGTGGCAACGCTCAGGGCGCCGACCCGCTCGCCGTACAGCGAGAAGGACTTGGAGAACGAGCTCGCGACGAAGACCGGGCTGCAAGCCTTGGCGAATTCGCGGACGATCGCGCCGTCCGCGTCGACGCCTTCGGCGAAACCCTGGTAGGCGCTGTCGAGAAAGGGTACGAGATCGCGTGCTTTCACGATCTCGATCACTTGGGCCCACTGTCCGGGCTCGAGGTCCACGCCGGTGGGATTGTGGCAGCACACGTGCAGCACCACGATCGTCCCCGGCGACGCCTTCTCGAGGGCGGAGACCATCCCAGGAAAGTCGAGGCCATGAGTCGCCGCGTGGTAGTACGGATAGGCGCTCACTTCGAATCCAGCCTGCTCGAACAGGGCGCGGTGATTCTCCCAGCTCGGATCGCTGATCAGCACCCGGGCATTCGGACTGATCCGATGCAGGAAGTCCGCGCCCACCTTGAGCGCGCCGGTGCCTCCCAGCGCCTGCACCGTGACGCCGTGCCCCCGGGTGACGGTCGCCGAATCCGCGCCGAAGACCAGCGCCTGCACCGCCTTGTCATAGAGGGGGAGACCATCGATAGGTAGGTAGCTCCAGGGCGCCTCGTTCTCGAGGATCGCCTGGTCAACGCGCCGTACGCACTCCAGGAGCGGGACCTTGCCTGAGTCGTCGCCATAGACGCCCACGCCGAGGTTGACTTTCTTCGGGTTGGGGTCGGCGTGGTAGGCCTCGGTAATCCCAAGGATCGGATCGCGCGGCGCCATTTCGACGCTGGCGAGAAGGGAGGCGTTCATGGCGAGTCGTCCAGAATACTACGGGGTGGGGTAAAAGGCGGGTGGAATTCTACCTTTTCGACGCGAGGTGCCGCGACGCACTCGGGTGCTGCTCCGCGTGCGCCGATGTGGGAAAATGTCGAGTTTCACGCCGAATGGTTGCGTGTCGAGCGCGCAGCCCCATATGACCCCATCGTGACGCAACCCGCTACCGTCCAAACACCGCGACCGCAGGAAGCCGTTCTGACGTTTCCGGGCAGTCCCTACCGCCTCCATCAGCCGTTCTCCCCGGCGGGCGACCAGCCCGAGGCGATCGACAAGCTTGTCGAGGGAATCTCGGACGGCCTGGCCTACCAGACGCTGCTCGGCGTCACCGGGTCGGGCAAGACCTACACGATGGCGCACGTCATTGCCCGGCTCGGCCGACCGGCCCTGATCCTGGCGCCGAACAAGACCCTGGCCGCGCAGCTCTACTCGGAGATGCGCGAGTTCCTGCCCGAGAACGCGATCGAGTACTTCGTCTCGTACTACGACTACTACCAGCCCGAGGCCTACGTGCCGGCGCGCGACCTGTACATCGAAAAAGATTCGAGCATCAACGAACACATCGAGCAGATGCGCCTTTCGGCGACCAAGTCGCTGCTGGAGCGCGACGACGCAGTCATCGTCGCGACCGTGTCGTGCATCTACGGTATCGGCGACCCGGTGGACTATCACGGCATGATCCTCCATTTGCGGGAGCGGGAGCGCATCGCGCAGCGCGACGCGATTGCTCGCCTCGTGGCGATGCAATACGAGCGCTCCGAGTACGACTTCCGCCGCGGAACGTTCCGCGTGCGAGGCGACGTGCTCGACGTCTTCCCTGCGGAGCACTCCGAAACCGCGCTCCGCATCACGCTGGTCGACGACGAGGTCGACAGCCTCATGCTCTTCGACCCGCTCACTGGCCGCACCAGTCAGCGCGTCTCGCGATTCACCGTGTACCCGTCCAGCCACTATGTCACGCCGCGCAGCACGACCGTGCGGGCGATCGAGGCGATCAAGTCCGAGCTCAAGGAGCGGATCGATTTCTTCGTGAAGGAGGGCAAGCTGGTCGAGGCGCAGCGGATCGAGCAGCGCACGCGCTTCGATCTCGAGATGCTCGCCGAGATGGGATTCTGCAAGGGAATCGAGAACTACTCGCGCCACCTTTCCGGGCGCGCCGAGGGCGAGCCGCCACCGACCCTGATCGACTATCTGCCGGCGGATGCCTTGATGATCATCGACGAGAGCCACGTGACCGTCCCGCAGCTCGGCGGCATGTTCCGCGGCGACCGCTCCCGCAAGGAGAACCTGGTGGACTACGGCTTCCGGCTGCCGTCCGCCCTGGACAACCGCCCGCTGAAGATGGAAGAGTTCGAGAAGGTCATGCGTCAGACCGTCTTCGTGTCGGCCACGCCCGCCGAGTACGAGCGCGCGCGATCCGGGCAGGTCGTCGAGCAGGTGGTGAGGCCGACCGGACTGGTCGATCCGGACCTCGAAGTGCGTCCTGCCTCGACACAGGTGGACGACCTGCTCTCGGAAATCGGTCTGCGCGCCGGGCGCGGCGAACGAGTGCTGGTGACCACGCTCACGAAGAAGATGGCCGAGGACTTGACCGAGTACCTGGCGGAGCACGGGGTCCGGGTGCGCTACCTGCACTCCGAGATCGACACCGTGGAGCGTGTCGAGATCATTCGTGATCTGCGACTCGGGGAGTTCGACGTGCTGGTGGGCATCAATCTGCTGCGCGAGGGACTCGACATCCCCGAGGTGTCGCTGGTGGCCATTCTCGACGCGGACAAGGAGGGGTTTCTGCGTTCGGACCGGTCGCTCATCCAGACCATCGGCCGGGCGGCCCGCCACATCAACGGCAAGGCGATCCTCTACGCCGACCGGGTGACCGACTCGATGCGACGCGCGATCGAGGAGACGGAGCGGCGTCGCGCGAAGCAGACCACCTTCAACGCGCAGCACGGCATTGTGCCGATCGGTGTCTCGAAGCGCATCAAGGACATCATCGACGGCGTCTACGACGTCGAGGACGTGCGCGAGACCCTGAAGGCCGCGGAGGAGCAGGCGCGCTACGAAGCCATGAGCGAGAAACAGCTCGGCAGGGAGATCAAGCGCCTCGAGAAGCAGATGCTCACGCATGCGCGCAACCTGGAGTTCGAGGAGGCGGCGCAGGCGCGCGATCGGCTGGCGGAACTCCGGCGGCGTGCGTTCGGCGTGGACGGCGAGCGGGACGAGGCGGCGCGCCTCCGCGCGGCGGGATGACCGAGCGCATGCGCAGTGTCCTGTTCGTCTGTACCGGCAACATCTGCCGCTCGCCAACGGCCGAAGGCGTGTTCAGGAAACTGGTGGCCGACGCAGGGCTCGCGCACGCGATCCGCGCGGACTCGGCCGGGACGCACGCCTATCACGTCGGGGAGGCTCCCGACTCCCGGGCCCAAGCGATTGCACGTGCGCGGGGCTACGATCTTTCCGGAATGAAGGCGCGCCGGATCGGCAGCGAGGATTTTTCGGCGTTCGACCTGATCCTCGCGATGGACCGCGATCACCACGAGATCCTGACGCGCCTGGCGCCGCTGCCCGCACGCCACAAGATCGGAATGATGCTGTCGTATGCGCGCCGCGCGCAGTCGCTCGAAGTGCCCGATCCCTACTACGGCGGACCCGAGGGCTTCGCGCAGGTGCTGGATCTGATCGAAGATGCGGCGGAAGGCCTGCTCGCGTCGTTGCGAGGCGAGCAGGCACCATCCGATTCAGACTGACTGCTGGTCTTCTTCCTTGCGGGTTTCGACCTGCTGGAGCGGTTGGTCGATTTCCGGAGGCGGCGGACGGCGCTCACGCGGAGGGCGCGGCGCCACGGGTTCGTCTTCCGCGACCGCTTCGACAGATTGGGCCTTGGCCGGGCTGGTTTCCACCAGGACCAATCCGCTTTGCTGAAGCACCTCGTCAAGACTCGGCTGCGGGGCGCGAGCTTCTACGGGCGCGGTCGGCACGGACTCGCGCTTCATGGCGCGCTCGATCGACGGCGTCGACGGCGCCGCCTCGGGGACAGGCTCTGCCTTCTCCGCAAAGGCGGGCGCTTCGCTTGGCGGCGGAGTCGGGACAACGCGCTCCGGCTCGCCTGGTGCGTAGGCCGCTTCGGTCGGCGTCGGGGTGATCGACTCGGCGGGTTGCGGCACGCTTTCGACGGCGGGTTGCGCTTCCTCTGCGGGAGCGCTCTGGAATTCCGCCTCGGGCGCCGTGCTCTCGGTGATCGGCGCCGCTTGCGGCATTTCCGGTACCGGGATCGCCTCGCTCGTCAGGACGTTTGCAGTCCCTGCCACGGTCTCGGTGATCTCGGTGTCGATACGCTCGGCCTGGACAGCTTGCTGCGGCGCGCTCCGCTCGCCGCGATCGCCGCCGCGTCCACGGCGCCGGCGGCGTCCGCCGCGCCGCTCACCTTCCGCGCGTGCGCCCTCGGTCGCACCGGGTTGCGGCGATGCCAGCGCAGGCTGCTGCGTGCGCGGCTCCTGGGTTGCCTGCTGATCGGGCCGGCGCGGTCGCTCGTCGCGCCGCTGGTCGCGCGGCGACCGCTCTCCCTGGTCGGCACGCTGGTCGCGCCGGCGCTGGTCACCCTGCTGCGGGCGGTCGCGGCGCTCGCCACGCTCACCGCGTTCGCCTCGATCACCACGGTCACGCTGGGAGCGTTCGCCCGATCGACCGCCCTGCGGGCGACCTTCTTGCCGATCGCGCCGCTGGTGCCGGTCGCGGCGTTCACGGTGCTCCCGGCGCGGCTCGGCGGGTGCCGGCCTGGTCGGACGCGTCGCGGGCGCTTGAACCTCGGCGGGCCGGCGGAACCAGCTGAAGATGCGGTCGATGATCCCGACCGATGCCGCCGGCGGCGCTGTGACCGGAGCGGGGGCCGGCTGGGTCGCCATGGGCGCAGGCTGTTCCGGCGTCACGCCTTTCACGACGGCCTCCGCCCGCGCCGGCTTCGCGTCCGGCGTGAGCAGCTTCTTCTCCTCCTCGGCAGGGGCTTCCACCATCCTGTAGCTCGGCGGAAGCACGCCTTCCTGGTTCAAGTCGTCGTGGCGCAGCCGCTCGATGCGGTAGTTCGGCGTCTCGAGGTGAATGTTCGGCAGCATCACGATGTTCACCTTGAGCCGAGCCTCGAGGGCGTGGATGTCGTCGCGCTTCTCGTTCAACAGGTAGGTCGCGACATCCACGGGGACCTGCACGTGCACCGCCGCGCTGTTCTCCTTCATCGCCTCCTCCTGCATGATGCGCAGGATGTGCAGCGCCGAGGATTCGATCGATCGCACGTGTCCCGTGCCGTTGCAGCGCGGACAGGCCTGGTGACTCGTTTCACCGAGGCTCGGGCGCAGCCGCTGCCGCGAAAGCTCCATCAGGCCGAAGCGCGAGATCTTGCCCATCTGCACCCGCGCGCGGTCGGGCCGCAGCGCGTCGCGCAGGCGATTCTCGACCTCGCGCTGCCCGCGCTGGCTTTCCATGTCGATGAAGTCAATGACGATGAGACCACCGAGGTCGCGCAAGCGCAGCTGGCGAGCGATCTCGTCGGAAGCCTCCACGTTGGTGCGCAGAGCGGTCTCCTCGATGTCCGCGCCCTTCGTCGCGCGCGCGGAGTTCACGTCGATCGAGACGAGCGCCTCCGTGTGGTCGATCACGATGGCGCCGCCGGAGGGGAGGGGCACCTGGCGCGAGTAGGCTGTCTCGATCTGGTGCTCGATCTGGAAGCGCGAAAAGAGGGGCACGTCGTCGTGGTAGCGCTTCACACGCTGCACGTTGTCGGGCATCACGTTGCCCATGAACGCGACCGTCTGCTCGTAGATCGAGTCGGTGTCGATCAGGATCTCGCCGATATCGGGCTGGAAATAGTCGCGAATCGCCCGGATGACGAGGCTCGACTCCTGATAGATGAGGAACGGCGCGGGATTCGCGCGGTCGCCGACGCGCAGCGTGGCGCCGCGGCGGGACGCTTCCTCCACTTCGGCCTCGGTCCAGCGATGCTGCTCGGCGGCCTCGACGATCTTCTCCCAGAGCTTGAGGAGGTACGTGAGGTCCCAGGCCAGCTCCTCGAAGTTTCGCCCGATGCCGGCAGTGCGGCCGATGATACTCATGCCTTGCGGCACGGTGAGCTGGTCCATCGCCTCGCGTAGCTCGTTGCGGTCCTCGCCCTCGATGCGACGCGACACGCCCCCGCCACGGGGATTGTTCGGCATCAGGACGAGGTAGCGGCCGGCGAGGCTGATGAACGTCGTGAGCGCAGCGCCCTTGGTGCCGCGCTCGTCCTTTTCCACCTGGACGAGGACTTCGGTGCCGTCGGCAACCGCGTCCTGGATCCGGGCACGACCCGGATCGACGTTCGACCTGAAATAGCTGCGGGAGATTTCCTTGAAGGGCAGAAACCCATGGCGCTCTGCGCCATAGTCGACAAAAGCCGCTTCGAGACTGGGTTCGACCCTGGTGATGATTCCCTTGTAGATGTTTCCTTTGCGTTGTTCCTTGCTGGCCGATTCGATGTCGAGATCGATGAGTTTCTGACCTTCGACTATCGCAACACGGAGTTCCTCGGCCTGTGTTGCGTTAAACAGCATGCGTTTCATTTAGTTTTTCTCCTGCGCGCGGGCAGGACAAACCAACGCCGCTGAAGGTTTGGCTCTTCAGGTTTGCATGTTCGCCGTCTTTCCGGAGCTGATCACGGAGGAAGGTCTGGTTTGTCGTCGAAACCCCGTTGTCGTCATGTCGCCGGGGCCTTGGGTTCTGCCGCTGGGTCTAGCGCGCTAATCCAATTAACATCGCTACTTGCGGTGAGCGAAACAACCGGTTGAAGGGCGCCACGTGCAGGACACTGGCACTCTTCGCAGCATTCGATTCGGAACGTCCTGGCGGCGCGGGTGCTTGGAACGAACAACGTTTCACAAGGAGCCGCACGACCGCCGTCCCAGTTTCCGAAGGCAGCCGGTGGAGTATAAGGAGAATGAAGGAGTTAGGCAACGAAAGGGTGCGTATCGTGACCCTGGACGACGCTCGGGCAGGGCAGCGCGTGGACAATTTCCTCCTGCGCGAGCTCAAAGGGGTGCCGCGCAGCCACGTCTACAGGCTGGTCCGGTCCGGCGAGGTCCGGGTGAATAGCCGCCGGGTCGATGCAACGTACCGGCTTCAGCGGGGCGACCGAATCCGCATCCCGCCCGTGCGCACGGCCGCCGCGGCCCCGGGACGGCCGGCGGTGCGACCGGTCGATTTTCCCGTGGTCTTCGAGGACGATGCCCTTCTCGTGATCGACAAGCCGGCCGGCGTCGCCGTGCACGGGGGAAGCGGGGTGAGCTCGGGCGTGATCGAGCAGCTGCGCGCCGCCCGTCCGGAAGCACGCTTCCTCGAGCTCGTGCACCGGCTGGATCGGGACACGTCGGGGCTCCTCATGCTGGCCAAGAAGCGCTCGGCACTCCTGGCGTTGCACCGGGCTTTGCGGGAAGGCACCGTGGAAAAACGGTATCTCGTCCTGGTGAAAGGCCGCTGGACGCGCGCGTCCCGGAACGTGACGTTGCCGCTGCGCAAGTACCTGACTGCGGCTGGCGAGCGGCGGGTCAGCGTCGACGTTTCGGGGCGCGAGTCGCGCACCCGGTTCGATCTGGTCGAGCGCATCGGGCAATACAGTCTGCTCGCCGCGTCTATCGAGACCGGGCGCACGCATCAGATCCGGGTGCAGCTTGCGCAGCTGGGGTTCCCGGTCGTGGGAGATGAAAAGTACGGCGACTTCGATCTGAACAAGTCCCTCGCCAAGCAGGGTGCGCGCCGGATGTTTCTGCACGCCGAGCGGCTCGCCTTCGAGCATCCTCGCACGGGCGCACGCGTCGAGCTCGCGGCCGCGCTGCCCGCCGATCTGCGCAAATCACTCGACCGGATTCGCGAAGCTGCGCGGCATGCCGAGGCGATTTGACCTCCTCGTCTTCGACTGGGACGGAACGCTGATCGATTCCGCCGGTGCAATCGCGTCCTGCATCCAGCTGGCCGCCGGGGATCTCGGCCTCACCGTTCCCGACGATGAGCGCGCCCGGCACGTGATCGGCCTCGGTCTCGGCGACGCACTCGCATACGCGGTACCGGATCTTCCGGTGGCCGAGTACGGCCGCATGGCCGAGCGCTATCGCCATCATTTCCTGGCCCGCGATGCCGACCTGCCGCTCTTCGCCGGCGTGCGGGAGCTTCTAAGAAGACTCCAGGCGCGTGGGCACCGGCTTGCAATCGCCACCGGAAAGAGCCGGGTCGGACTGGCGCGTGGGATCGAGCATCTCGGACTGGACGGGATCTTCGACGCCACCCGCTGCGCGGACCAATGCGCGCCGAAGCCGGCTCCCGACATGCTGATCGAGTTGATGGACGAGCTCGTCGCGGACCGCGAGCGCACGCTGATGATCGGCGACACGGCCCACGATCTGACAATGGCCGCAAACGCGGGTGTCGCGGCAGTCGCCGTCGGTTATGGTGCCCATCCGCCGGTGCAGCTCGCAGCGCTCGGCCCGCTGGCGCTGGCCCAATCCCCTGCGGAGCTTGCGGCATGGCTCGACGAGCACGCGTGATCTGCTCCTCTGACGCGCTGCCGGAAGGCGGAGACGGGGTGCGGTTCGAGGTCGAACGCACGGGGGCGCGCGTGAGCGCCTTCGCGATACGGTTCGAAGGCGCAGCCCACGCATATCTGAACCGATGTGCCCACGTCGGTGTGGAATTGGACTGGATGCCGGGCAAGTTCTTCGATTCCGAGGGGCTGCTTTTGATATGCTCCTCGCATGGTGCCCTGTACGATCCCGCAACCGGCGCTTGCCTGGGCGGACCGTGCGGCGGCGGCGGCCTGGAGAAGCTTGCAGTCGAGGAGCGCGACGGCGAAGTCCTATTGAAGGAATGATCACGTGACAGATGACGGAAACCCTGCGGGCGGTAACAACTGGGAACGCAACGTGCTCGAGAAGCTCGCGTTCGCGGCGCTCAAGGAGCAGCGGCGAGCGCGGCGCTGGGGAATCTTCTTCAAGGTCCTCGGCTTCGCGTATCTGACCTTCTTGCTCGTCATGCTGTTCGACTGGCCCGGTGACGACGGGCTCACCGGCAGCAAGCACAGCGCCCTGGTGGATCTCAACGGCATCATTCAGGCGAAGAGCAACGCGAGCGCCGACAACGTGACCGCGGCGCTGCAGGGGGCCTTCAAGGACAAGAACACGCAGGGGGTCATCCTGCGCATCAACAGCCCCGGTGGCAGCCCGGTGCAGGCCGGCATCATCTACGATGAGATTGGCCGGCTACGCGCCAAGTATCCGAACGTGCCGATGTACGCGGTGGTGGAGGACATCTGCGCCTCCGGCGGGTACTACGTCGCGTCGGCTGCCGACAAGATCTTCGTGGACAAGGCGAGTATCGTCGGCTCCATCGGTGTGATCATGGATCAGTTCGGCTTCACGGAAACCATGCAAAAGCTCGGCGTGGAGCGGCGAGTGATCACCGCCGGCGAGAACAAGGCGTTCCTGGATCCTTTCTCGCCGCTGAAGCCCGAGGACGTCGAGCATGCCAAGAGCCTGCTGAACGACGTTCACCGACAGTTCATCGACGTCGTAAAGAAAGGGCGCGGCAAGCGCCTCAAGGAGTCGCCGGAGATCTTCTCGGGGCTGTTCTGGACCGGCGACAAGAGCATCGCTCTCGGGCTGGCGGACGGGTACGGTAGCGTGGACTCCGTCGCGCGCGACGTCATCAAGGCCGAGGAGATCGTCGACTACACGCGCAAGGAGAACGTGGCCGAGCGGATCGCGAGGCGTTTCGGCGCGGTGATCGCCGAATCGCTCGGGTTGTCCACCGAGGTCCGCGGTCCGCGCCTACGCTGACGCGAGCAGCAGGAACACGCTCGGACGCTTGCCGATCGTGGCGGGCTCCCGACGCCACGTCGCGACCGACGCGGTGCGCACCGACTCGGTCGCGAGGGTGAGATCCGTCGCGACGCAGACGAGCGTTTCCGGATGGCAGGCGCGAACCAGGGCTGCCATCAGGCGGTCGTTCCGGTAGGGCGTCTCGATGAATATCTGCGTCTGGCGCAGCTGGCGCGATGCGGCTTCGTGTTCCCGCAGGCGGCGAGTGAGCTGGCTCTTGTCGACCGGCAGGTACCCGTGAAAGACGAATCGTTGCCCCTCCAGGCCGGATGCCATCAAGGCGAGCAGCACGGCCGAAGGTCCCACCAGCGGCGCGACGCGCAATCCGCGCGCATGGGCCAGCCGGATCAGCTCGGCGCCCGGGTCCGCGACGGCCGGCGCGCCAGCTTCCGATAGCAATCCGCCGTCCTCCGCGTCGAGCGGCTCGAGAAGCGACGCGAGCCCGTCCGCCGGCGTGTGCTCGTCCAGCGTTGCGATGCACGCATCGGACAAGGGAAATCCGGGGTCGACTTGCTTCAGGAATGCCCGTGCGGTGCGCGGTCGCTCGGCGATGAAATAGCGCAGCGTGCGCACGCGCGCCTGCACGCCGGCCGGCAAAATATCGTCCGGCGTCGCCGCACCGAGCGGGGTCGGAATGAGATACAGCGTGCCGGCCACTAGAGGATGTCGAACCCGTGCTCCGCAAGGAGCTCCACGAGCGCGATGAGCGGCAATCCGATCAGCGCGTTCGGGTCGTCGCCCTCCATGCGGCGGATCAGCGCGATCCCCAGTCCATCGGCCTTCGCGCTGCCGGCGCAATCGTACGGCTGCTCCGCGCGCAGGTAGTCCTCCAGCTGCCGGTCGCTGAAATCGCGAAACTCGACTGCGTAGCGGACCGTCCGCGCGACGGTCTTCGCGGTCGCCTCGCAATGCACCGCGAGCGCGGTGAGAAACTCGACGCGGCGCCCGCGCATCTGCCGCAACTGGGCCACCGCACGGTCGTGAACCTCCGGCTTGGACAGCGCGGCGCCATCGAGCGAAGCCACCTGATCCGACCCGATGACGAGCGCGTCGGGGTGCGCCCTTCCCGCGGAACGCGCCTTGGCGATCGCCAGGCGCAGGGTCAATGCCTCGGGAGTTTCGTCGGGCAGGGGCGTCTCGTCGACACCGGGCGCGACCACTTCGAACGGCACGCGCAGTCGCTCCAGCAGCTTGCGCCGGTACGGCGAGGTGGAGGCGAGCACCAGTTGGCGGGTGGTGCGGCGGCTGGATCGGTGGGTCGGGCGGGGATCGTTCATGGTCGGCGCGCGCGCCACAAACCCGCGCTACCTCTATGTTTTTTTTGACAGAGTGGCTCGAAAATCATATCATGCCGGCCCTATGTCGCAAGGCGGGGTCATCGACGGGCTGGAGTTTGCCCGCGCCGGCGCGACGCGTGCGGGAGCGCTGGAAATCACTGATCTGCCCAGGCTTTCGGAGCTGGGGTGCAGTGCGGCCCAGATCCGCTATGTGATCCGGGGCGGGGATTCAGCGCAGGGCAGGCCGGCCCTGCATGTCGACGCGACCGGTACGGTGGAGCTAGCCTGCCAGCGGTGCCTCGAATCGGTCGCGGTCCCCGTGGCGGTTCACAGCGAGCTGGAGCTCGCAGCGTCGCAGGAAGCGATCGACGTCGCGGACGACGAAATCGACCGGGTCTTGGCAAGCCGTTCGATGGCCGTGGCGGCGCTGGTGGAAGACGAGGTGATCCTCACGCTGCCCATGGTGCCGAAGCACGCGCAGTGCCCGGCGGGGATGGAGGATACGGATTCGGGTGGCGAACGCACGTCGCCGTTCGCCGCCCTGGCGGTATTGCGAACGGGCCGGACGAAGAGCTGATCGCTCCCGGCGCTTTGTTGATTACTTGAGGAGCCTTCGAGATGGCTGTTCAGCAGAACAAGAAATCCCCGTCCCGGCGCGACATGCGCCGGTCCCATGACGCTCTCGGCAAGCCGGCGCTCGCGCTCGAGCCGTCCACGGGCGAGGTGCACCTTCGTCACCACGTGAGCCCGAGCGGTTACTACCGCGGGAAGAAGGTCGTCAAGTCGAAAAGCGAGTAGTCGGCTCCCACCGGCGCTAGTCCACCGCAACATCCTGCCCGTGGGAGATTCCGAAGGCGTCGCGCCCGCTTCGGCGCGCGGCAACGCTTGCCCGTGACCAAACACGTCACCCTCGCGATCGACTGCATGGGCGGTGATCACGGGACGAAGATCACGGTGCCCGCGGCGCTCGCATTTCTCGCTACCCATCCGGACGACCGGCTGATCCTCGTGGGTCAGAGCGATCCGATCGGGGAAGAACTGCGGCGCGCAAAAGTGCCGAGCAGCGATCGCCTCAGCGTGCACCACGCGACCGAAGTTATCGCAATGGACGAACCCCCGCGACAGGCGCTGCGCAACAAGAAGGATTCTTCCATGCGTGTCGCCGCAAACCTAGTAAAGAGCGGCGCGGCGGACGCGTTTGTCAGCGCAGGCAACACTGGCGCGCTGATGGCGATTTCCCGGTTCGTGTTGAAGACCCTGCCCGGAATCGACCGCCCCGCGATCGCGTCCGTGCTGCCCACCATGAAGGGCAGTACTTACATGCTGGATCTCGGTGCGAACGTCGATTGCACCCCCGAGCACCTGCTCCAGTTCGCCGTCATGGGTGCTTCCCTCGTGGCAGCGGTCGAACAAAAGGAGCGCCCGACGATCGGGCTCCTCAACATCGGCGAAGAGGCGATCAAGGGCAACGAGGTCGTGAAGCTGGCCGCCGATCTGCTGCGTGAGAGCGGCCTCAATTTCATCGGCAATGTGGAGGGCGACGGGATCTACCGCGGCGCGGCGGATGTCATCGTCTGTGACGGATTCGTCGGGAACGTCGCGCTCAAGACCTCCGAGGGGCTCGCGCAGATGCTCGGCAGCTTTCTGCGGGAGGAATTTACCCGCAGCATTTTTGCCAAGCTGAGCGCCCTGGTCGCCCTGCCCGTGATCGCGCGGTTCAGGCGCCGGGTCGACCATCGCCGCTACAATGGTGCGACGCTGCTTGGGCTGCGCGGCATCGTGGTCAAGAGCCACGGATCGGCGGATAGCTATGCATTCCAGCGCGCCGTGGAGCGTGCCGCGGAGGAGGTCCGGCACGACGTGCTCGCGCGTATAGTCGGTACGACCCAACCTGCGGGAGCGGAGGCCGTGGCGTGACCTACACGCGAATCGTCGGCACCGGAAGCTTCCTTCCGGCAAACGTCGTGACCAACGACGATCTGGCGCGGCGGGTCGACACGTCGGACGAATGGATCGTCACGCGCACCGGAATCAAGCAGCGGCACATTGCGGATCCCGAGCAGACCTCGAGCGATCTCGCGGTGGAGGCAAGCAAGGCGGCGCTCGCCGCGGCCGGAGTCGGGGCGGACGAGCTCGACGTCATCATCGTCGCGACGTCGACGCCGGATTTCGTGTTTCCGAGCACGGCGTGCCTCGTTCAGGCTCGGCTGGGTACGAAGGGATGCGCGGCGTTCGACGTCCAGGCGGTCTGCAGCGGCTTCGTCTATGCGCTGGTGCTCGCGGACAGTCTCATACGCGCCGGTCAGGCGGGCTCAGCGCTCGTGATCGGCAGCGAGGTGTTCTCGCGGATCCTCGACTGGAACGACCGGAGCACGTGCGTGCTGTTCGGCGACGGCGCCGGAGCGGTGGTGCTGCGCGCCGACTCGCGTCCCGGCATACTCGGTTCGATGCTGCATGCCGACGGAAGCCAGGCGGAAATCCTGGCCGTGCCGGGGAACGTGAGCGGCGGCTCGATCATCGGGAGCCCATTCCTTCGCATGGACGGTCAGGCCGTCTTCAAGATAGCGGTCAAGGTTCTCGATGAAGTGGCGCGCGAGACGGTCGCGCGATGCGGGCTCTCGCTGGACGACATCGACTGGTTGATTCCCCACCAGGCGAACGTGCGCATCCTCGAGGCGACGGCCAAGCGGTTGAAACTTCCTCGCGAGCGGCTGATCGTCACGGTCGACCGGCACGCGAACACTTCTGCGGCATCGGTGCCGCTCGCTCTGGATCTTGCGGTGCGCGACGGGCGTATCCGTCCGGGTCATCGCGTGATGTTGCAAGGCGTCGGGGGTGGGTTCACGTGGGGCGCCGCGCTCGTCGAGATGTAGCGCGACGCAACGAAAATAGGAAATGGGAAGAGGAACCCGATGAAGTTCGCGATGGTTTTTCCGGGGCAGGGCTCGCAGTCGGTGGGCATGTTGCAGGGCTACGGCGAATCGGCCGAAGTGCAAGAGGTGCTGGCCGTCGCGTCGGAGGCGCTCAAGCAGGACATCGGCAAGCTGATCGCCGAGGGGCCGGCCGAGGAGCTCAATCGAACCGTGAACACGCAACCGGTCATGCTCACGGCGGGCTTCGCGGCCTATCGGCTGTGGCGCGCCCTGGACGGGCCGGAACCGGATATCGTTGCCGGCCACAGCCTCGGGGAGTACACCGCACTCGTGGCCGCGGGTGCGCTCGACTTCGCCGACGCGTTGCCGCTCGTGCGCTTTCGCGCGCAGGCGATGCAGGAAGCGGTCCCGCAAGGCGAGGGCGCAATGGCGGCCGTTCTCGGCCTCGACGATGACGCTGTGAGAGCTGCTTGCGCCGAAGCGGCGGAAGGACAGGTCGTCGAGCCGGTGAACTACAATGCTCCGAGCCAGGTGGTGATCGCCGGCCATGCCGCAGCCGTAGAGCGCGCGATGGCGGCAGCCAAAGCCCGCGGCGCGAAGCGCACGGTCAGGTTGCCCGTCAGCGCGCCATTTCATTCTTCGCTGCTCGCGCCGGCCGCCGCCCGCCTCGGAGAAGTATTGGCGGACGTCGCCGTACGCTCACCACGCATCCCGGTTCTGCACAACGTGGACGTGAAGACCTATAGCGAGCCGGACCAGGTGCGCGACGCGCTGGTGCGCCAGGCGAACCATCCCGTGCGCTGGGTCGAGACGGTTCGCGCAATGGCCGCCGGCGGCGTGACACACATCGCCGAATGCGGACCGGGGAAAGTGCTTGCTCCGCTCGTCAAGCGCATTGTCGATGGCGTGGAGGGCATTCCGCTCACCGACCGGGACGGCATCGAGGTGGCGATTGCCGCAGTCAAGGGAGGCTGACGTGCTCAGTGGACAAGTTGCGCTGGTGACCGGGGCGACCCGCGGGATCGGGCGTTCGATCGCGCTTGCGCTGGCCGAGGCGGGAGCGACGGTGATCGGGACGGGAACGAGCGACGCCGGCGCGGTCTCGGTCAGCCAGGCGCTTTCGCAAGCGGGTGGGCGCGGTCGCGGCGCGGTTCTGAACGTCACGGACGCCGAAAGCGTCGACCGGCTGCTCGGAGAGATCGAAAAGGAATCCGGCGCGGTCTCGATCCTCGTCAACAACGCGGGCATCACGCGCGACAATCTCATGCTGCGCATGAAGGACGAAGAATGGGACGCGGTGATGGACACCGACCTGAAATCCGTCTTTCGACTGTCGCGCGGCGTCCTGCGCGGAATGATGAAGGCCCGTGCAGGTAGAATCATCAACATCACTTCGGTGGTCGGGTCGAGCGGTAACGCGGGTCAGGTGAACTATTCGGCGGCGAAAGCAGGCATTGCCGGCTTCACTCGGTCGCTTGCGCGAGAAATCGGAAGCCGGGGCATTACGGTGAACTGCGTGGCGCCCGGGTTCATCGACACCGATATGACCCAGGCGCTGCCGGAAGCGAGCCGGAGCGCGTTGCTCGGTCAGATTCCGCTCGGGCGGCTCGGCAAGCCCGAAGACGTTGCGGCAGCAGTGGTGTTCCTCGCGTCGCCCGGCGCCGCCTATATCACCGGCGCGACCCTGCACGTCAACGGCGGAATGTACATGGATTGAATATGGGGCGAACGGAGCCTTGGGCCGCCGCGGAGCGGCGGGGCGATTCTGCTAGAATTGCGCGGCTCGGAGCAGCCCGCGCACGGCAGGCAAATACAAAGAGGGGAAGGAGTTAGCATGGAAAACGTCGATCAACGAGTCAAGAAGATCGTCGCCGAGCAACTCGGCGTGAACGAATCGGAAATAAAGAACGAGTCCCGGTTTGTCGATGATCTGGGCGCGGACTCGCTCGATACAGTGGAGCTCGTCATGGCGCTCGAGGAGGAATTCGAGACCGAGATTCCGGACGAGGAGGCCGAGAAGATCACCACCGTTCAACAGGCGATCGATTACATCGTCGCCCACACCAAGAAGGCCTGACCGGCCCGCTGCCTGTTTTGCGCCCCCCGGCGTAACCGGGAATTCCAGGGGACTGCACTTTGTCGCGCCGTCGCGTAGTCGTAACCGGATTGGGGATCGTCTGCCCGGTCGGCAATACCGTCGAGTCGGCGTGGTCCGCGATACTCGCCGGAACGTCCGGCATCGCGCGCATCACCCACTTCGATCCTGCGCCGTTTTCCAGCCAGATCGCGGGCGAGGTGAAAGGATTTGACGCGACCGCCTATCTGGGTCCCAAGGAGTTGCGGCGCTTCGACAAGTTCATTCACTTCGGAATCGCCGCAGCGATGCAGGCGGCGCATGATTCGGGACTCGATTTCGCCAAGATCGACCTCGAGCGCGCCGGGGCCAACATCGGCTCCGGAATCGGCGGACTACCGCTGATCGAGGAGACTCACGACGGCTACCGGACGGCCGGTCCGCGCAAGATCTCACCCTTCTTCATACCTGGATCGATCATCAACATGATCGCGGGCCAGCTATCGATCATGCTGGGGCTCAAGGGACCCAATCTCGCCATGGTGACAGCGTGCACGACGAGCGCGCACTCGATCGGAGACGCGGGCCGCCTGATCGAATATGGCGACGCTGACGTGATGATTGCAGGCGGCTCGGAGGCAGCCATCTCTCCCCTCGGCGTCGGAGGATTTTGCGCGGCACGCGCCCTCTCGATGCGCAATGACGACCCTGCCTCCGCAAGCCGCCCCTGGGACAAGGGGCGCGACGGGTTCGTCCTCGGCGAAGGCGCCGGGTGCGTCGTGCTTGAGGAGTATGAGCAGGCCCGGCGACGCGGCGCCCGGGTGTATGCGGAACTCGCCGGCTACGGGATGAGCGCCGACGCGTTTCACATCACGCAGCCCGCAGAGGACGGTGAGGGCGCCGCGCGCTGCATGGCGAACGCGCTCAGGAACGCCCGTCTCGCGCCGGACCAGGTCGACTACATCAATGCGCACGGAACATCCACGCAGCTTGGCGACATCGCCGAGACGGTAGCCGTGAAGCGCTGCTTCGGCGATCAAGCAACGCGCATCGCGATGAGTTCGACGAAATCCATGACCGGTCATCTGCTGGGCGCCGCCGGCGGCGTCGAGGCGGTATTCTCCGCGCTTGCCGTCCACCATCAGGTAGCGCCGCCTACGGCGAATCTCGTCGAACACGACCCGGCCTGCGACCTGGACTACGTGCCACGGGAAGCCAGGCGGATGCCGATTCGTACGGCGCTCTCCAATTCGTTCGGCTTCGGCGGCACGAACGGATCGTTGATCTTCTCGCGGGTCTGAGCCCCTTTTCGCCCGTGCACATTCGCCCATCACCCCTAGGCGCAGTGCTGTTGGGGGCGATTCACGCGTTGGCCGCGTGCGCCGCTTTCGTCGCGCTACCCGTGGTGCCGGCGCTGGTTTGTGCCGCTGGTATCGCACTGTCCGCGGGCGTGTGCGTGAGCGGGACACTGCAATGGTCGCGAGATTCGGTCCGGGAGCTCGCGCTTCGACCGGATGGTGGAGTGGCATGGCGCGGCGGCGATGACGCGTGGCACGTTGCCCCGGAGGTCTCCGGCGGCGTGCTTGCGCCCTGGCTGATGGTCATCGGCCTGAAGGAGGATGGGCGGAGCCTGCAGCCGTTGCTCGTGCTGCCCGACGCCCTGGACGGCGAAGACCGCCGGGAATTGCGAGTCTGGCTGCGGTGGCGGCCGCAAACGCGTCGCCCGGCGGGAATGAGTGTGATTTGAGCCACATGAATGCGAAAGACCCTTGGTCGGACTGAACTAATTGGATTGCATCGTGTCTTTACGACCGAGGTCGTGTGCGGTGCCGGTGGTTACGGCCGCGCCCGGACAGTTCGGGACTAAACGCCTGAAAGGGAAAGCGTTTACCCGGAGCAGGGGCGCGGATGCGTGACCGGGAAATCGACCAGCAGCTCGTAGAGCGAGCGCAGCGAGGTGACAAGCACGCGTTCGAACTGCTCGTCGCCAAGTATCAGCGCAAGCTCTGGCGGCTGCTGTCGCGATTCATCCGGGACCCCGCGGAGGTTGAAGACGTCGCCCAGGAATCCTTCATCAAGGCATACCGGGCGCTGCCTTCGTTTCGCGGGGATAGCGCGTTCTATACGTGGCTGTACCGGATAGGGATCAACACGGCGAAGAATTATCTCGTGGCGATGGGGCGCCGTGCGCCCACCACGACGGAGTTCGACTCCGAAGAGGCGGAGTCGTTTGAGGACGGCGACCAGCTTCGCGATATCAATACGCCCGAAAGCGTGCTGATGTCCAAGCAGATCGCGGCAACGGTAAACGAGACGATGGCGGAGTTGCCCGAGGAATTGCGCACGGCGATTACCCTGCGCGAGATCGAGGGACTGAGCTATGAAGAGATTGCTGGCATCATGAACTGCCCCATCGGCACGGTAAGATCGCGAATCTTCCGCGCACGCGAGGCGATCGCAGCCAAGCTACGACCGTTGATCGAGACACGCAAGGACAAGAGGTGGTGACGCGATGAAGGAACATCTTTCAGCCCTGATGGACGATCAGGGAGACCGCGCCGAGTGCGACCACTGCCTGGATCGATTGAAGGAGGACGTCGAGCTGCGGGACAGCTGGGCGCTCTACCACCTCATCGGCGACGTGTTGCGAGGGACGAACGGGGCGGCGCTCCCGGAGTCGTTCGCCGATCGCCTGGCCGCGGAGCCGACCGTTCTTGCGCCGCGCACGCGCCCGGCGAACAGCGCGCCGAATAGCCTGCTCCGCTACGCCCTTCCTATCGCCGCGAGCATTGCGGCGGTGGCATTCGTCGCGTGGGTGGGCTTGCCCCAGATCCAGCCCTCTCCGGTGCTCCAGGCGCGGACCTCCGCGCCGGTCACGGTGAGCACGGCGCCAGTGGTGCCCGTGGCGCACGACGTCGGCGACTACCTCCTGGCGCATCAGCGATTCTCTCCATCGTCTGCGATGTCCGGCGTGGCACCGTACGTGCGCACCGTTTCCGAGCCCGGGCCGGCACGCTGAGAATGAGGTCGCTCGCGGTAGTGGCAGCGCTTGCAGCAACGTCGGCGCTGCATGTCGCCGACGTGAGAGCCGAGGGCGACCGCGACGCGGTCGAGTGGCTGGAGCGGATCTATTCCGCAAGCGAGCGCCTGAGTTACCGCGGCACTTTTGTCTATCAGCACGACGACGAGGTCGAGACCTCGCGCGTCACGCGGGTCGTCGATTCGAGCGGAGTGCGCGAGCGCCTCGAGGCGCTGGACGGAACGCCGCGCGAGATCATCCGAGTGAACGACGAGCTGAAGTGCTACCTTCCCGCCACGATGACCGTCAAGGTCGAGCGCGGAATGGGCACCAAGCCCTTTCCGTTTCGCCGCGCCGACATGCCGATCATCACGCAGCAGTACGACATCCGCAAAGGGATGGTCGAGCGAACCGCAGGTCGCGACTGCCAGGCGATCATCCTCGTCCCCAAGGACAATCTGCGCTATGGGCACAAGCTCTGCGCGGACGTGGAGAGCGGGCTGCTCGTCACGGCCAAGACTTTCAACGACCGGGGAAAGATGGTCGAGCGCTTCTCGTTCACCCAGCTTGCGATCGGCGGATCTATCGACAACGAGCTGCTGCGCTCGCGTTATGCGAGCGAAGGCGGCGGCTGGCGCGTCGAAGACCATGCGGCGGCGGCGGTCGATCTAGAGGAGTTCGGGTGGACAATCAACGAACTGCCGGCCGGGTTCCGCCGGGTGACCACCCTCCGGCGCGACGCAGGCAACGGCCACTCCGTCGGCCAGATCGTCGTCTCCGACGGATTGGCGGCGGTTTCGGTGTTCATCGAGCCGCTCGGCGTGAGGGCGCAGCCGCCGCAGCTGGGCATTTCCCGCCAAGGCGCCGTGAACATCTACAGTCGCGAGCTCGATGAGCACCTGGTGACCGCGGTAGGGGAGGTACCTGCCGAGAGCGTGCGCCGGATCGCCGGCGCGGTCGCGCGTCGTACGCCACGGTGAGCGACGTTCGGGTCGCGGCCGGCTAGAATCTCGACTAAGTTAACGCAACACCCCTGGGAACAATGATGATCAAGTCATATCTGTCTGTGTGCCTCCTGCTGGTCGCCGGACTCGCGTTCGATGCCGCGGCACAGGGCCGCGATCTGCCGGATTTCACGCAGATCGTCGAGCAGCACGGCGCTTCGGTGGTCAACATCAGCACGACGCAGGCCAGGCCGACCCAGAGCCAGCCGCGCGCACCGCAGCTGGACGAGAACGATCCGTTCTACGACTTCTTCCGCCGCTTCATTCCCCGCGGACCGCAGGGTCCGCGCGAGTACGAGAGCCAGTCACTGGGGTCGGGTTTCATCATCAGCCAGGATGGCTACGTGCTCACCAATGCCCATGTGGTCGACTCAGCGGACGAGATCACGGTCAAGCTGAACGACAAGCGCGAGTACAAAGCGCGCGTGATCGGAGCAGACCGCAGGACCGACGTGGCGGTGATCAAGATCGATGCCACCGGGCTGCAGGCCGTCACGTTTGGCGACCCCGCCCGATTGCGGGTCGGCGAGTGGGTACTGGCGATCGGCTCGCCATTCGGCTTCGAAAACACCGTCACGGCGGGGATCGTCAGCGCGAAGGGGCGTTCGCTGCCGCAGGAGAATTTCGTGCCGTTCCTCCAGACGGACGTGGCCATCAATCCTGGAAACTCGGGCGGCCCGCTATTCAACCTCAAGGGCGAGGTGGTGGGCATCAACTCCCAGATCTACAGCCGCACGGGCGGGTTCATGGGACTCTCCTTCGCCATTCCGATCGACGTGGCCATGGACGTCCAGAACCAGTTGCGGACCGCGGGGCGCGTCAGCCGTGGCCGGATAGGCGTGGTCATCCAGGAGGTCACCAAGGAGCTTGCCGATTCGTTCGGGCTCGATCGGCCGCGCGGCGCGCTCGTCAATGCCGTCGAGAAGGGCGGACCCGCCGAAAAGGCGGGCGTCGAGACGGGGGACATCATCCTCCGGTTCAACGGCAAGGAAGTCGAAAGCTCGATCGACCTGCCGCGTATCGTGGCCGCCACCCGCCCGGGAACGCGGGCAGACGTGCAGGTGTGGCGCAAGGGTACGTCGCGCGACTTGAACGTGTCAGTCGGCGAAATTCCCGATGACCGTGTCGCTGGTGTGCCAATGCCCAAAGGGCAGGAAAGGCCGTCCGTCGCCGCCAACCGATTGGGCCTGGTCGTCAGTGATCTGACCGAGGAGAAGCGCAGCGAGCTCGGTCTGAAGGGCGGGGTGATCGTGGACGAGGTGCGCGGCGAGCCGCGCGGTGACATCCGACCCGGTGACGTCATCCTCTCCCTGACGGCGAAGGGCGTGACGACCGATCTGAAAAGCGCGGACCAGTTCACCAAGCTTCTCGGCAAGCTCGAGAAGAGCACGACGCTCACGCTGCAGATCCGGCGCGGCGAGATCAACGTCTTTGCGACCATCAAGGGCGAGCCGCGTGGGTGAACGCGCGCAAGCGCTCACGCTCTACGGCCGGAAGTATTGCCACCTCTGCGACGACATGGCCGCAGCGCTCGCGCCGCTGGCCGCGGAATGGGGCGTCGATGTGCGCTACGTCGACGTCGATGCCGACCCCGCCATCGAGGCGAGATATGGCGAGAGCGTGCCCGTGCTCACGCACGGTGACACGATGCTTTGCCGGCATTTTCTGGATCCGCAGCGTGTGCGTGCCTACCTGGCGGAAATCCGCTAGAATTCGGGCGCTTAGGTAGGCTCAAGGGGTGCCCGACGGCACCCTTTTTTGGTTCTTCACCAATTGCGGGGGCCCCACGGGGAGACGGATTCAGGCGCGACTGGCACGACGAGACGGGCCGGGCTCGCCGTTCGAACATGCCGCGCCGCGCACGATCGGAAATTGCTCCGGTCGCCTCGAGCGAGCGTGCGGCGCCCGCGAGGCCTTGTTTGCCGCAAGCCCGCTCCGCGAATTCCCGCAGTCCGCCTGATGCAGCACATCCGAAACTTTTCCATCATCGCGCACATCGACCACGGCAAGTCCACGCTCGCCGACCGCTTCATCCAGTTCTGCGGCGGACTCTCCGACCGCGAGATGTCGGAGCAGGTGCTGGACTCGATGGACCTCGAGCGCGAGCGTGGCATCACGATCAAGGCGCAGACAGCCGTACTGCGCTACGCCGCGCGCGACGGCCGGAACTATGTCCTCAACCTGATCGACACGCCCGGGCACGTCGATTTTTCCTACGAGGTCTCGCGGTCGCTTGCGGCCTGCGAAGGCGCGCTGCTGGTCGTGGATGCAAGCCAGGGCGTCGAGGCACAGACCGTGGCGAACTGCTACGCGGCGATCGAGCAGGGAGTCGAGGTCGTGCCGGTGCTGAACAAGATTGATCTGCCATCGGCGAACTCCGAACGCGTGATCCAGGAGATCGAGGACGTCATCGGAATCTCGGCCCAGGACGCGGTGCGCGTGAGCGCCAAGACCGGCGAAGGCGTCCAGGACGCGCTCGAAGCGGTGATCCAGCGTGTTCCCCCGCCCAGAGGCCACCCCAATTCGCCCCTCAAGGCGCTCATCATCGATTCGTGGTTCGACAACTACGTCGGTGTGATCATGCTGGTGCGCGTCGTGGACGGCACGCTCAAGCCCAAGGACCGGTTGATGCTCATGTCCACGCAGGCGACCTATCTGTGCGAGCGTGTGGGCGTATTCACGCCGAAATCGCAGGACCGGGAGCAGCTCTCGGCGGGCGAGGTCGGATTCGTGATATCGGGCATCAAGGAGCTGCAGGCAGCCCGAGTCGGAGATACGGTGACGCTTGCCGAGCGGCCCGCCACCCAGGCCCTGCCCGACTTCAAGGAGATCAAGCCGCAGGTTTTCGCCGGAATTTACCCTGTCGAGTCGAACGAGTACGAGGCGCTCCGCGAGGCGTTACAAAAGCTCAGGCTGAACGATGCGTCGCTGCACTACGAGCCCGAGGTGTCCCAGGCGCTCGGGTTCGGCTTCCGCTGCGGCTTTCTCGGGCTTCTGCACATGGACATCGTCCAGGAGCGGCTCGAGCGCGAGTACGACATGAACATCGTGACCACAGCGCCCACGGTGGTGTACGAGGTCGAGACCGTCGATGGGGAGCTCGAGCGGATCGAGAATCCTTCCAAGATTCCCGACCCGTCTCGCATCGCGGAAATACGCGAGCCCATCATCACGGCGACGATCTTCGTTCCGCAGGAATTCGTCGGCAACGTGATCACCCTGTGCATGCAGAAGCGGGGGACGCAGAAGAACATGCAGTACCACGGTCGCCAGGTGATGCTGGTATACGAGCTGCCGCTGAACGAAGTGGTCCTGGATTTCTTCGACCGTCTCAAGTCCGCAACGCGCGGCTACGCGTCGCTCGATTACGAATTCAAGGAGTACCGACCCGCGGACATGGTGAAGCTCGATGTGCTCATCAACGGCGAGCGCGTGGATGCGCTCTCGCTCATGGTGCACCGCTCGAGCGCCCAATCGCGAGGCCGCGAGCTGGCGACACGAATGCGCGCACTCATCCCGCGGCAAATGTTCGACGTGGCCGTGCAGGCGGCGATCGGCTCGCACATCATCGCACGCGAGACGGTCAAGGCGCTGCGCAAGAACGTGCTCGCGAAGTGCTATGGCGGCGACATCACGCGGAAGAAGAAGCTGCTCGAAAAGCAGAAGGCGGGCAAGAAGCGCATGAAACAGGTCGGGACGGTCGAGATTCCGCAGGAGGCTTTCCTGGCCATTCTGCAGGTCGAGGGGAAGTGACGGAATGAATTTCGCTGCAATTCTCTTCATCCTCCTGCTCGTGACCGGCGTGGTCGTGCTGCTCGACCGGGTTTATCTGGCCAAGCGGCGCGAGCAGGGTGCGAAGGAGCCATGGTGGATCGAGTATCCGAAAAGCTTCTTCCCGGTGATCCTGATCGTGTTCCTGCTGCGCTCGTTCCTGGTTGAACCCTTCAAGATTCCCTCGGGATCGATGATTCCCACGCTGCTGGTCGGCGACTTCATCCTGGTGAACAAGTACACCTACGGCATCAGGCTTCCCATCCTCAACACCAAGATCGTGGAGCTCAACCGCCCGCAACGAGGCGACGTGATGGTATTTCGCTACCCGGAGGATCCGTCGCTCGACTACATCAAGCGCGTGGTGGGGCTGCCGGGCGACAAGGTCACGTACCGGGACAAACGCCTGTCCATCAACGGGCAGGAAGTGCCGCTCAAGCCCGACGGCGAATACCAGTACCTGGATCGGCGCACGTTCGCGCGTCAGTTCCTCGAGACGTTCGGGCAGCGTACGCACCGAATCCTTCTCGAGGAGGACGCGCCGGCCATCCCTCCCTTCGTGAAGCAATTCCCGTTTCGGCAGAATTGCACCTACAATAGCGATGGAATGACCTGTACGGTTCCGCCAGATCACTACTTCGTGATGGGGGACAATCGTGACAACTCCAGCGACAGCCGGGTTTGGGGCTTCGTCCCCGACGCCAACATCGTGGGCCGGGCCTTCTTCATCTGGTTCAATTTCGGCGAGCCGCGGCGAATCGGCTCGTTTCAGTAAGGGAAAGGCTTCCATGCAGCGACGACAACGTGGGATGAGCGCCATCGGGATTCTTATCGTCCTGATCCTGGTCGTGTTTGCCGCGCTGATCGGCATGCGCGTCACGCCAGCCTATCTCGAATATTTCGCGATCAAGAAGGCAATCGCCTCCATCAAAGAGAGCGGTGAACTTCGCGACGGGACGCCGGCCAGCGTGCGCAAGGCGTTCGAGCGGCACCAGGCCATCGATGATTTCCAGTCCGTCGCTCCGCAGGATCTGGAAATCGTCAAGGAAGGCGGCGAGATGGTCGTCTCGTTCGGCTACGAAAAGCGCGTCCCGCTTTTCTACAACATCAGCCTGCTCATCGACTTCTCCGGTTCCACCCAGCCGGGAAGGCTCAAGCGACGGGAGTAGCGTCGGTATGCGCGGCAAGGGATGAAGCGCAACGCACTGGAGCAGGCGCTCGGCCACCGGTTCACCAGTCCACGCCTGCTCGAGCAGGCCCTCACCCACCGCAGTCACAGCACGCCGCACAACGAGCGGCTCGAGTTCCTCGGCGACAGCATCCTGAATTTCGTCGTCGCGGCGGAGCTGTTCGCGCGATTCCCGGTCCTGGAGGAGGGGCGCCTGACCAGGATGCGTGCCAGCCTGGTGCGCGAAGAGTCCCTCCACCGGGTTGCACTCGCAATGGGGCTGGGCGATCACCTCAGGCTCGGCAAGGGTGCCCTCAAGAGCGGCGACTTCCGCCGCGCATCCGTACTCGCCGACGCGCTCGAAGCGGTGTTCGGCGCGGTGTTCCTCGACGCGGGTTTCGAGGCAGCGCGCGAGACCATCGTGCGGCTTCTCTCGCCCGCGCTCGACGTCCTGGACCCCAAGGCCGTATCCAAGGATTCGAAGACGCGGCTCCAGGAATGGCTGCAGGGCCACAAGTATGCGTTGCCGCACTACGCGGTGGTCGCCACGCACGGCGCCGGGCACAATCAGCTTTTCGAAGTGGAATGCCTGATCGGCGAGCTCGAGATCCGGACGGTCGGCACCGGGGCAAGCCGGCGCGCGGCGGAGCAGGATGCGGCGCGCCAGGCGTTTTCGAGGATCCAGCAGTGAGACGGAACGAGACGCCGGCAGTGATCCGCAGCGGGGTAGTCGCCATCGTCGGGCGTCCCAATGTGGGCAAGTCGACCCTATTCAACAGAATGGTCGGACAGAAGGTGAGCATCACGTCGGCGAAGCCGCAGACGACCCGGCACCGGATCGCCGGCATTCTGACCTCGGGCAACGCGCAGGCGGTCTTCGTCGACACACCAGGCTTCCAGACTCGTCAGGGAGGCGCCCTGAACCGCGTACTGAACCGGACCGTCATGCACGCTCTCGAAGGCGTCGACCTGGTACTGGTCGTGATCGAGGCGGGACGTTTCGACGCCGAGGATCGCCGGGTCCTTGCGCTCCTCCCGAAAGCCGTGCCGTCGGTCCTCGTCGTGAACAAGTCCGACAAGCTGCCGGAAAAGACGCGGATGATTCCTTTCCTGCAGGCCGCGGTCAGGGAGCACGACTTCGCCGAAGTCGTGCCGGTCAGCGCGCGAACCGGGCGCAACGTGGGCGAGCTCGTACGCGTCCTGATGGACCGACTTCCCGCGCAACCTCCGCTATATCCTGCCGACGAGCTCACCGACCGCGACGAACGATTTCTCGCCGCAGAGCTGGTGCGCGAGAAGCTGTTCCGGTCGGTGGGCGACGAAGTGCCCTACGGCGCCGCGGTCGTCATCGAGAAGTTCGAGCAGGAGGGCAAATTGCGCCGAATCCACGCGTCGATCGTGGTGGAGAAATCGGGGCACAAGGCGATCGTGATCGGACGCGCCGGCGAAAAGCTGAAGTCCATCGCGACTGCGGCGCGACTGGACATGGAGAAGCTGTTCGGCGGCAAGGTGTTTCTCGAGGTCTGGGTGAAAGTAAAGAAAGGCTGGAGCGACAACGAGGCGCAGCTCCGCCAGCTGGGATACGAGCATGCGTGAGCGGCAGCGGGTCGACGGCGAGCAGTCGTTTGTCCTGCACAGCTATCCGTTTCGGGAGACGAGCCTGCTCGTCGAGATCTTCAGCCGGCGGTTCGGACGTGTCGCCCTGCTTGCCAAGGGTGCGAGGCGGCCGCGATCGGCGCTGCGCGGGGCGCTGCTCGCTTTTCAGCCGCTCGCCATCGGTTGGGCAGGGAAGGGCGAGGTGCGTACGTTGATGAAAGCTGAATGGCGTGGCGGACAACCGCTCCTCGCCGGGGAGGCGCTGTTTTGCGGCTTCTACCTCAACGAGCTTCTGTTGCGTCTCCTGCCTCGCGAAGACGCGCACGACGAGCTGTTCGATGCCTACGCCGAAGCCCTCGAAGCGCTGGCGCGGGGCGCGTTGCCGGCGCCGGTCCTGCGCAGCTTCGAAAAGCGTCTGCTCAAGGAGCTGGGCTATGCTCTGACGCTCGACCGCGAACCGGCAACGGGCGCAAGCGTGGATCCTGCGACGATGTATCGCTACGAGCCGGAACGCGGTCCGGTGCCGGTCGGGTCGGGTAGCGCGCGGGGCGCAACGGATGGACCGCTCTTCAGCGGACGCGCGCTGCTTGAGATCGCACGAGAGAATTACGCGGATCCGCACACGCTTCAGCAGGGGAAAATTCTTATGCGCCTGATCATCAATCATCGGCTCGATCAACGCCCGCTGCAGAGCCGCCGAGTCTTCGAGGCGTTGCAGGAACTGTGATGAAGGAGAGAGCGGCCTTCCTCGCACGGGTTCCGCGTCCCGCTCCGGAGTCGTGCCATGATTGAGCTCGGCGTGAACATCGATCACGTCGCGACTGTGCGACAGGCGCGGCGCACGTACGAGCCGGACCCAGTCTGGGCGGCTGTCGAGGCGCACCTGGGCGGCGCGGATGGGATCACGGTGCATCTGCGCGAGGACCGCCGCCACATCCAGGACGAGGACGTGCGGCGATTGCGCGAGCTGACCCACATCAAGCTCAATCTGGAGATGGCGGCGATCGCAGAAATGGTCGACATCGCGTGCCGTCTGCGGCCGGAGATGGCGATGCTGGTTCCGGAGGGACGCCACGAGATCACGACCGAAGGCGGGCTGAACATCGTGGCCCAGGAGAAGAAGATCGCCGAAGCGGTCCGCAGGCTCGCCGACGCCGGGATCGTGGTGAGCGTTTTCATCGACGCCGATCTGCGCCAGGTCGAGGCCGCGCAGCGCGCTGGTGCGTCCGTCTGCGAAGTGCATACCGGTCCGTATGCCCATGCGTTCCATTCCCGGGGGCGTGATTCGGAGAGCCCGCCGGTCGTTGCGGAGCTCGCGAAGCTCGCCGAAGCGGGGAAAGCGATCCGGGCGCTCGGAATGCGCTTCAACGCCGGCCACGCTCTGAACTACTTCAATGTCAGCCCGGTCGCACGGCTGCCCGGCATCCGCGAACTGCACATCGGCCATGCGATCGTGAGCCGCGCCGTGTTTGTCGGCATGCGCGAGGCGGTTCGCGAAATGAAAACGCTCATCACTCAGGCGGCGTGGCGCGCCATTGGGGGAGAGCCGCGGTGATCGTCGGGATCGGCACGGACCTCGTCGAGATTCCACGCATCGAGCAGGCGCTGGCCCGTCACGGTGAGCGCTTCGCTCGCAAGATCCTGGTGCCGCACGAGCTGGAGCGATTCGCCCGCCACCGCAAGCCAGCCGCTTATCTCGCCAAGCGTTTCGCTGCAAAGGAGGCCTTCTCCAAGGCGATGGGGACCGGCATCCACTTCCCGGTCAACTGGCAGAACGTCAGCGTGGCCAACCTGCCTTCCGGAAAGCCCTGCCTGCGCTTTTCCGATGCGCTTGCGACCTTGCTTGCAACGAGGCGGATTCAGGAGGTGCACGTCAGCTTGACCGACGAGCGCGAGGTGGCCGCGGCATTCGTGATCCTCGAAGGGGACCGGCATGCCAGCTGACGCGCCGCTCGGGCCGGTGATGCTCGATTTGGCAGGCCTTTCCCTCGACGCGGCGGACCGGGAAGTCCTGACCCATCCCGCCGTCGGTGGCGTGATCCTGTTCAAACGGAACTTTGCCTCCACGTCCCAGCTCGATCAGCTCACCGCGGACATTCGCGCGCTGCGTTCTCCCCCGTTGCTCATCGCGGTCGATCACGAAGGCGGCCGGGTCCAGCGGTTCCAGGAAGGATTCACCCGACTTCCGCCGATGCGAGCGCTCGGCAAGGTCTATGAGCGGGACCCCGCCCTCGCAGAGAATCTCGCCGGTGCAGTCGGCATCGTTCTCGCATCGGAGCTCTTCCTTCATGGTGTCGACCTGACTTTCGCGCCGGTCGTCGATATCGACTTCGGGGCGAGCGACGTTATCGGTGACCGGGCCTTTCACGACACGCCACAGGGCGTAGCGCGTCTGGCGGCGAGTCTCGTGCGCGGAATGGGCCGGATCGGAATGGGTGCGGTGGCCAAGCATTTCCCCGGACACGGATTCGTGCGCGCGGATTCGCACGTTGCGGTGCCTGTCGACAATCGCGAGCTTGCGGAGATCGAGGCGAACGACCTGCTGCCCTACCGGACGCTGATCGCGGCGGACCTTGCCGGCGTGATGCCGGCCCATGTCATCTACTCCAAGGTGGATTCGCGCCCGGCTGGTTTTTCCAGTGTCTGGCTGCAACGGATCCTCCGCGGCAAGCTCGGTTTCGACGGACTCGTGTTCAGCGACGACCTTTCGATGGAGGGCGCGAGCGTGGCGGGTGACATCACGGAGCGGAGCAGGGCGGCCCTTGCCGCAGGGTGCGACATGGTCCTGGTCTGCGGAAACCGGGAGGCGGCCTGCGCCCTCGTCGCCGGCATGACGGCACCGCCCCTTGCGACCTCGCGACTGGCTCGCTTTCGCGGCATGCGTTCCGCGGACGGTGGAGCGGGTTACGACGCGGCGTTACGGGCGCTTTCTGGCGCGGGCGATTCGGGACTACTCGCCTGAATGCCGTGCGAGGGCGGACCAACCCCTCTCTAAGCGCGCTCCATGTAGACGCCTTCGTCGGTATTGACCTTGATCTTCTCGCCGGTCTCGATGAACGGAGGTACCTGCACCGTGATACCGGTCTCCAGCTTGGCTGGCTTGAACGACGTGGTGGCCGTCGAATTCTTGATGTTCGGATCGGTTTCGACGACGGTCAGCACGACGCTCGGCGGCAATTGCACCCCGATCGGGCGATCGTTGTGGAAATTGACCTGGACGTCGGTATTGGGGAGCAGGAAGCCCGCCTGACCCTCCAGCATCTCGGCGCCGATGTTGAGCTGATCGTAGGTCTCCTTGTCCATGAAGACGAAGGCCTCGCCGTCTTGGTAGAGGTACTGCATCTCGCGGGGCTCGACGTAGGCGCGCTCGACCTTCTCATCGGTCCGGTATCGCACGTTCGTCTTGGTGCCCGCCTCGATGTCCTTCATCTCGACTTGCATGAACGCGCCGCCGCGACCGCCGACATGCACGTGATAGGATTTCAGCACGCGCCAGACCCGCTTGTCCCACTCGAGCAGGTTGCCGACGCGAATTTCGGTTGCCAGTACTTTCGCCATAAGAAAACTTGCCTGTGCCGGGCATAAAGGGAATGGAGTTTACCGGAAACAGGCACCGCGAGGCATGGCCTCACGAAGTGTTCGATCGCGAATGCCGCGATTGCCCGCGCCTCGATGCGTTCCTGCAGGGGGTTCGGCGCGGTCGACCCGATTATCACGCGCATCCCGTGCCGCCGTTCGGCGATCCCGAGGCCCAGTTGCTGGTCGTCGGACTCGCGCCGGGAATGCACGGAGCAAATCGGACGGGCCGTCCGTTCACAGGCGATTTCGCGGGGATCCTGCTCTACCGTACGCTGCACCGGTACGGCTTTGCAAGCCATGCTGGCTCCGCGGACCCGGACGACGGACTCAGGCTCACCGGTTGCCGGGTCACCAACGCGGTGAAGTGCCTTCCGCCTCAGAACAAGCCCGCTCCGGCGGAAATCAGGTGCTGCAACCGCTATCTCGCCGCGGAATTGGCGACGTACCCGCCGCGGGCGGTGCTAGCGCTCGGGCGGATTGCCCACGATGCAGTGCTGCGGGCGCGAGGAATCGGCGTCACCAGCTACCGGTTTGCGCATCACGCCGTTCATGACTTGCCGGGCGGGTTGCGCCTGTTCGATAGCTATCACTGCAGCCGATACAATACGCAAACCAAGCGACTGACCGAAGCGATGTTCGAGGCGGTCGTGGGCGACATTGCGGGATTCCTGGGAACGCCATCGCCCGGCGGTTAGCGGCACGGGATTCGGGCGACGTCAAATCTCCTCTCATTGGATCGCGACGTGTTTGACAGCGCGGATCTGCTCGCGGGACTGCCCCATCTGCCGGGCGTGTACCGCATGCTCGATGCAGGGCAAAACGTCCTGTATGTGGGTAAGGCACGCGACCTGAAGAAACGAGTTGGTTCGTATTTTCAAAAATCGGATCACGGTCCGCGCACCCAGATCATGCTTTCCCAGGTGGCCGGCGTCGAGGTCACCGTGACCCGGTCGGAAGGGGAAGCGCTGCTGCTCGAGAACAATCTCATCAAGTCGCTCGCGCCGCGCTACAACATCCTGTTTCGCGACGACAAGTCCTATCCCTACCTGATGATCAGCGGTGGCCCCTACCCGCGACTCGGCTTCCACCGGGGCGCGCTGGATCGTGAAAATCGCTACTACGGACCGTTTCCCAGCGCGGCGGCGGTCCGGGAGAGCATCCAATTGCTCCAGAAGGTATTCCGGTTGCGGACCTGCGAAGAGTCGGTGTTTCAGAATCGAACGCGACCGTGCCTGCTTTACCAGATCCGACGCTGCTCGGCGCCCTGCGTCGGCCTGATCCGGCCCGACGAATACGCCGCGGACGTGAGGAACGCCGCGCTCTTCATGGAAGGGCGCGAGGACGATGTGCTCACCGCCCTGGCGGCCCGCATGCAGGAAGCCTCGGAACGGCGCGAATACGAGCATGCCGCGATCTATCGCGATCAGATCAAGTCGCTCTCCGGGGTGCAACAGCGACAGTACGTCGACACGGCAAGGCCCGAGGATGTCGATGCCGTCGTGTGCGCCATGGAGGGCGACATTGCCTGCGTGAATCTGGTCATGGTGCGCAACGGTCGATACCTGGGGGACAGGAGCTTCTTCCCGGAGCATGCCGAGACCCACAGCCCGGATGACGTCGTGTCGGCGTTTCTGGCCCAGCACTATCTCCAGGCACCACCGCCGGCGGCGATCGTGATCGAGGCGGGAGCCGGAACGGAAGAGCTCGCCGCGCTCCTTTCCCAGCATGCAGGCCGAACGGTGCAGATCGTGTCGCGAGCGCAGGCGGCGCGACGCGAGTGGCTCGAGATGGCTGCGCGCAATGCCGAGCTGGCCCTCGCGCAGCGCTCGCGCGAGCGCGGAACCCAGGAAACGCGCCTCGCCGCGATGCGCGAAGCGCTCGCTCTTGCGCCCGGAACGCAGCGAATCGAATGCTTCGACGTGAGCCACACGATGGGTGAGGCGCCCGTTGCCGCATGCGTGGTCTATGATCAGTTGCGCTTGCGCAACGGGGAATACCGGCGGTACAACATCACGGGGGTCACGCCCGGAGATGACTACGGCGCTCTGCGCTCGGCGCTGCAGCGGCGTTACGAAAGGGTGACCCGCGGGGAGGGCGTGGTGCCCGATCTCGTGCTCATCGACGGCGGAAAGGGACAG
>JAJDOG010000063.1 GCA_022340285.1 Betaproteobacteria bacterium
TACGCTGCTCCATTTCCCTTTCCCCCCGCTCAACCGTGTTTCGCGCGCGGATGCACGTCCGCGTCCGTTCCCCGCCCCGCGGTCCGCTCCCGCTCGGCCATGGACGCCTCGTGCACCTGCAGGATCTGCGCGGCCGCCGACAGCGCGATTGCAGCCGGCCGCTTGCTCGAAATCCCGGGCACGCCGATCGGGCAGGTCAGTCGCGCCAGCGACGCCTCCGGAATGCCCTCGAGCTTGAGGGACTTGAGAAAGCGTGCGCGCTTCGGCGCCGAGCCGATCAGGCCGACATACGCAAGATCCGCGCGCCGCAGCGCGCGCTCGCACAGTTCGAAATCGAGCTGGTGACTATGCGTCATGACCAGGACGCATGCGCCGGCCGGCGCACGATCCACCTCCCGCTCAAGCGCGTCGGTGACGACGATCCGCGTGTTGGCGGGCGCCGCCGGCGGAAATTCCCCGGCGCGTGAATCGACCCAGGTCACGTGACAGTCTATTTCTCCCAGCGTCTTGACGAGAGCGCGTCCCACGTGCCCGGCGCCGAACAGCACGACTTCGAGATCGCATGGCCGCAGTGGCTCGATGAACACGACGCCCGATGCATCGCCAGCTTCGAGCCGCTGCAGCCTCGGCGTCCACGCGCCCTCTTCGCCCGCGAGCAATGCGCGCGCCCGGGCGATTGCGGCCCGGTCGAGTCCTGCATCGCTCAGGGTCCCCGAATGCATGTCGAGGCCCACGACGAGCTTCGCGCCGCTGCCGCGGCCTTCCGCGCCGGTGACGAGGGCGGCGGCCTCGCCCGAGCGAACGCGTTCCTCCGCGACGGGAAGCCATTCCGCCCGATTCGCTGCGACGTGCTCGAACAGGATGGTGGCCACACCTCCGCAACATTGTCCGAATCCGGCGTCGAGCGGGAAGCGCACGAGCTGCACCGCTGCGGGATCGCCCGTGGCGAGCATTTGCCGCGCCCGGTCGACGCAGGCGGCCTCGAGGGTTCCGCCGCCGATGGTGTCGACGGCCGCAGCGCGAGTCACGATCATCCGGGCGCCGGGCTCCCGAGGTGCCGAGCCGCGCACGGCGGCTACGGTGACCAGCACGCAGTCTTGCCCGCGCAGCGTGAGCTCGCCGAGGTGCGTGACCCAGTCGGTCATGCGCCCATCCGCGTGGGTTCTCCGTGCGCCTGCGCGGCGGCGCGCTTGCGCATCGCGTCGATCGCACGCAACACTTCCTCGGGTGTCGCCGGCGCATTCAGTGCCGGGCTCGCCCGGTCATCCCCGAGGCTCGCGACCGCATCCTTGATCGCCTCGAACACCGAGATCGCCAGCATCAGCGGAGGCTCGCCGACCGCCTTCGATCGATGGATGCTGTCTTCCACGTTCTCGCCCTGATCCCAGAGCCTGACCCGGAAGTCGGACGGCACGTCGGAGGCGACCGGGATCTTGTACGTGGAGGGTGCGTGCGTCATCAGACGTCCCGCGTCGTCCCACCAGAGCTCTTCCGTGGTGAGCCAGCCCATCCCCTGCACGAATCCGCCCTCGATCTGGCCGAGATCGATCGCCGGGTTGAGCGAGCGGCCGACATCGTGGAGGATGTCCGCACGCAGCAGCCGTGTCTCGCCCGTGAGCGTGTCGATCGCGACTTCGGAAACCGCGGCTCCGTATGCGAAGTAGAAGAAGGGACGGCCCTTCAGCGTCTTGGGATCGTAGTGGATCTTCGGAGTCTTGTAGTAACCGTCCGCCCAGAGCTGCACGCGGCCGTAGTAGGCCATCCTCGCCAGCTCGGCGAAGGTGATGCGCGCTGCCTCGCCGATCACGACGTGGTCGCCGCCGAAGTGGACCGATTCGGGCGCGACGTCGAAGCGCTCGGCCGCAAACGCGGTAAGGCGCGCCTTGATCTCGCGCGCCGCGGCCTGCGCCGCCTTGCCGTTGAGGTCGCTCCCGCTCGACGCGGCAGTGGCCGAGGCGTTCGGCACCTTGCTCGTGTCCGAAGCCGAGACACGCACGCGATCGAGGCCGATGCCGAGCTCGTGCGCCACGACCTGCGCCACCTTCGTGAAGAGGCCCTGCCCCATCTCGGTGCCGCCGTGGTTCAGCAACACCGTTCCGTCCGTGTAGTAGACATGAACCAGCGCCGCGGCCTGGTTGTAGAACGTCGCGGTGAACGAGATGCCGAACTTCACCGGGGTCATCGCGATGCCCCGCTTGATGATGGGGCTTGCCGCATTCCATTCGCGGATCGCCGCGCGGCGCGCCGCATAGTCCGATGAGCGCTCGAGCTCGTCGAAAAGCCGGTCGGCGACGAAATCCTCCACCGTCATCTCGTAGGGCGTCACGTCCCGGCCGGGCCCGTAGAAATTGACGCGCCGGACCGCGACCGGATCCATGTCGAGGTGGCGCGCGATCTCGTCCACCACGTGCTCGATCGCCACCATGCCCTGCGGTCCGCCGAATCCGCGAAACGCGGTGTTCGACTGCGTGTTGGTCCTGCACCGGTGCGATACGATGCGCACGTTCGGCAAGTAGTAGCAGTTGTCCGCGTGCATCACCGTGCGGTCATTGACGGGCCCCGAGAGATCGGCGGAAAAGCCGCACCGCGAGGCGAACATCAATTCGATGCCGACTATCCGACCTGTTCCGTCGAACCCGACCTCGTAGTCGAAGATGTAATCGTGCCGTTTGCCGGTGATGACGATGTCGTCGTCGCGGTCGTAGCGCACCTTCACCGGGCAGCCGAGATGCCGCGCCGCGATCGCCGCGGCGCAAGCCGGAAGCCCTCCCTGCGTCTCCTTGCCGCCGAAGCCGCCGCCCATCCTGCGGCACTCGATGGTGACGCGGTGCGCGTGAATGCCGAGCGCATGCGCAACTTGCATCTGCGCCTCGCCCGGATGCTGCGTCGAGTTGTAGACCAGCATCTCGCCGTCTTCCTTCGGGACCGCGAACGCGACCTGGCCCTCGAGATAGAACTGCTCCTGCCCGCCGATACGGCGGCGACCCGCGATACGGTGCGGCGCCCCCGCGAGCGCGGAGCGCGCGTCGCCGCGCTCGAGCGTCACCGTCGGGAGCACGAACGCCTGCTTCGCGAGCGCGTCCTCTATCGTGAGGATCGCGGGCAGGTCCTCGTACACGACGGCCGCGAGCCGCGCGGCCCGGCGCGCCTGGTCGACCGTCTCGGCAACGACGAGGAAGATCGGCTGGCCAACGTAGTGCACTTCTTCGACCGCGAGGATCGGATCGTCGTGCAGGATCGGGCCGACGTTGTTCTGCCCCGGGATGTCCGTGGCAGTGAAGACCGCAACGACGCCCGGTGCGGCGCGCACGGGCGCCAGGTCGACGGCCTGAAGCCGCGCATGCGCACGCGTGGACAGCCCGAAGGCACCATGCAAGGTTCCGCGTGGCTCGCGGATGTCATCGGTGTAGTGCGCCTCGCCCGACACGTGCAGATGTGCGCTGTCGTGGCGGACTGCGTCGCCCGCAGCGCCAACCGGCAAACCGGTG
>JAJDOG010000067.1 GCA_022340285.1 Betaproteobacteria bacterium
ATCTCGTGCGGCCGGCGCAATTCGACAGCGTGATCGTGCGCAGCGTCAACGGCTATCCCGTGCGGATCCGCGATGTCGGGCGTGCGGAAGTCGCTGCTGAGAGCGAGCGCTCGATCGTGCGGTTCAACGGCCGCTCCGCGGTGGCCCTCGGCGTGATCAAGCAGGCGACCGCGAACCCGCTCGATCTGTCGAGCGCGGTCCGTGCCGAGTTGCCCAGACTCATTCAGGAGTTGCCCGACGGCCTCGCCGTGCGGGTCGCGTACGACTCGTCGATATTCATCGAGCGCTCCATCAGCGGCGTCTACACGACCATCCTCGAGGCGATTGCGCTGGTGGCACTGGTAATTTTCTTCTTCCTGCGCTCGGTGCGGGCCACGATCATTCCGCTCGTGACGATCCCGGTGGCGCTGATCGGGTCGTTCGGGCTGATGTACGTGCTCGGATTCACGGTGAATACACTGACGCTGCTCGCGCTGGTGCTCGCGATCGGTCTGGTGGTGGACGATTCGATCGTGATGCTGGAGAACATCTTCCGGCACATCGAGAAGGGCGAGCCGCCGGTGCGCGCCGCTCTGGCGGGCGCGAAGGAGATCGGGTTTGCCGTGGTCGCGATGACGTTGACGCTCGCCGCGGTCTACGCGCCGGTGGCGTTCATGACCGGGCGGACCGGAAAGCTGTTCATCGAGTTCGCGCTGACGCTTGCAGGAGCGGTGCTCGTTTCCGGATTCGTGGCGCTATCCCTGTCGCCCATGATGTGCTCGAAGCTGTTGCGACACGAGGCGCGCCACGGCCGGCTATACAACGCCATCGAAGCCGTGATCGGCGGATTGACCGATGGCTACCGGCGGGTGCTGACCCGGGTGATCAACATGTCGCTCGCGGGACGCATCGCGCTGTTTCTGGGCGTCATGGCGGTGTGCGGCGCGGCGATCGTCTGGTTGAGCCAGACGATGCGCTCGGAGCTGGCGCCCACCGAGGATCGCGGCGTGTTCCTCGGCATGTTCCTCGGCCCGGAAGGGGCGACCATCGATTACACGGACGGGTACGCCAGGCGACTGGAAGCGATCTATGCGACAACCGCCGACGTCGAGCGGTACTTCGTCGTGTCCGGATTCCCGAGTGTCTCCCGCGGCGTGTCGTTCGTCGGATTGGTCGACTGGAACGCGCGCAAGCGCAAGTCCGCGGACGTGGCCAACGAGGTCCGGCCGAAGATGGCCGCTCTGCCAGGCGTCCTGGCGTTTGCCATGCTTCCGCCCTCGCTCGGCCAGGGTTTCCGCTCGCGCCCGGTGGAGTTCGTGGTCGTCACTTCGGGCTCCTACGAAGAGCTCGACGAGGCCGTGGGTCGCATCGTCGCCGAGGCGCAGAAGAATCCGGGGCTGCAGAACGTCGACACCGACCTGCGTCTGAACAAACCCGAGTTCAAGGTACAGGTCGACCGCGACCGTGCCGCCGACGCGGGGGTGGCGGTGGACACCGTGGGACGGACCATGGAAACCATGCTCGGCGGGCGCCAGGTCACGCGTTACAAGAAGAACGCCGAG
This sequence comes from Betaproteobacteria bacterium, assembly GCA_022340285.1. Classification (GTDB taxonomy): domain Bacteria; phylum Pseudomonadota; class Gammaproteobacteria; order Burkholderiales; family SG8-39; genus JAABRB01. Next base: position 1,542 of record JAJDOG010000067.1, read on the forward strand.
CAATACGACGTGATCGTGCAGATGCTACCCGCCGACCGCGCCGATCCGAACGACATCAGCGACATCTTCGTGCGCGGACGCAACGACCAGATGGTGCCCCTGGCGAGCCTCGTGAACGTCCGCGAATCGGTGGCGCCGCGCGAGCTCAATCACTTCGGGCAGCGCCGCTCGGCGACGATCACCGCGAACCTCGCGCCAGGCTATTCGCTCGGCGAGGCGCTCGACTTCATGGAACAGACCGCGCAGCGCGAGATCCCTCCGGGGGCGGCGACCGACCTGAACGGCGTCTCACGCGAGTTCCGCGAATCGTCGCGCGGGCTCTATCTCACTTTCGTCCTCGCGCTCGCGTTCATCTATCTCGTCCTCGCCGCGCAGTTCGAGAGCTTTCGCGATCCATTCATCATTCTGTTCACGGTCCCGCTGTCGATGGTGGGCGCGCTTGCCGCGCTGAAACTGTCGGGCGGAACGCTGAACGTGTACAGCCAGATCGGCCTCGTCACGCTCGTGGGGCTGATCACCAAGCACGGCATCCTGATCGTGGAGTTCGCCAACCAGCTGCGCGACCGCGGCGCGGCGCTGCGCGTCGCGGTCGTCGAGTCCTCCGTGCTGCGGCTTCGGCCGATACTCATGACCACAGGGGCGATGGTGCTCGGGGCCCTGCCACTCGCGCTCGCGCAGGGCGCCGGCGCGGAGAGCCGCCAGCCCATCGGCTGGGTGGTGGTCGGCGGCCTGATGGTCGGCACGCTGCTGACGTTGTTCGTGGTCCCGACCGTGTACACGCTGTTCGCGCGCAGAGTGCGCCGATCGACCGAGGAAGAGGCTCCGGTCGCGGCGCCGGCCGCCGCCGAAAGCCACTGACTTCGCGTATGCGGCAGATCGTGCTCGATACGGAAACGACCGGCCTGAACCCCCGCATGGGCGACCGCATCATCGAAATTGGATGCGTGGAAATCGTCAATCGCCGTCTGACCGGAAATCGCTTTCACCGCTACATCAATCCCGAGCGCGAGATCGAGGAGGGCGCGCTGCGGGTGCACGGGATCACTGCCGAGTTCCTTGCGGACAAGCCGCGATTCGGGGAGGTCGCGGGGGATCTTCTCGACTACGTCCGGGGCGCCGAGCTGATCATCCACAACGCCGCCTTCGACGTCGAGTTCCTCAATATCGAGCTCGACCGGATCGGTACCGAGCCCATCGAGGGCCAGGTCGCGGGCATCCTCGACACGCTGGCCCAGGCCCGCGAGCTGCATCCAGGACGCAAGAATTCACTCGATGCGCTCTGCGAGCGCTACCAGATCGAGAACGCCCACCGCACGCTTCACGGCGCACTTCTCGACGCCGAGCTCCTGGCCGAGGTGTACCTCGCGATGACCCGCGGCCAGGAAAGTCTTGCGATAGAGCTCGAGCGGCCGCGGCCGACCGTGGATTTGCAGACCGGAGGGTACGCGGAGCGTCCGGCCCTGCTCGTGCTGCGAGCGAGCGACGCCGAAATGGAAGCGCATGCTCGTCTCCTGCAGGGCATCGCCAAGGAAGCGAAATCCGGGTGCGTCTGGTTGACAGAAGCCCCGGCGGACGGCTGAATTGCATTTTGGACTCGTCGTACCGAGGCAGGAGGGTGTCATGAGCGGCGCAAAGGCAAATCCTTACGCGATCGGCCTCGATCGAAATCCCGCGAATTACGCGCCGCTCACGCCACTCACTTTCCTGGAGTGGTCTGCTTACACTTACCCGCAGCGCCTTGCCGTCGTTCACGGGGAACGGCGATTCACCTGGGCGGACACCTACGCGCGCAGCCGCAGGCTGGCCTCGGCGCTCGTGCGGCGTGGAATCGGGTTGGGCGACACCGTGGCCGTGATGCTTTCCAACATCCCCGAGATGTACGAATGCCACTTCGGGGTGCCGATGATCGGAGCGGTGCTCAACACGCTGAACACCCGGCTCGATGCCGAGGCCATTGCGTTCATGCTGGATCACGGCGAGGCGAAGGCACTGATCGTCGACCGCGAGTTCTCGGCGACCATCGCCGCGGCGCTTGCGAAAGCCAAGGGGAAGCCGATCGTCATCGACGTGGATGACCCCGTCTACGACGGCCCTGGTGAACGCCTTGGCGCGCTCGAGTACGAGGCGCTGCTCGCGGAGGGAGACCCGGAGCACGCGTGGCAGCCGCCGGAGGACGAGTGGCAGGCGATCTCGCTCAACTACACTTCCGGAACGACCGGGAATCCCAAGGGGGTCGTGTACTCGCATCGCGGCGCGTATCTCAACGGCGTGAGCAATCTGCTCACATGGAGCATGCCAAAGCACGCGGTGTATCTCTGGACCCTGCCGATGTTCCATTGCAACGGCTGGTGCTTTCCCTGGAGCATGGCTGCGAACACGGGCGTGAACGTCTGTCTGCGAAAAGTCGACCCGGTGTTGATCTTCGAGCTGATGAAGCGGCATAGGGTGACGCACTACTGCGGTGCCCCGATCGTTCACACGACGCTCGTCAACGCGCCCGCCGAGCTGCGGGCAGGCATCGACTGGAGGGTGTCCGCGTTCGTTGCCGGCGCGGCGCCCCCTGCGGCGATGATCGAGGGCATGGAGCGTATCGGCTTCGATCTCACGCACGTCTACGGGCTGACCGAGACCTACGGGCCCGCGGCCGTCTGCGCGAAGCACGCGGAATGGGACGAAGCCGAGATCAGCGCGCGCGCGGAGCGTAATGGGCGACAGGGTGTGCGCTACATCCTCGAAGAGGGACTGACGGTCATGGATCCGCAGGCCATGCAGTCGGTGCCCTGGGACGGCGAGACCATGGGCGAGATCATGTTCCGCGGCAACGTCACCATGAAGGGCTACCTCAAGAATCCCGAGGCGACCCAGGCAGCGTTTGCCGGCGGGTGGTTCCACTCGGGCGATCTCGCGGTCATGCAGCCCGACGGCTACGTCAAGATCAAGGACCGGTCCAAGGACATCATCATCTCGGGCGGCGAGAACATCTCGTCGCTCGAGGTCGAGGACGTGATCTATCGCCACCCGGCGGTGCTCGCCTGCGCCGTCGTGGCCAAACCGGACCCGAAGTGGGGGGAGACGCCGTGCGCCTTCGTCGAGCTCAAGCCGGGCGCGCAGGTCTCCGAGGCCGAGATCGTCGAGCATTGCCGCGCCAACCTCGCGCGGTTCAAGGCGCCCCGGGCAGTGATCTTCCTCACACTGCCGAAGACCGCGACGGGTAAAATCCAGAAGTACGCACTCCGCGAGCAGGCGAAGTCGGCTGCCGCGATCGACGTCTAGGGATGCGTAGGAAAGGAGACGCCATGAGCGCCGTGCCACAAGCGAACGAGCCCGTGCTGCTGCGCGAGGACCGCGGCGGCATTGCCACGCTGACCATGAACCGGCCGGCGCAATTCAATCTCCTCACCTCCGAGATGATCGGCGCGCTCCAGCGGGCCATGGACGAGATCGAGCAGGACGAGAACGTGCGCGTGATCGTCCTGGCGGCCGCGGGCAAGGGCTTCTGTGCTGGTCACGACCTGAAGGAAATCCGCGACCTCGGCACGCAGCCGAAGATCGAGGGCCTCTTCCGGCGCTGCAGTCGCATGATGGTGAGCATGACCCGCATGCCGCAGCCCGTCATCGCGCGGGTGCAAGGTGCCGCGGCCGCGGCAGGCTGCCAACTGGTCGCGCAGTGTGATCTCGCCGTGGCCTCGGAGGCCGCGAAGTTCACCGCGCCGGGCGTCACGTGGGGGTTCCTCTGCTCGACCCCCGGA
>JAJDOG010000105.1 GCA_022340285.1 Betaproteobacteria bacterium
TGCCGTGTAAATCCAAAGCCGGCTTACAGTACCCTCGTTGCCGCGGGCCTCGGCGGAGGTTGGTGATAGGATTGCGCGCGGCACATCGCCGCGGAGTCGGCATCCCGGCGCCGCGCCGTTCGGCGCGCCGCGGGAAGAACAAGCACCCGGGCGCAACGAGAAAAGAGGAGGAACGACGATGAAGCGCTTCAGCATTGCGTTTTCGGCGGTCGCAGCCGGGCTCCTGGCCTGCGCCGCACAGGCACAGACCCTCAGCATCGTGACCACACCCGCGGGGTCGTTCACGAATTCCATCGGGAACGCGGTTGCCAAGGTGATCGTCGAGCACGCCGAGCTACGGGCGACCGTCTCGCCACAGCAGTCCCACGGCCAGGAGGCGGTGCACGACGGCAGCGCCGAGCTGAGCCTCGCGACGATCTCGGACGTGCAGATGTACGTCACCGGCACCGTCGACTACGAAGGCAAGGGGCCGAAGAAGAATCTCCGCCTCGTCTCGCGCATGGTCCCGATCCGGACCGTGTTCTACGTGCGGAACGACTCCACCATCAAGTCGATGGCCGACTTGAAGGGCAAGCGCGTGAGCGTGGGGTACGGCGCGCAAAAGTCGGTGTATCGCGTCGCGCTCGCGCTGCTCGGCACGGTCGGCCTCACCGAAAAGGACGTGCAGGGGGTGCCGGCGCGCAACATCGTGCAGGCGGCCGACGACTTCGCCGCAAACAAGACCGACGCATTCGTGTTCGCGCTCGGCTCGGGCAAAGTGAAGCAGGTCGCCGCGAGCGTGGGGGGGATCCGCGCGCTGCCCGTGCCATCCGGACCCATGGCGGTCAAGGAGATGAGAAGGCACGTCCCGGGCTCGTACGTCACTCAGGTGAAGCCCAACCCCAACCTGGACGGCGTCACCGTTCCCACCTACGCGATGGCGTACGACGTGGTTCTTTTCACCCGCGCGAACATGCCCGACGACGTGATCTACAAGATCGCCAGTGCGGTACACGACAACAAGAAGGACATGGCAGCCGTTTTTCGCGCGTTGAACGGTTTCGATCCACAGGCCATGGCGACGGACTATGACGACCTTACTTACCACCCCGGCGCGATCAAGTTCTTCAAGGAAAAGGGCCTCTGGCCGCCCAAGAGCTAGGTTCCGCCGGTCTGGGGGCGCTTCTTGAGCGATTGATCTAAGGACGCGCACCGGCGCCGCAGGTGCCGCAGCCTCGATGCGCAGATTGATCGACGTCATGGCGGCCCTGCTGACCGCCGGGGTCGTCGCCTGGGCGGCGGATCTCTTTCGGCGCGTCGGGCTGGTCCTCTACACGGAGCAATACATCGCCGGGCTGTGCGCCCTGGCGCTGCCACTCGTCTACCTGTCCGTGCCGGCGCGCCGCGCGAAGCGCCGCGCGCTCGACGACGAGACCGGAACGCGCGGCCGCACCGGCCCCGTGCCCTGGTACGATCTCGTCGCCGCGGTCGCAGGGTTTCTCGCCTGCGCCACCATCGCGGTGCGCTTTCCCGTTCTCTCGGAGATGGTCTCCCAGCGGCCATGGGACGGCATGCTGGTCGCGATCGTAACCTGCGTGCTCTTTACCGAAGGATTGCGCCGCACCTCGGGGACCGCGATCACCGTGGTGGCGGTCGGATTCTTCCTGCTCGCGCTCTGTGCGCACCTCCTGCCCGAGGCGATCGCCGGCCGGCAGGTGCAGATCGGCCGCCTCAGCTACGCACTCATCTGGGATTCGAGCGCGGTGCTCGGTACCGCGATGCAGATCATCACCACCGTCGTCGTGAGCTTCGTGCTGTTTGGCAACGTGCTCTTCGCGACAGGCGGCTCGGCCTTTTTCACAGACATCTCGATGGCGCTGATGGGCCGGCGGCGTGGAGGCGCTGCCAAGATCTCGATCCTCGCCTCGTCCCTCTTCGGCACGATTTCGGGAAGTGTCGTCGCCAACGTGGTCACCACCGGCGTGGTGACGATTCCGCTCATGAAGAAAGGGGGCTTCCGGCCCGAGCTCGCGGGTGCGATCGAGGCGGTGTCCTCGACGGGAGGCCAGCTGATGCCGCCGGTGATGGGCATCGCCGCCTTCCTCATGGCGGAATTCCTCCAGGTACCCTACTACGAGGTGGCGCTAGCCGCGCTCATTCCGGCGGTCTTGTTTTACGCGGCGCTGTTCATCCAGGCCGACCTCGAGGCAGCGCGTGCCGGCCTCGTCGTGGTCGACGCCGGGAGCATTCCGAGAATCGCGGCCGTGCTTCGGCAGGGTTGGTTCTTCCCGATCCCCTTTGCGATACTGATCGGCGCCCTCTTTTGGCTCAACTACGAGCCGGAGACCGCGGCGCTTCTGGCAACTGCCTCGGTCCTCGCGGCGGCGTTCGTCTTCGGCTTCCGCGGTCGCCGCCCGCGGCCACGCGATCTCTTCGCGATGCTGCGCAACACCGGACTCACGGTAATCGAGCTCTTCATGGTCGGCGCCGCCGCCGGCGCGGTGATCGCGTCGCTGAACCTCTCGGGCCTCGGATTCGGCCTGACGCTCGCGCTCGTGCATCTCTCCGGGGGAAAGCTCGTTGCGCTCCTCGTGATCGCGGCGATCGGTTGCATCATCCTCGGCATGGGACTGCCGACGGTGGGCGTGTACATCCTGCTCGCGACGCTGATCGCCCCGGCGCTCGTCGAGATGAAAGTCGCACCGATCGCCGCGCACATGTTCATCCTCTATTTCGGGTGCCTCTCGATGATCACGCCTCCCGTGGCGATCGGTGCCTTCGCCGCCGCCAACCTGGCCGGCGCTGACCCGATGAAGACGGCGCTCGCTGCGGTGCGCTTTGGCTGGACGGTGTTCGTCATTCCGTTCCTCTTCGTCTTCTCCGGTACGTTGCTGATGCAGGGCAACGCGCTTGCCATCGCGGTGGATTTCAGCGTCGCGATCGCCGGCGTCTGGTTCGGCGCCGCGGGCGTCATCGGGTACTCGACTCGGCCCCTGGGCAGCGCGATGCGCATCGCCCACGCGGTGGCGGGGCTCTTCATGCTCGTCCCGCTTGGTGCCTTCGCCGGCGCGCACGTCGTCAACGTGATCGGGGTGTGCCTGGCGATCGCGCTGCTCGTGGCGCATCGCTTAGTGAGAGCCAACGCAACCTCGGGCTAAGGAAGACTTCCGGAAGGTTACAAACGCAGGTGAGACCCCCTATGCTGGAGCGGGCCCGATCGGCTTGCGAAGGCATGTCAGATACGTCGCGATACAGAGTAGTGTACTGACCCCGACGTAGGTGCCCAGCTCCACCAGCCTCGTGATGTGAAACGCTGAAACCGCACCGCTGAATACGGCACCGCCGACCGCGATCGAGAATCCGACGACCGCCGAGGATGCGCCGGCCTTGTCGCGGAAGAGCGTCATCGCCCCAGTATTGGCCGCCGGGCTGACGAGGCCGCTGCCGAAGATGAAGATGCACATCGGCAGCAGGACGCTCAGCGTGCTCAGGGTGGTGAAGAGTTCCAGGGCGACGAAGATGATCGAAGTAGTCGCAAAGGCGATCATGGCGAACACGATCGGGCGGATTGTCCCCACCTTCGGGACGAGAATCCTGGCAACGGACGCACCCAGCACATAGAACCCCACGTTCAGGAGTAACAAGTAGCCGTACTCGTGAGGGGTGTAGCCCAGCGTTCTGACGAAGATATAGGGGGCGGCCGCGTAATATCCAATCAAGGTGCCGAACGCTATAGCATACGAGCCGATGTAGCCCAGATATTCCCGGTGGCTCAACATCTCCCGGTATTCGCCGACCACGTCGGCTGCTTTCAGGTCGGGATTTCTGCTGTGTATCGTCTCGGGCAGACGGAACGCACAGGTCGTGACGAGCACGGCGCCGTACGCCGCTACGAAGAAGAAGATGCTCCGCCAGGACCAGAGCAGATCGAGATAACCTCCGATGATCGGCGCGACGGCCGGAACAAGCGCCACCACGACGGCGGTAACCGCCATCGCGGTGGAAACGTGATCGCGATCGAGCGAATCGGTCAGCACCGAACGGGCCAGCACGGGCGCGACACCGATCCCGACCGACTCGAGAATTCTCGCCGCCATGAAGATCTCGATGTTGTTTGCAGACGCGGTCAGCACCGCACCCGCCACGCTGATGGCCAGTCCGCACAGCAAGACCGGCTTGCGGCCGAACCGGTCGGACAGCGGACCCCAGACGAGCTGGGTGACCGAAAAGCCGATCAGAAAGACGGTGACCGTCAGGCTTGCCGTGGACCGCCCGATCTCGAGGATCTTCTCGAGCTGCGGGAGGACCGGCAGATAGATGTTGACCGACACCCAGCCGTAGACGAACAGGGCGACGGCAACAGTGTAGAAGAACGATCGCGACCGCGCAGTAACGGGCGTTTCCGACACTCACCCCTCCCGGCAGCCCCGGCTGAATAGGGCCGAAGGCGGGCTCGGTCCGAAAAATCGAGAGTCTTCTCTGACGTTGCTTCCCGTCAGCGCTTGGACGACGATAGCAAAAAACCCTCGACGTCTATGGGTGCCATGGCAGGGTAGCCGCTGGTTCAGGAATCAGAAATGCATCAGGATTGTCACGAAGTATCCTCACCATACCCTCCGGAGGCGCCGCGTCAAGAGGGTCGCGTTGCCTGCGCTGGGCAAAAACTGTGTAATGGCCGAGGAGGTGTCGAAACGCCAAAGCGTAAGTGCTTGACGTTCCTGGTGGGCGGTACTGGGTTCGAACCAGTGACCCCTGCCGTGTGAAGACAGTGCTCTACCGCTGAGCTAACCGCCCCGTGGGGAGCCGCGAATTTAACCATAGCCTGACGCGGCGGGTCAACGCGACGCGCGCGAATGGAGGATGCGCTCATGAGGGTCGGCGTACCGAAGGAAATCAAGACGCACGAGTACCGCGTGGGCCTGGTGCCGCAGGGCGTGCGCGAACTCGTCGCGCGCGGGCACGACGTGCTGGTCGAGCGCGGCGCCGGTGCAGGCATCGGCGCCGATGACAAGGCGTACGTGGCGGCAGGCGCGCGTGTCGTCGATACCGCCGACGCGTTGTTTGCCGAAGCCGAGCTCGTCGTGAAAGTGAAAGAGCCCCAGCAGATCGAGCGTGCGCGAATGCGTCCCGGTCAGGTTCTCTTCACCTATCTGCATCTCGCGGCGGACCCCGAGCAGGCGAAGGAGCTGCTCGCGTCGGGTTGCGTGGCGATCGCATACGAAACGGTCACGGCGGCCGATGGATCGCTTCCGCTGCTGACACCGATGTCGGAGGTAGCCGGGCGAATGGCGATCCAGGTCGCC
>JAJDOG010000080.1 GCA_022340285.1 Betaproteobacteria bacterium
CGATCGAGGACAAATGCATTCGCGAGGTGGTGGCGATGCAGGAGGCGGCCGGCCTGCGCGCGATCACCGACGGTGAGTTCCGGCGTGCGGTGTACCACGTCGACTTCCTAACCGGGCTCGACGGCATCGAGGCAAAGCGCACGACGTGGATCGGCGGCGACGCCATGAAATTCAAGGGGCGTGATGCGAGGCCCATCGATCAGCAGCCGCCCTCGATGATGGTGGTGACCGGAAAGATCCGGCGCGCGAAGCCGATCCTCGTCGATCATTTCTCGTTCCTGAAGTCGGTGACGCGGCAGACACCGAAGATGTGCGTCCCGACACCCGGGCACCTTCATTTGCGTGCGGGGCGGAAGAGCATTCTCGAAGAGGTCTACCCGGATCTCGACGAGTTCTGGCGCGACATCAGCGCCGCGATCCGCGCCGAGCTGCACGAGCTGTACGCTGCCGGATGTCGCTACGTGCAGCTCGACGAGACGTGCTTCGCGATGCTGTCGGACCCGGGCGTCCGCGCCGAGATCGTCGCGCGTGGCGAGGACCCCGACGCGCTTCCGGGGATGTACGCTCGCATGATCAACATGATCGTCGCCGACCGGCCGTCGGACCTGACGGTCGTGATGCACACCTGCCGCGGCAATTTCCGCAGCAGCTGGATGGCCGCCGGCGGCTACGACGCTGTATCGGAGGCCGTGTTCTCGACCATCGACGTCGATGGCCTCTTCCTCGAGTACGACGACGAGCGCTCGGGTGGATTCGCGCCGCTCGCCAACGTGCCGCGCGATCGAAAAGTGGTGCTCGGACTCGTGAGCTCGAAGCGGGGCGCACTGGAAGCCGAGGACGAGTTGAAACGCCGTATCGACGAGGCCGCCCGGTACATGCCCCTCGAGAACCTGGGCCTCTCTCCGCAGTGCGGCTTCGCGAGTACCCTGCACGGAAACGCACTCACGCCCGACGATCAGCGCCGCAAGCTGGAGCTCGTCGTGGAGGTTGCCGGGGAGGTCTGGGGCAGCGCCTGACCGATCCGGACGCAGTAGCCCCAACAACCCGTTCATGGATGGATTAGATGCCTGAAGGAAAATCTGCCCTCGTCACCGGCGCCGCAACGGGGATCGGGCGCAGCGCGGTGCTCGCGCTCGCCCGTGCCGGCTACGACGTAGCCATCAACTACGCATCGAGCGAGGCGGCCGCGCGCGACACGGCGGCGGAGGCCGAAAAGCTCGGCGTCAAGACGCTGCTCGTCAAGTGCGACGTGAGCGACGAGGCGGGCGTCCGCGCCATGCTCGCGAGCGTCGGCGAGGCGTTCGGGCATCTAGATGTGCTTGTCAACAATGCCGGCACGACTGCGTCCTGGAAACCGAAGGATCTCGAGAGCCTGTCTCTCGACGACTGGGATCGGGTATTCGCCGTGAACGTCCGCGGGCTTTTTCAGGTGACGCGCGCCGCGCTGCCGCTGCTGAAGAAGGGCGCCAAGCCGTGCATCGTGAATACGGCGAGCATCGTGGGCCTGCGGCCAGGACCGCAGCCGCTTCCTTATGCAGCCAGCAAAGCTGCGGTCGTGAACCTGACCAAGACGCTCGCCTGGAATCTCGGTCCCGATATCCGCGTGAACGCGGTCGCGCCGGGGTGGATGGAGGGCGACTGGATGAAGCGGATGCTGAAAGACAAGTACGAGGACCTGATGGGCAAGCGCGCGAAGGCGACGCCGCTCAAGCGCGTGGTCACCGCCGATGATGTCGCCGAGACAATGATGACGCTTGTCGAGAGCAACCGCTTCGTCACCGGCGAGGTCATCGTCATCGACGGCGGTTTTACATCTTCCACCTGAGCGAGAATTTCGGCCGTGCTTCTTCCCGCAAAAAGGTTTTGCGAACAAGGGGGGAATTCCCCCTTGTATATCCCCATACGAACAAGGGGCGAGCCTCTTGTATATCCCCTTGTCCACGTGTCTAGAGGGAGGTTCTAGGATGCTGGAAGGCGTTGTTCCCTTTCCGCCGGAGGACCAGAAGCGTTGGCGGGAGAAGGGCTACTGGCAGGACAAGTCCCTGGCGCAGGAATTCGCGGTGCTGTTCGAGCGGTACGCCGACCGCGTGGCGCTGATCGCGGGCGAAAGGCAGTACACGTATCGCGACATCGACCGGATCACCGACAACCTCGCGCTCAATCTCCTCGAGATCGGCATGCAGCCGCTCGACCGGGTCGTGCCCACGCTCCCCAACGTGGCCGAGTTCGTGCTCCTCTACGTGGCGCTGCAGAAGATCGGCGGGATCCCGATCGCCGCGCTGGTCACGCATCGCTACATGGAGATCAGCCAGTTCGTGAAGCTCTCCGGAGCGACGACCTGCGTCTACCCGGAAAAGCAGGGCGATTTTCGCTTCGGGCCGATCATCGAGCGGGTGCAGCAGGAGAGTCCCTCGCTCAAGTTCCGACTGGTGCTGGGGACGGCGGGGCCCGGAGAACTTTCTCTCACCGAGCTGATCGAGCGCCCGGCGAAGCTTGCGCGGAGCGAGCTCGACCGGATCGCGATCGATCCGACCGACCCGGCGATGTTCCAGCTTTCCGGCGGCACGACGGGGATACCGAAGCTCATTCCGCGGACACACAATGACTACGCCTACAACTCCAAGACTGCCGCAGACGTCTGCGGGGTGACGGGCGATACCGTGATGCTCATCGCGCTGCCGATTGCGCACAACCTGCCGCTCGCCTGTCCGGGGATCCAGGGGGCGTTCTTCAAGGGCGGAAGCGCGGTGCTCAGCCTCACGACGCGGCCCAAGGAAGTCTTCGGCCTGATCCAGAAGCAACGGGCCACGCATCTCAAGGTCGTGCCGGCCTTCCTGATTCGCCTGATCAACGAACCTTCGATCGGCGAATACGATCTCTCGTCCCTGCGGCTGATCCAGAGCGGCGGCCAGCGCATGCAGCCGGAAGTGAGGCTCCGCACCCATCGCCTGTTCCCGACCGCGTTCGTGCAGGAGAACTTCGGCATGTCGGAAGGGCTGCTGATGTTCGTGCGATGGGACGATCCCGAGGAGGTGAAGCTGGAGACCTGCGGCCGGCCGATCTGCCCCGACGACGAGGTGAAGCTGATCGACGACGAGTGGCGCGAGGTGCCGGCTGGCGAGGTGGGCGAGCTCGCGTGCCGCGGCCCGTACACGCTGCGCGGCTACTTCGGCGTCCCGGAATACAACGCGCGGCAGTTCGCGCCCGATGGCTTCTTCCGCACCGGCGACCTGATGCGCCTGCATCCGTCCGGGAACTACGTGGTAGAGGGGCGCGGCAAGGACCTCATCAACCGCGGCGGCGAGAAGATCAGCGCGGAGGAAGTCGAGAACCTGATCCTCATGCATCCGGCGGTGGAGAACATCGCGTGCGTGCCAATGCCCGATCCGAACCTGGGCGAGAAGATGTGCGCGTTTGTGGTGCTGCGCGAGGGTCACTCGCTGACGCTGAACGAGCTCACCGCTTTTCTCATGGACAAGGAGATCGCTAAGTTCAAGCTGCCCGAACGGCTCGAAATTGTGCCGGACCTGCCTGTTTCGACGTTCGGCAAGGTGTCGAAGAAGGCCCTTGCCGAAGCGGTGGCGAAGAAGCTCGAGGCCGAGCGAACCGCGAAATCCCTGTGAGCACGGCGACCGAGGAGACCTCATGCGCATCATCGACCTGCACTGCTACCCCGGCACCCAGACCTGGATCGACAGTCAGGGACCGTACGTCGAGGCGCTCGCGAAGTACTGGAAGCGCAGCTGGGTCGGCAAGTCGGAGGAGGAGGTCCTCCAGGACTTCACCGCCGCCGGCGTCGAGGCGTGTCTCGTCGCGCTCGACCTCGAGACGACTGTCGCGACACCGCCCTGCACGAACGACTACGTGCATGCGATGTGGAAGCGTCATCCGAAGCGGATCATCCAGTGCTGGGGCACGCTCGATCCGTTCAAGGGCGAGCTCGCCATCCGCGAGGCGAAGAAGGCCGTTCGGGAGCTCGGCTTCGTCGGATTTCACTTCCATCCGATCATGCAGCACTTCGCGGTGAACGATCGGCGCTTCTACCCGCTGTTCGAGACCATCAACGAGCTCAAGGCGGCCGTCATGATCGACGTGGGGACGACGGGCATGGGCGCCGGCATGCCTGGCGGCATGGGTGCCCGCATCCGGCACGCGCACCCTTCCGCGATCGACGATCTCGCTGCCGATTTCCCGAATCTCAAGATCCTCATGGCGCACCCCGGCTGGCCGTGGGTCGACGAGACCACCGCGGTAGCGCTTCACAAGGGCAACGTCTACTGGGAGATGTCGGGTTGGGCGCCGAAGCACTTTCCCGGCAACCTCAAGATCGACATGCGCGCGCGGCTGCAGGACAAGGTGATGTTCGGCAGCGACTATCCGAGCATGCCCTACGAGCGGATCCTGAAGGAGTGGGGCGAGCTCGGCTACAAGGAGGAGATCATGGAGAAGATCTTCCACAAGAACGCCGAGCGCATCCTCGGTCTCTAGCGGAGCTGAGCGGGCATAGCGGTCGGCGGGAAGTCGTTGCGGCGGTTCGAAGTCGGGCGCGGAAGCGGGAATCCACCGGAATGAATCTGCTCATCGTTCTGACGCTTCCCGAGCCGGTGCGAAACCGTTACCGCGAGCACATCCGCGCCGCGTTCCCCGAAATCAAGGTGGACATGGTGGACCATCACACCAAGGTCGGTCCTTACATCGGGTCGGCCGATATCCTGGTGGCGTTCGGGGTGATGCTGGCCGATCACGTTTTCAGGGAAGGCACGAAACTGAAATGGGTCCAGGCGCTCGGCAGCGGCGTGGACGGCATCGTCGATCAGCCCTCGCTGCGCAAGGACGTGCTGGTCACGAACCTGCACGGCCTGCATGGCCCGCCTGTGTCCGAGGCGGCAATGGGCGCGATGCTGGCTCTCTCCCGCGATCTGCCGCGCGCGGTGCGAAGTCAGTCGCGACATGCCTGGGACCGTTTCCCGGCGCGGCTGCTCAAGGACAAGACCGTGGGCATTTTCGGCGTCGGCGTGATCGCCGAGTCGCTCGCCCCGAAGTGCAAGGCCTTCGGCATGCGAGTCGTTGGCATCAGTTCCGCGCCCCGCGCCGTGCCTGGCTTCGACCGGATGGTCCACAGGGACGAGCTGCTGGACACGGTGCGCGAGCTCGACTACCTCGTCTTGCTCACGCCTCACACGCCAGAAACGCGCGGCGTCGTCGGTGCGAAGGTTCTCGCCGCCATGAAGCCGACGAGCTACCTGATCAATCTGGCGCGGGGCGGCGTGGTGGACGAGCCGGCGTTGATCGAGGCGCTCGATGCGGGGCGCATCGCCGGGGCCGCGCTGGACGTGTTCGCGGAGGAGCCGCTACCGCCAGGCCATCCCTTCTGGGACATGGAGCGGGTCATCGTCACGCCGCATCTCGGCGGATTCTGCGATGTGTATGTCGACCACGCACTGCCCATCGTCGAGGAGAACATCCGCCGCTTTCTCGCCGGGAACCACACAGACATGCTCAATGTGGTCAGACCCTGATGGAAACCCCACGCCTGCAGGACGTCGCGTGCCGGAAAGAGAGCGCCTGTGGTTCAGGCGGCCCGCTGCAGGCGTCCGGCGGCGCGTTTGGCGGCAGGCGCGGCCAGCCCTTCGACCTGCAGCGCGAGAACCCGACGCAGGTCGGCGAGGCCCGTCGACACGCGCGGCGCCGGCGCGGCGATCCACCAGCGAACCGCCGCGGAATAGAGGAAGAAGATCTGCCGGGCAATCCGCTTCGCATCGGGCGTCTGTCTGATTCGGCCGGCCTGTTGGGCCTCGGCCACGAGCCGCTCGATTCCCGAGATGAGCCGCCCGCGAATGGCGTGAAAGGCCTTCGCCTGCTTGCCGGCGGAGTAGAACGTGAGCTCCTGCAGGGCGAGGCGCGAGAGCGCCGGATGCTGGGCGAACTGCTCGTAATGGCACTTGAAGATTGCCATCAGCTGGTCGACCAGCGGATTCCCGGGGCGTGGCGCCGCGAGCGCTCGGTCGGTGAGCGCGTCAAGCTCCTCGTTGAAGATCAGAAACACCAGGTCGCGCTTATCGTCTGCATAGCTGAAGAGCGTGCCGAGCCCGACGTGGGCGCGGTGGGCGATCTGGCGCATCGTCGCGGCGCTATACCCGTGCTTTCTGAAGAGCTCCCGCGCGGCGGCGCGAATGCGCCGCAGCTTGTCGCGCTTGTTCTGCTCGCGCAAACCGATCGGAGTCGCGGCGGCGCGTTTGACTTGGCGGGGCATGGCAATATCGGGATCGTGGGCGTGCACCATTCGGCCCTTTCGCGGGCCGCGCGTGCGCGAGGGTAATGTACACGAAACGGGATTCGAACTCTGCAGAAAAGGGCCCAGCACAGGAGCGCTTCGAGATGACCACGCCAACTTCCCGGGCCTGCACGCCCATCTCGTCGACGGAGCTCGCGCGCCGGTGGGCGGCGATCCGGCACCTGATGCGGGAGCGCGGGATCGACGCGCTGGTGATGCAGAACTGCAACGACTGGCTCGGCGGCTACGTACGCTGGTTCACGGGCGTTCCGGCGACGCACTCCTATCCGCGTTCGGTCGTCTTTCCGCTCGACGGCGACATGAGCTTCATCGGCCAGGGGCCGTTCGGCGGCGTGAGTCAGCTGGATGGCAAGGATCCGAATTTCCCCGGTGTCGGGCGGCTGCTGTTCACGCCGAGCTACGTTTCCGCCGGCTACACCGGCGAATACGATGCCGACCTCGCGATCGGCGAGCTCGAGCGCGGTGGATGCAGTTCGGTGGGGCTCGTCGGACGGGCGGCGATGTATCACGGCTTCGGCGCGCGCATCGAGTCGGCCCTCGGCAAGGCGGGCGTCCAGTTGAGCGACGTCACCGATTTCGTGGACGCCGTGAAGAGCATCAAGAGCGACGAGGAACAGGCACTCATTCGCCGTACTGCGGCGATGCAAGACGAGGTGATCGCGCGTCTCTGCGAACACATCCGACCCGGCATGAAGGACTTCGAGGTTGCAGCCTTTGCGCAATACACCGGACAGCTCCTCGGCAGCGAGCAGGGAATCTTCATCGGCTCGTCCTCGCCGCCGGGGCAAGCAGCCGTCTTTCGCCCGCGCTCGCAGCAGGGCCGCGAGCTGCGCGCGGGCGACACGCTCACGATCCTCATCGAGAACAACGGACCCGGCGGGTTCTACACGGAGGTATCGCGCCCGATCTCCCTTGGAAAGGCCACGCAGGAGCAGCGTGACGCCTTTGCACTCGTGGTCGAAGCCCAGCAGCAGACGCTCGCGCGGCTGAAGCCCGGGACGTCCTGCCGCGAGATCTTCGAGGCGCACAATGGCTTCATGCGCAGCCGTGGCAAGCCCGAGGAGCGCCGTCTGTACTGTCACGGG
Source organism: Betaproteobacteria bacterium (assembly GCA_022340285.1). Lineage (GTDB taxonomy): Bacteria > Pseudomonadota > Gammaproteobacteria > Burkholderiales > SG8-39 > JAABRB01. The sequence continues at coordinate 7,381 of JAJDOG010000080.1, forward strand.
CAGGGCTACGACATGGTCGAAAGGCCGCTCGTCCGCCAAGACGAGACCATGGCAATCGCCGAGAACATGAACATCGTCGTGCATCCCGCCGTGATGAGCGAGCGCTACTTCATGACGGTGGTCGACAACTATCTCATCGGTCCGGCCGGACCCGGCGAGTGCCTGCATCGCACGCCGAAGGAGATCATCGAACTATGAGCGCAGGGCGGGGCATGCTCTATCTCCATCACGGCACCACTTCGGTCTGCTCGATCAAGGTCCGGCTTGCGCTGGCGGAAAAAGGACTCGAATGGACCGGCGAGGTGCTCAACCTGCAGCGCGGCGATCAGCATCGACCCGAGTACGCCAAGCTGAATCCGAACGAATACGTGCCCACGCTCGTACACGACGGGCGGGTCGTCATCGAGTCGACGCTGATCATCGAGTATCTCGACGAGACCTTTCCGGAGCCGCCGCTGATGCCCGCCGACCCGTATGCGCGCGCGATGGCGCGTCTCTGGATGAAGAAGATCGACGACTATCTCCACGCATCGACCTCCGCGATCACGTTCGCTACCGCGAACCGCAAGGTGCTGCTGCGCAAGACGCCCGAGGAGCTCGAGGCGCACCTTGCCAGCGTGCCGGATCCCGCGTACCGGGAGCGTCAGCGCCTCTCGATCACGCACGGACTTGCCGCACCCCACGTGGCCCAGGCTGTACGGAACTTCGAAAAGTACATCGGCGAGATGGAGACGACGCTGGCGCGCCAGCCCTACCTCGCGGGCGACGGCTACTCCCTGGCGGAAGCCGCCGCGACCCCTTATGTCAATCGCGCCGAGATGCTGGGTATGGACCGGCTCTGGGTCGATCGCCGTCCGCATGTGTCGGACTGGCTCGCGCGAGTTCGCGCCCGTCCCAGCTTTGACCCGGCGATCACCTCCTGGCTTTCCGAAGCAGACCGGGAGCGATTCGACATCCCGCGCGAGGAGACCTGGCGCAAAGTCCGGGAAATACTCGGCACGGCCTGAGAGTTCGACCACGGAGCATTCATGATCACGAAGGGAATGAACGGGGCGGAAGCCGTGCTGCGCGTGCTGCGCGCAATGGGGGTCGAGAAGATCTTCGCCTCTCCGGGTTCGGACTGGGCGCCGCTCTGGGAGGCGCTCGCGAAGCCTTATGAGCCGGGCGAGGTGCCCGAGTACATCTCGTCGCGCCACGAGGAGACCGCGGCCGCGATGGCGATGGGCTACGCGAAGGTCACCGGTAAGCTTCCGGCGCTCGTCGTGCACACGACGGTGGGTGCGTTGCATGCGACCATGGCCCTGCGGGCAGCGCTGCACGAGCGAATCCCGATGGTCGTGATGGCGGGCGAGTCGGTCACCTTCGCCGAGGCGCCGCTGCCGGAACTGGGGCGCCAGTGGCTGCGTCTCCTGACCGACGTCGGTGGCCCGGCCCGGCTCGTGGAATCGTGCGTGAAGTGGTCGTTCGGGATGAACACGAGCCTCCTGCTTCCCCACACCATGCAGCGCGCCTGTCAGCTCGCGATGGCGGCGCCCCGAGGCCCGGTCTTCGTATCGGTGCCGCTCGAATTCATGCTCGCATCCATGACGACCGATCCGCCCGCAGTCGCTGCTCACGCGAGCGCGCCGGCGGCACAGCCGGCGGCCATCGAAGCGCTCGCGCGCGAGCTTGCCGCCGCAAGCAATCCGGTGATCGTCACGGAGGAGGTGGGGAAGAGCGTCGCGGCGGTCGCGCAACTCGTCGCGCTTGCGGAGACGCTTGGCGCGCCCGTCGTCGAGGCATGGCAGCCGACTTATGTGAACTTTCCGCGCGCGCATCCGCTCTACTGCGGCGTCGCCGCAGTCGAAATGGCCGAAGTGCTGAAGGGCGCCGATCTCGTCTTCCTGGTGGAAAGCGTGGGCCCGTGGCACCCGCCCTCGGCGTTGCCCGCGCCGGGCACGCGGGTCGTCGTGCTTGGCGAGGATCCGCTGCACGCGCATTTGCCGTTCTGGGGCTTTCAAGCGGATCTCGTGGTAGCAGGCGAGGCGGAAGCGTCGCTCGCCATGCTGGTGGGCGAGGTGCGCAAGACCGTCTCGCCCGGCTCACGCGCCGCCGCGATCGAGCGCTGGCGATCTCGCAACGAGCAGCGCCGCGCGACGACGCGCGAGGCGGCCCGCGTGGCCGGCACCCGCGACGTGATCGAGACGAGCTGGGTCGTGCACGAGCTCGACGCCGTGCTTCCCGATGACGCGATCGTCGTCGACGAGACGATCACCCATCGGGCTGACGTCCTGCGGCTGTTCGACCGTCTCACCCCGGGCCGCTATTTCGAGGCGAGCTACGGGGGGCTGGGAATGGGGATCGGGATGGCGCTCGGCGTGAAGGCCGCGCACCCCGACCGGATCGTCGTGAATACGATCGGCGACGGCACATTTCACTACAACCCCGTGCTCGGCTCGTTCGGCGCGGCCCAGGAGCACCGCTTGCCCATCCTCGTCGTTCTCTTCGACAACGCCGGATACCGATCGCAGAAGGGTGACGTGATCAACGAATATCCGGAGGGGTGGGCGGTCAAGGCGGACCGGTTCGTCGGGACGTCGATCACGCCTCGCCCTGACTATGCGCTGCTCGCCCGCGCCTATGGCGGCTATGGTGAGACGGTCACGGGTCCCGGAGAAGTGCGCGCCGCGCTCGCCCGCGGCCTCCAGGCGGTGGCGAAAGGACAGTTTGCGCTGATCACCATGGTACTGGAGCCGGTGAATCCAAGAGAAGTGCGCTGAGACGTCTCAAGGAGGAGAACCATGGAGACGGCAACAACGGGCGGCACGCTCGCGCCGCGGGAAGAGACCATCACCATGCGCGACGGCGTCAAGATCGGCGTCGGGATCTACGCACCCTCGGGTGCCGGAAAGTTTCCCGCGCTGCTCGCCGCATCGCCATATCGCTACGACAACAACGTGCTGCCCGCGAGCCCGCAGTTCCTGTGGCGCGAGACCGGTCCGATCGAGTTCTACGTGGCGCGGGGCTATGCCTATGTGCACATGGACGTGCGCGGATCCGGTAAATCCGGCGGCGAATTCGAATTCCTCGGCCCGAACGAGCAGCAGGACCTCTACGAGGTGATCGAGTGGATCGCGAAGCAGCCGTGGTCGAACGGCAAGGTGGGCGGCATCGGGCAGTCCTATTACTGCATGACGCAATGGCTGATGGGCGCGATGGCGCCACCATCGCTCGCGTGCCTCGGGGCCCACGACGGCTTGAACGACCCGTATCGTCAGTCCTGCTACCAGGGAGGCATCCCGGGCGAGTTCTTCGGCGGCTACTGGTGGACGCAGAACCGGATCATCAACCGCTTCCCCGCGAACGGCGCCACCCCGCACGAGCAGGTCACCGATCTCGGGATGCTGCTCGCGCGGCATCCGATCTACGACGAATTCTGGCGCTCGCGCTCGGCATGGGAGCGGCTCGAGAACATCAAGATCCCGGTCTACTCCATCGCGGTGTGGGGCAAGTTCGATCTGCACACGCGCGGCAACCTTGATGCCTACCGGAAAGTGCAGGGGCCGAAGAAGCTGCGCGTGAGTGGAGCGCCGAATGCGTGGGCGGCGGCACAGGAGTTCTCGAGTGTCGAATTCCACGAGAAGGTCCTCCTGCCGTTCTACGACCACTACCTGAAGGGCAAGGAGACCGAATACTCGAAGCGCCCACCGGTCGAGTACTTCGTGCGTGGCGCCAATGTCTTTCGCGTCGCTGACTCCTGGCCGCCCGCGGGCATCAAATATGAAACCCTGCACCTGCAGGCGGGCCCGTCGGAAAGCGTGACCTCGCTGAACGACGGCAGCCTCGCGCCGGCTGCGGGGAAGGGTGCCGCCGCGACCAGCTACCGCTATCCGAATCCCGGCTGGGTGAGCGGCGTGGTCGGCTTCGGTCCCGCCGGCCCGGCGGGCGGATTCGATCCGGTGCGCCGCGTGCTCACTTTCACCAGTGCACCGCTCGACCGCGATCGCGAGGTCACCGGCTCGATCAAGCTCGTCCTGTATGTCTCCTCGACGCGGACGGACACCGACGTCTTCGTCAAGCTCGCGGAGCAGTTTCCGCAATCGCCGGAGGACCGGGCGAAGGGCGCCAATCCGGGCTCACTGCTCGTGACCAAGGGCTGGCTGCGCGCATCGCATCGCGCGCTCGATCCGGCGCGCAGCACCGAGATGGAGCCGTACCACACCCATACGAATCCGGAGCCGATCGTGCCCGGGCAGGTCTACAAGCTGGAGATCAGCCTCGAGCCGACCGCGTACCGGTTCAAGCAGGGCAACCGCGTCCGCCTGGAGATCGTGAACGGCGACTCGCCGGCGACCGACGTGATCTGGACACACCTCTACCAGCCGAACAAGATCGGCGAGGACACGATCCACCACAGCGCGCAGCATCCGTCGGCGATCGTGCTTCCGCTGTCGAACGCGGATTGACCCGGTCATCGCCGACGATCGACGCAGACGACGCGCAGTTCGCTCTCACGTCGCGATGCGGCGACGGCGCGCGCGCTCCCATATGAAGAGCGCTGCGGCAAGGGCCGCGCCGGCGATGTTGACCGCGCGCCCTGCGCCGAATGCCTCGAGCGGTACGAGAAGCGCCAGCCCCGCGAGGGCGTAGAGGAGCCGGTCGAGCGCGCCCATCCGGCGCACCGAGTAGCCGGCCATCGCCGCGGAGACGAGCCACACGCCGATCACGGCCGCGGCGAAGTCGATCAGAATGGCCGCCGCACTTCCTTGCATGAGCAGCGTCCCCGAGAAGACGAACAGGAACGGGATCACGAAGACCGTCCAGCCGAGCCGCATTGCGGCGAATCCGGTGCGCATCGGATCCGCCTGGGCGAGGTTTGCGGCGGCGAACGCCCCGATCGCGACCGGTGGAGTGATCATCGACAGGCACCCGTAGTACATGATGAACATGTGCGCGGCCAACGGCTCGATGCCCATCTTCACGAGCGACGGCGCCACCAGCGTCGCGAGGAGGATGTAGACGCCCACGGTGGGCATGCCCATCCCGAGCACGATGCAGGCGATCGCGGCGATGACCAGGAGCGCGATCAGCACGCCTCCCGCGAGGTGCACGAGGAGCACGGTGAGCGTGAAGCCGAGGCCGGAGTAGTTCAGCGTGCCGATGATGATCCCGGCCGCCGCGCCGATCATGAAGAGCTCCAGGACCGAGAACGCGGTGTCGCGCAGCATGACGTAGAGGTCGCGGAGGCCGATCCGCTTGCCCTGGAAGGGGAAGAGGAGCGCGAGGGCGAGCGCCGCGACCGTCGCGACCAGGCCGGCGGTCGCCGCCTCGTAGTTCAGCCAGAAGAGCGCGTAGACGAGCACGGCGAACGGGATGGGGAAGTGCCAGCCGTTCTTGAGCACCTGCGCAAGTCGCGGTATGCGCTCGGTGTCGATCGGCCGGATATCGTGCCGCGCCGCCTCGAGGTCGACCTGGATGAAGAGCGCGATGTAGAAGAGCACGGCGGGAATCAGGGCGGCGAGCGCGACCGTCGCATAGGGCACCTCCAGGAACTCGGCCATGAGGAATGCGGCGATCCCCATCACCGGCGGCATGAGCTGGCCGCCGGTCGACGCCGTTGCTTCGATTGCCCCCGCGATGTGCGCCTGGTATCCAGATCGCCGCATGAGCGGGATCGTCACCACGCCAACCGTCAACACGTTCGACACTGCACTTCCGGAGATCGTCCCGAAAAGCGAGGAGCCGACGATCGCGATCTTGGCCGGGCCGCCGCGCCGGTGGCCCATCAGCGCCATCGAGATGTCGGTAAAGAACGCGGAGCCGCCAGACTTGAGAAGGACCTGGCCGAAGAAGACGAAGACCACGACGACGCTCGTGACGATCTTCATCGGGACGCCGAGCATCGCGCTCGAGTCCCAGACCGTATAGTAGGTGAGCCGATCGATCGGGATGGACCGCGCGGCGAGATCCCCCGGCAGATGGCCGCCGAAGAGCGCGAGCACGAAGAACGCCAGCGTGACGACGACGAGTGCCATTCCGGCCGTGCGGCGCAGCCCCTCGATCAGCAGAACGCCGACGACCGCCGCGACGAGCAGCCCGTCCCAGGGTTGCACGTACACCATCTCGGACAGCTTCGGGAAGCGGAAGGCAATGTAGGCTGAGCCGGCGAAGGAGGCCACGGCGGCCACGATGTCGTACCACGGAACCGGACCGGTCCGTCCGCCGCGGCCGCCTTTTGCCGGCACGTGCAGGAAGAGGAGCGGCATCGCGAGCGCGAGCAGGCCGGCGAGATATTGCTCGGCATAGAGGGCCAACCCGAACCGCCGAAAGACGTCGGCAGCCAGCGCAAGCACCGTGCACGTGAGCAGCACGGCCAGGACATTGGCGATCTTGCTCATGGCCTCCCCGCCGACGCTCGAATCCGTCGCATTCCGAACAAGTTCGCTTTTTTGGAGTCTTCGCGCTCGCCCGTCCGCTCGGCGGCGCCCGAGCGCTGCGCCGCAGCTATTCTATCTGTTGCAGATGCTGGCGCCTCTGGACTAGCATAGCTCCTTTCGCATTCCCGTCTGCTTTCGAACGGGTTCCGCAGGTCAAATGACGAAGAGGAGCGTCATTCCATGAAACCGCTACGCATTCTCGCATGTTCTCTCGTCGCGCCGTGGCTGATCGGCGCCGCGCATGCCCAGATGGTCGGCATCATGACGACGCCGGTGGGGTCGTTCTCGAACTCCGCGGGCTCAGCCATCGCCAAGGTGGTGAACGACAAGGCCGGTGTGAAAGCGGTCGTTCAGGCGCAGGCCAGCACCGGCTTCGAGGCGGTGGAAGCCGGCAACGTCGAGTTCAACCTGTCCAACTCGTTCGATGCGACGTTCTTCGCGACGGGCAAGGGCGAGTACGCGGGCACCGGCGTGAAGAAGAATTTCCTCCACGCCGCGGCCCTCATCCCCTACCGCGTGGCCATGCACGTCCGCAAGGACTCCGATATCAAGTCGATCGCCGACCTCAAGGGCAAGCGGGTCGCGAGCGCGTTCAACGCCCAGAAGACCATCGGGCGCATCATCGAGGCGCATCTTGCGAGCGCCGGCCTCACCTACGACGACGTCGTCGCCGTGCCGGTGCCGAACGTCGTGCGGCAGGCGGAGGACTTCACGAGCGGCAAGGTCGACTTGCTCTTCTTCGCGGTCGGCTCGGCGCCGGTCAAGCAGGCGGCGGCGAGCGTCGGCGGCCTGCGCGTCCTGCCGGTCGACGACTCGCCGGAAGCGGTCAAGCGCATCCAGGCCGTGCTGCCGGGCGCCTACATCCTGACGGTGAATCCCGCACCGAACATCGAGGGGATCACGGCGCCGACCAAGCTCGTCGCCTTCGACATGGTTCTGAACGTCAACGCCAAGGTGCCGGACGACGTCGTCTACAAGGTGGTGAAGGCGATCCACGGCAACAAGAAGGAGCTCGTCGCCACGTTCCGACCTTTCGGACTGTTCAATCCTGCCAAGATGGGGAAGCCGAGCCTAGGGGTCGAATTCCATCCCGGCGCGGTCAAGTTCTACAAGGAAGCCGGCCTCTGGCAGCAATAGCCACAGGCGCCGTTCACACCGCGACTTTCTTTCCCCTCCGCCTTTTCAGGGAGGGGTGGCTGCGAAGCGGCCGGGGTGGTTGATGCGGCTGCCGCATCACCAGAGCCGCCGGCTCGCGATGCGCGCGCCCTCGGCGAGCGCCTCGAACTTCGCCCAGACGATCCGCTCCTGGATCTCCTCTGATCCCGCGAAGGTGCCGAATCCGCAATCGGCGCCCGCGATGACGTTTTCTCGCCCGACGACGGAGGCGAAGCGCTCGATCCGGTCGGCGATCGTTTCCGGATGCTCGACCATGACGTTGGAGTGCGTGATCACGCCGGGGATCAGCACCGTCCCCTCGGGAAGCTTCACGTCCTTCCAGACCTTCCATTCGTGCTCGTGGCGCGGGTTGCCGGCCTCGAAGGAGTAGGCGCCGGCGTTCACTCGGGGAATGAGATCGACCACGTCCTTCAGCTCCATGTCGTACATGCGCGGGCCGATGTTGATGCCGTAGCAGGTGTGGAAGCGGATGCGCTCGCGCGGCAGGCCCCGCAGCGCGTGGTTGAGCGCCTCGATCCGCACTTCGGCCCACTTGCGGCAGTCCGCGATGCTGGCGTCGGGGGTGACGTTGTAGTACGTGACGAGCCGCGGATCGTCGATCTGCAGCAGGAGGCCGGAATCGACGATCATCTTGTATTCCTCGCGCATCGCCTCGGCGAGGGCGAAGACGAACTCCTCGTCGGTCTTGTAATACTTGTTCCGCTCCCATTCCTCGATGTTGGACGGCGACACCGCGGGCATGAACGCCTCCTCGACCTGCACCTTCGCGAGCGCCGCCTTGAGGTTCTCGATGTCGGTCCGCAGAGCGTCGTGGCCCTTGTAGGCGATCGGCCCGGTGCAGTCCATGTGTGGCGCCTTCATCGCCGGGCTCGGTGCGTCCCGGCCCTGGGCCGCGTAGAACTCCGGGAACGTCGTGAAATCGCGCGATCGGGCGAACGGGCTCCCCGGGCTGGCGCCCCGCCGCGGCTCGAAGCCCGCGAGACGCTGGTTCACGTAGTGCATGAAGCCGGGCTTGCCGAACTCGCCGTCGTCGACCACGTCGAGGCCTGCGCGCGCCTGCGTCTGGACGACCTCTGCCACGGCCTCCTTGAGGCGACCGGGATAGGCCTTCTCGTCGTAGGGTTCGCCACGGTCCTTTGCGAGCGTCATCTGCAGGAGATCGGCGGGCCGCGGGAGACTTCCTACGTGCGTTGTGAGAATGCGTTCAGCGCTGCGTTTCATGACGTCATTTCCCTCCATTCGCCGCAAATTCGGCGCGCCGGCGCGCAATGAGATCCTTCGCCAGATCCCAGATCATCGTGAACGAAGGCAGCGACTCGCTCTGGAACCGATCGTTGTCCAGGTCGTCGACGACCGCCCGGAAGATCACCAGAAGCTCGCTCTCGATCCGCGCGACCTCTTCCGGGCTGCGCGCCGCACGCAGCGACTCGACGCAATCGAGCAGCTGCTGGTTGTACTCGTCGCCGCGATTCTTCCGCCTGGCCGCGAGCCAGCGGTTCGCCTGCCAGGCGCCCGACAGCACCAGGGCGGCCACGGAAAGCCCGAGCGCGATGGCCTCGGCGTATTGAACGAGGAACGCAGGCTCGTCGCGGTCGTAGTAGACCTCTGCCCCGTCGTGCAGCGGCATCCCGAATCGGCGCAAGGCAGCACCGTCGATCATCAAGGCAGTCTTCTCGTCCAGCGCGAGCAGCTCGTTGCGCGAGTCGAACAGGAGACGGGTCAGCGCCTCGATGACCGCATCGTCCACGTTCTCGCGCGCGACGAGGATCGCGCGCACGCCGAGCGCCTCGATATCCTCGGGCGGCACCGCGGGCCTGCCGCTCAAGGCGCCGCGCGGGATGAGGGTGCGTTCCATCGCCGGGGCGAAGAGCTGGATCGCCGCGGCCTGATCGATCCTGACCAGCGTGAGGTCTTCGTGCTTCAGCAGCTCGCGCATGCCACGGTTGCCGAGCGCGATCACTCTGACCATCGCATCGACGCGATTCGACAGGAGCGCCTGTTCCGCATCCTGGGCGGGCAGCTCGACGGTCGTCAGATCCGTCGTGGCGAAACCGTAGTGGTCCATGACCCGCAGGAATGCGGCGTTCGTTCCGCTGCCCGCCGGCATCAATGCGATCCGCTTGCCGAGCAAATCGGCGGGTGTGCGGATGCCGGCATCGCGCTGCGCGACGACGTGCAGAACCTCGGGGAACAACCCGGCCACCGCGCGGCCCGAAGGTGTCAGGACGGTATCGCTCTGCACCAGCGCGAGATCGGCGGTCCCTTCGGCAAGTGCACGGTTGTTGGCTTCGGCGCCGCCACTCTCGCGTACCTCGATCGTGAACCCCGCACCGTGCGTGGCGGCGAGCTGGGCAAGCGCCCGCGCGAAATCATAGTACTCGCCACCTTTTGATCCAGCGCTCATGACGAGACGCGTGGGTCCCTCCGCAAGGTGCGAGAGCGCGTAAGCGACGACGACGACCAGCGCTGCCAGAACCGTCAGCAATGCCCAGCGCAGCGTCCGGTTGAGCGTTCCTTCCAGCGAATCCGGCCGAAGACCCATGGCTTCTCTGCGAATCGAAGCGCGTCAGTGCGGCGCTGTGGGCCGCGGCCCTTGCACGTCCGCGTCCGCCGCGATCTCCTCGATGCGATCGACGCGCTTCGGATAGAAGGCGAGGTGATCTTTGATCGCGGCGACGCCCGCTTGGGGCGCTTCGTAGGTCCATACCGCGTTCGTTGCCGCCTGTCCATCCGCGTGGATCGTGTAGTAGGCCGCGTCGCCCTTGTAGGGACAATGGGTCTTGTGGTCGGTCCGCGCGAGCAGCGCCATGACGGCGTCACTGCGCGGGACGTAGTGGACCGGCGAATAGCCTGTTTCGCGGAGCGTCAGCGCGCGCGTGGTGTCGACCACCACGCGGCCGTTGAACACGACTCGCACGCGGTTCGGGTTCGGCTCGATGGTGATCAGGCGGTCTGGCGCAGGGCTCATCCCCGCAAGGATACGCGATCCGTCGCGGCTACTTCGACGGGTCGGTGAGCGTCGGACCCCAGTGGGGGACTTCTTCTGCTGGCTTCGCTTCGGTGCTGCGCTCGAGCTCGTCGAGCTCGTAGTCCTGGTGAAGCGCCTGCTCAGCACGCTCGCGTGCAAAACGTGTGCGGTCGTACGGCATGGGTTGTGGCCCGCCCACTCCGCTCGACGGTGCCCTGCGTATCGCCGACGCGTCGTAATCCAGGAGTTGTCGGCTGTGCAGCGCGTCCTGCCGCTGGCGCTGCTGCAGGTGAAGCGTTTCCATCTCGCGCCGCACCGTCGGGTCGCCGCCGGTCGCACGCTCGATTTCGTGCTGCTGCTGCCACTGGCGAAGCTGCAGCCCGAATTCGTCGTTGCGCTGGTCGAGGATGAGGCTCCCGCGTGCCGGGTCGGGCGGCGTTTGCGCGACCGCCGCAAGAGCGGCGAAGGCCAGGCACGCGCCGGCGATTGCGGATGCGCAGCGGGCGGAAGTGTTCTTGCAAATGAGAAGCATGGCGATGCAGCTCGATGACGATTTGACCCGTCGCTCGCGCCGCGGTTCAGCTGGCTGACGCGGATCTCGCCAGCGATACACGAATGGGTCTATCCTTTATGCTCTCACCGACGACACCGGAGGTGCAACATGGCCGATCCGACGGCGCGTGAAGGCGGAGCGGGCTCCGCTGCGCAAGGAGAGGAGCAAGCGCTCCGCGACCGGATGCGACAGCTGACCGCCGAGATGATGACGAGCGGTCACCTCGATTCCGAGGGCGTGAAGGAAGTGATGCGCGCCATGGGCGGCGGCGCGGCGTTCCAGCCTCCGCTCGACAGTCCCGAGGCGCGGGCGGCGTTCGCCGACGCGGTGAGCGCACTCGATCAGGCGCTTCAGCAGTCGGCTCAGGCGACGCACGAAGCGTTGCGCGGTCTCGCCGAGCGAGGCAAGGACTTCTCCGACAACGACCTCAAGCAGGCGTTCGCGAGCCTGCAGAAGCTGCAGGAAGACTACGTCGCCGTCGCGAACCGCATCGCGGAAGCCACTTCCGGCAACCTGCGTCGTGAGTTCGTCGACCTGGCGCTGCATGCACAACGCGTGGGTGCCGACGCGAGTGTGCGGGTCGCGCAAGTGATGAGCGAGTTCGCGAACAAGATGAGCGGGTCGTCCCGGGAAAAGGCGGCGACCGGGATCGATGCGGCGCGCGACTACGGTGCACGCATGACCATGCTCACCAGTGGCCTGCTCGCTGGGTTCGCCGACGCCCTCCGCCAGCAGTCCGAGGCGAAGAAAGCGAAATAGGTCCAGGCATGGCGACGGCGGTGCTCGGTGCGGTGCGCGATCTTCCGCGCCTGCACGAGATCAGTCTCGTCTTCATCCGACACGGGCTGGGCGATCTCGTCCGGCGCGTCGGTGTGGCCACGGCGCTGGAGCGCGCCGGCCAGATCTTGCACTGGGGCGAGGCGGCAAAGAGCACACAGCTCGAGCCGCAGCAGCGTCTGCGGCAGGCGCTCGAGGAGCTCGGGCCCACGTTCGTCAAGCTCGGGCAGATGCTCTCCACGCGCGACGACCTCCTGCCCCCGAAGTGGACCGCGGAGCTCGCGAGGCTGCACAGCACAGTGGCGCCGGTCCCGTTCGAGGAGCTCCTGCCGATCATCGAGCGTGCGATCGGCACCGCGCCTTCGGAGGTGTTTCTCGACCTGGAGCGCGAGCCATTCGGCGCGGCCTCCATCGCGCAGGTGCATCGCGCGCGCCTCGCGGACGGCGCGCAGGTGGTGCTCAAGATCCGCCGGCCGGGTATCGAAGGCAAGGTGGAAGCGGACCTGCGAATCCTCGGACACCTCGCTCAGCTCGTGGAGAGCGAGCTTCCCGAGGCGCGTCGCTACCAGCCAGTGCGCGTGGTGGACGAGTTCCGCCGCTCGCTCATGCGCGAGCTCGACCTCGCCGCCGAGGCGCGCAACGTCGAACGCTTCGCGCGCAACTTCCGGGACGATCCCTACATCCTGATTCCGCGCATCTTCCCGGAGTGGACGAGCGCCGTGATGAACGTGCAGGAGCGTATCGACGGTATCCCGGCCGACGACGCCGCGTCAATCGAGCGTGCCGGACTCGATCCGAAGCTTCTCGCGCGCCGCGGCGCCGACTCGGTGCTCAAGATGATCCTGGTCGACGGCTTCTTCCACGCCGACCCGCATCCAGGCAACGTGATCTACCTTCCGGGCAACCGGATCGCGATGATCGATTTCGGCATGGCGGGGCGGCTCACGCCCGCGCGCCGCAACCAGATCGTCGATCTCCTCGCCGGGCTTGCGGGCCACGACGACGAGGCCATGCTCGAAGTGCTGCTCGACTGGGCGGGCGAGGACGCGGTGGACGAGGAGCGGCTCGCCGCGGACGTGCACGAGCTCGCGTTCGACTACGCGGACGTGCCGCTCAAGGACATCCGGATCGGAGCGGTGCTCCACCGTGTGACGGCGGTCGTGCGGGAGCACGGCATCGTGCTCCCGTCCGATCTCACATTGATGTTCAAGGCGCTGATCACGCTCGAGGGGCTCGGTCGCAAGTACGACCCGGACTTCCGGCTGGTCGAGCGGCTGAAGCCGTTCCTCGACCGAGCGATCGCGGCGCGCTACGCCCCGGCGGCGGTCGTGCGCCGGAGCGGCGCGAATTTCAACCGCTTCCTAGGGCTGGTCGGCTCGGTGCCGCGCGACCTCGGGCGACTGCTCAAGGACGCACGCCGTGGCCGGATGCGTGTCGATCTCGATCTCAAGCGGCTGGACAGCTTCGGTCGCAAGCTCGACAGCACGATCGACCGCATCACGATCGGCATCATGACCGCCTCGCTCGTCATCGGCTCCTCCATCGTGATGACCGTGACCTCCGGCCCGCAGTTCTATGGCGTCCCGGTCTTCACCGTCCTCGGCTTCCTGGGCTACCTGCTGGCATTCTTCAACAGCGTCTGGATCATCGTCTCGATCTGGCGCTCGCGACGCGACTGAGCGGGCAGCCTAGCCGCTCACACGCTGCTCGGCTTGCGCGTCGGCTTCTTCGGTCACGCCGCGCAACCGCGTGGGATCCGGCACGCGAATGCGCCGGAAGCCGAGCTCAACGAGTCCCGCGGCCTCGAGCTCTTTGAGAAGCCCATTCAGCTTCTGCCGCGAAACCCCGATCATGGTGGCGAGCTCGGACTGCGAAATGTTGAGCGTGGGCGAGTCCGCTGCGATCCGATCGCGGTGTTTCATCTCCACCGTTTCGGCGAGCCTTGCCCGCAAACGATCCATCGGCGTCAGGCCGTGGGCGAGGGCGAGGATCTGCAGCAGGGTCGCATGGCGATCGGCAAGCAGCAGGGCGAAGTGCCGGATGTAACGCGGCTCGTCCGCAACGATGCGCTCGAATTGCGGCTTGGGGAGCACCATGACGCGCGTCGTCGTCTCGGCGAAGATCGACACCACCGTCTTTCGCATGGCGACCAGGGCGAGCGCGCCGAACCAGAAGCCAGGCTCGCCGATGTGGTAGAGGGCCTCCTCGCCTCCGGGCAGCGTGCGCACGACACGCACCCTGCCCTCGAGCACCACGAACATTCCCTTGGGCGGACTGTCCTCGAGGCTGAGCACCTGTCCCTTGGCGAACGAGCGCACGACCGAACCGCGCACGATCGCTTCCTGCAGCGGCACGGGAAGGTTGGCAAACCAGGTTCCCTGGCGAAGCACGCGCAGGAGACTCGGATGGGTATCCGCGTTCATGTCTGGAATTAAGAGGAAAAAAGGGGGGGCGAATTGTCACCCGAACGACAACAGTCTGCCATGCGCCTATCCAACATGCACGTCACCGGCACCAAAGGGCAATGCTCCATGCACCAAGGAACGATTCTCCGCAATCGCCCCGGTGGCCATGATCTCTCTTCGCCGGACGTCAATACAACCAAGGAGACCCGTATGAACCTCATCATCTGGCTGGTGATCGGTGGAGTGATCGGCTGGGTCGCCAGCATGATCATGAAGACGGATGCCCAGCAGGGCATCATCCTCAACGTGGTGGTCGGAATCGTCGGCGCGCTGATCGGCGGATGGGTGATCTCGCCGCTCATCGGTGCAGGCACGATCAACCAGAGCGACTTCAGCCTCGCCGGGCTGTTCGTTTCGCTGGTCGGCGCCGTCATCCTGCTCGCGATCGTGAACCTCTTCCGCCGTGGTCGTGTGAGGTAGGCGCGCCCCGCGCTGGCCGTACAAGCATCGATTGGACAGCCGCACTTACTTCTCGCGGTCGGCAACAGGAGACAGATCCGTGCTGAAAAGACTCGTCATCTCATTATTCGTCGCGTTTGCCTGGAATGCGACGCTGCATGCCCAGGATGTCCCGGGGCCGACCGACAAGCAGGTGAAATATTCGCCCTACCCGGAGCAGAACTTCCCGAACCAGGTCTTCTTCGGCGACACGCACCTGCACACGGCCTACTCGACCGACGCCGGTATGGTCGGCGCCATCCTGGGGCCCGAGGAGGCCTATCGCTTTGCGCGTGGCGAAGAGGTCAAGTCGAACCACGGCCTGCCCGTCAAGCTGAAGCGGCCGCTCGACTTCCTGGTCGTCGCGGACCACGCGGAGAACCTCGGCCTCGCGCCGCTCATCGCCAAGTCCGACCCATCGGTGCTCGGCAACCCGTGGGGCAAGAAGGTTCACGACATGGTGAAGTCGGACAAGGGCCCCGAAGCGTTCAACGAATGGATCGCGGCGATGCAGGCGCTCAAGGATCCCTTCGCCGGCGATACCAAGATGGCGACGACAGCCTGGCACTACATAACGGAGATGGCCGAGAAGTACAACGAGCCAGGACGGTTCACGGCCATCATCGGCTTCGAGTGGACCTCCGGGCCGAATGGCAACAACCTGCACCGCAACGTGCTGTTTCGGGACGGCAAGGCCAAGGCCGATCAGATCATTCCGATTTCCTACTACGACACCGGCGATCCGGAGGACCTCTGGAAGTGGATGGCAGACTACGAGCAGAAGACCGGCGGCAAGATGCTCGCCATCCCGCACAACGGCAACCTGTCGAACGGCCTGATGTTCGACGACGTGACCCTGACCACGAAGAAGCCGCTCGACCGCGATTACGCCGAGCGGCGCATGCGCTGGGAGCCGATCTATGAGACCACCCAGCCCAAGGGCGACGGCGAGGCGCATCCTGCGCTGTCGCGCAACGACGAGTTCGCCGATTTCGAGACCTGGGACCGCGGCAGCTTCGGCCCGGAGCCTCACCGGCCGGACATGCTGCCCCGCGAGTATTCGCGCGAGGCGCTCAAGCGTGGCTTGGCGTACGAAGCGAAACTCGGCGCCAACCCCTTCAAGTTCGGCATGATCGGCTCGACCGACGCCCACACCGGCCTGGCGACGACCTCGGAGGACAATTTCTTCGGCAAGGTAGCCGTCCTCGAGCCGACGGCGGATCCGATCCGATTCGATGAGGTCATCGTCGGTCGCGTGCCCGAGGGCCGCGCCCGCAAGGACCAGAACCTTGCGCGCGAGACCAGCGCGGCCGGACTCGCAGCCGTGTGGGCGCGCGACAATACGCGTGAAGCCCTTTGGGACGCGATGGCAAGGAAAGAGGTCTACGCGACCACCGGGACGCGTCTGCGCGTGCGCGTGTTCGGCGGGTTCGACTTCGTCGAGACCGACCTCGAGCGCTCCGACTTCGCCAAGCACGGCTACGAGAAAGGCGTGCCGATGGGCGGCGACCTGAAGGCTGCGCCCGCCGGCAAGGCGCCGACTTTCCTGATTCGCGCCCTGCGCGACCCCGACTGGGCAAATCTCGACCGCATCCAGGTCGTCAAGGGCTGGCTCGGCGCCGCGGGCAACACTCACGAGCAGATCTACGACGTGGCGTGGTCGGGCAATCGCAAGCCGGGCGCGGACGGGAAGCTGCCGCCAGTAGGCAACACGGTCGACGTCAAGGAAGCCGCCTTCACGAACGCGATCGGCGCGCCGTATCTCAGCGCGTACTGGAAGGATCCGGCGTTCAAGCCGGACGAGCGCGCCTTCTACTACGTGCGGGTGCTCGAGATCCCGACGCCGCGCTGGACGACCTACGACGCGAAAGTCTTCGGCGTCAAGCTTCCCGACGACGTGCCGGCCACGATCCAGGATCGCGCCTACACCTCGCCGATCTGGTACACGCCGTAGCGCGCTGAGCTCGATGAGACACCCTCTCTGGTTCTTCGCAGGACTCCTGCTGTCATGCCAGCCCGCCGCCCACGCGCAGGACGCGGCGCAGCTTGCAAAGCAGCTCGCCAACCCCGTCGCGTCGCTGATCAGCGTGCCGTTCCAGTTCAACTGGGACCGGAACGTCGGACCGCCGGGCGACCGACGTCGCGCCACGCTGAATATTCAGCCGGTCATTCCCGTCTCTACACCACGCCGGACGGGTGGACGTTCTCGATGAACACCGAATCGACCTACGACTGGGAGAACGATCAGTGGAACGTCCCGATCGGCGCCGATAGTCCAGACTCCGGCCCGAAGGGCTGGGGCTTTCGATTCAACGTTGTGTTGCTATTTCCGAAGTAAGAAACAGACTACGCAGGTAGCCCGACGATCGGACGGCGCTCGCAATCGCGTGCGCGACGCGCCATGTCGGCATCGCCATGCTCGTTGCGACATCCTTTCCCGGACCGCGCACGGCGGTGATGATCGCCGCGTACGTCGCGGCGTCGGCGGCGGTCTCGATCTCCTACCTGCAGTGGCGACGGAGGAGGGCGCGAGCCGGCGACGCGCGGTCACCCGGCGCGGAGCGCTCTATCTGACTCGATCGCGCTTGCTGCGATCCCGCTGGAAGCCGGCTGGCTATCATAAAGCGAGTCTCTGGGCGGGGTCGGCTCTCCCTCGGGGAGGACGCGGATGGTCTGTCGAGGCGGCGGCACGATCGCCGCAAGCGACCCCGGCTTTTCGTCATCCGGGACGATGGCTGCGGTCTCCAGCATCCTGCTTAGGAGAGCTCGGGCGATCTGCGATTGTGGGACCGTGAGGCGGCAGCCCACCGGACAGAATCCTTGGTCCTGCAGCTCTTCGACATAGGACTTGTCGTTCGCGACCGGCTTGTCGCAGGCGAGCTTCACACATTGGAAAAACTCGCCGGACACGGTGAGAAGCGAGAACAGGCGGGCGCTGCGATTGTCGCGCCACCCCGTGCCGCGGGCAAAGTAGTCGCGAAGCTTTCGCCCGCCATGCGCGCCACGTTTGGCGAGCTCGTGGATCTGGGCGGGATCCATGCACAGATTAAAATCTCCTTCGGTGTCCTCCAGACCCACGTGCGCGACGCGATCGCGTGAGCCGACCGGGCGCAATTGCGCGTTGTCGTGCCAGTTCATCATCGTGTCGAGCACCGCGTCGAGGAAACCCTTCGCGCGGTGAAACGAATCACGGAGACCAAGCTCGCTGTCGACTTGCGGGGCTTCGTGTTCGAGCACGGTCCACCACTCGGTGATGATGCTCCGACCGGTGTTATCGAGGAAATCGTGGTCGATCCAGACTTTGTCCTCCTCGCGCCTGTCTTTCTTCGTCAGGTCCCGATGGACCTTCCGTAGGTCGAGCGCGAACGTCGGCCAGCGAGGTAGCGCTCGATCGAAGAAGTGCACCGGAAGATTGCTGCAGATTCCGCCATCGGCGAACCAGCAGCGTTCGAGCTGCGCGCCCGCAAGGGCCCGAGCGCGGTCCGGCATGTCGGGATGCCGCGTCCGATCGAGCGCGTACAAGGGGATCGAGCTGAAGAAAAATGGGAACGCCATGCTCATGCGCGCCGCGACAACGACCGGGAAGTTGCGCGCCAGCGGCAGAGCGTAAAATCGCTCAAACTTCTGCGCGTGCGGGTTCGGATTCTCCTTCATCCACCCGATCACCTCGGGCGGGAAGAAATGCGCCAACTCGTCGGCGTCGTAATAGAACACCTCGTCGTCGGCGAACGGCATCCGATACGGTCGGCCGTGCGTGACACAGGTCGTCATCAGCCGCAAGACGATCCCCTTGTCGTTGCCGATGACGTCATCGGGGCAACCTTCCAAATCGCCGAAGGTGAGCGGTTGATTCACAGGTTTCCCCGCGAGGTCCTGGACGAGCTCGTACATCCATGTCGTCACGCGCGGCGAAGGATCCTGTTCCGGGGTTTTCGAGTATCCGCGCGCCACGCCGAAATGATGGCGCGGCAACCGGAGCACTACGTCCTTGGCTAAACTGGCGAGAACGAGCAGCACTGCGAACACTGCGGTGGCGAGAATTCCCCCGGCGGCGGCAATCCACAGCAGAGCGCCTGCCCAACCACCGATCTGGATCGCCCCGTACGCGGCGGGCGCAGCAATCAGCAGGCCGAGCACGGCGCCGCCGAAGAAACTCGCCGGGAAGTACCTTGCTGCGGCCCATACGAGCGACAACAAAGTTGCCTTGAACCCAGGCTTGGAGATCAGCGCCATGAAGAGCTCGTAAGCCGGGCGCATCTCGGCTTCCGGCTCGAATAGCCACTTCAGGCGCGTTTCCCCGCGTACGCGCTCCTGGAACCGATCCGGAACCTTTTGGAGCGTTTCGAAGCTCGACGGATTGCCTTGGCCCGGTCGCTCCGCCCTGCGCCGACCATACTCCGCGGCGGCCGCCGCGGCGGCGGCAACCGCACCGGCAGAAGTGCCGCCAATTCGTTGAAAGCGGTAGCGCCGCGCGAGCTCGCAGATGGCGCGCGGGTAAATGATCCCGCTCGCTGCGCCGCCCTCCATGACGATGTCGCAAGCCTTGTCCGCTCGCATGTGGTCAGACGCCCAGTTCTCTCGGACATTCATAGTCGCCTCCCGCAGGCTCTGCGCTGCGTGCAGAATACTGCTCCCCTCGGGTGATCGCCATATGCTGTTCAGCCTAGCCTGGTCGCTTGCGGGCTTATCCGGGAAAGACCAAGGGGTGACTCCTCCAGAAAGGCTGGCATACTCTCGGGCGGCTAGTCCTGGACCTCCGAATGCTCCGATCGCTGCTACGCGAGCCGCTCGTCCACTTTCTTTTGCTCGGCACGGCCCTTTTTGCGCTCGACGCATGGCTTCGCCCGCCGCCGGATAGCGCCGGGGGCGGGGAGATCGTCGTCGGCGAAGCGCGCATCAGGAACCTCGCGCAGAACTTTCGCCGGACCTGGCAGCGGCCGCCCACGCGCGCCGAGCTCGACGGCCTCGTTCAAGACTACATCCGCGAGGAAGTGCTCTATCGCGAGGCCCTCGCGCTCGGCCTCGACCGCGACGACACCATCATCCGCCGCCGCCTGCGGCAGAAGATGGAGTTCGTCTCCGACGAGGCGGCGGCGCTCGCGGCGCCGACCGACAAGGAGCTCGCCGACTATCTCGCCGCGCATCCCGACCAGTTCCAGGTCGCGCCGCGCGCGACCTTTTCGCAGGTCTATCTCGACCCGCAGCGCCGGGCGAAGACGCTGGACGGCGACGCGAAGCGGCTGATCGACGCGCTCAACGCCGGCGGTTCGGCGAAGCCCGAAAAGCTGAGCGACAGCCTCCTACTCCTCGAACCGCACTACGAGGACGTCACGAAACCCGTCGTGTCGCGCCTCTTCGGGGACAAGTTCGCGGAGGCGCTCTTCGAGCAGCCGGTCGGACGGTGGGTCGGACCGATTGCATCCGGGTACGGCGTGCACCTCGTGCGCCTGGATTCCATGACCCCGGGTGGCACCGCCGCGCTGGAAGAGGTGCGTCCACTCGTCCAGCGCGAGTGGGCCAACGTGAGGCGGAAGGAGCTGCGCGAGGCGCTCTACGACAAGCTGCGCGCGAAATACAACGTGACCGTCAAGCTGCCCGAGACCGTTCCACCCGAGGCGCCGAAACCGTGATCAGGGCAGGGCGCTTCCTACTCGCTCTCGTGGCACTGCTTGCGACGCTCGCTCCGGCGCCGCTTCCCGCGCACGAGCTTCAGCCGGGTTTCCTCGAGTTGCGCGAGGTCGGGCCGGGCCGCTTCGAGGTGCTCTGGAAGCAACCCCTGGTCGGCGGGGCGCGCATGCAGATCGCGCCGATCTTTCCGGAGTCATGCCGCCAGGTGGGCGAGGTGCGGACCGAGCGCGTGGAGATTGCCTGGCTATCGACCACACGGATCGAGTGCGCGCAAGGGCTCGCCGAGAAGACGATCGCCATCGACGGGCTCGACGCGTACTCGACCGACGTGCTTGTGCGCGTCCAGCACGCCGATGGCGCCGTGGAGACACTCGTCGCGAAGCCCGTACAACCCGCCGTCACGCTGCGCGGCGCAAACGACGCGCAGCGCGGGCTATGGGCCTATCTCTATCTCGGCATTGAGCACATTCTGCTCGGGCTGGACCATCTGCTCTTCGTCCTGGGGCTGCTGCTCATCGTGCGCGACCGGTGGACGCTCGTGAAGACGGTCACGGCGTTCACGGTGGCGCACAGCATCACGCTTGCCGTCGCGACGTTCGGCGTCGCACAGGTGGCGTCCGCGCCGCTCAACGCGGCGATCGCGCTCTCCATCCTCTTCCTCGGCCCGGAGATCGTGCGCACCTGGCGCGGTCAGACGAGCTTCACGATCCGCCACCCGTGGGTGGTCGCGTTCGTCTTCGGGCTGTTGCACGGATTTGGCTTCGCGAGCGGGCTCGCCGCGCTCGGCCTCCCGCAAGGCGAGATTCCGCTTGCGCTGCTGCTCTTCAACGTCGGGGTCGAGATCGGGCAGCTGGCGTTCGTGCTTCTGGTGATCCTGCTGGAGCGTTCGTTCCGGATCCTGCAGATTCACTGGCCGCAGATCGTCGAGCGCCTGCCCGGTTACGCCGTGGGCACCCTCGGTGCGTTCTGGACCATTCAGCGCGTCGCGATCCTGTTGCGGGCGGTAGTATGAGAGCGGAAAGATGATGCGCGTGGACCGCCGCTCGACACGCTTCGCTGTCTTGCTCGCGCTTGGGCTGACTTGCTCGATTGCCTGGGCGCACGAGGAGACCGGCCAGGCCGCGGGCTTCTTGACCGGCCTCGTTCATCCCATCTCCGGGCTCGATCACGTGCTCGCGATGGTGGCGGTCGGGCTATGGGGCGTGGTGCTCGGCGCGCCCGCAATCTGGGTGTTGCCGGTGGCGTTTCCGCTGGTGATGGCCTTCGGTGGCCTGATGGGGCTCCTGGGGTTTCCGCTGCCTGGCGTCGAGATCGGCATCGCGCTCTCGGCGATCGTGCTCGGCGCGATGGTGCTGTTCGAGGCGCGTCCGCCGCTCTGGGTTGCGGCGCTGGTGGTGGCGTTCTTCGCGATCTTTCACGGGCACGCGCACGGCCGCGAGCTGCCCGAGGGAACGAGCGCGCTGCTCTACAGCCTTGGCTTCGTGATCGCGACCGGACTGCTCCATGGCTTCGGCATCCTGCTCGGCGTGGCGCATCGCTGGCCGATCGGCCGACAGTTCGTGCGCACCGGAGGCGTCGCGATCGCGCTCGGCGGAATCTTCTTCTTGTGGCGGGCGGTCACGTGAGCGTACGCAAAGCGGCTGGATCGCTGGCGGTGCTCGGGGCATTGAATTCCGCGCCGGCTCACGCGCACCTCGTGCAGACGGGTTTCGGCGCGTTCTACGACGGCCTCGCGCATGTCGCGCTGACGCCCGCCGATCTGCTCGTCGTCATCGCGCTGGCGCTGCTCGCCGGCCAGCGCGGCACGCAGGCCGCGCGCTGGGCGCTCTTCGCGTTCCCGGCGGCGTGGCTTGCGGGCGGCGCGCTGGGCGCGTGGATTCCGGCCGAGGCGACGCTGCCGCTGTTGACGACCCTCACGTTCGGCATTGCCGGCGCGCTCGTCGCCACCGACGTGAAGTTGCGCGCGACCGTCGTTGGTGTGTTCGCGATCGTGGCGGGATTGCTGCACGGCTACGTGAACGGTGCGACCATGGCGCCGGGCGGTGCCGGCGCGCTCGCGCTCGCCGGTGCGGTGACCGCGGTGTTCTGTCTGCTCGCAATCGTCTCGTCGCAGGTGACCACGCTGCGTGCCGCATGGACGCGAATCGCCGTGCGTGTCGCGGGAAGCTGGATTGCCGCGGCCGGCGTGCTAATGCTTGGCTGGCTGGCGCGAGCGTGAGCGAAAGAGGGCGGATCATGAAGTGGTCGGTGCTCGACCAGTCTCCCGTGGCGGAGGGCAAGGCGCAGGATGTCGCGATCGGCGAGTCGCTGGCGCTCGCGCGGCTGTGCGACGAGCTCGGGTATCACCGCTACTGGGTCTCGGAGCATCACAACAGCGGCAGCATCGTCGGCACCGCGCCGGAGATCCTGATGGCCGCGATTGCGGCGACCACCCGGCACATCCGGGTGGGCAGCGCCGGCGTCATGCTGCCGCACTACTCGGCGCTCAAGGTTGCCGAGCAGTTCCGCGTGCTCGAGGGCATCGCGCCGGGCCGCATCGACCTGGGCGTGGGGCGCGCGCCGGGCTCGGATCGGCTGACGGCCTACGCGCTCAATCCAAACACGAGTGCAGTGGACGAGTTTCCCCGGCAGGTGCACGAGCTGCAGTGCTGGGTGGCCGGCGAGCCGCTGCCCGAGGACCATCCATTCCACCGGATTGTGGCCAATCCGCAAGGTCCGACCAGCCCGGAGCTATGGATACTGGGGAGCTCCGACTACGGTGCGCAGCTTGCCGCCTACTTCGGGTTGCCGTACGCGTTCGCCTATTTCTTCACCGACGGGCGCGGTGTGGAGGCGGCGCTTGCGCTGTACCGTCAGAACTACCGCGCGAGCGCGCGTTATCCGAAACCGATCGCAACGATCTGCGTTTGGGCGCTGGCAGCCGATACGGAGGCCGAAGCGCGGCGGCTGGCCACGACGCGCGAATACTGGCGCGTCATCGATTTCGAGCAAGGCCGCCGTGGCGCCCTGGTGGCCCCCGAGCGCGCCGCGGCCCATCCGTATACCGATGCGGAGCGGGCGCGCATCGAGCAGATCCGTCGCAAGGCGTTCGTCGGGACGGGCGAGCAGGTGAGGGGCCAGATCGAAGCGCTGGCGCGCGAGCTCGACTTGGACGAAATCGTCGTGAACACCTGGACATTCGATCCGGCCGCGAGGCACCGCTCCTACGAGCTGCTCGCGAAAGCGGGCGAGCTCCCGGCTGGCGAGCGGTAAGCCCCCGAAACGGGCAATATGGGGACTTCCCGAGTGGAGCCCATGATTCCATGAACGACGAGAAGATCAAGCTGCGCGTGACCGACACGGGGCAGACCATGGACGTCGTGGTGCTGAGCAAGCGCGCCGATCGCATCCAGGTCGTCCTCGGCACCGGCATCCACAACGTCAAGTGCGACCTGACGCCGACCCGCAACGGACTGGCGTACGTCGGCAACGCGATGGGGCGCGAGATCGTGTATGAGCGCAGTCGCGAGCAGGTCCAGGCGGACATCGATCTGCGCAATCCGGTCTTGCGCGATCCCCGAAAGCGCTGATCGCAGGCAGCAGCGATGACGACGGTCGCCGACATCTGCGTCGCGCTGGTCGCGCTCCTGCACGCCTACTTCCTCGTGCTGGAGATGATCCTCTGGGACAAGCCGACCGGCCGGCGTGTCTTCGGGCTCACACGGGAATTCGCGGCGCAGTCCCGGAAGCTCGCCGCGAACCAGGGGCTCTACAACGGGTTCCTCGCAGCAGGTCTCGTATGGGGGCTCTTGCAGGGTACCGCGGGCGAAGCGATCAAGATCTTCTTCCTCGCCTGTGTAATTGTGGCGGGAGCGTTCGGCGCGCTGACCGTCAATCGGAAAATCCTGTGGGTGCAGGCGCTGCCGGGTGTGGTGGCGCTCGTGCTGGTGCTCGCTGCGCGGTAGTCGCGAGGAAGCTTGAACCATCCCGCCCGCTTCGCGGGCACCCCTCCTTGGAAAGGAGGGGGAAACGTGTAGCTCCTACTCGACCTCGAACGACCGCTCGCGCGCATTGGCGCGGATGTATGCGATCACCTCGTCGGCGGACGAGCCGGGGCCGAAGACCTCTTTCACGCCCATCTCCTTCATCGGTGCCACATCGCGCTCGGGGATGACCCCTCCGAAGACCACGAGCACGTCGCCGATCCCCTGTTCTTCCAGGCGCTTGGTGATCTCGCGCGCGACCGGGAGATGGCCCTCGACCGAGCTCGAGACCCCGATGACGTCAACGTCCTCGTCGATCGCCGTCTCGATGATCTCGCGCGGTTCGAGGAAGTTGATGAACACCACTTCCATGCCGGCGTCGCGCAGCTTCGTCGCGAGATAGCGCACTCCGCGGTCGTGGCACTCCATCGTGGTCTTGCAGAGCAGCACCCGAATGATTCGCTCGGCCATCTTCTGTCTTCTCCCTGAGCGGATCAGTACGGCGACGTCCAGCCGAGATGCTTCTTCAGCACGCCCATGAGCTCGCCGGTGGTGGCGTCCGCGTCCGATGCCTCGATCATGGCCGGGATGAGACCCCCGATCTCGCCGCCGGCGAAGCGCATGGCAGCGGTGTCGAGAGCGGCCATTGCGGCCTCCCAACGCTGCGCGTCGCGTCGCGCGCGCAACTCGCGAATCCGCTCGACGGCGATCCGCTCGCTCTCCGGATTGACGCGGAACACCTCGATGTCCTGCATCTCGGAGGACTCGTACTTGTTCATGCCGACGAGCACGCGCTCCTTCGTGTCGATCTGGTCGCGCCAGCGCGCGGCGCTCGCCTCGATCTGGGCGCGCACGTAGTCGTGGCACTCGTGATAACCGCCGCGCGACTCGACCTCGTCGACAATCTTTTCCGCGGCCGCCTCGATCTGATTCGTGAGGCTCTCCACGTAGTAAGAGCCGCCGAGCGGGTCGGCCACGCGCGTGATGCCCGACTCCTCCTGGATGATCTGCTGGATGCGCAGCGCCATGGTGTGCGCATGCTCAGTCGGTATGGCGAGCGCCTCGTCGAACGAGCTGACTTCCATCGCCTGAACGCCGGAGAGCGCGGCGCCGAATGCGTGCAGCGTGGTGCGGATGAGGTTGTTGAGCGGCTGTTGCGCGGTCAGCACCGAACCGGAGGTGTGGGTGTGGATGCGCACGTGCATGCTCTTCGGATCGCGCGCGCCGAGCTCGTGGCACTTGCGTGCCCACAGCCGGCGCAGCGCGCGAATCTTGCAGATCTCCTCGAAGAAATCGTTGGACTGCGAGATCTGGAAACCGAAGCGCGACAGGAACTGGTCGGCCTTGAGCCCGCTCGCGACGCACGCACGCGCATAGTCGATCCCGGCGGCCACCGAGAAGGCGACTTCCTGCACGGCCGTCGCGCCGGCTTCCTCCATGCCGTAGCCGAAGATGTTCACCGTGTTCCAGCGCGGCATCTCGCGGGTGCAGAAGCTCACGAGCTCCGCCGCGAGGGCCATCCCGGCCTTGGGCGGGAAGCACGTCATGCCCACATAGGCGCTCTGGTAGTACCAGCTCATGGAGTTGCCGCCGAGCTTGGCCCACGGCACGCCGCGTCGGCGTGCGTATGCGAGGTAGTGCGCGAGCACCGGCAGCACTTCGTAGTAGGAGATGTGGATGACGTTGATCTTGTCGAGCGGTAGCCCATCGAAGAGGCGCGCGTTGTCCTCCAGCGTGTACACCGCCATGCCGCACTGGCCGACGCGACCCTCCGCCGCGGGATGGTCGGGATCGATGCCCTCGTGCGAGACGAGGTCGTAGACCAGGTTGTAGAACGTGTTGCCGAAGTACCCGGTCATGCCCTGGCTCTGCAGGTAATCCATGCGTTTCCGCGTGTCCTCCGGCAGGCCGTAGCCGATCACCGGCTGGTTCGCCCAGCGCATGAACTGGTATTGCGCGGGATAGAGCCCGCGAGTGAAGGGATACATCCCCGGCGCGGAGAGCATTCCGTAGGACTGCTCCGCCACGTCGTGCGGGAAGTAGACCGGCTTGATCGGCAATCCCGAATCGGTTTGCAGGCGGTAGGCAGCGGGATCGACGCCGAACTTTTGCGCGATGGCGTCGAACTTCGCCCGCCATTCCGCCTCGAGCTTGCGGGTCGCCGCGACGAACTCGGCGTTGAACTGCGGGGGCAATTCGGTTTCCGCCGGATCCGGCTTTTTGTCGGGATCGAGCACTGCGCTCATGATCGCGCCTCTTCAGTTAGCGAGTTCCAGAACCGCTGCCGTGGCGATGCCGCCCCCGCCGCCGATCGTACAGCAGCCGTAGCGGATCCCCTTGCGGCGCATCGCGTGCACCATCGTGACGAGCGTCCGGCAGCCGCTGTTGCCCACCGGATGGCCGAGCGCGATGCCGCCGCCGCCAGGATTGACCTTCTCGAGCCCGATGCCGATTTCCTTCATGGACGAGAGCACCACCGAGGCGAACGCCTCGTTGATCTCCCACCAGCCGATGTCGGCGGGGCGCAGCTTCGCACGCTCCAGCGCGAGATTCGCGGCCGGGCCCGGGCTCATGCAGATGAGTCGTGGATCCACGCCGACCCGCGCGGTGCTGCGGAAGACCGCAAGCGGTTTCAGCCCGAGATGGTCGGCCTTGCGGCGCGACATCAGCAGCACTGCCGAGGCGCCGTCGCTCACGCCCGAAGCGTTGCCGGCGGTGACGGTGCCGTCGTGCTGGAAAGCCGGAGCGAGCGCCGCGAGCTTCTCGGAAGTCGTGCCACGGCGCGGATGCTCGTCGGTGTCGAACCCCGCCTGACCTTTGCGGGTCTTCACCGCGATCGGAACGATTTCCGCCTTGAAGTAGCCCTTGTCGGTCGATTCGATCGTGAGCTGCTGGGAGCGCAATGCGTATTCGTCCTGGGCTTCGCGCGAGATCGCGTACTCCTTGGCGATGCGATCGCCCGACATGCCCATGTTGAACCGGCCGAACCGGTAGGTCGAGGCGCTCCAGGTCGATTCCTCGAACTGGTCGATGATCTGCGAGTGGCCGCGGCGCGTTCCCCAGCGATGCCCGGTCACGCGGTAGGGCGCTGCACTCATGTTCTCGACACCCGCACCGATCATCACGTCGGCCTCGCCGCTCAGAATGTCGCGCACCGCGCAGTTGACGGCTTCCAGGGAGGAGCAGCACGCCGCGTTCACCGAGTAGCCGTTCACGGAAAAAGGCAGCTCGGCTTCCATCGCGCAGTAGCGCGCGATGTTGAGCGCCTCCGAGCTCTGGTACACCTGGCCCATAGCGACGCCCTCGATGTGCTTCGGGTCGATGCCGGCACGGCGTACCGCTTCCCGGATCACGTGCGTGGCCATGTCGTGCGCGGGCACGTCGCGCAAGGCGCCGCCGAAAGTGCCCTGTGCGGTCCGGCAGGCTTCGACGATCACGACTTCATTCATCACTCGCCCCCTTTCGGCGTCACGCCGAAATAGTCGTACCATCCGCCGCGGCTGCCCGGCTTGAGCGCCGGCGTGCCACGATACCCCTCGCCGAAGACGCGCTGCGCGATCTCGGGAATGGCCCAGCGCTCGCCGAGCTTCCCGTGCAGGTACTCCTGAGCGTGGTACCAGGAATCGAACGTCGCGGTCGTGTCGAGCAGTTCGAACACGCCCATCGGCCAGCCGAGCCCGGTTTTCACCATCTCGTCCACCTCGGCGATGCCGCAGATGCCGGCCTCCACCGAGCGCATCGCCTCGGCAATGAAGAGATTGATGAAGCGCGTCGTGAAGAAGCCCGGCGCGTCGCTGACGACGACCGGCTTCTTGCGCAGTCGGGACAGGAATTGCACGGTCGCGTCCACCACCCATTGCGCCGTCTGCGCTCCCCGTGCGACCTCCACGAGCGGCATGACGTTGGCCGGGTAGAACCAGTGCGTGCCGATCAGCCGCTCGGGATGCTCGAGGGCACTCGCGATCTCGGCGATCATGATCGACGAGGTGTTCGTCGCGAAGATCGCGTCGCGGGGCGCTGCGGCTTCGGCCTGCGCAAGCACCGCGTGCTTCGCGCTCACCACTTCCGGCACCGTTTCGAACACCAGCTGCGCGTCCCGCATCCCTTCCGCGAGATCGAGCGTCGGGTGGACGCGCGCGAGCGCGTCCTCGAGCCCCTGCTCCGTGAGCTTGCCCTTCCTGACCAGGCCGCCGAGGCCGAATGGCCCGCTCCTCAGGAGCGTCATACCGTGCTCGAGCGATTCGTCGCGTCGCGAGACGAGCCGAACCTCGGCGCCCGGATGCCCGGTAAGGCAGGCCGCGACGATGCCGTGGCCCATCAGGCCGCCACCGCCGATCACGGCGATGCGGCGGATGTCGGATGTCTGAACAGCCGTCATGTGGAGGCAAGCGCCCGAGTGCAGCCCGCATTGTAGGGCAGGGCGAGCGCATTAATCAAGCGCTTGCTCAATTAATCCGGGCACCCTACCATGTCGGCATGGCCCGACCCGAAGACCCGGCGCGGCGCCGCGGGCTCGTCGCCGCGGCGGCGGGCCTGTTCCGCCGCTACGGCTACGAGCGCACCACCGCACGCGAGATCGCGCGTGCGTTCGGCGTGCAATCGGGGAGCATCTTCTACCACTTCGAGAACAAGGAAGCGCTGCTCGTGGCCGTGATGCTGGAGGGCATGCGCCAGTTCGTCGCGGCGGCGCGCGGGCCGCTCGCCGACGCGCATTCGCCGCTCGAGCGGCTACGGGCGCTCTTCTATGGACACCTTACCGCGCTGCACGGCGGCGGCGACGAGCAGGCGGTGGTGATCCAGGAATGGCGGAGCCTCTCGGCGCGGCCCCGCAAGAAGGTGGTCGCGGTGCGCGACGCGGTGGAGGCAATGTGGCGCGAGGTGCTGGACGAGGCCGCCGCGGCAGGGCTCGTATCGGGGGATCTGCGGCTGCTGCGACTCGCGATGCTCGGCGCGCTCAACTGGACGCTGCAGTGGTACCAGCCCGACGGCCCGCTCGGCGTGCGCGAGCTTGCGGACGGCCTGCTCGCGGTGTTCGTGCCGGCGGCCGGCCGCCGCGCGGGGCGACCGGAACGCCGCGTGCGTCAGCGCCGCGCTCTCGCGCTCACTCGGGGTACGAGTTCAGCGCGTACATGATCAGCAGCCCCGGAGTCGGCGTGATGTCCGGCCCGAAGGCGCGCTTGAACACCTCTTCGATCGCCTTGCTCTGATAGATCTGGGAGAGCGCCCGATTCACCGCGAGGCGAAACGCCGCGTCGCCGTGCGGCAGGACGAGCGCGTAGGGCTCGAAGGCAAGGTCGTCATCGAGCAGCTCGTACTTCGAGGGATCGCCCACCTTCGCGGCGAGGCCGAGCAGCAGGATCTTGTCGCCGGCGAAGGCGTCGACCGAGCCGGACGTCAGCGCGGTGATGCCCTCGTCGCGATTCTTGACCGGCACGACCGTCGTGCTGATGAGCGCCTTCTTGATCGCGCCGTCCAGCGCCTTCTGATTGGTCGTTCCGGTGACGACCGCAATCTTCTTACCGGCGAGCCCCGTGAGCGAGGTTGCGCCCGTCGCCTTGTTCACGAGAAGCCCGGTCGTATCGACGAACACCGGGCTAGAGAAGTCGACGGTCTCCATGCGTGACAGCGTCGCCGTTGTGGAGCCGCACTCCATGTCCGCCTTGCCGCTGCGGACCAGATCGAGCCGGTTCTGCGACGTTGCGGGGACCCACTTCACCTGGAGCGACATGTTGAGCTGCTGCTCGAGGCTCGCCGCGACCCGCTTGCAAAGGTCAACGGTGTAACCGGCGGGCTGCTTGTCCTGGCCGGCGTAGGAGAACGGTAACGCGTCCGTGCGATAGGCGATCGCGACCGTCTTCGCGTCGCGAATCTTCTTCAGCGTGTCGGGCGCCTGGGCCTGGACGAGCGCCGGAGCGGCGAGGAAGAGCAGGGCGGCGGCGAGGCGAAGCATGAGATTCCTCCGTGAATGTTGAGTTTGAAGAATGACGGCCCGGCGTTACGGTCAGCCGCTTGCCGTGTCGGTTGCCTCGAGAAATTCGCCGAGCCGCACTCTGTCGACCGCGCCGGACTCGGTGACGGGAAGTGCCTCGAGGAAATGCACTTCGCGCGGAAGCTTGAATCCTGCCAGGTGCGGCCGCAGACGTTCCTGGAGCGTGGCGGCGTCGAGTCGCCCGTTCGGCTGCAACACGCAGCACGCGACCACCCGCTCGCCCCACCTGGCGTCGATACGACCCACGACCGCCACCGTGCGCACCTCCGGTGCCGCCGCGACGATCGCCTGCTCGACTTCCAGCGCGTCGACGTTCTCGCCGCCCGATTTGATGCTCGCGCCCAGTCGCCCGGCGAAATAGAGGCAACCATCCGCGTCGGCGTGCGCGAGATCTCCGGTGCGCAACCAGCCGTCGGCCGTGAGCGCCGCGGCGGTGGCCGCCGGCGCGTCGTGGTACCCGAGGAAAACGTTCGGGCCCTTCACCCAGATCTCGCCGGCCTCACCGACTCGGGCGTCGGCCCCGTCGGGCCGCACGATCCGCACCCGGTTGTACCAGACGGGCCAGCCGAGCGAGTTCTCCTTCCACAGCGTCTCGCCCGTGCTTGCCGCGATGGTGACGATGGGGGACGCCTCGGTGAGCCCGTATCCGAACAGCATCCGATCGAGCCGCAGGCGATACGTCGCCTCGGCGAAGAGCGCGCGATCGTATTGACCCGCCGCGCCGATGACCGTGCGCAGCGAACGCAGGTCCGCACGCTGGAACGCTTCGCTCTCGAAGAGTTGCCGCATCGCGGTCGGCACCATCATGGTGATCGTGCATTGCTCGCGCGAAATGAGCTGACACACGATGTCCGGCCGCCACTGCGGCGCGATCACGACGGTCGCGCCGCGCACCAAAGCGGCGATCGTGAGGATGTGCAAGCCGGCGATGTGGTTGAGCGGCATCCCCTGGAAGAGCCGGTCGCGCTCGGAGATTCCGGCGTAGGTCATCGCGGCAAGCGTATCGGCAAGGACGTTTCCGTGGCTGAGCAGTGCGCCGAGCGGTTTGCCCTGGCCCTTGAGCGTATAGAGCAGCAGCACGGGGAGGTCGGGAGACGGGTCCGGAAGCGCGGGCGGCGCCGCGGGCGCCGCCTCGATCAGCGATTCGTAACGGGACCATTCGGCGCGCGCCGGATCGCCCCGGTACACGACGACCTTTGCGGTGATCTTCTCGACCGCGTGGAGCGTCGCCTGGAGCGCGGCTTCGGTCGCGACGAGCGTTGCGCCCGAATGCTCGAGCGTCCACGCGAGCTCCTCGGCAGACGAGCGGGGGTTCACCGGGCAAAGCATCGCCCCGACGCGGGCGCAGGCGAAATAGAGCTCCAGGATCTCGTGCGCGTTGTGGCTCAGAACGGCCACGACGCTACC
>JAJDOG010000048.1 GCA_022340285.1 Betaproteobacteria bacterium
TGTTGTAATTCGACACGCAGCATGCACCGTACTTGATCCGGTTGGCGCTCCGGAAGCGGCCGATCGTGCCGGGCTGGAACAGGTGTTTGAGCTTCAGCTCGCCGGGGCGTGGCGACGTCATCGCATCCTCCTCGCATCCGCATGAACGCGGGACCCATCTGGGCGCCGCGCCGGATGTGGAGACGATGCTCGCCGGCCGTGCGGCCGGCCACTTTGATGCGAGTCAAATACTGCGGGAATGCGCCGTCAGGCCGGCGCGCGCTCGGGCTGCGACGTGGCGGGCCGCGCAGGGCGGCGTGCCTGGTCGACGAGCTTGAGCATCGTGTCGATGGTGATCGAGCTGAACGTGGCCCGCGCGATCTCGTCGATCTCGGACAGCACCCGGCCGAGCGCCGAGCCGACGTCCGTCGCCGGCTCGCCTTCCTCCTCCGGCGAGCGTGCGCTGATGTCCTCGAAGATCTCGATCACGTCCATCAGCGTCAGGCGCTTGGCATTGCCGCTGAACCGGTAGCCGCCGCCGACGCCGCGGGCCGATTCGACGATCCCGGCGCGGCCGAGCTCGCGCAGCACCTTCGCGAGATGGTGCGGCGAGACGCCGTATTTCTCGGCGATCTCGGCCGCGGCGATCTGCCGGTCCGGATTGGACGCCGCCTCGAGCACGCTGTAGAGGGCGAGGCAGGTGCTCTTCTGCAGCTTCATCCGGTCACGCCAGGTCGAGCTCGAGCGGAATGAACGGCGCCGCCATCATTCCCTGACTGCGAAAGAAGGAGAGCACCAGCTGGTTGTCCCGGGCGAGGAGGGTGCGCACCTTCGACACGCCCGTGCGGCGGAACGCGTCGCAGATTGTCTTGAGCAGCGCGGTGCCGACGCCGCCGAGGCGCGTCTCCGGCCGCACGGTGATGCCGAAGACCCAACCGCACGGCGGCGAACCGAATTCCCAGTCGCGCACTTCGCCGATGACGTACCCCTCGATCTCGCCGCCCACCTCGGCGACGAAGAAGAAGCGCTGACGCGGGCTGCGCGCGCCGTAGCGGTGGAAGACCTCGTACCAGTAGTCCGTTTTCTCGACGCCGGTGACATGAGTGTCGATCGCGATGATGCGATCCAGATCCTCCACCTGCACGAGCCGCACGTGAACGCCGTCGGGCTCAGGCGCGGCCGGCGTGGGGCGGGACGACTCGGGAGCCTCGCGGCGCCCGGGTCGGTCGGAATTGAAAATCGGCATTCTGATGCCATATTACTATACTGTGGCGGCGGCGCAGCCCGTAAGGGTTGACGGGGAAGCGCTAAATAGGTATTATAGTACCAAATTACGTATTCGTGCCTGCGGCCCCGAGCGGTGGGCGCCCCATCCCGTCAGGAGGAGGCGAACGTGGTTCAATCTCGAGCTAGAACCTCTTCGAAATCAAAGAAGAAGCCGCGGCGAGCGGCGCCGCGCGCGGCGCAGACGCGAAAGCCGGAACCCCGCAAGGCCAAAGCCTCACAGCCGCAGAAGACCGCAGCTCGCACGGCCAGCACCGCCCCGCATCGCGCGGCCACTTCGGTCGCGGCCATCAAGATCCGCCGCCTTTCGCCCAAGGACCTCGACGCGGTCGTTGCGATCGACGCTGCGATCATGGGACGTTCCCGCCGCTCTTATTACGAGCGGCGGCTGCGCATCGCGCTCGATGAGCCCCAGCTGCACGTTCAGTTTGCGGCCGATGGACCGAAAGGGCCGCTCGGTTTCGTGCTCGCGCGTCGGCTGCACGGCCAGTTCGGCCGCCCGGCGCCGTCGTTCCGGCTCGAGATGATGGCCGTGAGCACCGCCGGTCAGGGCCACGGCGTCGGCACGCAGCTCATGCAGGCGCTCGAGACCGAGGCAAGGAAGCAGGGCCTGCGGGAAATTCGCACCGCGGCAGCCTGGTCGCGCCACGACATGTTGCGGTTCCTCGACCACGCGGGCTTCCACCTGGGCCGGAATCTCATCGTCGATTGTGCCGTCCACGGAGGAAGGATCGTCGATCCGCGCACCGATGGCGTGGCGACCCCCGAGCGCGAGAGCTGGTCGAACGAGATCGATTACGGCGCACAGAACCAGAACGACTACGAGGCGCTCGCCCGCGATCACGCCGACGTGCGAACGCTGCAGGCCGACGATCTGCACGACATCATGCGCATCGATCGGCGCACGAGCGGCCAGCAGCGCGACGAGTACGTGAAGCTGCTCGTGGACGAGGCGCTCAACGACTCGGCGGTGCGAGTCTCGCTGACCGCGCGCGTTGACGGAATCGTGGCGGGTTTCGTGGCCGCCAGCACCGACTTCGGCGACTTCGGCCGCACCGAGCCCGTCGCCGTCCTCGACACGATCGGCGTCGATCCCGACTACGCGCACCACGGCGTCGGCCATGCGCTGCTCTCGCAGCTCTTCGTGAACCTGCAGGCGCTGCGCGTCGAGCGCGTCGAGACAGTTGTCTCGAGCCACAACTTCGCGCTGCTCGGCTTTCTCTACGACGCGGGATTCGAGCAGGCCCAGAGGTTGGGGTTCGTAAAGAGTTTGCCGTAGCGTAAACGCCCGAGAGCCTTTGAGGGCCAAAGGCGGAACGTTACGAACAGGAGGAAACCGGCTGGTTTCCTCCCGTTACCTTCCTTCCCGCTGCGAGCAAACAATACCTCGGCGAGTGAAGGAGTTCGTCTCCCCTCCTTTTCAAGGAGGGGTCCGCCCGGAGGGCGGGGGGGTGGTTGTCTACCGCTCGAACGCGAAGATCCGCTTCCAGTCGTTCTTCATGCTGATGACCAACCAGCCCTGCTTGTTGGCTTCGGCCATGAGCGAGTCACTGAACGTGCCGATCTTCGACTTGGGCCCGTAAGCCCACTCGCGCGCGGCGTCGTCGTGATGCACCAGCATCATGAGCCGCGCACCGCCGCCGCCCTGCGTCCACTCGAGCATCTGCCGGTCGCCGTCGGAATTGCCGAAGGCGGCGACGGGCCGCCGGCCGATGTGCGAATTGATGCCGACCGGCTTGCCGGTCTTGTCGTCGATGAAGTCGATCTCGGGCAGACGCACCAGCACGGGTTTGCCGCCGCGCATTTCGTACTTCGTCTTGATGCTGCTGCCCACGACCTGCTCGGGCGGGATGCCATAGACCCTTTCCGTCCAGGGACGCATGAATTCGATGCCGCCTCCGGAAACGATGAAGGTCTTGAAACCGTTCGCCCGCAGATAGGCGAGCACCTCGAGCATCGGCTGATAGACCATCTGGGTGAAGAGCCGGCCCGTCTTGGGATGCTTCGCCGTGGCGACCCAGTCCTTGACGATCTGCTCGAACTGCTCCGTGGTCATTCCCGCGTGCGTGGCCATGATGATCTCGACAATGGCCTTCTCTCCACCCGCCAGCGCCTTGCTCACGTCGCCCTTGAGGAGCGAGGCGAACGGCTCCTCGGTCTTCCACTCGGGATGCTGGGGCGCGAGAGCCTTCACGCGGTCGAGGGCGAACAGGAGCTGGAAGTACAACGGCTGCTCGGACCACAGCGTGCCGTCGTTGTCGAAGGTGGCGATGCGCTCGGCGGGCGGCACGAACCTCGGGCTGCCCTGCGTGGTGGTTGCCCGCACGAACGAGACGATCGCCTCCTTGGCGGACCCGTCATTCCACGAGGGCAGCGGATCCGATTGCGCAAGGGCAGGAGAACCGAAGGCCAGCCCTGCCGCCAACGCCAGCACGGAAGCTAGAAACCGTCGTCGTAGCGATCTTATCACAGCGGCTCCTTTGAAAATCACACGTACATGCGCGAGCGGTCCCTTGCGGAGCCGCTTCGCCGTCATGAAGACCTCTACGATGGTCGCGGAATCTCGCGCCTCCAGTCGATGCAGTGGCACCCCTGGTCCCGGCAAACGCCCGCTCCCGCCGCACAGGGGCAAAAGTATAGTGGAATCGTCGCGATTGCCGATGCGAATCCAAAAGCGTCTATCCTTTCGTGCTCTTGAACTACTACGCGACGGGGGTCGGCATGGCGGTGCTGGAGGGAAGGATTGCGGTGGTCACCGGCGGCGCGTACAGCCTCGGGTACGCCTTCTGCGAGGCGCTGGCGGCGGAGGGTGCAGACATTGCCATCGCCGACGTCCGCGATAGCGCGGATGCTGCGGCCGGGCTGCGCGAAAAGTTCGGGCGCCGCGCGCTCGGCTTCAAGGTCGACGTGAGCGACGAAGCGAGTGTCGCGAAGTTCGCGAGCGAGCTGCGCGAGGCGCTCGGCCCGGTCGAGATCCTCGTGAACAACGCGGCACTGTTCGCCGAGCTGCCGGCCCTTCCATTTCATGAGTATCCGGCCGATCTATGGGATCGGGTGATGGCGGTGAACGTCAGGGGTCCGTTCCTCATGGCCAAGCATCTCGCGCCGATGATGATCGAGGCAGGACGCGGCAAGATCATCAACATCGGATCGGGAACAGCCTACAAGGGGATGCCCGAGATGCTCGCCTATGTGACCTCCAAGGCCGCGATTCTCGGTCTCACACGGTCGCTTGCCCGGGAGCTCGGGCCGCATGGCGTCAACGTGAACACGCTTGCGCCCGGACTGATCGAAAGTCCATCCGTCCTGGAGCACCCGCACAACCTGGCGCCGAGCGAGAAGGTGATTCGCAGCCGCGCCATGCCACGGGCGGGTGTGCCGCAGGATCTTCTGGGTGCGCTGGTCTTCCTCGCTTCGCCGGCGAGCGACTTCGTCACGGCACAGACGCTCGCCGTGGACGGCGGATCGGTGACGCTCTAGCGGGCGACCGTCTCAGCCGTGCAGGCTCTCGTACTTGGCCTGCAGCTCTTCCGGGGTCTCCGGGAAATCCGGATTCTGCGGAATGCAATCCGCCGGGCACACGAGCTTGCACTGCGGCTCGTCGAAAGCCCCGACGCACTCGGTGCACTTCAGCGGGTCGATCACGTAGGGGCTGCCCGAGCTGATCGCCTCGTTCGGGCACACCGAAGGGCAGGCGTCGCACGAGGTGCAGTCGGTGGTGATCATCAATGCCATTTCGTCCTCCTAGTCCGGTTTCTTTTCCCCTCCTTTTCAAGGAGGGGTGCCCGCGGAGCGGGCGGGGTGGTTGAGATTTCAATCAACGCACACACCACCCCGGCGCTTCGCGCCACCCCTCCTCGGAGAGGAGGGGAAAATAAACCATTATCTACGCAGCGGCGCGGGACTGAAGCTCCTGAAGCTTACCGTGCCGGAACGCGCCCCACAGCGCGGCGCCGATCGCGCCAGCATAGATCGAATCGGGGTGGTTCGCCGCATCCAGGTTGACCTTCTCGTTCACCATCTCTTCCCGGATCGCCGCCAGCAACCCTTCGTCGAGCGCGAGGCCCCCGGTCAGCAGCACGTGGCCCGAGGTGATGCCCGTGGCCTTGAGCAGCTTCACCACCCGGGAGGCCATCGAGAGATGGATGCCCTTCAGGATGTCGGGGGTCGCGATGCCCCGCGAGACCATGTTGATGACGTCGGTTTCGGCGAGCACGGCGCAGATCGAGCTGACCTTCTCGGGTTCCTTCGAGGTCTTCGAAAGCGAGCCGATCTCCTCGACCGCCACGCCGAGATAGCGCGCGATGTTCTCGAGAAACTGGCCGGAGCCGGAAGCGCACTGGCTCGTCATCTTGTACGCGAGCACCTTGCCGCGCTCGTCGACGCGAATCGCCCGCCCGTTCAGGGCGCCGATGTCCATCACCGCGCGCGCCTCGGGGTCGAGAAACACGGCGCCGCGCGCGTGCGTGGTCATCGAGTAGAAATGGCCGGTGGCGAACTTGACGTTCTCGCCTTCACCGGTGGTGGCGATGTACGCGACGTCGTTCGGCGCCACCTTGGCGTCGGCGAGCACCTCCTCGTACCCTTGCTGGGCGAGCTCCATGGGATCGCGCTTCCGGATCCGCTCGACGCGCTTCGCGAGCCACTCGTGCCGGTCGCCGGTGTTCCTGAAGAGCGTCGTCTTCACGACGCCGGAGCCGATGTCAATGCCAACCGTGTGAATGGGGTTCATTACCGGGCCTCCGCGGTCTTGCCTTCCTCGACCACCGCGCGCCAGGCGAACGTCGCGCCGCCGAGCGCCCCGGTGTAGATCGAGTCCGGATTGATGTTCAACGTCAGTTTGCCGTAGTTCTCCGTCACGAGGTCGTTCAGCGCCTTCACCGCCGCCTCGTTCTTGGCGACGCCGCCGGTGAACGTGAACTCGTCGCGGATGCCGCCCGAGCGCGCGAGGATCGACATGGCACGCAGGATGATCGCGCGGTGCAAACCCGCCATGATGTCCTCCCGCCGGTCGCCGATCGCGAGGCGGTCGCGCAACTCCGCACCCGCGAACACGGTGCAGGTCGAGTTGATCTTGATCGTCTTGGTGGCCTTCATCGCGAGCGGCCCGAGCTCGTGCAGGCCGAGGTTCATCTCGTCGGCGATGTAGCCGAGGTAGCGGCCGCAACCCGCCGCGCAGCGGTCGTTCATCTGGAAGCTCTCGACGATGCCGGCCTTGTCGACCTGGATCGCCTTGGTGTCCTGGCCGCCGATGTCGAGCACGGTGGCCGTCCCCGGATACATCACGTGCGCGCCGAGCCCGTGACACAGGATCTCGGAGCGGATGTGCTCCTTTGAGAAGGGCAGGCGCGCGCGGCCGTAGCCGGTCCCCACGATGTAGGTCTCCTCCATCGCGGTGTCGAGGATCCCCTTGATGGGCGCGCTGATCTTTTCGCGCTTGCTGGCCGAGTCCGGCAGGGCCTTCAGCGTGCGATCGAGTGCGTTGAGGAGGTGATGGCGGATCGAGTCGCCGTAGACCCGGTTCTCGACCTCGATGATCGAGCGGTCGAAGACGTTGAGGAGATTGTCGTAGCGGACCTCGGCCTCCTTCGCGACCGCCTCGCCGAGCGCGAGATAGCGGCTCCCCGCGATGTCGCGGAAGAAGTCGCTCTTGCGCTTCGCGCCCGGTGCGAAGAGCTCGTGCGCCTCGTCCCGCAGCCGCTTGAAAGTCTCGCCGAGCGCTTCCTTGACGGCCGCGGTGTCCTTGCCGAATCGCCCTTCGGCGTTGCGCTGACAGACCTCCTCGAGGTCGGCGAGCTGCTCGATGAACTGCTCGTGCCGGAAATCGCGCTCCAGCTGCTCGATGAAGGTGTCGAGGTTTCCGTTCAGCGCCTTTGTCCTCCCGAGCGCCTCGCGGAAGAGCTGGAAGCGCGCGCTCACGAGCGCTTCGTTCTTGGCGATCGCCGCGGCGGTGTCGTAGTTCGAGCGCGAGTTGGTGATGCCTCGCCCCAGCACGTTACGGTCCTCGTCGATGACCACCGCCTTGGTGGTCGTCGAGCCGAGGTCGATTCCGATGAAGAGCCGCATCGCGGTTGCTCCTTCAGTGCACGGCCGCGGTGGCGCGGCGCTTCTGGTTGATCATCTGGAAGTAGCTCTCCAGCCGGTTCTTGATGTTGGCCGACGAGAAGTAGCGCGGATCCACGAGGTCCGACTCGATGAAGGCCGCCGGCTTGCCGGTGCGCTTCTCGATCTCGCGCAGCATCAGGAGCTGTCCGGCGGAGAAGCTGTTGCAGCTCTTGATCGAGTTGATCAGGAGTCCGTCGGCCTGGTACTCGTCGATGTACTTGCAGATCATGTCGATCCGCTGCGGGAAGTTGAGGTTCGTGTAGCACCCCAGGCAGTAGCGCGCGAGGGACTCGAGCGGCTCGTCCGGGTTGTGCCGGAAGCCGAAGTCGTACACGCCGCCCACTTTCGAATAGGTCGATGCGACGACCACTGCGCCGTCCTCGTAGAACATCTTCCAGAAGTCGCGGAAGCTGGTCCAGTTGGGCGGCCCTTCGACGACCAGGCGATACTTCTCCTCGGTCATCTCGCCGTCCGGCGTGACCGGACCCTTCTTCTGGCGGACGCGCTCCTCGATCTCGCCGCGCAGCACGCTGTAGAACTTGCTGGCTTCCGGCGTGCCGCGGAACGCGGTGAAGATGGGGCCGATGTAATAGACCCCGCCGAAGTAGCCGTCGATCGGGGAGGGGCGGTTCTTCGCGGACTGCAGGACCGCGACGAGATCCTCCTCGGCCTTGGTCGATTCCTTCATGTACTGGCGCAGCCGATCGATGTCGAATTTCACGCCCGACACGCGCTCCAGCGTCGGGATGACTTCCTCCTTCAGCTGCTTGACCACGTACTGCACCATGCTCTCGTTGATCTTGCCGTCGCCCTGGTAGGGCACGTGCAGCATGGTCGTCTCGCAGTCGTACTTCTGGCGGACCAGCTCGAACCATTTCATGAAGGTGAAGCAGCCGGTGTAGGAGAGCAGCAGCACGTCCGGAACCGGGAGCTTCTCGCCCGTGGGTCCGATCTCGCCGCCCATCATCATGCCGAGATCGGCCTTGACGTAGGTGCAGACGTCCTCGGAGTGCCCGTCGCGCTCCGCATCCATGATCATCTTCCCCGACTTCTTGCGCATGCCGTTCTGGAGCGCGTTGGTCTCCGGCAGGCTGCGCGCGAAATCGAAGCACATCAGGAGCTCGTTCAGATTTCCGGGCACGAATGTGGCGGAGACTTTGCGCCCCACGTCGTGCGCGATGGCGAGGTCGTGATAGTTCGCGTTGATCATCTCCTTCTGCAGCCACATCGCGTCCTCTTTCTGGACGTTTTTCGGGGCCGGCTTCTTGCCGGGCAGGGCGGTGGTGTCGACTTTTTGGGTGCTCATGCGGCGCTCCAAAGCTTGATTGAGTCAGCGAAGGTTCCGGCCTGCTCCCGGATCGGAGCCATCTGGCCGGTGTTCTCGGCGAACTTGAACGCGGTGGACGGGATGCCGTGCTTCTTCAGGATCTCCAGGAGCATCGGACGCTCGAGCAGCGCCGGATCGCAGAAGGAGGCCGCGGCGAAGACGACTCCTTCCGCCCCGTATTTCCGCACCGATTCGAGCAGGAACTTGCCCTTGTCCTCGCGGCGCATCGAGTATTTGGACGAGGTGTCCGCCGACCGGTGCAGGAAGCTCTTCGCGAGGTTCCACAGCGGGTCGCCATCCACCACGACGTCGTCGAGGTTCCAGCGCGTGACGAGATGAAAATCGTCGTCGACGATGTAGCAGCCCGCCATCTCGATCGACTTGATGAGCCCGAGCGGCGGCTGCTCGCAGAACGAACCGGTCAGGACGACGCGCGCGTTGTCCCGCTTCGCGCGCGGCTCGGCGTCCGTGGCGGCGATGTAATCGCGCACGAGCTGCGTGTGCTCCTCGGGCGGCAGGACCATGCCCGCACGGGTCACCAAATAGACCTCCGAGGTCGGCGCTTGCCACGGCTTCTCGGCCCGGTAATCGTAGAGGTCGCGCATCGCCTTGCGATTCTCGTTGTAGAGCTGGATCGAGGCGCGCAAGTCGTCGTCGGTGACTTCCCTTCCGGCGAGCTTCGCGAGATCGTCGCGCAGGATCTGCATCTCGTGCACGTAGTACTCGCCGCCCACGTTGTCCATGTAGTTCTGCGGGACGTCGAAGTAGCGGACGTACTTGTCCTTGAACATGATCTGCCACATGCCGGACAGGTTGCGGATGACATCGCAGATCGAGGGAAACAGCATGCCGTCCAGGCAATCGATCCGTCCGGTCACGCCGAGCTCGATGGTCGAGCGCGGAATGCGGCAGATGTAGCTCTGGTAGTAGGCGTCGCCCTGGATCACCTCGATCTGGTCGCCGCCGCCGAAGATTCCGACCGGCAGCATGCCCGCGGCGTGAATGATCTCGCGCGGCACGTAGATCGGCATGTAGCCGATCGCCTTGCGGCCGGGCTGGGCCGCCTTCCAGTCGCGGACCGTCTTGAAGTGCAGGTCCTCGAACAGCGCCTCGCAGCGCTTGACGATCTCTTTCACAGCCATGGCTCTCGCCTCCTCATCTGGCCACCC
>JAJDOG010000068.1 GCA_022340285.1 Betaproteobacteria bacterium
ATCTTCCTGCGCGAACCGTTTACGCTGCGCAAAGGACTCGGCCTGGTCGCCGCACTTGCCGCGCTCGCGAGCCTCGCGCGCAGTTGATCGGACTGGCGCTCTCAGGCCGCCGAGCGCTTGGGCTCCGCGAAGATCGTTTCCATTTCTCGCCGCACCTTCACCGCGGTCGCGTTTCCGTCAACCGCGACATCAGTCCAGCGAAACGCGTCCCCGGCCTTCACCGGCTTCAGAAGCTTCCACCCGTGAGCGAGGCCGAGCGGCAAGCAGCCCTGCGCGAG
This sequence comes from Betaproteobacteria bacterium, assembly GCA_022340285.1. Taxonomy (GTDB): domain Bacteria; phylum Pseudomonadota; class Gammaproteobacteria; order Burkholderiales; family SG8-39; genus JAABRB01. Next base: position 279 of record JAJDOG010000068.1, read on the forward strand.
CGAATCCTCGGCGGGCATGAGCCGTCCGACGACGGTGTACCCGCCCTCGCCGTCCAGCATTTCACCCGGCTTGAGGTCGCGCTTCGCCGTGGCCACTGCGTCGGCGCGAAATCCGGTCGCGCAGCCCGTCGGCTCGCCGCGCAATGCAACCGACGCCACCGAGATGCCGACCTCGAGGCCGATGAGATGCCACCGCTTGTACAGGCTCGCATAGCGGCCGCCGGGGTCGGTGCGCACCCCGTATTCGCTGAAGCAGCGGCGGATGTAATCCGTCTCGCCCTCGAACACCACCCACACCCCGAACCGGATGTCGTAGGGGATCGCCCGGCCGTCGCGTTCGAGGGATGACACCACTTCCACTTGTCCCTTGTGATGCAGCTGACCGCCTTCGTCCCGCGGGCGCATGACGAAGGGCAGATCCTCGGTGCTCGCGGGCGGGAAGGTGAGCCCACCCGGTGCCGGAGTCAACCCGGTCGCGTTCGCCACGGCGGTGCTCTCGATCGCCGGCTTCGATCCGTCGAGAAACGAGTTGAACATCTTGGGGTTGAGTCCGCCGATCCGCGCCTGCTCCGGGGACAGTCCGTAGTAGCCCCAGACCGTTTCGGGCGTGGACTGGGCGAAGTGCGGCAGCCACTTGTGGCCGCGACCCGCGGCGACCACCGGAAACCCGGCGGCGCGCGCCCAGTCCACCAGCTCGCAGATGAGCGCGGGCTGATCGCCGTAGGCAAGGCTGTAGACGACCCCGGCATCCGCCGCGCGCCGCGCAAGGAGCGGCCCGCAGTACGCATCGGCCTCGACGGTCACCATGACGACGTGCTTGCCGTGGCGAAAAGCCGCGAGCGCATGGTCCACCGCGGCGATCGGATTTCCAGTCGCCTCGACGACAATGTCGACGGCGGGATGTGAAACGAGCGCCTCCCAGTCGTCGCCGAGATGGGTGCGTCGCTCCTGCAGCGCGGAGTCGAGTGTCGCCGCACCGAAAGCTTCGGGCTTCCACCCTACCCGCTCCAGATTCGCCCTGGCGTTCGCCGGAGAAAGATCCGCGATGCCGACCAGATGGATGCCGGGCGTGCGCGGGACCTGGGCGATGTACATGGCGGCGAACTTTCCCGCCCCGATCACCCCGACGCGCACGGGGTTGCCCTGCGCCTCGCGCGTCTGTAGCTTGGAATGCAGATTCATGGAGACTCCCCTCGGCGACGGCCTCCCGGCCGGGCGGACCCCCAGGCGTGACGGCCGGCGCGAGGGCCATGGCCACGCATCACACTCCGGTCAGCGCTTTTCCGCCGGATGCGGTTCCACCACCTGGAAGAATACTTCGTCCTTGCGCACCATGCCGAGCTCGAAGCGGGCGAGCTCCTCTACCGCGTCGAGCCCCTGCTTGAGATCGCGCACTTCGGCGTCGAGCGCTGCGTTGCGCGCGGCCAGGGCGGCGTTGCGGTCGTGCTGTTTCTGGACTTCCCGCTCGAGCTCAGCCACCCTGAGCCAGCCCCCCTTGCCGAACCACAACGGGTACTGGATCAGCACCGTCAGCGCCGCGAGGACGAAGGCGAGGAAGCGCATCAACGCGCCCGATTATCGCCGGGCGCACGGAGCCGGCGCGAGAGGGGATCTACAAGGACAAGGGGGCATGCCCCCTTGTTCCAGTTGCGGGATATACAAGGGGGGTTCTCCCCTTGTTCGTGAAAGGGCGGCTTCTTATTGCGCCTCACCACGACGCGCGCTCCTGCAAGACCGTATGCAAGCCGCACTCAGCGCAACTGATAAAAAGCTTCCCGGCCGGGGTAGCTGACCGCGTCGCCGAGATCCTCTTCGATGCGCAGAAGCTGGTTGTACTTCGCGATGCGATCGGACCGCGAGAGCGATCCGGTCTTGATCTGCATGGCGTTCGTGCCCACCGCGATATCCGCGATCGTCGTGTCCTCGGTCTCGCCGGAGCGGTGCGAGATCACCGCCGTGTAGCCAGACCGCTTGGCGACCTCGATCGCGGCGAACGTCTCGGTCAGCGTGCCGATCTGGTTCACCTTGATGAGCACCGAGTTCGCGACGCCGAGCTTCACGCCCTCCTTGATGATTCTCGGATTGGTGACGAAGATGTCGTCGCCGACGAGCTGCACGCGCTTGCCGAGTTGCTGGGTCAGGAGCTGCCAGCCGTCCCAGTCGCTCTCGGACATGCCATCCTCGATGCTGATGATCGGATACTTGTCGACCAGGGCGGCGAGATAGTCCACGAGCTGTGCCGCCGAAAGATCGAGCTTCTCGGAACGAAGCTTGTACTTGCCGCCCTCGAAAAACTCCGAGCTGGCGCAGTCGAGCCCGAGCACGACGTCGCCGCCGGGCATGTAGCCGGCGCGCTCGATCGCCTGCATGATGAGATCGAGCGCCGCCGAGTTGGAGGGCAGGCTGGGCGCGAAGCCGCCCTCGTCGCCGACCGACGTGGAGAGCCCCTTGTCTTCGATGAGCTGCCTCAGGGCGTGGAAGACCTCGGCGCCACAGCGCAGCGCATCGCGGAAGCTCTGCGCGCCCATGGGGATGATCATGAACTCCTGGATGTCGAGGCTGTTGTTCGCGTGCACGCCGCCGTTGATGACGTTCATCTGCGGAACCGGCATGGCCATGGCGCCTGAGCCGCCGAAGTACCGGTAGAGCGGCAGCCCGCATTCCTCGCCGGCCGCCTTGGCCACGGCCATGGATACCGCGAGGATCGCGTTGGCGCCGAGCCGCGTCTTGTTCTCCGTGCCGTCGAGCTCGACCAGTGCCGCGTCGATGAAGCTCTGCTCGGACGCGTCGAGACCCATGATCGCCTCGGAGATCTCGGTATTGATGTTCTCGACCGCCTTGAGAACGCCCTTGCCACCGTAGCGCTGGCGGTCGCCGTCGCGCAGCTCGACCGCCTCCCGCGAACCGGTGGAGGCTCCGGAAGGCACTGCGGCACGGCCCATGACGCCGGATTCCAGCAGTACATCGGCCTCCACGGTGGGATTGCCGCGCGAATCCAGGATCTCTCTTGCCACGACATCGACGATCGAGCTCATAAAATCTCCGCTTCCGCTAGACCAGTTTCTCTTCCACGAAGCCGCGGCGCTTCACCAGGGCATCGAGCTCCTTGAGCGTGACGAGCAGCTCTTTCATCATCCCGAGCGGCCACGCGTTCGGGCCGTCCGAGAGCGCATGGGCCGGATCCGGGTGGGTCTCCATGAATAATCCCGAGACACCCACCGCCACCGCGGCACGCGCGAGCACGGGTACGAACTCGCGCTGCCCGCCGCTCGCCGCGCCCTGCCCTCCGGGGAGCTGAACCGAGTGCGTGGCGTCGAATACCACTGGCGCCCCCGTGCCTCGCATGACGGCCAGCGATCGCATGTCGGACACGAGGTTGTTGTAGCCGAACGACGCACCGCGCTCGCAGACCAGTATGTTGTCCGCACCGTCCGGATGCGCCGCTTTGGCGGCTTCACGGGCCTTGTCCACGACGTTCTTCATTTCCCACGGGGAGAGAAACTGGCCCTTCTTGATGTTCACCGGCTTGCCGGCGCTCGCCACCGCGTGAATGAAATCGGTCTGCCGACAGAGGAACGCGGGAGTCTGCAAGACGTCCACCGCTTGCGCAACCGCCTGAATCTGATCGATCTCGTGCACGTCGGTCAGCACCGGCACGCCGAGGGTGCGACGCACTTCGGTCAGGATCTCGAGGCCCTCCGCCATCCCGAGGCCGCGGTACGACCGGCCGGAACTGCGATTCGCCTTGTCGAACGACGACTTGTAGATGAACGGCACACCGACTTCACTGCAGATCGCTTTCAGGTCGCCTGCGGTCGCAAGAGCGAGCTCGCGCGACTCGATGACGCAAGGGCCGGCGATGAGGAAAAAGGGCTTGTCGAGTCCGATTTCGAAACCGCAGAGCCTCATGCCGCCACGGCCTGCTTGGCGTGCTTCGACTGCCGGGCGATCGCGGCCTCGATGAAGGCCTTGAAAAGCGGGTGTCCGACGCGCGGCGACGAAGTGAATTCTGGGTGGAATTGACAGCCCACGAACCACGGATGTTCCGGCAGCTCCACCATTTCGACGAGTTCTTCGTTCGGCGAGCGGCCCGAGAGGCGCAGCCCTGCATCGCTCAGCTGGCTGGCCAGCTGATTGTTCACCTCATAGCGATGCCGATGCCGTTCGACGACCTGGTCGGCCCCGTAGATCTGCCGCACCAGGCTGCCGTCCTCCAGCTTTGCGACTTGCCCACCCAGACGCATGGTCCCACCGAGATCGGAGTGCTCGTCACGCTTCTCGAGCCGACCCGCGCTGTCCAGCCACTCGGTAATGAGGCCGATCACGGGGTAAGAGGTGCCCGGGTCGAACTCGGTCGAGTGCGCGCCCGCCATGCCGGCCTTGTGCCGCGCGTACTCGATCACCGCGAGCTGCATGCCGAGGCAGATGCCCAGATAGGGCACCTCGTGCTCGCGCGCGTATTGGATAGCCTTGATCTTTCCTTCGACGCCGCGCTTGCCGAATCCACCGGGCACCAGGACCGCGTCGACCTCGTCGAGCAGCCCGACGCCTTCCCGCTCGATCGACTCGGAATCGATGTAGCGGATGTTCACTCTGCTGCTGGTATGGATCCCGGCGTGGATCAGCGCCTCGGAGAGCGACTTGTAGGACTCGGTGAGGTCGACGTACTTGCCCACCAGCGCAACCGTAACCTGGTGTTGCGGGTGCTCGAGCGCGTAGACCAGCTTGTCCCAGGTAGACAGGTCCGCCGCGCGGGCAATGATGTCCAGCCGGTGACAGACGATCTCGTCGAGCATCTGACGGTGCAGCATGCCCGGAATCTTGTAGATGGAATCGACGTCCCAGACCGAGATAACCGCCTCCACCGGAACGTTCGTGAACAGCGCGATCTTGCGTCGTTCCTCGTCGGGCAGCGGCCGGTCGGTGCGGCAGAGCAGCGCGTCGGCCTGGATACCGATCTCGCGCAACTCCTTCACCGAGTGCTGGGTCGGTTTGGTCTTGATCTCTCCGGCCGACTTGATGTACGGCACGAGCGTGAGATGGAGATAGCAGGTGTTCTTCTGACCGAGCTCGAGCCGCATCTGACGAACCGCCTCGAGAAACGGCAGCGACTCGATGTCGCCGACCGTGCCGCCGATCTCCACGATCGCGACATCTGCGCCTTCGGCGCCGCGCTGGATGAAGAGCTTGATCTCGTCGGTGATGTGCGGAATCACCTGGACCGTGCGGCCCAGGTAGTCCCCGCGCCGTTCCTTCTTGATGACGCTTTCGTAGATCTGGCCGGTGGTGAAGTTGTTGCACCGGCGCATCTTGTTCGACTGGAAGCGCTCGTAGTGCCCCAGATCGAGGTCCGTCTCGGCGCCATCCTCGGTGACGAACACCTCCCCGTGCTGGAAAGGGCTCATCGTGCCGGGATCGACGTTGATGTAGGGATCGAGCTTGAGGAGGGTGACTTTGATGCCGCGGGATTCGAGAATCGCGGCTAGCGACGCGGCGGCAATCCCCTTGCCCAGGGAGGAAACCACCCCGCCCGACACGAACACATACTTGGTCATCGACAAACCAGGAGTCGGGATGGGGAAGTCTACCTCAAAACCTTTGGTCGCTCAATTTGCGACGCGCGTCGCAGCGCGAATTTCGCCACGCTCGCGCGCGTCGTTCGGCCCCGACGCCCCAGGACAGCTCGCGAATGCTCAGTCAAGATTCGGACAGCGCATCCGCGACGATTTCGGCGAGGTCCTTGAGTGGCAGTCGCTCCTCGGCGCCCAGCGTCTTGCGCCCCTCGTCGAGCATCGAAAGGCAAAACGGGCAGCCGACCGCCGCCACGTCGGCGCGCGATGCGACGATCTCCTCGGTGCGGATGATGTTGATCCGCTTGCGTGCCGAGACCTCCATCCAGCTCTGCCCGCCACCGCCGCCGCAGCAGACGCCGTGCATGCGATTGCGCGGCAACTCGACCAGCGACACGCCCGGCACGGCGGCAAGACTGGCGCGCGGCGCGTCGAAAACCCCGTTCTGGCGCCCGAGATAGCACGGGTCGTGGAAGGCCACGGTCTGCGGCGCCGCGGCCTCGAGGCGGATCCGGCCGGCCTCGATCAGCTCGGCGATCAGCTCGGAATGGTGCACCACCTCGAACTCGCCGCCCTCGAACTGCGGGTACTCGTTCCTGATCGTGTTGAAGCAGTGCGGGCAATGCGTGACGATTTTTCGGAACGCGTGTTGGCGCATGTTGCCGATGTTCTCGGCGGCCGCCGTCTGGTAGAGGTACTCCTCGCCCATCCGCCGGCCGACCTCTCCGTGGCACCGCTCCTCGGCCATCACCCCGAACGATATGCCCGCGTGCCGCAGGATTCTCACGACCGAGCGCGCGACCTTCTGCGCTCGCGGATCGTAGGCAGCCGCGCAGCCGACCCAGTACAGCACCTCGACGGATTGCCCCGGCGCGAGCACCGGCAGGTCGAGGTCCCTGGCCCAGGCCAGCCGATCGCCCGGATCGAGTCCCCAGGGGTTGCCCAGCCCCTGGATGTGCTGGAGCGCCTGCGCACCGGTGGAAGGGAACGCGCCTTCCGTCAGGGCGAGGTAGCGGCGCAGATCGACGATCGTGTCGACGATGTCGATGCGCGCCGGACATTCCTCGATGCACGCCATGCAGGTCGTGCACGCCCACAGCTCGTCGGCCGAGATCACCTCGCCATGAAGCGGGCCGTTATAACCGTCGTGCATGGCCCGCTTGAGCTTGCCGATGAGGCGCTTCGGACTGAGCGCGCCGCCCGAGAGCTGCGAGCAGCACACCGCGTGGCAACGGCCGCATTCCGTGCAGGCATCGAAGTCGAGACGCCGCTTCCAGGAGAACTGTTCGAGACGCGAAATCCCGAACGTCTCCTGCTCCTCGAGGTTCTCGATCTTGGCGAGGGCGCCCCGCGGCCCGAGCTTGGCGAAGAAGATGTTCAGCGGCGTGGCGATGAGGTGGAAGAAGTAGCTGTGCGGGATCAGCGCAATGAACGTGAAGACGACCACGGCATGGAATACCCACAGGGAGAAATGGGTGGTGCGCAGTGCGCCCTCTCCTGCTCCGGCGGCGAGCATCGCCTTGGCGAGCGCCCAGCCCACGGGCGACCACGCTGCCCACCAGGGCTGCAAGACGGCGAGCCGGCACGCCTCGATGACAAATCCTGTCAGAATGATCACGAACAGGATCGTCAGCGCGTACGCGAACTTCCCGGTCGGTTCGATGCGTGATGGGCGCAAGACGAAACGCCGCCACACCGCCAAGCCCAGCCCGATCAGCAAGAACAGCCCGAAGAGATCCAGGGTCAGCTCGAAAGCTAGGTAGAACGGCCCCTTCAGGATCCGGACGTCGAAGAGCAGCCGCGTGATTTCCCAGTCGATGGTGGCCAGCACGGTGCCGGTGAACAGCGCCAGGAACCCCCAGAACATCGTCGCGTGCATGATGCCCGGGTATGACTGTCCCAGGATGCGGGACTGGAGCAGCACCTCCTTCACCACCCTCACGATGCGCGCGGGAATCCGGTCCCAGCGCATTTCGGGTCCGCCTTCGCGCCATAGCGCGATGCGCCGCCAGAGCCCCCAGCCGAAGACCGCAATCGCGATTGCGCCGCCGACGTAGACGCCGACCACGGCCCACGGAGGAATGTTCCAGAACGTCTCGCGGATCGGGATCTCGGGCATGCCGCCGGAGGATCGGGTGGCGACCCCTCGTTGTCAATACGCCGACCGGAGAGGACGCCGCGGCGGCTGCACTATACTAGGCACTGCCGCGCACCACCATCCAGACTCCGTGCTTGCGCCTCGTCTCCTGCTGATGTGACGCCATGATCCACCATCTCGACCACATCGTCCTGACCACCCGCGATCCGGAACGCTGCATCGACTTCTATGCGCGCACGCTGGGGATGCGACTCGAGAGATTCGGCGAGGGACGCATGGCGTTTCGGTTCGGCGACCAGAAGATCAACCTGCACATCTCGGGAAAGGAGTTCGAGCCCAAGGCCGATCGCCCCACGCCCGGCAGCCTGGACGTCTGCTTCATCGCTTCGGTACCGCTTGCCGAGGTGATCAAGCGCTTGAACGAAGCGGGCGTGCCGATCATCGAGGGGCCGGTGCGACGCACGGGCGCGGCGTTTTCCCTCATGTCGGTCTATGTCCGGGATCCGGACATGAATTTGGTCGAGATCGCGGAGCGGGCCGATGGCCGTTGACGTGGAAGCGTTGCGGAAATGGGTGGGCCGCAGCGAGGCCGCCGAAGACGTGGTGTCCCTGTTTCCGGTCGCCGCACTGGGCGCGACGCTCGACCGTGATGACCCGGCCCCGCGAAACGGGGACATGCTGCCGCCCCTGTGGCACTGGTTGTACTTCCTGCCGATCTATCGCCATTCCGACGCGGGACCTGACGGGCACATGCGCCGCGGCGGATTTCTGCCTCCCGTTCCGCTGCCGCGTCGGATGTGGGCAGGCAGCCGAGTACAGTTCCGGCACCCTCTGCGTGTGGGTGAACCCATCCGGCGCGTTTCCACCGTCGCGGACGTCACGCACAAGTCGGGGCGTAGCGGCGATCTCGTGTTCGTCGTCGTGCGGCACGAGATCAGCGGCAGTGGGGACATCGCGATCGCCGAGGAGCATGACATCGTGTACCGTGATGCGCCGCGACCCGGCACCCGGACCGCTGAGCCCTCTTCAGGCTCCTCCGGGGACCCCGCGGAGGCGACGTGGCAGCGGGCCGTGCATCCGGATCCGCTATTACTGTTCCGCTACTCGGCGCTCACGTTCAACGGCCACCGCATCCACTACGACCGCTCGTACGTCACGGAAGTAGAGGGCTACCCGGGATTGGTCGTGCACGGCCCGCTGCTCGCCACGCTGATGCTGGACCTCGTGCGCCGCGAGCAGCCGGACGCCAAGGTCGCACAATTCCGCTTTCGTGCCCTGCAACCGGTGTTCGATACGGCGCCATTCACCGTATGCGGCGCGCCCCGTCCGGACACAAGCGAAGTGGCGCTCTGGGTCCGCGGGCCCGACGGAACGCATGCGATGGACGGCCACGCCACGCTTGCCTGATCAACGCGCCACGGAAATGCCATGCATTCGAAGCTCGACAAGTTCCCCGAAATCCGCGAGCCGGTCCGCGCGCTGTGCGGCCGCTACACCGGCGAGTACTGGCGCAAGCTAGACGAGGCGCGCGAATACCCGCAAGAGTTCGTTGCGGCCCTCACGCAGGCCGGCTGGCTCGCGGCACTGATTCCCGCGGATTACGGCGGCGCGGGTCTGGGGATCACCGAGGCGTCGGTCATTCTCGAGGAGATCAATCGCACCGGCGGAAATTCCGCCGCGTGCCACGCGCAGATGTACATCATGGGCACGATCCTGCGGCACGGGTCCGAGGACCAGAAGCGCCGTTATCTGCCGCGCATCGCCACCGGCGAGCTTCGCCTGCAGGCATTCGGCGTTACCGAGCCCACGACCGGCACCGACACCACCAAGCTCAAGACCACGGCGGTGCGCAAGGGCGACCGGTACCTTGTCAACGGCCAGAAAGTCTGGACCTCACGCGTCCAGCATTCCGACCTGATGCTGCTGCTCGCGCGCACGACGCCGCTCGCGGACGTGAAGCGCAAGGGCGACGGGCTCTCCGTGTTCCTCGTCGAGCTGGGCGCCGCGGTCGGAAAAGGCATGAGCGTGCGCCCGATCCGCAACATGATGAACCACGAGACCAACGAGGTGTTCTTCGACAACCTCGAGGTCCCGGCCGAGAACCTGATTGGCGAGGAAGGCAAAGGCTTCCGCTACATCCTCGACGGCATGAACGCGGAGCGGATTCTCATCGCTGCGGAATGCATCGGCGACGGCTACTGGTTCATGGAGAAGGCGATCGCGTACGCGAAAGAGCGCGTGGTATTCGACCGCCCGATCGGACAGAACCAGGGCATCCAGTTCCCGCTTGCCAAGGCATTCGTCAATGTCGAGGCGGCCAATCTCATGCGCTACCGTGCCGCCGAGCTCTTCGACCGCGGCGAGCCGTGCGGCGCGGAGGCCAACATGGCGAAGCTGTTGGCCGCCGATGCATCATGGGAAGCGGCCAATGCGGCGGTGCAGACGCACGGCGGATTCGGTTTCGCCGCCGAGTACGACATCGAGCGCAAGTTCCGCGAAACGCGCCTCTTCCAGGTCGCACCGATTTCCACCAACCTCATCCTCTCCTACGTCGCCGAGCACGTGCTCGGCCTGCCGCGCTCGTTCTAGGGAAGGAAGAAGCGGCAGGTCACGAACAGGAGGGAACCGGCTGGTTCCCACCCGTTACCCTCCTTCCCGCTGCGAGGGTTCCGTGCCGTACGGGAGGGAGTGGTTGAATGTTGTTTCCCCTCCTTTTCAAGGGTGAGCGGGGGTTTCGAAGAACGTGCCTGCGCACGTTCGAGCCCGCGAACGCCCGAAGCGTCCTCGCTTCGGGCCGGGGGGGTCCGCCCGAAGGGCGGGGGGTGGTTACAGCTTCGGTCAACGCGGGACACCACCCCGTCCGCTCCGCGGCCACCCCTCCTCGTAGAGGAGGGGAAAAATACGACCCCGACTGCGCCGATTCGAATCAGCTCGCCAGCTCGATGCGGTCGCGATAGTCGTCGAGCGACTCGGGATTGGCGAGCGCCTCGACGTTCTTCACGGGACGGTGGTGCACCACGTTCCGCACGGCGAGCTCGACGATCTTGCCGCTCTTGGTGCGCGGGATATCGCCGACCTGCACGATCTTTTCAGGAACGTGGCGCGGTGTCGCGTTGGCGCGGATCTGGTTCTTGATCCGGGAAGCCAGCCCTTCGTCGAGCGTTATTCCCTCCGCGAGTTTCACGAAGAGCACCACCCTGACGTCGCTGGGCCGATCAGGCGGCCAGTCCTGCCCGATGACCAGCGACTCGGTCACTTCGGGAAGTTGCTCGACCTGCCGATAGATCTCGGCCGTGCCGATGCGTACCCCGCCCGGGTTGAGCGTCGCGTCCGAGCGGCCGTAGATGATCATGCCGTCGTGCTCGGTGACTTCGCACCAGTCGCCGTGGCACCACACGCCGGGAAACTTCTCGAAGTAGGCGGCCCGGTACTTCGAGCCGTCCGGATCGTTCCAGAAACGCACCGGCATCGAAGGAAAAGGCCTCGTGCACACGAGCTCGCCCTTCTCCCCGTGCACCGCGTGCCCTTGCTCGTCGAATACCTGGACGTTCAGACCCAGGGCGGTACTTTGAATCTCGCCGCGCCAAACGGGAAGGATAGGATTTCCCAGTGCGAAGCACCCGACAATGTCGGTCCCCCCCGAGATCGACGATAGGCAGACATCCGGCTTGATCGCGTCGTAGACGTAGTCGAAGCTCTCCGGCACCAGCGGCGAGCCCGTGGAAAGGATCGCCCGCAGCGCTTCCAGCTTGTGCGTCCGCATCGGCGCCTGCCTCACCTTCTTGCAAGCGTCGATGAACTTCGCCGAGGTGCCCAGGTGCGTCATGCGTTCGGCATCGGCATAGTCGAAGAGGATCCGGCCGCGCGCGATGAACGGCGAGCCGTCGTAGAGAAGGAGCGTCGCGCCGCACGCGAGCCCGGAGACCAGCCAGTTCCACATCATCCAGCCGCAGGTGGTGAAGTAGAAGACCCGGTCACCGTGGCGAACATCGGAATGCAGCAGGTGCTCGCTCAGATGCTTGAGCAGCGCCCCGCCGGCGCCGTGCACAATGCACTTCGGCACGCCCGTCGTGCCCGACGAATACAGGATGTAGAGCGGATGATTGAACGGCATCTGCTCGAACGCGATGTGGCTCGGCGCGAAGCCGGACACGAACTCGGCGAGCGTGACGGCGTTGGGCACGGAGGCGATCTCCGGCGCTTCGGCCAGGTACGGCACGACGATCACGCGCCGGACCGACGGCAGCTTCGCCGCGACCTCGCGCACCTTGTCGCGCAGGTCGATCGCCTTGCCGTTGTACCAGTAGCCGTCAACCGTGATCAGCACGCTCGGTTCGATCTGCCCGAATCGGTCGAGCACGCCCTGCACGCCGAAATCGGGCGAGCACGAAGACCAGATCGCGCCGATGCTCGCGGTCGCCGCAAGGCCGATGATCGATTCGGGCATGTTGGGAATATATGCGGCGACACGGTCGCCTGCGCCGACCCCGTGCGCACGGAGCGCCTGCGCCAGGCGCGAAACGGAGTCGTAGAGGTCGCGGTGCGAGAGGCGGCGCTGCACCTTGTCCTCACCCCAGAACACCAGCGCATCGGTGTCGTCGCGCAGGCGCAGCAGATTCTCGGCGTAATTCAGGCGCGCATCGGGAAACCACGTCGCGCCCGGCATCTTGTCGCCGTCCGCCAGCACCCGCGCGCCCTGCTCGGCCGCTCGAACTGCGCCGAACTTCCAGAGCGATTGCCAGAAGCGCTCGGGCTGCTCCACGGTCCATCGATGAAACGCCGGGTAGGTGTTGCGCTTGAGCCCCCAGTCGTGGATCGCCATCCTGGCGAACCGTGTCAGGTTCGCGTGCTCGATGCGGTCCTGGCTCGGCTCCCAGAGCGGCTTCGCCTTGCTCATCCTGCCTCCTACCGTTCCACGATCTGGCGGATCTTTTCCGGCAGCATCGTCGATTTGCCCTTCACGAAATCCACCCAGACCACCTTCGCGCCGCCTTCGGCGTAGACCGTTTCCGCATCGTAGCTCGGCCGCAGCTCGAGCCACGTCTCGAAGCTCGATCGCCCGGGTTTGCCGACGTACATCCGCACTTCGACGTTGCCGGGATAGACGATCTGCTTCATGAACGTGCAGTTTGCATTGACGATGACCGGGCCGACGCCCTGCGGGTCGGGTGCCACGCCAAGATGCTCGAACCAGGAGATGCGCGTCTGTTCCATGTACCGGAAGTAGACCGTGTTGTTCACGTGGTTCATCGCATCCATGTCGCCCCAGCGGATCGGGATGATCTCGGTGTGAACCAGCTTCCTGCGCGTTTGCGGCATCCTCCCCCCGGTGCAGTGGCCCTCGCACCGATCGGGTATGCCCGGCGTTGACCGGCGTGTGATCGGTACTGCGGGAATTGCGTGTCCGCTCGCAGGCGACAATCGGGCCGTTCGCGAAAGGTAGGCTGTTTCGGAAAAGGCGTGCCGCGCGGCGCGATGATTATACAATTCGCCGCGGGGAGCCGAATCGGGGAGCCGTCTTGGAGAACCGAGAGTGCGCTCGCTCGCAAGTCAAGCATCCATACCGGGGGGAGTGACTCGTGCAGCGCGAATCAATGGAGTACGACGTCGTGATCGTGGGCGGCGGGCCTTCGGGGCTTGCATGCGCGATCCGGCTGAAGCAGCTCGCGGCGGAGGCGAACCGGGAGCTCGGCGTGTGCCTGATCGAGAAGGGATCGGAGATCGGCGCGCACATCCTGTCGGGTGCAGTGATCGAGCCGCGTGGCCTGAACGAGTTGATCCCCGACTGGAAGGAGAAGGGCGCGCCGCTCAGGACACCGGTCAGCGAGGACCGTGTGATGTACCTGACCGAGAAGGGCGGCATCCGACTGCCTCTACCGCCGTTCCTGCACAACGAGGGCAACTACATCATCAGTCTCGGCAACCTGTGCCGGTGGCTCGGCGAGCAGGCCGAAGCGCTAGGCGTCGAAATCTACCCCGGCTTCGCCGCGGCCGAGGTGCTCTACCACGAAGACGGCAGCGTGAAAGGTGTCGCCACGGGCGACATGGGCATCGGCAAGGACGGGCAGCACACCGAGAACTACCAACCGGGTGTCGAATTGCATGCGCGGCAGACCGTCTTCGCGGAGGGCTGCCGCGGCTCGCTCACGAAGACGTTGTTCGAGCGGTTCAAGCTGCGCGAGGGGGTCGATCCTCAGACCTATGGCATCGGGGTCAAGGAGCTATGGGAAGTCGCGCCGGACAAGCACAAGCCGGGGTTCGTCTTCCACAGCATCGGATGGCCGCTCGACTCGCGCACCTACGGCGGTGCGTTTCTCTATCACTTCGAGGAGCGCCTGGTCTCGATCGGTTTCGTGGTGGGACTCGATTACCGCAATCCCCATCTCTCGCCTTTCGACGAGTTCCAGCGCTTCAAGACGCATCCGGAGATCCGCCCCACGCTCGAGGGCGGCCGACGCGTCGCATACGGCGCGCGCGCGATCTCCGAAGGCGGATACCAGTCGGTGCCGAAACTTACGTTCCCGGGCGGATTGCTGATCGGAGATACCGCCGGGTTCCTCAACGTGCCGAAGATCAAGGGCACGCACCTCGCGATGAAATCGGGCATAACGGCGGCCGAGGCCCTCATTGGGGCTCTGCGCGAGGACGGGCCCCGCGAAGTGACGGACTATCCGGAGAGGTTGCGCCACTCTTGGCTTTGGGACGAGCTCTACCGTGTCCGGAACATCCGGCCGTCGTTCTACAAGGGAGTGTTCGCGGGGGTCACCTACGCGGGAATCGACCAGTACCTCTTTCGCGGCAAAGCGCCCTGGACGTTCCGGATTCATGCCGACCACGACCATCTGGGCAAGGCGTCGGAATATCCGGTCATCGATTACCCCAAGCCCGACGGCACGATTACGTTCGACAAGCTGTCGTCGGTCTACATCTCGGGCACCAACCACGAAGAGAACCAGCCTTCGCATCTGACGCTGCGCGACCCGTCGGTGCCCATCACCGTCAATCTCGCTCTGTACGACGCGCCGGAGCAGCGCTATTGCCCTGCGGGCGTGTACGAAATCGTGCGGGACGCGGACGGTTCCAATCCGCGCCTCCAGATCAACGCTCAGAACTGCGTGCACTGCAAGACCTGCGATATCAAGGATCCGACGCAGAACATCAACTGGGTTGTGCCCCAGGGCGGCGAAGGGCCCAATTACCCGAACATGTAGGGCCGGGGGCGCTGGAGCATGCCTGAGGAAGCACATTAGATACGTGATATATATAGCTGATGAATAATAAAGTATTGTCATTTGACTTCCCCAGACGTTCAGCTTGAATAATACGAACGTTCGTGCTATTTTCTGCTTATGCGGAAAGGGCAACGAACCCGGCAAGACATCCTCGGCCAAGCCGTGGCGCTCGCCAGCGAGTACGGCCTAGAGGGACTCACCATCGGCACGCTCGCCGGGCGTCTGGGGATGTCCAAGAGCGGCCTCTTCGCCCACTTCGGATCCAGGGAAGACCTGCAACTCGCCACCCTCAAGAATGCGCGGGAGCGCTTCGAGCGCTTCGTCTTCTCGCCTGCCCTGGCGGCCCCGCGCGGCTTGCCGCGGTTGCGAGGATTCTTTCAGCGCTGGGTCGCCTGGGCCGACGACCCGGAAATCCCGGGGGGCTGCGTCATTCTGGGTGCGACGACGGAATACGACGATCGGCCCGGCCCGGTGCGTGACGCGCTCGTCGCATCCCAGCAGGATCTGCGCAAAGCATTGGCGCGCGCGGTGGAGCTCGCCGTCGCAGAAGGACACCTCGGTCGAGACACCGTACCGGAGCAGTTTGCCTTCGAGCTCTTCGCGATCGTCTTTGCCGCCCATCACGACCGCCGGCTGTTCAAGGATCCTGCCGCCGTGAATCGCGCAACGACGGCCTTCGAGGCGTTGATTGCCCGGAACGCCCCGCGCGGGTCCGAGCAGAGCACTGCCGCCACCGGGCGATCCGTACCCCAATTCGAGCTGTTTTCTTCGGGAGATCAAGCATGAGCCCTGCAATCCGCGCGACGCTGACCACCGGGTGGCCGATCATGCTCGGTCACGCGATCGTCGTCCGTCCCCTGCTGCCCGAAGACGCAGACCTCGTCATCGCCCTGGGCAAGGCACTCTCGCCCGCAAGTCTCTCTCAGCGGTTTCTCAACGGCGGCATCAAGCGGAATCCACGGCTCCTCGATCTGCTCCTGAACGTGGATTTCACGCGCGACCTCGCGTTGATCGCCACGACGACGGTAGCCGGCGAGGAGACGCCGATCGCGGTGGCGCGATACGCTCGAATCGACGCCGACGGCGACACAGCCGACATCGCGATCACCGTGGCCGACGCCTGGCACAGGCGCGGGATCGGCAGACGATTGCTCCACAAGCTCGTGGATCACGCCTCGACCCGAGGGATCGCCCGTCTTAGGGGCGACGTCCTCGCAACAAACGGCGCCATGCTGGCGCTGGCGCGCGCGAGCGGCTTCCGGGTGGCGTTCCACCCCGACGAGAGCCACCTCCGGCTCATTACGCTTTCCCTGACCGATCGCCGCGCTCCGTCCGCCGATCTGCACGAGGAGACTGAACTGTGACGGCAGCTGCCCCATCCCGCACCCGTACGGTGACCTGGGAGGATCCGCACATCGGCGCGCAAGCCGGCGCGGGGATGCCCGGTCTCGACTATCTCCGTGCGATGATCGCCGGAAAGCTGCCGGCGCCACCCCTTGCGCGGACGGTCGGCTTCTCGCTCGTCGAAGCCGACGAAGGCCGCGCGACGTTCGAGATCGAGCCGATGGAGTTTCACTACAATCCGAGCGGCGCGGTCCACGGCGGCGTCGCCTGCACCCTGCTGGACTCTGCGATGGGCTGTGCCGTCCACACCACCCTGCCTGCCGGCGTGGGCTACACCACCGTGGAGCTGAAGGTGAATCTGGTCAGGGCGATCACTGTGCGCACTGGCCCGCTGCGCGCCGAGGGCCGCATCATCCATCGGGGCAACCGCATCGCCACGGCCGAAGGACACCTCCGGGATCGCGACGGCCGTCTCTACGCTCACGGCACCACCACCTGCATCATTCTGCCGCATGCGAGCGGCAAGAACCCGCCCTCGGAAGGCGCCCGCGACAGCTGACGGGGCCGCGCTCGCCGGCGTATCATCGCCGAGCGATCATGCTGAAGAAGATCATTCCCGTCGAGGACGCCATTGCCATCCTCCGCGACGGCGACGTCCTGGCGACGACCGGCTACGGCGGCAACGGCACGCCAGACCAGCTGTTCGTATCGCTGGAGAAGCGCTTCCTGGAGACGGGCACGCCGCGGGATCTCACGCTGATCTTTGCGGGCGGCCAGGGTGACGCCAAGGACAAGGGTCTCAACCACCTCGGGCACGAAGGCCTCGTGCGCCGCACGATCGGAGGCCACTACGGCCTGATGCCGAAGCTCGCGGCGCTGGTCGCGGAGAACAAGATCGAGGCGTACAACCTTCCCGAGGGGGTGATCACGCACCTCTACCGCGACGTCGCGGCGGGCAAGCCCGGCACGCTTTCATCGGTCGGGCTGGGCACGTTCGTCGATCCGCGTCAGGAAGGGGGCAAGATGAACGCCCGCACGACCGAGGACCTCGTGCAGGTGCTGTCGGTCTTCGACAAGGAGTACCTCTACTATCGCGGGTTGCCGATCAAGATCGCGTTCATTCGCGGCACGACGGCCGATCCGGACGGCAACATCACCATGGAGAAGGAATCCCTGATCCTGGAGAACCTCGCCATGGCGATCGCCGCGAAGAACTCCCACGGCTACGTCATCTGCCAGGTCGAGCGGATCGCCGCCGAAGGGACGCTCGACGCGCGCCAGGTGCGCATTCCGGGCAGCATGGTGGACTGCGTGGTGGTCGCCGAGCCCGAGCACCACATGCAGACCTACGGGACCCACTACAACCCCGCTTTTTCGGGAGAAGTGCGCATCCCGCTCCGGCACATCAAGCCGCTCCCGCTCAACGACAGGAAAGTGATTGCGCGGCGCGCAGCGATGGAGCTCGGCGCGAACAGTGTCGTCAACTTCGGCCTCGGCATGCCCGACTGTATTCCCACAGTCGCAAGCGAGGAAAAGATCAGCGAACTGATGACGCTCACCGTGGACCCCGGTGTGATCGGCGGCGTCCCGATGGGCGGTCTCGACTTCGGTGCCGCGGTGAACTGGCAGGCGGTGATCGATCATTGCTCGCAATTCGACTTCATCGACGGCGGCGGACTGGATGCCGCGTTCCTCGGGTTCGCGGAGTGCGATCGAGCCGGGAGCGTGAACGCGAGCCGGTTCGGTGCGCGCATCGCGGGCTGCGGCGGATTCATCAACATCAGCCAGAACGCGAAGAAGGTCGTCTTCGTGAGCAATTTCGCCTCGGGCGGCCTCGAGGTCACCATCGACGACGGACGACTGCGCATCGATCGCGAGGGCAAGCACGTCAAGTTCGTCGAGAAGCTCGCCCAGGTTACGTTCAACGGTGAGCTCGCCGCTCGCGGCGAGCAGGACGTGCTCTACGTCACCGAGCGGTGCGTGTTCCAGCTGACGCCCGAGGGGCTAGAGCTCGTCGAGGTGGCGCCCGGCGTGGAGATCGAGCGCGACATCCTGCGGCTTCTGCCGTTCAAGCCCGTCGTGGCCACGCCCGCCGAGATGGACCCGGCGCTCTTCCGTCCGGAGCCCATGGGACTGCGCGAGCGGATGCTCGATATCCACATCGACGACCGGCTCTCCTACGAGCCCGAGACGAACACGGTGTTCATGAACTACGCGGGCATGCGTGTGAAGGACAAACGCGACATAGACACCATCATTGCCGCCGTCGACCGGCTGCTCGGCCCCCTGGGTCGGCGCGTGAACTCCATTGTCAACTACGACGGATTCACGATCGACGACGAAGCGATCAGCGACTACATGGATGCCGTGCGCTACGTCGAGCAGACGTACTACATCAAGGTCTCACGCTACACCAACAGCGGCTTCATGCGCCTGAAGCTCGGCCAGGAGCTGGAGAAGCGCCGTCTTTCCTCGGGCGTCTACGAGACGGGGCGCGAGGCGCGCCGCAGGCTCGAGGAGTCCAAGTAGGGATAGGAGGTCAGAGGGGGGAGATATCCCCCTCTGTTCGGGCATTCCCTAAAACTGTTCCGCGGCCAGCGCGAGCACGCCCGGCGCACCGCCGATGACGGTGTCCCGCAAGCCCGGCGCCTGCGCGAGATAGTGATCGGCATAGAAGCGCGCGGTGGCGATCTTCGCCTTGAGAAATTCAGCATCGCCCTCGCCTCGCGCGAGGTGCGCCTGGGCAATCAGCGCCGCACGCGCCATCTGCCATCCGCCCGCCACGATGCCCGTCAACTTGAGGAACGGGACCGCCCCCGCGAACACGGACTTGATGTCGGTGGCGTAGTTCTCGACGATCCAGCTCACGCTCTGCTCGAGGGCCTTGACGCCCGCGGCGAAGCGGCGACCGATCGCAGCAAGGTCGGGATCCTGCAGCTTGTGCAGGTCGCGTGCGACCGCCTTCATCTCCTTGATCAGCTGTTTCGCGGCGTGCCCGGAATCGCGCGCCAGCTTCCGTCCGACGAGGTCGTTCGCCTGGATCGAGGTCGTGCCCTCGTAAATGGTGGTGATCCGTGCGTCCCTCAGGAGCTGCGCGGCCCCCGTCTCCTCGATGTACCCCATTCCGCCATGCACCTGGACACCGAGCGACGCGATCTCGATGCCGGTCTCGGTGAACCAGCCCTTCACCACCGGGATCAGCAGGTCCGCCAGCGCCTGGGCCTTCTCGCGCTCGCGCTTGCGATTGTGCCGGTGAGCACGGTCCAACGTCGCCGCCACCACGTAAGCCAGCGCCCGCATCGCCTCGGCCGCGGAACGCATCGACATCAGCATGCGCCGCACGTCGGGATGATGGATGATCGTCACGGGCTGCGACCCCGACCCGCCCGGTTCGCGGCTCTGCACCCGCTCCTTCGCATAGGCGGCGGCCATCTGGTAGGCGCGCTCCGACACCGCGAGGCCTTCCATCCCCACCGCGAACCGCGCGGCGTTCATCATGATGAACATGTACTCGAGACCGCGGTTCTCCTCGCCCACGAGGTATCCCACCGCGCCCTCGCGCTCGCCATACGACATCACCGCCGTCGGGCTCGCATGGATACCGAGCTTCTCCTCGAGCTTGATGCATTGCACGTCGTTGCGCGCGCCGAGCGATCCGTCCTTGTTGACGAGGAATTTCGGCACGATGAAGAGCGAGATCCCCTTCACGCCGGGCGGCGCATCGGGCGTGCGCCCCAGCACGAGGTGGATGATGTTCTCGGTGAAGTCGTGCTCGCCGTAGGTGATGAAGATCTTCTGGCCGGTGATCCGGTAGTGGTCTCCCTCGGGCACGGCACGTGTCTTGACGAGCGCAAGGTCCGATCCGGCCTGAGGCTCGGTGAGGTTCATGGTCCCCGTCCACGTGCCCGCGACCATGTTCGGCAGATAGGTCTGCTTCTGCGCCTTGGTGCCGCGCAACAGCAGCGCCTCGATTGCGCCCACGGTGAGCATCGGGCACAGGGAGAAGGAAAGATTGGCGGACTTCCACATCTCTAGCGCCGGCGTGCCGATGAGCTTCGGCAGGCCCTGACCGCCGAACTCGGTCGGCGCCTCAAGCGCGCTCCAGCCGCCTTCGATGAACTGCCGGTATGCCTCCTTGAATCCGTTCGGCGTCTTGACGTGACCGTCTGTCAGGACCGAACCCTCCCGGTCGCCCGTCGCGTTGAGGGGCGCGAGCACCTCGCTGCAGAACCGCGCGTTTTCCCGAAGGATCTGCTCGACGACATCCGGCGTCGCTTCCTCGCAGCCGGGGAGCTTTGCGACCTCCTCGAGGCCGGCGAGCTCCTTCATCACGAAGAGCATGTCCTGGATGGGTGCGGTGTAGCTCATCCCCTTCTCCTCATCGCTTGCTCGCGCCTTGGACGCCGCGGCGCGCGAAACCGCATCAACCCAACTCGTTCACGAGCTCGGGGAGGACCTTGAAAAGATCGCCCACGATCCCGTAGTCGGCGACCTGGAAGATCGGCGCTTCCTCGTCCTTGTTCACGGCCACGATCACCCGGCTGTCCTTCATGCCCGCCAGGTGCTGGATCGCGCCCGAAATGCCCACGGCGATGTAGAGCTCGGGGGCGACGATCTTGCCGGTCTGGCCGACCTGCCAGTCGTTCGGAACGAAACCGGCGTCGACGGCGGCTCGGGAGGCGCCCATCGCGGCGTTCAGCTTGTCGGCCAGCGGCTCCAGCAGCTTGAAGTTCTCCGCCGATCCCATGCCCCGTCCACCCGAGACGACGACCCGCGCGGCGGTCAGCTCGGGCCGCTCGCTCTTGGTGAGCTCCCGTCCTACCAGGCTGGACACGCCCGCGTCGGCGTCCGGCGTCGCGGCCTCGATGGCTGCCGCGCCACCGGTGTCGGCGACGGCCTCGAACCCGGTCGTGCGAACCGTGACCACCTTGATCGGATCCTTCGCCTGGACGGTGGCCATGGCGTTGCCGGCATAGATCGGGCGGACGAACGTGTCTTCGCTCTTCACTGCCACGATGTCCGAGATCTGCGCAACGTCGAGCGTCGCGGCCACGCGCGGCATGAAGTTCTTGCCGAAGGTCGTGGCCGGAGCCAGCACGTGGCTGTAGCCCTTCGCGAGACCCGTCACCAGCGGCGCCACGTTCTCCGCGAGCTCGTCCTTGTAGTGCGGCGCATCCGCCAGCAGGACCTTGCCGACGCCCTGCACCTTCGCCGCAGCATCGGCAACCGCCTGGCAGCCGCTTCCCGCAACCAACACATGGATGTCGCCACCGATCGCGGCCGCCGCCGCGATCGTGTGCAGCGTCGACGCCTTGAGAATCTGATTGTCGTGTTCCGCTACGACGAGGATCGTCATTCAGATCACCTTCGCTTCGTTCTTGAGTTTGTCCACCAGGGCCTTCGCGTCCGCCACCTTGACGCCGGCCTTCCGCTTGGGAGGTTCCTCGACGCTCAACGTCGTCAGCCGCGGCGAGACGTCGACGCCGAGGTCTTCGGGTTTCAACGTCTCCATCTGCTTTTTCTTGGCCTTCATGATGTTCGGCAGCGTCACATAGCGCGGCTCGTTCAGTCGCAGGTCCACGGTGATGACGGCCGGGAGCTTGAGCGAAACCGTCTCGAGGCCGCCGTCCACCTCTCTCGTGACCTGTGCGGTCTCGCCCTCCAGCTTCACCTTGGAGGCGAATGTCCCCTGCGCCCAGCCGGCCAGCGCAGCGAGCATCTGACCGGTCTGATTGGCGTCGTCGTCGATCGCCTGCTTGCCGAGGAGCACGAGCTTCGGCTGCTCTTTGTCCACGAGCGCCTTGAGCAGCTTCGCCACGGCGAGCGGCTGCAACTCGACGTCCGTCTGCACCAATATCGCGCGGTCGGCGCCAATCGCGAGGGCGGTGCGCAGCGTCTCCTGGCAGGCCTGCACCCCGCACGAGATCGCGATGACCTCGGTCGCCGTACCCGCTTCCCTGACGCGCACGGCCTCCTCGACGGCAATCTCGTCGAACGGGTTCATCGACATCTTGACATTCGCCGTCTCCACGCCGGTCCCGTCGCTCTTGACGCGGACTTTGACGTTGTAGTCGACGACGCGCTTCACGGGAACGAGAATTTTCATGGCGGGATCTCTTGCGGCGAAAGGGGGTGATTATAAACGACCGCCCTCGGGAATCTCCGCCGCGCTGCCGGCGCCGCCGGCCGACCTAGCGCAGCATCAGCTTGATCAGGCGGTCGAACCGCTTGCCGTACGGGGGCTGAAGCAGCGACAAGCCGTTGAAGCGACGCTGGTAGTACACCGCGCGGAGCTTGCTGAAAGCATCGAAGCCCTCCCGTCCGTGGTACAGCCCCATTCCGCTCGACCCGATTCCGCCGAACGGCAGCGCGTCCTGCGCGACATGCAGCATCGTGTCGTTCACGGTTACGCCACCACTCGATGTGGTGCGCAACACCCTGTCGATCACCGCACCGTCGTCGCTGAAAGCGTAGAGCGCCAGCGGGCGCGGTCGAGCATTCACGAAGGCGACCGCCTCGTCGAGGGTGTCGTATGGCACGATGGGAAGGAGCGGCCCGAAGATCTCCTCCTGCATGATGTGCATCGCGGGTGTCACGCCCGTCAGCGCGGTCGGCGTGAATCTGCGTGCGACGGGATCGGAAGCTTCGGCGTGCAGAGGATGGACGGTCGCACCCGTTTTCGCCGCGTCGTCGATGAGCGCCGCAAGGCGCGCGAAGTGACGCTCGGTCGCGATGGTCGTGTAGTCCTCCGAGGCGAGCGACGGAAAGAACCCCGTGACTGCCGTACGCGCGGCCGCGACGAATGCCGGAACCTTGGCGGCAGGCACCAGCGCATAATCCGGCGCCACGCATGTCTGGCCGGCATTCGTGCACTTCCCGTAGAGGATCCGACTCGCGGCAAGCTCGAGCGGGAAGTCGTCGCAGACGATCGCCGGGGATTTTCCGCCCAGCTCGAGCGTGACCGGGGTGAGATTGTCGGCCGCCGCACGCATCACTTCCCTGCCCACGCGCGTCGAACCCGTGAACAGCAGGTAGTCGAAAGGCAATCGACTGAAGGCTGCCGCGACCTCCACGCCGCCGTCCATCACGGCGATCTCGTCAGGCGGAAAATTTTCCGCGACGAGTCGCTCCCATAGCGCATTGAAGTGCGGAGTGAATTCCGACATCTTGATCATCACCCGGTTGCCGGCGGCCAGCGCGCTCACCAGCGGCCCGGCGGCAAGGTACAGCGGATAGTTCCACGGCACGACGATGCCGACAACGCCCAGCGGCTGCTTGCGAAGCCGCGCATGGCCGGGGCGATGCCAGATCGACACCGGCCGTCGTTCGGGCTTCGCCCAGCGTCCGACGTGCCGAACCGTGTATCGGATCGCCTCGAGCGAGGTGAAGACCTCGGCGAGCGCGGTCTCCTGCGGCGCGCGATGACCGAAGTCGGCCGAGATGGCGTTCGCGATCTCGGGTCGCGCGGTCTTGATCACTGCCGCAAGGCGCACGAGTTGCGCGCGTCGCTTCGCCACGGTGGGGTACGGATCGCGCAGGCGCGCCTCGTCCTGTCGCGCGAATGCGGCGCGCAACGGCGCGAGCCCGGACACCGCGGCGTCGGCGAGCGGCATCCTTCAGCCGATTCGCAACGCCGCCCGCCCCGTCACCAGGCCGCGTTCCACGCGCTCGTGCAGCGCCTCGGCTTCGGCGAGCGGGCGGACCTCGGTCACGAGCGGCCAGACCTCGCCCCGCGCCACGAGATCGAGCGACTCGAGAATCTCGGTGCGCGTCACGTAGCGGCTGCCCAGCACGTCCTGCTCCTTCAGCAGCAGGTCCATCGCCGAAACCTGGAACGGCTTTCCAGCACCGCCCAGCGTGACCATCCGCCCCCGGACCGCCAGGGCCTTCGCGGCCGATTCAAGCGTTCCGGTGGTGGATACGTAGTCGATCGCAACGTCGACGCCCTGACCGTCGGTGAGATCGCGCAATGCCTCGACCACCTTGCCGGCCGATGCGTCGACAACGTCGTCGGCGCCCGCGGCGCGACAAGCCTCGAACTTCTTCTCGTCGGTTTCGACGGCGATCACACGGGCGCGCGCCCACTTCGCCATCATCAGCTGGTGAATGCCGAGGCCGCCCCCTGCTCCGATCACGGCCACGCTCTCGCCCGGCTTGACGCGGGCGCGTCTGAGCACCTTGTAAGGCGTGGCCAGAGCATCCGTCACGACTCCGATCTCGGCCGGGTGTGCCCGGTAGTCGAGCCCTTCCGGAAGCTTGATGAAGACGTGCGCGGGCAGCTTGATGTATTCGGCGTAGCCGCCGTCGCATTCCTTGCCCACGTTGCCGCCGGCGTTCTCGCACAACGGCTCGAGATTGGCGAGACACATCCGGCAATAGCCACAGTTGAGGTAGTAGTACGCAGTGACCGCGTCGCCGGCGGCAAGCGATCGCACCCCTGGTCCGACCGAGACGATCTCGCCGGTGATCTCGTGCCCGATGATGCGCGGGAAGGTGGCGGGGGTCCGACCCGCCTTGATGTGCTGGATGGTGAGACCCGATCCGCACGTGATCACCCGGGCGACCGCCTCGCCCGCGCCCGCGACCGGGTCGGGGACGTCGGTCAGCTCGAACGGCGCTCCGGGTCCCTTCAACACCATTGCTTTCATGGCAGCCGCCTCTCGATGTTTATCGCGATCAATCCCGGAACATGAAGTTCGCCGCTTTGAGAAAGAGCGTCCGGTTCACGCCGTCCGAATGCAGGAACGCGGCCGCGTCGCGCACGAGCTTCTCGACGCCGAACTCCTTCATGTAGCCGTGGCCGCCATGGATCTCCATGCACCATGTGGCGATCTTCCAGGTGGTCTGGGACGCCATCGCCTTGGGCAGCGCGCCGAGGGTCTTGTCCCATCCGTGCTGCGGGTTGTCGGCAAGCCAGCAGGCCCAGTGGACGTAGGTGCGCGAGGCGTCGATCAGCATGCGCATCTCCGCGATCTGGGCGCGGATGCCGTCGTGCTCGATCAGCGGCTTGCCGCCCTGGATGCGCGTCTTGCCCCAATCGACCGCCTTGGCGTAGAGCGCTTCGGCCACGCCGAGAATCGTCGCGCCGGCGTAGGCGTTCGAGTACGGCAGGAACTCAGCGAGAACCTTGAAGCCCCCGTTGATCTCGCCGACGACGTTCTCGTCCGGAATGAAGCAATCCTGGAACACCAGCTCGGCGTTGTTCGCGAGGCGCTCCCCCATCTTGTCGTGCACGCGGCCGATGGTGAACCCCGGCCGGTCACGCTCCAGGAGAAAGCAGGTGCTGCCTTCCGCGAGCGGCTTGCCCTTTTCGGTCTGCACGAACAGGAGATAAAAGCTCGCGCGGTTGCCGTTGGAGATGAAATGCTTCATGCCGTTCACCACCCAGCCGCCCTGCTTCCGTTGCGCGCTGGTACGGAACGGCCCCGGATGGGCCAGAAAGTAGTTGGAGGCATTGTCCGGCTCGGTGATGCCGATCGCGAGCATCCCGCGCGGATTGTCGACGAACTTCGGCAGCACCCGTGCCTGCTGGGCTTCGTTCAGCGCTTTCTCCATCATCTGCGCGATCTTGAGCGTCTGCGCGAAGATGACCGAGACGCCGATGTCGCCCTTGCCGAGCTCCTCGATGACCATGGCGGTGGTGAGCGCACCGGTGCCGAGCCCACCCCATTTCTCCGAGAGCGTCATGGTGCGGATCCCGAGCTCGTTCGCCTTCTCGACGATCTCCCACGAAAAGCTCTGCTCCGGATCCGGGTTCGCGTCGAGTGCCGCGGCCTGCGGCCGAACTTCCTGCTCGACGAACCGGCGGACCGTGTCGATGATCGCCCGCTGGTCCTCGGTGGTCATGAAAATGTCGTTCATGCCGATCTCCTCCCTCCCGTGTCGCCAAGCAGAATGGTGCCACACTTGCCAGAGTGGTCCCTTCTCCCTACGCTTGCGCGTCCAGGGAGCCCCCTCGCATGCCACGCCCGCTTTCACATGTCCGAGTCCTCGATCTCACCCGCATCCTGGCGGGGCCCTGGGCGACGCAGAACCTGGCCGACCTCGGCGCCGAGGTGGTCAAGATCGAGCGGCCCGGGACCGGCGACGACACGCGCTCGTGGGGACCGCCGTGGCTGAAGGACAAGGACGGAAACGACACCCGCGAAGCGGCCTACTTCCTGTCGGTGAACCGCGGCAAGAAGTCCGTGACGATCGATCTCGCCAGACCGGAAGGCCAGCGCCTCTGCCGGGAGCTGGCGGCGAAATCCGACGTCTTGATCGAGAACTACAAGCTCGGCGACCTGAAGCGCTACGGTCTCGCCTACGAAGACGTCCGGAAGGTCAATCCCGCCATCGTCTACTGCTCCGTGACCGGATTCGGCCAAGGCGGCCCCTACTCCTCGCGCCCCGGATACGACTTCATCTTCCAGGGCATGGGCGGCGTGATGAGCATCACCGGCGAACGCGACGAGCTCCCGGGCGGTGGGCCGCAGAAGGTCGGCATCGCCGTCACCGACGTGATGACCGGTATGTACGCGAGCCTCGCAATCTCCGCCGCGCTCAATCATCGCGAGCGCACCGGCGCGGGCCAGTACATCGACATGGCGTTGCTCGACTCGATCGTCGCCTTCAACGCTAACCAGATCCTGAATTTCTGGTGTTCCGGACAGATTCCCAAGCGCTGGGGCAACGCGCACGCCAACATCTCACCGTACGAGGTGTTCCCAACCGCGGACGGCCACATCATCCTGGCGGTGGGGAACGACGGCCAGTTCGTGCGCTTCTGCCAGGTGGCCGGCCAGGCCGATCTCGCAAACGATCCGCGCTTCCGCACGAACCCGGACCGCGTGCGCAACCGCGCAGCGCTCGTCCCCATCGTCCAGAGCCTCGTCCGCCAGCGCGCGAGTCGTGACTGGCTGGACGCGCTGGAGGCAGCCGGCGTTCCCTGCGGACCGATCAACGACATGAAGACGGTGTTCGAGGACCCGCAAGTGCGCCACCGCGGGCTGCGCGTGGATATCCCACACCCCGCCGGCGTGGACGTCCCGACCGTGGCGAGCCCGATGCGATTCTCGGAAACCCCTGTCGAATATGATCGCCCGCCGCCGCTGCTCGGCCAGCACACGCGCGAGGTGCTGACCTCCGTACTCGGAAAGACCGACGCAGAGCTCGACGCGCTCGCCGCGAAGGGTGTGATCTAGCAGGATGACGACAAGGGGGTTGACTCAGTCCTGCGAGGCGAGCCGGCCCGACACGGGCCGGCGCCCTACGGAGACGCCGCAGCGCGCAAACCCCAGAAAACCGAAGGCTCTTGCCCGTAGACGCCGGACGGGCATGGCCGCTGACCCACCGATACATGCTCTGGAACACCACCCCGGCTGCTTCGCAGCCATCCCTCCTCGAAGAGGAGGGGAAAACCATGCGCTGTCCCAGAGCGCGCGAGGCGCTCAGCTGCGGTCCGGCTTGCTCCAGCTCGGGGGGCGCTTCTCGATGAAAGCGTCGATGCCCTCGCGACCTTCTTCATGTGCAAAGCTGGTTGCGATCACCTTTCCGGCGAGCTCGTACGCCCGCTCGATACCGAGCTCCATTTGCTCGTAGAACGCGCGTTTCCCGTCTGCCATGGTCTCGCGGGGCTTCGACTCGATCTGGGCGGCAAGCTTGAGGACCGCGGCGTCGAGCGCTTCGGCAGGGACAACGCGATTGACCAGCCCCCAGGAGAGCGCGGTCTTGGCGTCGATCATCTCGCCGGTGAGCAGCATCTCCATCGCATGCTTGCGCGAGAGGTTCCGCCCGATCGCGACTCCGGGGGTCGAGCAGAGGAACCCCCACGTGACGCCCGGCGCGGTGAACTTCGCGGCCT
>JAJDOG010000081.1 GCA_022340285.1 Betaproteobacteria bacterium
GGGCGCTGCGACTATTCGCCGCTCTTGAATCGACGAAGCTGCCGCCGGTCGCGCTTGGTCGGACGGCCTTTCTCGTGCCTGGCCGGCGCAGCCGCGAGCTTGCGTGCCGCGACGGCCTCGAAGCGCCGCTGCTTGCTCGCCTCGTGCTCCGCATAGAGCTTTTGTGCTTCGCTCGCCGGCCCGCGCCGTGCCGAAAGGGTACGCACCTCGATCACCCACTCGAGCTCGCTGATCCGGATCACGAGCTCATCGCCCGGCTTCAGCTCCCGGGCGGGCTTTGTTCGCTCGCCGTTGAGCCGCACCCTTCCGCCTTCGACAGCCTGCGCCGCGAGGCTGCGCGTCTTGAAGAAGCGCGCAGCCCAGAGCCACTTGTCAATTCGAACGCGCGTGCCGTCCCGGCCCGTGTCTTTCGCGACTTGCGACATATCCCGCTTGCGAGGTCCAAGCGGGGACGCTACGGCAGAAGCGATTTCTTCTCAAGCCCTCCAGCGAAGCGGATCGCCGTGGCTGGGCAGATTCAGTCCCCGTGGTTCCGGTGCCACCCGTACGCGTTGCCCTTGGGCACGTTCTTCTTCTTGTGCTTCTTCCCACGGTGATCGTCATCGTAGTAATAGTGATGTACTTCGCGTACCGCCCCCGTGGTCCCGGTCTGGGCCTGTGACGGCGTCGTGGCCTGCACCGGCGCACTGGATCCGGAGTTCGCGTCTGTGCCCGTGATGCTCGAACCGATCATCGCGCCTGCGCCACCGCCGACCGCACCACCGACTGCCGCACCCGCGGTGCCGCCCATGTTGTGGCCGACGACGCCGCCTGCCGCGCCGCCCAGCGCGCCCCCAACGACCGCGCCAGTCTGTGCGTCGCCGCTGGAGCTCATTGCCCCGCCGGCCGCGCCACCCAGCGCACCGCCCACCGCCGCGCCCGTGCGTCCGCCGACAGCCGATCCGACGGCAGCGCCTGCGCCGCCGCCGATCGCGCCGCCCAGGCCGGTATTCCAGTCTTGTGCGTGCACCAAGGGCATCAAGAGAAAACTCGCTGCAATCAAACCCAGCTTCGAACGGTTACGCATGATTGATTCCCTGAACGAGATACATGATCCGGGAATCCTAGCTGCTCGCGTCCGGAGGCAGGAATCCGCGCGCCCGCGGACGCCGACTTGCTCACAGCAGCGCCGTGCAGTCTGCCCGCTTTTAGTCCAAGAAGCGGGAAGTCGGACTTTCGACGCCGGGGCTCAGCTCGCAGGCGCCGCCTGCTCGAAGACCGCGGCGCGGCTCATGCCGAGAACCGTGGGCATGGCGAGCAGCCAGAAAGCCGCCGTGGCCACGAAGACGAGTTGCGGCGAGCCCCGGTCGATGAACCAGCCGAGAATGACTGGCGCGATCAGTCCGCCGAGATCCAGTCCGGAGTAGACGAAACCGTAGACCTTGCCGCGCGCCTCGACGGGCGCGATGTGCCGTACGTGGTTGTCGCGCGAGGGCCCGCGCACGCCGGCGAAGAAACCCGCGATGGCCGCCACGGCGATCATGAGCGGCACGGGGATCCATCCCATGCCCAGCACAAAGGCGAGCGCGCCGGATACGGCCATGCCCGCGACAGCCACCGCGCCGTGGCGATCGGTACGCGAGGCGACCACGCCCCCTGCTAGGGTTCCCACGGCGCCGCCGAGCAGGAACGCGGTAAGCACGCTGGATGCGAACACGAGCTGGATGTCGTAGATCTGCGTGAGCGCCGAAGTGGAGAAGGCTTGCCACCCCACCATCGCCATCGAGAACAGCAGAAAGAACGCCAGGCATGTGACGATCGGAACGGAGGCCAGCACACGGATGTCCCGCGCGAGTCCGCCTGCGCGCGTGCCCCGTTCGCGCCGCGGCGCGCGGGTCCCGCCCGCGAGCACGGACTGCGACGCCAGCACCCCGAGGAATAGCAATCCAACCGCCCCGGCTGCAATCAGCGCTGCGCGCCAACCCCACGCGGTCGAGATCGCGACCGCGAACACCGGCGCAAGGGCCCAGCCTATGTTTCCAGCGATGCCGTGGACGCTGAACGCGTACCCGAGCCTTTGTGGCTGAACTTTGGCGTTGAGCAGGGCGAGGTCTGCGGGATGGAACACGCAGTTCCCGAAGCCCGCGATAACCGCTGCCGGGTAGAGCCATGCAAACGACGGCGCAAGGCCGGCGAGCCCGATTCCGGTCGCCGAAAGCGCGAGCCCGAGCAGCAAGATCACGCGCGCACCAAATCGGTCAACGAGAAATCCCGCGACCGTCTGCATGACGCCCGATACACCGAAGTACACCGCAAGCACCGAGCCCAGCGCCGCATAGCTGACGCCGAATTCGGCCTTGAGAAGCGGAAACAGCGGGGGGATGACCAGGTGGTAGAAGTGCGAGAGGCCGTGGGCGACGCCGACGAAGCCGATGACCCGAATATCCGACCGCAACGATGCGGAAGCTGCGGTCATTTCGTCGCTGCAGGCGGATCGCCTCGCGCCGGCGCGCCAGCCTTGGCGGCATTCTTACGCTCGATCTCGGCCTGGCAATAATTCAGCACGAGCGGCGAGACGTTTCCCGGTGGCGACGTGTACGCCTCCTGGACGACCCGGATCACGAGCTCGCGCTCCTGACGCGTGATGTTCCGGTAGTTGGGATGATCCAGAGAGTGCTGCAGGATGTCCGGAAACGGCCAACCCGCCTGCGTCAGGCGGATGGCCGTCTGGCGGGTCCCCATGAGGTGGCCGCATTCCAGCTCGGCCATGGCGATCGACGGTGCGGCCGAGAGCAGCGCGATGAGAACAGATCGAAGCGAGCCAGAGGAAGCGCGTGCGGGTGGTTTCATCGGGCGGATTATAGCCGCGCGGACCGGCGGTATCGTGCCCGCCTTGAACATCCCGAACGGCGCACCGCATAATCGCGCGTTCGCAGGAATCGATGGGAGATCTTCTTGCCGCCGTATCCGCACCTGTTCGCCCCGCTCGCGCTCCGTTCGCTCGCCCTCAAGAACCGAATCGTGATGGGATCCATGCACACGCGGCTCGAATGCGAGCCGGACGGCGCCGAACGGCTGGCCGCGTTCTATGCCGAGCGGGCGCGCGGCGGCGCTGCCCTGATCGTCACCGGAGGCGTGTCGCCGGATCGCGCGGGCCTTCTCGAACCTGACGCGGATGCGCTCGACGATGCGGCGCGCATTCCTTTTCATCGCACGATCACCGATGCGGTGCACGCCGCGGGTGGGCGCATCTGCCTCCAGATTCTTCATGCCGGCCGCTACGCGAAGATCGACGGGCTGGTCGGCGCATCCGACATTCCCGCTCCGATCAATCGGCGCAAGCCGCGGGCACTGAGCGACCCCGAGGTCGAAGCGACCGTGGAAGCGTTCGCACGGTGTGCAGCGCTCGCGCAGGAGGCCGGCTACGACGGCGTCGAGATCATGGGATCGGAGGGCTACCTGATCACGCAATTCACTTGCCCGCGAACCAACAAGCGCTCGGATCGATGGGGAGGCTCGCTCGAGAACAGGATTCGATTTCCCGTCGAGATCGTACGGCGAACCCGTGCGCGCACGGGTCCCGACTTTCTGATCATCTATCGCCTGTCGGCCCTCGATCTCGTCGAGGACGGGATGACGGCCCAGGAAACCGTGGCGCAAGCGCGCGCGATCGAGGCCGTCGGTGCCGACATCTTCGACACCGGCATCGGCTGGCACGAGGCGCGTGTCCCGACGATTGGCTATATGGTCCCGCGCGCCGCATGGGCATTTGCCGTCAAGAGGATTCGCGAGGCTGTCTCGATCCCCGTGATGGTGACGAACCGAATCAATACGCCAGACGCGGCCGAGCGACTGCTCGTCGACGGAATTGCAGACCTCGTTTCGCTTGCCCGGCCCATGCTCGCCGATTCCGCCTTCGCCAACAAGGCTCGAGCGGGACGGGCCGACGAGATCAACACGTGCGTCGCGTGCAACCAGGCCTGCCTCGACTATCTCTTCCGCGACAAGGTCGGCACTTGTCTCGTGAATCCGCGTGCCTGCTACGAGACGAAGCTGCCGACCGGCCCCGCGGCGCATTCGAAGCGCATTGCGGTGGTCGGTGCCGGGGCGGCAGGACTTGCGTGTGCAGTCACGGCCGCCGAGCGAGGTCACGCGGTGAGCCTGCACGAAGCGCATTCCGCGATCGGTGGTCAGCTCAATCTCGCTGCGGCGGTCCCCGGCAAGGAGTTCGCCGAAACCTTGCGTTACTTCAATGTCCATATCGCGAAGAGCGGCATCGATCTCAGGCTCGCGTCGCGGCCGAGCGCGCAGGAACTCGCAGCGGGCCGTTTCGATCACGTGGTGATCGCCACCGGCGTCACGCCGCGCATCCCGTCACTGCCGGGCATCGACCATCCGAAGGTGATCCGCTACGACGAGGTGCTCTCGGGACGCAAGACCGCCGGGAAACGCGTCGCGATCATCGGCGCGGGCGGGATTGGCTTCGACGTCGCGGAGTTCCTGAGCGTGCCTGCGGACGGGCGTTCGGTCGAGCAGTTCCTGGACGCGTGGGGCGTCGACCGCACCGGCACGTCGGCGGGCGGACTTGTCCCGTCGCGGCCGGAGCACGTCGAAAGGGAAATCGTCGTCCTGCAACGCAAGCCGACCACACCGGGGCGCACGCTCGGCATGACGACTGGTTGGGCAATCAAGGCGCAACTCGCTCGCCGCGGCGTCACCTTTCTCGCCGGCGTCGCCTACGAGTGCGTCGACGACCGCGGCCTGCACATCATTCTGGACGGTGCGCCGCGAGTCTTGGAGGTCGATAACGTGGTGCTCTGTGCGGGGCAGAAGCCGGTGCGCACGCTCTATGACGAGTTGGCGGCGCTCGGGGTACGCGTGCACCTGATCGGCGGCGCGGAGCGCGCCGAGGAGCTGGATGCCTTGCGCGCCATCGACCAGGGCACTCGGCTCGCGCTCGGTTTCTGACGCGCTTCCGCGCGATCGCTAACGGGACGCCGCCTGAATTGCCCCGGGCACCACGTCGCGGATGAAGTCCACTATCGCCACGAGCGTCGCCTCCGGCTGATCACGGTGCGGCGAGTGCCCGCACGCCTCCAGCTTGACGAAGGTCAGCCTGCCCTTCACCTGCGTCTCGATCGCTTCCAACTGTCGCAGCGTTCCATACTCGTCGTCGAGACCCTGTATGGCGAGCAGAGGGCAGACGACTCTGGGCAGAACCTCCTCGATGTTCCACGCACGGAAATCCGGATGGAGCCAGATGTCGTTCCAGCCGTAGAACGTCTTTGCGGGATCCGCATGGTGACGCGCGAGTCGCTCGGGCAGATCGGAAGTCTCGAACGACTGCTTTGCGGCGGCGATGCTCTGCACCGAGATGTCCTCCACGAAAACGTGTGGCGCCTCGAGGATGAGTCCTTTCATTGCCGGGTGCGTCGCGGCATAGATGAGCGCGATCGAAGCCCCGTCGCTATGCCCGATGAGCAGCGGATCCAGGATGCCGAGCTTGTCGAGAAGCTCCGGAAGCGATTCGCGCGCTTCACGGTGCATGTAGTCGACCCTGTGAGGCGCTTCGAGAACGTCGGACCGCCCGTATCCGTAACGCGAGTAGATCACCGCGCCACAACCCGTCTCACGCGCGACCTTGTCGGGGAAATCGCGCCATAGCGATACCGATCCGAGTCCCTCGTGCAGGAAAACGAGCGTTGGCGTATTGGGTCGCGTCGCGGCGATGCGCCGATACTCGAGCCGACGGCCCTGCACCGTGACGAACGAAGAATGCACGGGATTCGATTCCGGATGAGCGCCCGGGAGGGCCGGTTGAGTGTATCCCAATCAGAGCTTCAAAGGCTGCCAGTACCCCGTGAGCTCGAGGTATCCGCGTCCGACGACGCGCTCGCCGGCGGTTGCGCGGACTGCGCCTTCCCAATACACGGTACCGACGCTCGCGCGGGAGTCGAGCTCCTGATCGTCCATCAGGGGCTCGAGCTCGAAGGTGATCGGGCCTGCGTCGATGCGCATCGCGACGGGATAGGTCGCCTGCGTGCGTGGCGAGCGCCAACTCCGCAGAGGCGTGAAGCGTATCTCGTCCGCGGCGAAAACGCGCGCGGATCCGTCGGCGCCGCGCAAGGTGCCTCCCGCCCACAAGACGCCACCCTGTTTGTCGCGTATTCGAAAGACCATCAGCGCTCCGCCATCTTGCAGATTGAGCCCGGTCCAGTCCCAACCTTCAGCCTCCGGCGCCAGATACTCGCTCGACCATTCGTGGTCGAGCCACGCCTCGCCCGTCACGGCCTGCTGCGCACCGTCGATCTCGAGCGTTCCCGACACGGCGAGGTGCGGGCGGCTGTAATAGAAGCTCGCCTGTTCCGCTTCCGGCCCCTTGCGGCTGTACCCGCCCTCGCCCTGCAGGAGCACCGGGTCCGTCGCGCGAAACGTCAATTCCATCGCAAAGCCGTTTGCTGGGATGTTTGCCACGTAGCCTGACGCGACGCCTCGCAGCGACCAGTCGCCGATGTGCATATCGGTACGTTGCTCCGCGGAATCGGCGAGCCCGAAGCCTGTGCGCGCGGCGCGCTGATCGTGGCGCAATCGCCCGTGTTGCGGATCCGCAATGGCCGCGTGCGCGAACATGAGCTGCTTGGCCGCGAACGCACTGGGATTCGACTCCGCCACGCCCGGACGATTGCGAAAGAACGTGATCTGGATTCCGCGCTCGCGCCCCGCCGCATCGCGCACCCAGCCCGTCACGTACCACCACTCCGTACGAAACGCGGGATGCGCGCCGTGATCGCGGGGAAATTGCAGCGCCATGCCTTGCCGCACTGCCGGATATTCCGGCTGGGCAAACGGAGCGGGCAGCGCGGACGTTGCGAGCGATAGCGTCGTCACGGCCAGGAGGACCACCAGGGAGGGCCAGATACGGCGGGAGCTCGACATGCGCGGCGGGATTCAGGCGCACACGTGGCGCCTTAAACCAGAATCGACCTGTTTCAAGTTGAAGTCTATCAGGGGAAAGCCGGAGCCGATCTGGGGCAAATCGAGCCATGCAAAGGCGATAAGCTCATTCCGCGAGCCGCGCCAGTGCGTGCCTGGACACCCCTGGAACCTCTTGATAGACTCCTTCCCACACAAAACTATGCCGCGCCCGGAGAAGGCGCGCGACCCGTCGTGGTCCAGGCACGGCGACATCGAGTTCTTTAATTCTACGAGGAGGTTACTGTGCGCACGATTTCGCGTTCCATCTCGATCGGC
The DNA here is from genome assembly GCA_022340285.1 of Betaproteobacteria bacterium. Taxonomy (GTDB): domain Bacteria; phylum Pseudomonadota; class Gammaproteobacteria; order Burkholderiales; family SG8-39; genus JAABRB01. The sequence continues at coordinate 7,231 of JAJDOG010000081.1, forward strand.
CTGCTTGCCGCGGCATTTGCTGCCGGACCCGCCGCGGCGGCCGAGACACTGAAAATCGGCTTCATCACGACGCTTTCCGGCCCCGCGGGCATCATCGGCAAGCACATGAAGGACTCGGTCGACCTCGCGGTCGAGCATCTCGGCGGCAAGGTCGGAGGACTGCCGACCGAGATCATCTACGGCGACGACCAGCGCAAGCCCGACGTCGGCAAACAGCTCGCCGACGAGATGATAAAGCGGAACAAGGTGCAGTTCGTATCCGGGATCATCTGGTCGAACGTCATGCTCGCCGTCGCGCCGACCGTGACAAGGGCCGGCGTATTCATGATCGGCACCAACGCGGGGCCGCATCAGCTGGCGGGCAAGCAGTGCAGCAAGTATTTCTTCACGACGTCGTGGCAGAACGATTCGACACCCGAAGCGATGGGCCAGGTCATGACCGACCAGAAGCTCACCGACGTGTACGTCATCGCACCTAACTACGCGGCCGGCAAGGACATGGTCACGGGATTCAAGAAATCGTTCAAGGGTCGCATCGCGGGCGAGGTGTATACCAAGCTCGGCCAGCAGGACTACCAGGCCGAGATCAGCCAGCTCCGCGCGAAGAATCCGAAAGCGGTGTTTGTGTTTCTTCCGGGCGGCATGGGGATCCAGTTCGTCAAGCAGTACACGGCTGCCGGCCTGCGCGACCAGATTCCGCTCTACTCGGTCTACACGGTCGACGAGGTTTCCCTGCCGGCGCTCAAGGACGTCGCCGTCGGTCAGTACGAAACGCGGTACTGGAGCCCGGACCTCGACAACCCCGCCAACAAGAAGTACGTGAGCGACTTCCGCAAGAAGTACGGCTACACGCCGTCCTTCTATGGCGCGCAAAGCTACGACGGCATCATGCTCATCGACTCGGCAGTCCGTGCCGTGAACGGCAATCTGAACGACAAGGCCGGCATGATCAAGGCGATGGAGAAGGCGGATTACGCCTCCACGCGCGGCAAATATTCCTATAACATCAACCACTTTCCTATCCAGAACTACTATCTGCTCCAGGCGGTCCGCAACCCGGCCGGCCAAGTCGAGATGCAGATCCAGAAGGTGGTTCTCGAGAATCACAAGGACGCGTATTACAAGGAATGCCGCATGAAGTGAGAGCGCCCCGCCCATGACGCGGGAAGGGCGTGGCGCGGCCGCGCCCTTTTTTTTGCTAGCCTCGTCGCATGAATTTTCTGGTCGTCCTCGAGCAGATCCTGAACGGGTTGCAGTTCGGGGTGATGCTCTTTCTCATGGCCGCCGGGCTGACGCTGGTATTCGGCATCATGAACCTCGTCAACCTGGCGCACGGCTCGCTGTACATGGTCGGCGCCTACCTGGCAACCGCCGCTTACCAGTGGACCGGATCGTTTCCGCTCGCCGTGGTGCTCGCGCTTGCGGGAACGCTGATCGTGGGAATGCTCGTGGAGGTTGTCACGCTACGCACGCTCTACGAGCGCGACCACCTTGACCAGGTGCTGGCGACCTTCGGCCTGATACTCTTTTTCAACGAACTGATCGCGATAATCTGGGGACGCTCGGCCCTCTATACGAGCTTGCCGCGCTACCTTGAGGGCCACGTCGAGCTCCTTTCGGGGCTGAACTACCCCGTCTACCGCCTGCTGATCATTTTCGTCGGGCTGGCGGTGGCGGGGCTGCTCTGGTATGTCGTGACGCGTACCCGGCTCGGCATGCTGATTCGCGCCGGCGCCTCCAACCGGACGATGGTCGCCGCGCTCGGCGTGAACATCCGGCTCCTCTACACGATTGTTTTCGGCTTCGGCGCCGCGCTCGCGGGGCTGGCCGGCCTGCTCGCAGGCCCCATCTACACGGCCCAGCCGGGGATGGGCGAGCTCATCCTGATCCAGGTCTTTGTCGTGATCGTCATCGGGGGAATCGGATCGATCCGCGGCGCACTCTTCGGAGCGGTCCTAGTCGGCATGGTCGACACGCTCGGACGAGCGTTCCTCAAGCCGATGCTCGCGACGGTGATTTCGCTGGAGGCGGCGCAGACGGCGGGACCGGCGCTCGCCTCGATGCTGATCTACGTCTTGATGGCGGTAGTCCTTGCGATCCGCCCCGAGGGCCTTTTTCCCTCGCGAGGATAGACCGGTGCTCACTCGTATCCGCACTATCGCGCTCGTCCTCGGGCTCGCGTCGCTCGCGGCGCTGCCGCCGGTCGCGCTGGCGTTGGACGAGCCTTTCTACATCGACCTCTTTCGCCGCTTCATGATCTTCGCAATCGCGGCGGTCAGCCTTAACCTCATTCTAGGCTACGGCGGCATGGTCTCGTTTGGGCACGCGGCCTATCTCGGCATCGGTGGCTATGCGGTCGGCATCCTCGCCTATTACGGGATCGACAACGGCTTTCTCCAGTGGGGCGTTGCGATCGGCGCCTCCGCACTCGTGGCGCTCGTGATCGGCGCGGTTTCGATCCGCACAAGCGGTATCTACTTCATCATGATCACCCTCGCCTTCACCCAAATGCTCTACTTTCTCGGCATCTCGGTCGAGGAGTACGGAGGGGATGACGGCATGAGCCTCCTCACGCTCAGCCAGTTTGGCGAGTGGCTCGATCTCTCCGACGCCACCACGTTCTACTACCTGGTGCTCGCCATTCTGATTGCGTTCATGTACATCGTCCACCGGCTGGTGAACTCCCGGTTCGGCATGGTGATTCGTGCTGCGAAATCCAACGAGGTTCGCACGCGGGCCATCGGCTTCTCTCCTTACCCGTACAAGCTGGTGGCGTTCATGATCGCTGGCGCGATGTGCGGCCTCGCCGGCGCCCTGCTCGTCAATCACACCGCTTACCTCACGCCGGACTTCATGCACTGGACCCGTTCCGGCGAGATCATGTTCATGGTGATTCTCGGAGGCGTCGGCACGACCGCCGGGCCGCTGGTCGGTACGGTCGCGCTGCTGCTGCTCGAGGACACGCTCTCCGCCTGGACCACGCACTGGCAGCTGTTCCTGGGGATTTTTCTAGTGCTCGTCGTGCTTTTCGCCAAGCGGGGGCTTGCGGGACTCCTCCCCGGAGGCAAGCGGAATGGCTGACATCCTTCTCGACGTTCGCGGTCTGGTCAAGACGTTCGGCGCGCTACGCGCGACCGACAACGTCTATCTCGACATCCGCGCCGGCGAGACGCACGCCATCATCGGTCCGAACGGCGCCGGCAAGACCACGCTCATCGGGCAGCTTGCCGGCAATATCCGTCCGGACGCGGGCGGAATTCATTTTGACGGCGAGGACATCACCGGCCTGGGCGCGTCGGCCCGTGCGCGCAAAGGGCTCGCGCGCTCGTTCCAGATCACCAGCATCTACCGCGAGTTCACCGCGCTCGACAACGTGGCGCTCGCTGTCCAGGCTCACGCGGGGCACAGCTTCCGGTTCTGGCGCCCCGCGAGCAAGGAGAGCACGCTGCGGGATCCGGCGCGTACCATCCTGCACGACCTGGGGCTGGGCGACCGCGCGGACGTGCAGGCCGCGAATCTCGCACACGGCGAGCAGCGGCAACTCGAGATCGCCATGGTGCTTGCAACGCGCCCGCGCATGCTGCTGCTCGACGAGCCGGTCGCGGGGATGGGAGTCGACGAGTCGCAGCGTATGGTCGAGTTTCTGTCCACGCTGAAGGGACGCCAGACCATCATTCTGGTCGAGCACGACATGGACGCGGTCTTCACGCTGGCGGATCGCATATCGGTGCTCGTTTACGGGCAGGTCATCGCCTCGGGGACGCCCGAGGAGATCCGCGCCAACCCGGAAGTGCGTCGCGCATATCTCGGCGAGGAAGCGGAGGCCTGATGCTCGTCGTCGACCATCTGGAGACCGCATACGGCTTGAGCCAGGTGCTCTTCGGCGTCTCGTTTCGCGTGAACGAGGGCGAGGTGGTGACGCTCCTCGGTCGAAACGGCATGGGCAAGACTACGACCGTCAGGTCGATCATGGGAATTGTGCCGTCCCGGTCGGGCTCGATCTCGTTCGACGGTGCCCCGCTGCGCGGCCTGCCCTCCTACCGGGTCGCCCAAAGAGGGCTAGGGCTCGTGCCCGAAGGCCGGCAGGTTTTCCCGAACCTCACCGTGTTCGAGAACCTGATCGCAACTGCCGCGAATCGCACCGCCCGCCCGGAGCCTTGGACGCTCGAGCGGGTGTTCGGATTCTTTCCGCAGCTCGCGGCGCGCAGGAACAACTACGGAAATCAGCTGTCGGGCGGCGAGCAGCAAATGCTCGCGATCGGGCGCGCCCTGATGACGAATCCGCGCTTGCTGATCCTCGACGAGGCGACGGAAGGCCTGGCGCCGAAGATCCGGCAGGAGATCTACCAGTCCATTTCGGAACTGAAGACCGCTGGTCTCTCCATCCTGGTCATCGACAAGGACATCAAGGCGCTCACCCGCGTCGCGGACACGAACTTCATTCTCGAGAAAGGCCGCGTCGTGTGGCACGGCACGTCCGCCGAGCTCGCGGCGAACGAGAGCCTCCAGCACCGCTACCTCGGCGTCTGAAGCGCACAGGCCCTAAGGGCTACCAGTCCTCCTTCACCGAACGTACGGCTTCGCCGCTCATCGCCTGGCGTCCGCTCGCTACTGCCGTGACGCTTGCCAATGCGAGCATCACGACCGTGAAGGCCGCGAGCGGCAGCCATGGGACGTGCAGATCCATTCCCCAGTGGAAGGACTGGCGGTTCACGACGTCGATGAGAATCAGGCTGATGACCCAGCCGACCGCGGACCCCACCGCCAGGCCGAGCGCGCTCACGACTGCTCCCTCCGTCGCGAGCATCATGCCGATCTGCCCGCGCGTCACCCCGACATGGCGCAGCATTCCGAACTCGCGCCGACGCGTCAGCACCAGGCTGCCGAAGCTCGCGGACAGCCCCATCAGACCGATCAAGAGCGCCACGGCTTCGAGCGCGTAGGTGACCGCGAACGTGCGGTCGAATGCCCTGAGCGACCGGCTGCGAATTTCGGCAGGCAGGGTGATCTCCAGCCGGTCGCCACCTGGAACGCGCTGCGTAATCAGCCGCGCCAGCGTTTCACGCGACGCACCCGGTGCGAGGAAGAGTCCACCGTCGTTCGCCTTGCGATCACCGGTCAACGCGATATAGCGGTCGCGGTCCATGACCAGGGCACCCTGCTGGCGGCCGTAGTCGCGCCAGACTCCGGCGATGCGAAACCGGACATTGCGACCCGCGAGCGGGAGTTCCACCACGCGGCCAGTCGAGAAACCGTATAGATCGGCGGCGATCTCGCTTGCCCAGAGCTCGGGTGGATCGCCCGTTTCGGGCAATCGGGGCGGACCGACCAGGGGCAGTCCGCGCGTCGGATCTTTTTCGTCGAGCTCGCGCGCCAAGAGGACGATTCGCGGCCGCGCGGGGTCCAGCAGGATCTGCTCGCGACGTACAAGATCGACCCGAGCGACTCCGGGCAAGCTCCGCAGCGCACGCTGGGTCTCGCGGGACAAATAGCCGGTGTCGCTCCAGGCCCCGGCCCGGACGTAGAGATCTGCGGGAAGCACGCGGCCCAGCCACGCATCCAGCGATACGCGGAATGAGCCGACCATGATCGCCATCGCGACCAGCAGGCTGACGCTCGCGACGATCGATGCAAGGCTCACCGTCGCCTGCCCCGGCGCGCCTCGCAGTTGCAGCAACGCAAACGCCATGGAGGGCGTGCGCGGGATCGGCAATGCGCGAAAGACAACCCGTGCGATCCGCGGAATCAGAAGAATCGTGCCGATGAGCACGAGAGCGATCGACACGTACCCGAAGATCGGCAGGCCGCCGAGGGCCGGTGCGAGCGTGGCGAGCGCGCCCGCGGCGACAAGCGCCATGCCCGGCGCAACGCGCTCGAGCCGGGCGAAGGCGCGTTGCTCGTCGCCCGCTTTGAGGGCGGGCGCGGGGTCGGCGCGCGCCGCCTCCCGCGCCGCGGCCAGGCTGCCGAGCACCGCCACCGCAATTCCGAGCGCGAAGAACACGACCGCCGCCACCGGCTCGGCCGTCAAGCGTGCTTCCAGACCGCGAAAGAACCCCGAGCCGAGGTCTGGTCCCAGAACGCGGAGCACGAACTGCGCAAGCGCGTAGCCGAGGAGAATCCCGATCCCCGCGCCCACCGCGCCAATGACGCCCGCCTCGACGAGCAGTCCGCGCAACACCGTGGAACGCTTCATTCCGAGGACTCTCAGCAGCGCGATGTATGGACGCCTTCGCACGACGGCCAGCGCCTGCGCCGAGAAGACCAGAAGCCCGCCGGTGAAGAGCGCCACGAGAGCGAGCACATTGAGGTTGACCCGGTACGAACGCGAGAGCCGCGCCCCCGACTCGACGCTCGCTCGCGGCCGCTCGATCACCACGCCCGGCGGCAGCCCTTCGCTCACGCGCTTGCGGAACACTTCCACATCGGCGCCGGGCCGGAGGCGAACGTCGATGCGTGCCAGGCGCCCGAGCCATTCGAAGCGTCGCTGCGCGCCGGCAATGTCCATCACCGCCAGGGGCAGCCGATACCCCTCCGCGCGAACCGAGCCCGCGACGCGCAATTTCACCTCTCCGAGGCCGACCTGCACCGCAACGGTGTCGCCCGGCGCCGCCTGCAGCCAGTCGGCCGCGTAGGCGTTCAGGAAGATGACATCGTCGCGCAAGGTGTCGAGCGCCTCGCCGCCTTCGCCGACCAGTCCGGGCTGGATAAGACCGGCGCGGAACACGTCGATCCCGACGATCTTCAGCAGCTCGTCCTGCCCGACGACGCGGGCATCGACTTCGACCACCGGGCTCGCCACGGCAACTTGCGAATCGGCCGCGATCCCAGCGTAAAGTCGCTCGTCGAAGCCGGCTTGCGCGCCTCGGATCACGAGATCGGCTTCGCCGGAAAGCGTCTGCACCGCTTGGGCGAATTCGCTCACGGCAACCTGGTTGATGAGCTGCACCGCGTAGCCCAGCGCGACGCCGAGCGCGATGGCGAGCACCGACACCGCAACGCGGCCCTTGTGCTCGAGCCAAGCTCCCGCGATCGCGCGCAGTGTCGAGACGGAGGCGACGCGCGGCTCTGCGGCGTTCATCGACTCGCGACTCTCAGGGACCGATCTCGCCTGGGCGCAATCCGCCGGCGGTCATTGTGAGGATGCGGTCCGCGGTCTGCGCCGCGGCGCGTGAATGCGTCACGAGAATTCCTGCCGCCCCGCTCGCCTTGACCGCATCGCGCAGAAGCGCCAGTACTTGTGCGGCGCTGTCCGGATCGAGATTGCCGGTCGGCTCGTCGGCCAGCACCAGGCGGGGCTCGTGCACGAGCGCCCGCGCGATGGCCACGCGCTGCAACTCGCCTCCCGACAGCTCGCGCGGCGGGCTGTCGGCGCGATCGGCGAGCCCGACGGCCCCGAGCATCGCGGCAACGCGGGCTCCTGTCCGCGCAGCGTCCCAGCCGAGCAGCATCAGCGGAACGGCCACGTTCTGAGCCACGGAAAGATAGGGCAGCACGTGAAAGGCCTGGAAGACAAAGCCCATTTTTTCCCGCCTGACCACGGTCAGCGCATCGTCGTCGAGGCCGGTAAGCTCCACGTCTTCGAGCGCGATCGACCCTGCGTCGGGCGCATCGAGCCCGGCAACGAGGTTGAGCAGCGTGGACTTGCCGATTCCTGATTCGCCCATCACCGCGACATATTCGCCCGCGGCAAGATCGAGATCGATTCCGGTGAAGACGGTGCGTGGCCGCGGACCGTCATAATGTTTCGCGAGCGAGCGGATCGTGAGCACCGCGGTAGCTTACCGCAGGCGCTCCTCATGCCACTTCCGCGCTGCGCTCACGTCGCCACGCCGCGGGCGGCTTTCCGACCAGGCGCTTGAACGCGCGCGCGAACGCGGCCTCGGACTCGTAGCCCACTTCGAGTGCGATCGTCGCCACCGTGGCGTGGGTGTCCAGCAGCATGCGCGCCGCCGCTTGCATGCGCCAATGGGCGAGGTATTGCATCGGTGGCACGCCGATCAGCTGCACGAAGCGCTCGTGCAACGCCGAACGCGATAGGCCGACGCGCCGTCCGAGCTCGTCGAGCGTCCAGGCTTGTGCGGGCTGCTCGTGCAGCAGCGCCAGCGCGCGCCCGACGAGCTTGTCGCGCAAGCCGGCGAGCCAACCGGCGCTTTCCTCCGGGAGATCGGTCGTGTAGCGCCGCACCGCATCGACGAACATCATCTCGCTCATGCGCGCCAGCATCGCTTCGCTGCCCGGCCGCCGGCCTTGAGATTCGGCCACGGCCTGATGCATCAGCTGTGCGATCCAGCTGCCACCGTCGGACGCGCGCAGATGCAGCAACCGCGGCAAGGCCGCAATCAGCGGATTGAACGGCCGCAGGTCGCAGCCGAGAAAGCCGCACACGATCATCGTATCCGGTGCGGACCCGGATGACCGCGCCAGCGGACTGTCGGCGCCGTTGTAGGCGACCCGCACCGGCACCTCGCTTGCAGTCGCTTCCGCGTACCAGCGCGTTTCCGGCAGTACGCCGCGAAGGCCTGCCGAACTGGAGACGACGTGCGCGTCCCCGTGCGGGAACATTGCCACGTCGCCCGTCGACATGCGCACCCCCGGCCCGCCCGGTATGCCTGCCCAGCAACTACCCTGCGTCGTGACGTGGTATTCCATCACGTGCTCGACGCCGCGCATCAGGAACGGTGCGAGCTCTAGCGACGCAGGCGCCTCGGCGGCCCACTCGCCGCGGCCGCTGATGTAGAAGAACACGGCACCCCGCAGGCGAACGCCGCGCAGCACATCCGACAGGGTGTCCTGACTCATTTCGCCGCTCGTGCAGGAGTCTCTATCAAGGCGCGCAGACCGTGGATCAACCCGGCAGTGTACGTCCGCCAGACGGCGGACGCGCGAGCAAGGGCGCGCGACGCCGAGTCAAGCGGCCCGTCGCGCCGAGGCGCAGGATTCGCACCACTCACTTGAAGGAGGTGCGCTGTGAATACCAGATATGTACACGAAGGAAGCTGTTTTTGCGGAGCAGTGCAATTCACGGTGACGGGCGAACCCGCCGCCATGGGCTACTGCCACTGCGGCGACTGTCGACTCTGGTCGGCGGGCCCGGTCAACGCGTTCACCCTGTGGAACCCCGACGCCGTACAGGTGACACGAGGCGCGGAGAATATCCGCACCCACAACAAGACCGAAAGGAGCACGCGCAAGTGGTGCGCGACCTGCGGGGGCCATCTGTTCACCGACCATCCGCACTGGGGTCTCGTCGACGTTTATGCCGCCACCATTCCGAGCTTCGCGTTTCAGCCCGGAGTGCACGTTCACTATCAGGAGACGGTACTGCGGATGAAGGATGGATTGCCGAAGCTGAAGGATCTGCCCAAGGAGATGGGCGGCTCGGGAGACACGCTATCCGAGTAGAACGGCGCGCCCACCTATTGTCACGCCATGGGCGGAATCGACTTTCGCGCGTGGCATTTCTCCAGCGCGACGCCCGTCGCGCTGGAGGCGTTTGTGCAAGCTGCTGCGGTACAGCAGCTCCATAAAACGGCACTTCGGTTGAATGGAGTTCAAATAACAAGGGTTGCATCTCTGCAACCCTCTGAAAACTAGCGCGCCCGGTGGGATGAATCTGGGCACTGGCGGGAAGTTGTACCCCTACCCTAAATTGCTGCAGCCGATCCAAAGCGGCCAGCCGATATGCCGCGCCTTGCACGTTGGTCCCATTGACGCTCCACTCTGGCTTACGGGATTTTGGTCGGTGACGAAAACGGTCGGGTGGCGTCCACCACAAACATCACGAGCGAATGCAGATCAGTCGAGCCGCTGCTCGAGACCTGCATTGGCGAATCGGCGCCATGACCCGCTTCGGCCTGGCCAGCCCTGACCCGCATGACGCCGTGGGGACTACGGATGGTTTGTTCCCCGGCGAGAACAAAGAAAGCCTCGGAACCGGGATGAGAATGCACTGCCGTCATGCTGCCCTGAGCGCCGGTGGCTTCGTTGATCCGAAGCAGATACTGCGGTGCATCGATCCGGGGAATTGGTCCCGCTTCGGCAACCTTGGTCCCCCCCACTGACGCCCCGCCCGCTGGGCCGAGCGTGAAGAGCCAGACTTTGCCCGCCGACTCGGCGACGAGTGCCCAGGGGCCCGCAGCGGCCTGCGCTTGTTCAAGCGCGGAAAAGTTCTCTATCCGCCAGAAGAGAGTCCCGGCGGGCAACTCGGCGACTTTCCTTTCGGCCAGCGCCTTGATGACGAACTTCTGCTGCGCCAGCGCCGTTGATGGCGTCAAACATGTCCCCGATACCAGGACCATGACCATACCGATGAGAAACCGTTTCATGGAAGACCTCTCTGATAACACCGCCGGTGAGCGGCAGCGCGAGTTACAAGACATCCGGTCTGATCAAGATTTCATGCTCTAGGCACTCCGTTCCTCACGGCATGTCAGGCCGTGAGAGCGGAATTGAAGTACCGGACCCCAATCCCCTTCGGGCTATTTCTTTGCCTCTCCCCCACCCGGCACCAGCTGGCCTTCGAGAATGAATCTGCGCTCCGTCTGCGACACCGGTTCGATTCGAAGTATGCCGGCGCCCTGAAGGCCCTTGAATTTTCCGGTGCTGCCCACCACTTCCCAAATCCCGTTGTCGAGCAACATTGGATTGCCGTCTGGACCGGGGACGAATACGGCACGTACCAACCACTTCACGTATGCAATGTCGCCGTCCGGCGCGGTGAACACCAAGTAGCCGCTGGGATCGCCGCCCACGCCCCGCACGATGTCGTGTCGGCCGTATTCCGTAACGGCTGTTCCCGCCAGCGGGCCGCTGCCAATCGACTTGCCTTCGCGCTTGACCATCATGACAAAGTGCTTGCTTGCATCCGCAAAATCGAGGCGTATCTGGTCCCTGGGTGTCACCACGAATTCGACCTTCATTGGCGCGGCTGCCACTGTCGGAACGGTTGCTCCGAGGCATGTCAGTACCGAAATGGCCATCAACAATCTGTGTTTCAAAGTGCGGCGTTTCATGGTCTTGCCTTCCTTTCAAAGATTCAGCGATGTATTGCACGCGACCCCACGTTGATCCGCTTGTCATGCCAGAACCAATGAACGCGCACTTGGTTAGTAATGTCCCGAAGAAAAGACTAAGCTTTGGCGAAGAATGTGAAACACCTCATGATTCAGCGAGTTGGACTGAAGTCACCCTGAGCGAAAGTCATGCAAGTTGGGATCGAATCCTCTCCCACGACGGACAAGGAGAGGTTGCAAGTCGGCGACTGGACGGTCGAGCCCCCGCTAAATCAACTATCGGCAGCGGGCAAGACGGTGAAGCTCGAGCCCAAGGCCATGTCGGTGCTCGTCTTCCTTGCGGACCGGCCGGGGCAGGTCGTGAGCCGCGATGTATTGCTCTCGGCGGTTTGGCCCGGCGCGTTCGTGGGTGACGACTCTCTCACCCAGGTCATCATCAAGTTGCGAAAGGCGCTGGGGGATGCTCCGGAGAATCCGGCCTACATCCAGACGATCCCGAAGGGCGGATACCGGCTGGTCGCCCCAGTGGGCCGATCCGAGGAGAGTGCCGCCGAGCCCGTACCGCCAGACTCGGCAACACTGCATTCCAATCGCGCACGGCGCATTTCCTGGATTGCAGGAGCGGGCGCTGCCGCCCTGCTGCTCGCGGCAGCCGGCATTTGGTGGGTCAAGAGCGAGCGCGTCGTCGACGTTCCCCCGGGGCCGCGCTCGATCGCCGGTGCCGTAGCGGACCGCACAGCGCAACCGACCGTCGCGATCAGCCCGTTCGAGGCGCTGGGAGACGACCCGCAAGTGGAGCTGCTGGCGCAAGGGATTAAAGCAGACCTCGTGACCGACCTCTCCAAGGTAACCGGGCTTGCGGTCATCGATATCGCACCCATGGGCAGCGGCAAACCGCCGGCCGACGCTCCAAAGATCCGCTATCACGTGTCCGGATCCCTTCAGCGCGTCGACGAGCGCGTGCGGCTGCAGATTCGTCTCACCGACGCGCAAACGGGAAAACAGTTGTGGTCGGAGCGGTTCGACCGTGCGATAGACAGTTTCTTCGCAATCCAGGAAGAGCTTGGACCGAAACTTCTCCAAGTGTTGCCTGCGAAAGTGAGCGAGGCGGAACTGCGGCGTGTCGCGCAGCGCTACACCCGCAATCTGGAGGCCTATGAACTCTTCCAGCGCGGACAGTCGGCATTGCTCGTCCGGCAAAGAGCGGAGAACGAGACCGCTCGCGAATTGTTCCGGCGCGCCATCGCGCTGGACGCGGCATTTGCTCGAGCGTATGCGGCGCTCGCATTGACCTACGCCGCGGAATATCGCAATCAATGGACCGGGGACGGCGCAGCGGCCCTCACCCGCGCATTCGAGCTTGCCCAGACCGCGCTCCAGATCGATCCGGACATTCCGGAGACTTACTGGGTGCTGGCTTTCGTGAACCTGGAACGGCGTCAGCACGAGCAGGCGCTGCAGTACCTGGAGACTGCCCTGCGGCTCTATCCATCGTTTGCCGACGGCTATGCTCTGATGGGCGGCGTGAACACCTACATCGGGCGCCCGGCGGAAACCGTGCGGTTGGTACGCGCCGCAATGCGGCTCAATCCGCAGGGAAACTATCTCTATTTCTTGGTGCTCGGACGGGCTTACCTGTTTCTCGGCGACCTGGAGCAGGCACGAGTCAATCTGGATGAGGCACTGCTGCGCAACCCCGTCAACCTCGAGGCGCATGTCTACATGGCGGCGTTGTACGTAACAGCTGGCGACAAATCGGCCGCGGCTTGGGAAGCCGAGGAGATCCGCTCGCTGCAACCCGGATTCTCCAGTCGTGGTTGGCTTGCGACCGATCCGATGACCGACGTTGCGCAGAAGACAAAGCTCGTGCAGGCACTGGGCGAGCTAGGTTTCTGAGCCTGTAGGCCACACCGCGAGCCCTGTCACGGTCCTGGGCGCAAGTGCCTTAACCGCCAGGTTGATCGAAGGTGCTGCGGAAGCGACGGCCCTGATCGTCAAGGATGAGCAATGCCCATCCAATGCTCCGTCGGGCGCATCAAACTCAAGCTCAATCCAGGCCGTCCGCGCGTCCGTCAGCGAACTGCAACGGGGCGCTGTTCCGTCGCTCCGCGAGAAAAAGTACAAGATTGCCACGCTTGCTCACCGGTTTCAGCATTCCCTTCAAACGCGCCGGCAAGCCCCCGATCTCGGCAGCCTTGATTGCAACGAAGGCCGGCGCCTGCTCAAGTCGTGAAGCGAGTTGCGCGGCGCTGGATACCTCTTCAGCACGCCCGTGGCTGTAGAACTCTCCCGAGAACGGACGGTTTCCCAGGAAGATCAAGGCTTCGTTACGCTTTCGATGGGAATCGTAATCGGCAATCAGCGCCTTCGCAGACTTGAGCTCGCCGAGTCGGGAGATCGGTAGAGCCACCAGGAAGGCCGTTGTCACAACCAACGGGAAAGTCACGCCACATATCAATAGACGCTCAACGCTTTCGCGATGCCGCTGCCGTGCGAGCCAGGCGCCCGCCCACAAAGCCAGCGCCGGAACACCGGGCAGCACGTAGGGCCAGAGAATATTGCCCGCCGCAGTGAAGAATACGGCAGGTGCGAGCCCCCACGACAGCAGGTAGATGCGCCAGTTTCGGTCGCCGGGGACGGGCCCGCGCGTGTCCCTGTACCTCCGCCAAACCAGCGCAGCGACGGGCAACAGAACCGACCACGGCAGCAAGTCGACGAATGCAAACATCCAGATGGTGCCGCGCGGATGATCATGCGCGCTGCCATACAGGTCGCCCTTCCACCCGGGGTCGACGAATCGTTGCCAGTGCTCCCCGACCAGGAAATACTCGAGAAATCCGGGCGTGCGCAACTCGGCCAGGGCATACCAGGGCAGCGCGATTGCCAGCACGACGAGGCTCCCTCGCAGCCAGGGGAGTCCGCGCCAGACCGTGGCCACGTTGCGCGTCGTCACGGCCCAGGCCGCGACAGGCAGCGCGATGAGCACAAGCGCAATCGGTCCTTTGGCCAGCAGCCCGATGCCGGCGCCCACGAACAGCAGCCATCGCTCGCGCGCGCGCTCCTCGTCGGTACCGTGCAGCCCGAGCCAGAAACCGCGCATCGCGAGCGTGGTGCCCAGAGTGAGGGCCATGTCGGTCATGACCGCCCCGTCCGCCACAAAAAAGAGCATCGAGCCGATAAGGAGCGTCAAGGCGTACCAGGCTTCCCGGCGATCACGCCGTGCGGACAGGTTCCAGACCAACCAAACGACCAGCGCTCCGGCCAGCCAGTGCGGCACGCGCGCAGCGAATTCGTTGAATCCGAGCAACTTGAAGCTGGCGGCGGTCAGCCAGAACGACAGCGGTGGCTTCCCCCAGAACGGCGTGCCGTAGTCGAACCACGGCGTTATCCAGTCGTTGAGCTCCACCATTTTCCGGGCGATCTCGGCATAGCGCGATTCCGTCGTGTCCATCAACGGGTACATGCCGAGCGTCGCCAGGCGAACCAGCAGCGCCGCTGCCAGCGCGAACAGAAGGACGCGACTGATCGGTCGAGAATCTCTCGTCATCGACCCATCTCGATCACTTGCGCCTGCGCCGGTTGGCGCGCGGACACGCTCGACGGCTGATAATCCTCGATCAGATAGAGCGGCCGGCGCTTGCTCTCCAGAAACAGGCGGCCGACGTACTCGCCCACGACACCGAGCGCCATCAGTTGCAGCCCGGAGAAGAAGAGCAAGGTGACGATCAACGTTGGAAATCCGCGTACCGGATCGCCGACGGTCAGCGTTTTGAGAAGAAAATACATTGCGTACACCAGCGCGCCCGTCGCGCTGGCGAAGCCGGCGTAGGTGGCGACCTTGAGAGGCGCGGTCGAGAATCCGGTAATGCCTTCGAGCGCAAGGTTCCAGAGCCGCCAGTAGCGCCACTTGCTCTTTCCCGCCGCCCGAGCGTCGCGGTGATAGTCGAGCGTCACCTGGCGGAACCCGATCCACGCGAACAGCCCCTTCATGAAGCGATTCCGCTCGGGCAGCTGGTTCAGCGCATCCACGGCCCGGCGACTGAGCAGGCGGAAATCTCCGACGTCCTCGGGAATGGGCACCTCGCTGAGCCGGTTGATCACCCGATAGAAGCCATGCGCCGTCGCTCGCTTGAGCCAGGTCTCCCCGCCGCGGCTGCGCCGGCGCATGTTCACGATATCCGCACCTTCGCGCCAGGCGTCCACCATGGACGGAATCAGCTCGGGAGGGTCCTGCAGATCCGAATCGATCACGATGACGGCTGCCCCCCGGGCAAGGCGCAGGCCGGCGCTCATGGCTTGTTCTTTTCCGAAGTTGCGGCTGAAGCGCACCACGGCGATGGCTGGCACGAGCACGTGCAGCTTCCTGAGGATCAGCGGGGTCGCGTCATTGCTGCCATCGTCCACGTAGATCACTTCATATCCGCCGGGCACCTGGGCAAGCGCGGACAGCAGGCGGCGATGGAGCGCCGGCAACACGGCCTCTTCGTTGTACACGGGTACAACAACGGACAGCGCGCAGACTGGCACTGCGTCGGGCTTCAGAGCGGATACGGAATCGTCGAGCATCATGCGAATGTCCACGTTCGGTTGCAGCCGTAGGTGATGAGGAGAACGACGAGCGTCGCGGCAATCTGGGCGACCAGGTAATGCCATCCGAGAATCGCCGTTCCTGCCCAGACTCCTCCGCCGTTCAGGGCCGCGCCCAATGCAGCGACGAGCAAGAAGCGCGGCAGCGCCGTTCGATGCCGGGGGCCATGACGGAAGGTGAATTGCCGGTTGCCTGCATAGGCGACCAGGGCACCGCAAACGGCGCCTGAAGCGGCCGCAAGCGAAGGGGTGACGTGGAGCCCCTCGACCAACGACAGCAGGACCATGTAGTGCACGCCGGTGGCGAAGCCACCGATCAAGGTGTATCGAACGAATGCCAGGACCCGCTCCGGATGGCCGAAAAAATGACCGCCACGGTAGCGGACTCGGCATTGGGCCCGCGTTAGGATTGCATCAAGATTTTGTTAAGACGGCGGAAATGACAGCAGGAATCGGCTGCCGCCGCCCGGTCGGTCTTCGAGACGGACGTCCCAGCCGAGGTGCTCCGCTACGCGCTTCACGATTGCGAGCCCCAGGCCCGTTCCGGTGACGGCTTCCGAGCTTCCGCGCACGAAACGCTCGAACAGTTGGTCGCGCACCGACTTCGGTATGCCTGCTCCGGTGTCCTCGACCACGACAAGACCCGGCGTCAATTTCACGGATACCTCCCCCTGTTCGGTGAACTGGCACGCGTTGCGGAGCAGGTTTCCGATGGCCATCGACGCGAGCTCGGGACGCGCGAAAGCCCACACCTGGCCCGATACATCCACACGAAGGTCCACCCGCTTCCCCAACAAGAGAGGCTTGCAGTGCTCCAGCTCCTGCTCGACCAGCAGCCCAAGGTCGATCCGTGGTGCGTCGAGCGCCTCGGGAGACCGGGAGAGCAGCAAAAGCGCGGTGACCCGTTCCGCAGTGTCGCGCGTGGTGCGTTGGATGCGCTCGGCGGCCTTCAAGAGTTCCGGACGATCCTTCAGGCTGGCGACCAGCAGTTCCGCCGCCCCGAGAATGACCGTCAATGGAGTCCGCAGCTCGTGACTCACATCCCCCGTGAACACGCGCTCCCGAATCAGGAAGCGTCGCAGGTCCGCGGTCCGCGCCGCAAAAGCCCGAGCGAGGACGCCGATCTCGTCCGTGGCGTCGTGCGATACGGGTTCCTCCCGGACAGCATCCCGCTGCACCGCATCGGCCAATGCCGTCAGCGGCGCGATCACCCGACTCGCGGTAATCCGTCCGAGCACCACGGCAAGCGCCATGCAGCCGAGAAACGCTGCCACCAAGGCAAAGAGTGCTTCGTTCTCGATCTGCACGAATTTGCTCTGATCGTCCGCCAGCACGAGGCGTTCGTCACCCTCCCCCCGCACCAGGACACGCAACGCTCGCTCCCCCACGATCACTTCGTGCACGCCCGGAGAGAGCTTGCGAATCTCCGCGGGGATCGTGAAGCCCTGAAGGAGCTCTGTTCCGACCGGCAGGTCCGTTGGCAGGCCCTGGCGCATGCGCGTGACAAGTCGGTCGAGCTCGGCGCTCAACCGAATATCCATGACGTCCTCCTCGAGCGCTTCGATGGTGAGGGCCGCCACGGTGGCAAACACGGCACAGAGCACGAAGGCGAGCAATGCATACGCCGCCGTGATGCGACGGCGCAGAGAACCGTCACTGCGCATCGGGATCGACCAGACGATAACCAACACCCTGAACGGTCTTCAGCATCGGACTCGCAAAAGGCTTGTCGAGCGCTTGACGAAGGGCATGGATGTGAGTGCGCAAGGCGTCGCTGTCGGGCGGGTCCTCACCCCACACTTCCCGCTCGAGCGCTTCCCTGCTGAGCACGCGCGGCGACGCCCGCATCAGCGCCCCCAGCAGCTTGTAGCCGGTTGGCGTGAGTTCCAATCTCCGCTTGTCCCTGGCAGCCTCGAACGTCGTGGGATCGAACCGCAGGGGACCCACGCGCATGGCGGCTTCGAGATGAGCGCTCTGCGCACGGCGCACCAAAGCCTTCAGGCGAGCGTCGAGCTCGACCAGCGAAAAAGGTTTCACGAGGTAGTCGTCGGCGCCGCGTTCGAAGCCATCCACCATGTCCTGCAAGGTATCGCGGGCGGTCAGCATCAGCACTGGTGTCGATAAATGCAGGTCGACACGCAACTTCTTGCACAGGTCCAGACCGTCCATACCCGGGAGCATCAGGTCAAGTACGATCACGTCATATTGATTTTCAGCAGCGCAGGAGAGCCCGGCGAACCCGTTGCGAGCGGAATCCAGGGTATAGCCGAGCGGCTCCAGGAACCCGTACAGGTTGGCCAGGATGTCGGGGTTATCTTCGATGATCAGAACCCGCATCGTACGCGTCCTTGTTGATGCACGATTCGCCTCAATGCATTGTAGCGCGCGTATCCCCAGTGAAGAACGGCGTTCCCCTTCGCGGCTTCGGGCGCACCGATGCCAGTCGATCCGAAACAGAGCCAAACCATGCGCATCCTACTTGTCAAGGACGACCGCAT
>JAJDOG010000097.1 GCA_022340285.1 Betaproteobacteria bacterium
TGCGCGATTGCCCGTCACGCCACCGATTGTGCCCCTCATTGCTCGAGCAAGTTGCTGATCCGGTCGATGTAGTCCTTGAAGTTGATCTTGTCGCCGACGGGATGGACCGCCGCTTCCTCGAGCAGCGCACGGAGCCGTTCCAGCCCGCCGGCAATCCACGCCGGCTTGGACTTGGACGAATACACGTTTCTCCGGAGCGTGTCTATTTCGTCCTTGATCTCGTGCAGGATCGTATCGTCGCTCCGTGAGTCGTCGATGCGTTTCTTGAGGCCCTTCATGAGATCGAGCACCGCGTTAGTGTCGAGATTCGCGTAACGCTCTCCACGCGGAGGGGGTTCGGCGCGCGCGGGCGGTGCAGCCCGCTCACGCGCGGGCGGATCGGCGCGTTCGCGAGCCGGCGGTTCCGCCCTTGCGCGTGGCGGCGGCTCGACGTGCTCGCGCGCAGGCGGTTCCGATCGTCCTCGCGATGGCGGCTCCGAGCGCGCCGCCGGCACCGGATCGACGCGGATCTCCTCCACCGGTTCATCTTCCACCGCCTTCGAAGGTTGTGGGCGTGCCGGTGCGGACCGCGCTGGCCTTTCCAGCTCATCCCTCGCAGGCGCCGCGCGCGACAAGGTGCGGCCCGCGTCCGATTCTGTCTGACGTGGCGCGGGCTCCGCCCGAGACGACGCGCCGAATCCCGATTGCGAGGCTTCCCTCGGTGCGGGTGCGGCGGCAAGCGAGTCCCGTTCTTCCACACCTTCGAAACGCCGCGCAGATACCGGGTATTTTCGGGCCGCCCGCGAGAGGACCGCTTCCTCGAGATCGACATCGACCGTCTCCGCGAGACGCAGCGCGTAGAGAACGATATCTGCGATCGAGTCGGCCACCGCCTCCCGCTCCTGGGTCTTGCCGACTCGACGTGCCTGGTCCTCCGAGAGCCACTGCATCTTCGCAAGAAGCGCTCCCGCTTCGCCGGCTACGGCCATCGAGAGACTGCGCGGGCTGAAGAACGGGTCCCAGTTACGCTCGACGGCATGTGCGGCCAGTCTTGCCTGTATCGCCTTCACGTCCATGAGTCACTCCCTGCGCGGGCGCGGTTGCGCGCGCTTATAGTGCCAGAGTCGCGCCCGGCTGGGGACACCGGATCCGTTCGCCCAGGGCGGAGTCCCGTTTCACACGTAGACCGATGGCGGTCTTCAGCACCTCCCGCGGCGCGAGCACGGCCACCCGCCGGCGTGCACGCGTGATCCCCGTATAGACGAGCTCGCGCGAGAGGACCGGCGCCGGCTCCGGCGGTAGCACGAGGATGACCGCGTCGAATTCCGATCCCTGGCTCTTGTGCACGGTCATCGCGTAGACCGTCTCGCACTCGGGCATGCGTGCCGGCGAGAAACGTCGAATCTCGCCGTCCGGCGCCTCGAACGCGACCGACGTCCCGCCCGGCGCCGCAGAATCCCGGATAACGACCCCGACATCGCCGTTTGCGAGACGCAAGGCGTAGTCGTTGCGTGTGACCATCACCGCGCGCCCCGGATACCAGCGTTGATGAAGGACCGCCGGGTCGCGCGCCGCAAGCCGTCGTTCGACCACACGATTCAGTGCGTGCACCCCGAACGAGCCGTCGCGCACCGCCGCGAGCACGCGAAAGCGTGCGAGCTCGGCGAAACAGCGCTCGGCACTTGCGTCTGCGCGAACCGCCTCGAAGTATGGCGCGTATCCCGCGAACACCGCATCGCCGAGCGCCTCGGCCTCCGCGCTCTGCCACGTCACTTCATCACCGGCGTCCAGCGCCGCGACGGCCTCGTCGGCGTCCCCCGCACGCACCGCGCGCGCGAGGCGGCCGATGCCGCTCGACGCGGGAAAGCGGTAGTTCCGTTCGAGCAGCACGATCGAGTCGGACAGCGGGGATGCGGGCTCCCCCGTCGGAACGGCCTGGCCGGTCAGACGGGTCAGTCGCGCGCCCATCGCCGGCGAAAAAGCCCCGGCTGCGCCGGCAATGCTTGCGAGCACTGCACCAGCCTCGACGGACGCAAGCTGATCGGGGTCACCCAGGAGGATGAGCTTTGCGTGCGGAGGAAGCGCGTCCACGAGCTTGGCGGCCAGCGCGAGATCGATCATCGACGCCTCGTCGACGACCAGTACATCGAGCGGGAGCGGATTGACGGCGTGATACCGAGGAGTGCCCCCTGCCGCAAGCCCCAGCAGCCGATGCAATGTGACGGCCTGACCCGCGATCGACGCCGCCTCCGGTTGCGCAGCCAGCGCAGCCTGGAGGCGCGCAGCAGCTTTGCCCGTGGGTGCGGCCAGGCCGATTGCAAGGCGCGCGTCGCCCGCGAGCGCGCTCAACACCGCCAGGACGCGCGCAACCGTTGCGGTCTTTCCGGTCCCCGGTCCGCCACACAACACGGCGAGGCGCCTCACACCGGCGACCGCAGCGGCGACCTTCTGCATATCCGGCGTGACGTCTTCGTCCGGAAAGAACCGATCGAGCACTCGCTTCAGTGCTGGCTCGTCGACATTGTCGTCTCCCTCCGCGCCCCGCTCCAGCAGTGCCCGGGCGAGCGCGGTTTCGTAGTGCCAGTAGCGATGCAGATAGAGGCGGTGACCATCGAGGACCAGCGGCGCGAATCCACCCGGTTTCGCAACCAGCGGACTACTCTCCAGTTCGCTCTGCAGCGCGTTGAGCGAAGGGACTTCCACCGCGCCGTCGAGCACCTTTGTCCCGGCAACCGCCGCGAGATCGACGCAGACGTGACCCGCCGCGGTGGCATCCGCCGCCAGCGCCGCCGCCAGCCGCGCTACATCCCCGGCGTTCGGCACGAGACCGCCGACGACTCTTGCGAACTCGGCCGGGAGCAGCGGCACGGTCTCGCGCTTCACGCGCACCCTCCTCCGAGCAACGGCTCGTCCGGCGCGAGGCATGCATCGAGCGCCCCGACGAGCGAGGCGGCCGGGCGGGCGAAATACACCCCGAAAGACGCCCCGTGGGCCGGGCGCATCCCGCGTAGAAAGAGATAGTAGACCCCACCGAAATGACGCTCGTAGTCGTAGTCCGTGAGGCGAGTCGCGAGCAGTCGGTGCAGCGCAACCGTGTAAACGAGATACTGAAGATCGTAGAAAGCATCGGCCATCGCCGCCGCCAGCCGGTCCGGCGCGTAGTCCTCGATCGCGTCACCGAGCCAGTTCGACTTGTAGTCGGCGATGAAATAACGCCCGTTCCGCGCGAAGACCAGATCGATGAACCCACGCATGAAGCCGCGCGCAGGGGCCAGCACGAGCGATCCGATCGTCTCGGGAATGCGCGATCCGAACGCGCGCATGGGCGCGAGAGCCGCGGCCAGGTCGCTTGCGGGTGCGCCCCGCACGGGATAGGTGAATTCGAGCTCGTCGACCCGATCTGCGCGCGTGAGGTCGCGCAGCGCGAAGCCACCTTTATCGAGCCGGGTGGCAAGCGCGTCGGCTACGACGCGGTTTGCCGCGTGCGCCCAGGATTCCTCGATGCCAGCTTGCGTCAGCTCGCGGCGCACGAGTACGTCGATGCGCCGATCGTCCGCGTGCGCGAAGTCGAGCGCTTCCAGAACCTTGTGCATGGCCGTTCCGAGACGAACACCGCGTGGCAAGCCGAACGCGTCCGTGCCTCCGGCCCGGCGGGGCGCGCTGGCGGCAACACGAATCGAATCGTAGTCCGGCACCTCGTCCTCGGTGCGCGCGACCAGCCCGCTGAAGCTCGATATCCGCCAGGCCGGCGCGACGCTCGCTTTGAACGTGCGCGCCACGAGCGCAACCGGTGGCGTCGCACCAGGCGCATCCGGCCTGTAAGCCGCGGCAGGCAGCTGCATCACCGCAAGCGCACCTTTCGCATCGGCGGCGAGTCGTCCGAGACGCGCGGCGATTGCATCATCGTCGATGGGCTTGAAGGCACGTTTCAACTCACCGACCGGATCCTTGCCCGGCAAGTCGGGCGCATGAAGCAGCCACGCCAGCGCGGAAGTCTCGGCGTCCTTCAGCGCGCCCCACGCGATCGTGCATCGATGTCGGGCCCGCGTGAGCGCGACATAGGCGAGCCGCAGATCTCCCGCAAGCTCTTCGGACGCGGCGATCTTGCGGTGGAGATCGACCTCTGGTCCCCCCAGGTCGATCTCCGCACCGCCCGCTGCCCCGTGCGGATGAAAGACGACAGCGGGCTCGCGTCGCTGGTAGCCGTCCCACAGGAATGGGCAGTAGACGACCGCGTACTCGAGGCCCTTGGCCCGAAACACCGTCACGATGTTTACCAGGTCCTCGTCCGACTCGAGTCGTAGCTGCTCGGCGTCGGGATCCGAGATCGGCGTCGCGCGCGCATGGGCCAGCACGCGCGCGAGCTGCGCAAGGTCCAACCCCTCGCTCTCGGCGCGACCGTGCAGGAGCTCGACGAGATGGGACATGTTCGTCATGCGGCGCTCGCCGTCGGCGTGCGCGAGCAACCGTGCGGCAATCCCTTCCCTGAGCGCCAGCTCGCGCCACATCCGCACGAATCCCTCGGATCGCGCGAGGTCGTGGTACTCACGAAAGCGCGCCACCCATCCCTCCCACTCCGCCCCGTCCGTAGCGAGCGCCGCCAGTTCGGCCACATCCATCCCGAAGGGCTCGGCGGCAAGCGCTGCGCGGAGCAGCGCCTCGCGCCCGGGCTCCGCGACGGCCCGCAGAATCCGTTCGAGATCCTCCGCCTCGTGCGATTGGTACACGCTGTCGGCGCCATAGGTCACGCTGGCGAAGCCCGCGCGCGCCAGCGACTCGCGTACGACGTCGCCGTCGGAATGCGTGCTCACGAGCACGGCGATATCGCTCATCGCCAGCGGCCTCGCCTCGCGCCCGTCTTCCAGCCTCGCGAGCCCCGCGCGCGCGAGTGCGTGGAGCTCCGCGATGTCGGACGCGACGGCATCCGCGATTCGTCTGCGGATCGCGTCCTTCTTTTCCCCCGCTTCCTGCGTGACTTGCCACACGGTGAAGGGCTTCCGCGCGTCCTCGATCGCCAATCGCGCCCGCGACCGATCGGAGGGTGCAACCGGCAGGAACCTGATCTCGGGGATCAGGAAGGGGTTGGCGCCGTCGAACAACGCAGCCACCGCATTGAGCAGCGGCGGGTCCGAGCGCTGGTTCTCGGCCAGCGTATAGCGCTCTCGCGCGCGCGCCTGGAGGGCGAGATAGGCGAATACGTCGGCGCCGCGAAAGCCGTAGATCGCCTGTTTCGGATCGCCAACGAAGTACAGCGGTTGACCCGACTTTCCCCAGATCCGCTGCAGCACCTCAGCCTGGATCGGATCCGTGTCCTGGAACTCATCGATCAGCGCAGCTCTGTAGCGCGTGCGCAGCGCCTGCGCCAGCTCTTCCCCCGCTTCCCCGCGCAGCGCATCGCGCATGCCGACGAGGAGGTCGTCGTAGGATTGCAGCGCACGTTCGCGCTTGCGCCGCGTGACTTCTTCGCGACAGTACGCGAGAAACCGCACGAGCAGATTCGCGTTCGCCGCGCTGTTCGCGGCGGCCAGTTCGTCGAGCGAGGCGACCAGCTCTTCGACCTCCGAGAAGAACGGATGCTCGGGGACCGATCCTGCCTTGGTCTTGCCGTTCGCCAGCGCATCCGGGGTGAGCTTCCCCAGCTTGTCGGGCGGAGCATCGACCAGCTCCCCTGCAAAGTAGCGATCGCAGTCGGCCCACCATTCGGCCAATTCCCCGGGCGGATAACTGTTGCCGCGCAGTCTCGCATTCGTCACCAAAGAGACGATCTCGCCGCGCGCTATGTCCCATTGCGTACGCGTGCGCGCGAATGCCGCGCGCACGCGCGCAAAAATCGACACGACATCCGGTGCGTGCGCGCCATCGATCACGCGGGCGTACGGCCGATCGAGCGCCGACCTCGCCCTGGCGAGCAGCCCCTCCGGACCCTTCAGCTCGCGAAGGAGCGTCGCCGCGCGCTCCGGACCGACGCTCGCCATTTCCCGGCGCCAGAAGTCCTGGGCCGCCGATTCACGCAGCGTCGTCTCGTCGGCGAGGATCTCGGTATCGAACTTTCGCCCGCTTTCGAAGGCGTGGTCCGCGAGCGCGCGCTGGCAAAATCCGTGGATCGTGTAGACGGGCGCGAGGTCGAAGCTCGCGACGGCGAGATCGAGCTCGTTGCGCGCTTCGACGCGGCGTCCCGCCGTAGTCTCGAGCGCGTGCCGCACCCGCACATCGTCTGCGTGACCCGTTTCGAACCCCTCCCGCGCCGCAAGCAGGAGGGCAAGAATGCGATCACGCAGTTCCGCCGTTGCCGCATTCGTGTACGTCACGACGAGAATGTCCTCGATCCGGCATCGCCCGCCTGCGGGCTGCTCCTCGAGCAGTAGCCTCAAAACGAGCGCCGCGATCGTCCAGGTCTTGCCGGTCCCCGCGCTTGCTTCAACGAGCACGGGGCCGCCAAGGGGTGCGCGCGCGAAGTCGAGCGGTGGGCCCGCCGCTTCAGGCATCGCGGTTCTCCGCGGCGAGCATTGGCGTGTATATCGCGCGTGCGTGTTCGGCAAAGCGGTCGTCGAGCGGATCGACGTCACGGAAGGCAAGGGAGAAATAGGCGTTGCTGTCGCGCTCCTTGATCCACCTTTCCTCGGCGGCGCGCCATGCCGCCTCTTCGCCTTTCGCGAGCCCCGTCGCGAACGCAAGCGCCGTCTCGGGAAAGAACGGCAACGGACCGGTCCCGCCTCGCACATAGAGCTCGACCAGTGCGGTCAGCTGCGCCATCGGATGCTCGGGCGCACCGAAGAGGATCGTCTCCGTGCGCGTCAGAAGCCGGGTTCGCAGCGCCACGCCCGCGGGGGCGAGCGCGGCCAATGCGAGGTGTGCAACCCAGGCGCGCAGGCGATCCGCCGCGCGCAGCGTCCCGATGCGCCAGGCGATTTGGCCATCCGGCGTCAGATCGTGGAGCGTGACGGCAAACCGCATCGCAGGCATGGTGCCGGGAATCTCTAGGACCGCCTCGACCGGAGCGGTGAACGTCGCCTGCCCGAGCGCGTCGACGATGGGTTCGATGTCCGCCAGCCGCCGCGCGAGAGCGGCGTCGCCTGCCGCGCCGTCCGGCAGCATGCCCGCTGCGCGCAGAACGCTGTGAACCTCGTCGGCATCGTGTCCCGCCCGGCGCAGGGAGAACGCTCGCTGGTCGGCCTCCCATCCCGCGAGTTGGACGAGCGAGAACGGCTCGGTGCCCTCCAGCGGACCTTCGGCCGCGTCGAGCCTCAGGCCGAGGCGCCGCTCGAAGAAATGCCTGGCGGGGTTCGCAAGGAAGCGCCCGAGCACCTCCATGGTGAGGATCGCAGCGGGCGATTCCGCTTCGGGCAGGGTACGCCCGGCGAAACGCGGCGGCGCGGGCGGCGGCTCACGTCGCGCGTACTCTGCTGCATAGGTGAAGAGTCTCGGATCGTCGCCACCGTAACGCCGGCTGAACGGCTGCAGCGGGTGCGCGATCGCGATGGCGCGCATCGCGTCTTCACGCCGTTCGGGCACAAAGGCTCGCTGGGCGACCTCGAGAAGCTCGGTCACGAGCGGCGACGGCGGAATCAACTTGTTGTCGCGCACGCTTCGCCCCGTGTAGCTCACGCATAGCGCTTCACGCGCCGCCAGGATCGCCTGCAGGAAGGCATAGCGATCCTC
Organism: Betaproteobacteria bacterium; assembly: GCA_022340285.1. Taxonomy (GTDB): domain Bacteria; phylum Pseudomonadota; class Gammaproteobacteria; order Burkholderiales; family SG8-39; genus JAABRB01. The sequence goes on from JAJDOG010000097.1 coordinate 7,639, forward strand.
GTCCCGACGCCGCCGGTCGCCGGTCCGCATGAAGCGGGCGGCGAGATCGAAGATCGGCGGGTGCTCGTCGCGGGGAAAGGCCCCGTCGTTCAAGCCGACCAGACACACGATCCGAGCGGGGATGGGCCGCGAGGGACCCAGCGCCGCAAACGTCACGCCGCCCGCCAGGAACGCATTCGTCCGGGGAGCAACACCGAGCGCACCGTCAAGGTGCGCGCGAATCACCGCGAGTGGTACAGCGCCATCGAAACCGGCGTCTGCAGCATCGCGGGCCATGCGCTCGGCCGCCGTGCGGATCTCGATCGTTTCGGACGCTTCATCCTCGTCCGGCGCAATGAAATCTTCCAGAGTTTCCGCCAGCACATCGCGCCACGCATCCACGGTGCGCTCCGCGCGCAGGGTCTCATCCAGGGCAAACACCCGTTCCGCAAACCGGGTGAGTCGCGCCGCCAGCAGCGCGTCGCCGCCCTCCACGCCGCCGACCGGAAGCGTTCCGGCAAAGAGTTGCGCCCCGTCACCCGCCATGGCGTAGCCGAGAAAGAGTCGCTCTAGCCCAGCGCGCCAACTATGCGCCCGCACGGGCGGCAGTCCGAGCCGCACGCGCGTCGCCTCATCGCGCCCCCAGCGAATGCCCGCCTGACGCACCCATGTGCGAAGCACCGGAAGATCTCCTCCACCGATGCCAAATCGACGCGCCACGGCGGGGTGTTCGAGCAGTGCGAGCACCTCCTCGGCCTCCAGCCTGCCGTCGGGCAATGCGAGCAATGCACGAAAGGCGCGTGGCGTCGCGGCTTCCGCCGATCGAGGGCGGTCCGCGATCGCGTAGGGAATGTGGCGCCCTTTCGGCGCGGTTCCGAACACCGCGTCGATGAATGGCGCGTATGCACCGATGTCGGCGACCAGTACCAGGATATCCGCCGGCCGCAAAGACGCATCCCCTGCGAGACGATCGAGCAGCTGGTCGTGCAGCACTTCGATCTCGCGCATCGCGCTGTGGCACACGTGCACGGCGAGCGAATGATCCGAAGGGTTCAGTTCGAGGAGCGGCGCACCCTCGTCGCCGCGTTCGCGCAACGCGAGGATGTCGGACTGGATCGCCACCAGCAGCGTGCCGGCGCTTTCGGCCGGGTCCCAGTACTCGCCCTCTGCGCCGCCGGGGTCCTCGACCACGGCGTTGATGAGCGCGCGACCATGACGGCCAAGCGACGCGAGCAGACGGTTACCCGTCTCGCGATGCGAGGCGTCCGGGCCGACCTCCGCGCGCGCGCGCGCGACGCGCCTTGGATCCTCGATGAGCGGCCAGTACTCGCGACATGGATTCACGATCCACAATCGCACCTCGCGATGCTGCGCGATCTCGCGGAAGAACTCGAGATGCGGAGGCGGCAACGCCTCGATGGCAAACAGATGTATGCGGCGCGGCAGGGCGGCGCGCGCCGCGGCACTCTCCCGGATGGCGTTCAGGAACCGCTCGCGCGGATCGGTCTGCGCCGCCTCGGGAAGCTCGGTCGCGATTTCGCGCCACAGTGCGGCCTGCCATGCCTCGTTGGCGCCGAGATGCTCGCTTCGCGCGGCGCTCCATGCGGCGATCCAGTCAGGCCTGTAGACGAGGTAGCGGTCGAACACTCCCGCCAGCCGCTCGGCGAGCTGGTATGCCTTCAGGACATCGCTGTCCGCGAGGTAACGTTCGATCGTCGAGAACTGCGGCTGCTCAACGATGCGCGCCAGCGCCGCAGCAACGCGCCACTTGAGCACCTCGGGCGCGAGCGGCGATTCGCGCGGCACATCGGGAACGAGTTGCGCAACGAGTTCCCACACGTAGCTCGCCGGAAACGGGAAGCGCAAGCCTGCCGCAACGCCGAGCCGATCGGCGAGCGTGAGCTTCAGCCATCGCCCCACGCCTTCGGATTGAACGACGATTGTCTCCGGCACGAGGGGCGGCAGCGGATCTCCGCGCAGCAGCTCGGCAAGCCGGTCGGCCAGAATTTCGGCGCGATTCGATTGAATGACGCTCAGCATGCGCCCCTATTGTCGCAGGCGCACGGCGGCGTATACAGCCGCAAGGCGAAGGGAGTCAGTCTCCCAGCACCCACCAGAGGAAGAACACCGCCATCGGGATGAGCGCACTGACGTCGAAAAATTCGGAGAGCTCGGGTTGGACCATTGGGGACGCTCCGGCTGGTTTCGGGAGCGCCCATTCTCGACAGGCCGCTGGCTCAGCCGATGAGCCACCTCGCGCATCGCCGGCCGTGCGGCTGGCTCACTTCTTATAGCGTGCGGCGGCCGCCTCGAGCTGGCCCTGTACCGCCCGGCGCAGCTCCGCCGGCTCGAGCACCTCGACTTCCGGACCATGCCGCAGGATATCCATGACGAGCTCCCGCGGATCCGCGTAAGGGAGCTCGAGCACGTAGCTCCCGTTCTTCTCGAATTGCCCCTTCTGCTGCGGATGCCATTGCTCGGCGCCGACCCAGCGGGCGCGCTCGGGCGTGAAGCGCAGCTTCGCCCACGCGGTCGCGCGGCCCGAGAAGATGCCGTATCCGCTGGCAAGGATTTCGTCCAGCTCGCTGTCCGGGACGGTCTTCGCGGCCTTGTCGAGTAGGCGCGCGCGCTGGATCGCATCCAGCGAGAAGCTGCGTAGATCGTTGCGCAGATGACACCAGGCATCCACGTACCAGTTCTCGCGGTAATGGACGAGTCGCTGCGGCGAGATCTCGCGCGACGTGGTTTGATCGGATCCACGGCCGCGGTACACGATGTCGAGCCGCTTACGACCGAGCACCCCGCTCGCCGCACTCTCGAAGTGCGGCAACTGCACGGCGCGCGCGCCGAGATGAAGGATCCGGATGCGCCGCTCGATCTCGTCCGCGGAATGCTCGCCCGAACCGAGCAGCGTACGCAGCCGTGCAAGCAGCGGCTTCACGTGCGGCTCGAGGAGACCGGGCTGCAAACCGACGAGCAGGTGCTGCATCGTGAGGAGCGCGCGGATCTCCGAGGCGTTGAACCAGAGTCCCGGGAGCTCGTAGCGCGGCGCGTCCGGCAGCGCCGCGACGTAACGGTAACCGCGACGCTCCCGGTCCCATTCGATCGGCGCATGCAACCGGTCGCGCAGGTACTCCAGATCGCGCTTGAACGTGGCCAGCGAGACGTCGAGCGCGCTGAGGAAATCCTGGACCGGAACGGTTCCCTTCCGGGTGATGAGCTGGTGGATCTTGTAGAAGCGCTCGGTGCGGTCCATGCGCGAATCCTAGCAGGCCGGCGACTCTCGATAGCGTGTCAGCGGCAATGCCCTGCGCAATGTTCTCTCCCCTCCTTTTCAAGGAGGGGTGGCTGCGAAGCGGACCGGGTGGTTAGGTTTCGACGGGTCAGCGAAACCATGCCCGTCCGGCCCCTGAGGCCGCAAACGCCCTCGAGGACGCGCCCTGCGGCACCGTAAGCCCGACACGGGCTGGCTCGCCCCACTCGAAACAGGCGGGAGAAGGGATCAGTTGACCTTGACCTGTACGAGGTCCTCGCCGTTCGGGCCCGCGACGTGCACGGCGCAGGCGATGCAGGGATCGAAGCTGTGGATCGTGCGCAGGATCTCGAGCGGCTGCGTGACTTCGGCGAGCCGCGTCCCCTTGAGCGCCGCCTCGTAAGCCCCGTCCTGGCCTTTCGGGTCGCGCGGTCCGGCATTCCAGGTCGAAGGCACGACCGCCTGATAGTTCGCGATCTTGCCGTCGCGGATGACGATCCAGTGCGCAAGACCGCCGCGCGGCGCCTCCGTGAAACCCGCTCCCTTCGCTTCCTTCGGCCACGTGGTCGGGTCCCAGAGCGTCTCGTTGAACGTGCGTACGTCGCCCGCCTTGATGTTGGCGACGAGCTGGTTGTACCAGCCCTGCATCCAGTCTGCGATCAGCTTCGTCTCTAGCGTGCGAGCCGCGGTCCGACCGAGCGTGGAGAAGAGCGCCTGAACCGGAACGTCGAGGTGCTTGAGCGTCATGTCGACCAAGCCCTTTGCCTCCGGGTTGCCTGTCGCGACCAGCATCAGCATCCTGGCGAGCGGACCGACCTCCACCGCATTACCCTTCCAGCGCGGCGACTTGAGCCACGAGTAGGACTGCTCGACGTCGAGGTGCTCGTACGGCGGCTTGGGCCCCGTGTAGTTGAGCGTGGTCTCGCCCGCGTAGGGGTGGAGCCCCATTTCCTTTCCGCCGGAGTAGTCGTACCAGGAGTGGGCGACGAACTCCTGAATCTGATCTTCCGCATCGAGATCGACCTCGTGCACCTTGGAGAGGTCCCGGTTCAGGATGACGCCGCGCGGAATCTTGAAGCTCTTGATATCGAACATGCTCTTGTCCGGAAAGTCGCCGTACGTGAGGAAGTTGCCGAGCCCCTCCCCGATCGCGCCCCAATCCTTGTAGAAGCCCGCGATCGCCAGCGTGTCCGGGACGTAGACCTGGTCGACGAAGTTCTGCATCGAGTTGATGATGTTCTGTATCCGTTGCAGTCCCACGACGTTCAGCGCAGTGCCCGACTCGCCGCCGCGGAATCCGGACGCGGCGCCGCCGTGCTGCACCTGGGTGCTGATTGCCGACGGTGCGCCGCCGACCAGGAAGTTCGGATGCGGATTCTTGCCGCCGAATATCGTGTGGATCTGCACCACATCGCGCTGCCATGCGAGTGCCTCGAGGTAATGCGCGACGGCCATGAGGTTCGCTTCGGGCGGCAACTTGTACGCCGGATGTCCCCAGTAGCCGTTCGCGAAGATGCCGAGCTGCCCGCCCTCGACGAATTTCTTCACTCGCTGCTGTACATCCGAGAAATACCCCGGCGACGATTTGGCGTACTTGGAGATGCTCTGCGCGAGCTCCGACGTCGCCTTCGGATCGGCCTTGAGCGCCGCCACCACATCCACCCAGTCGAGCGCGTGCAGGTGATAGAAATGCATGACGTGATCGTGCACGTACTGTGCGGCGATCATCAGGTTGCGAATCAGCTGCGCGTTGGGGGGGATCTCGTACTTGAGCGCGTTCTCGACAGCACGCACCGACGCGATGCCGTGCACGAGCGTGCACACGCCGCAGATGCGCTGCGCGAACGCCCAGGCATCGCGTGGATCGCGCCCTCGCAGGATGATCTCGATGCCGCGAACCATCGTCCCGGAAGACGAGGCGCGCGTGATGGTTCCGCCCGGATCTGTGTCGGCTTCGATGCGCAGATGGCCCTCGATGCGGGTGACCGGGTCGACGACGATGCGTTGGGCTTGGGCACTCATGCGGCTTTCCCTTCAAGGTTGTCCGCGACCATCTCGAGCAGGCTGTTCATCTTCTTGTCCCACTTGAAGTGGGCCTGCCCGTCATCGAAGGTCTGGCGGCAATTCGCGCAGCTCGTGACCGGCAGCTCGGCGCCGGTCTCCTCGATCTGGTTCATCTTGAGCTGGAACACCTTGTAGCGGATCGGATCGGCGCGGTGGATGGTCACGACGCCGCCGCCACCTCCGCAGCACCAGTTGAGCCCCTTCCCCGGCTCCATCTCGCGGAGCTCGACCCCGAGCGCCGCAAGCACGTCGCGCGGCGCCTCGATCGCGCCCCCGCGACGGGCGATCTGGCAGGGATCGTGGAAGGTCACCGACTTGCCGAGCTTCTTGAGCTTCAGCTTGCCGCTCTTGGTGTTCTCAGCCAGGAATTCGGCGATGTGCATGACCCGGAACGGCAGCGGTTTTCCGTACATGTTCGCGCCCGACCAGCGCAGCGCCCCATACGCGTGCCCGCACTCCGGTAGGACCAGTGTCTTTGCGCCGCACGCGATCGCCGCATTGATGAGCTTCAGGCTCATGTCTTTCTGCCATTCGGCGTTGCCCGAGAGCAGTCCGAAGTTGGTCGCCTCGTACCCATCGAGCCGGAACGTCCAGTCGACTCCGAGATGATTCATGATCCGCGCAGTCGCCACGATCGAGTCCGGGTACTTCATGATCTCGATCGACGACATGGTGCACATCACGTCGGCCTTCTCCTTGTCGACCGGAATCTCCACCTCGTGGTCGTCGGCGAGCCACTCGATGCGGTCCTTGAAGACCTTGGGCGTCGCGCCAAGCGGGCTGCCTTCCTTCTCGGCACGCTCGGCGACGGCCCAGAGCTCGTGCGGCACCAGCCCAGACTTCGCCATGCCATGCCGGGCGAGCGAGACGAGGCTTGCGATGTCGATGCCCATCGGGCACATGAGCGAGCAGCGTCCACATACCGTGCAGGAGTCGTAGATGAGCTCCTGCCACTCCTCCAGGCGCTCCACCGTGATCTTCCCCTTGAGATTCAAGGTGCGGTACAGCCATGCGAACGGCCCGTACTCGCGCTTGTAGGCTTGCTTGAACGGCTCGAGCTTCCAGATCGGCGTGTACTTCGGATTCTCGGTCGTGACGTAGAAATGGCAGGCGTCGGCGCACATGCCGCAGTGGATGCACGACTCCATGTAGATCGCGGCGGTGCGGCCGAAGTCCTTCACGAAGTTCTGCATTGCGCGCTTGACGCGCTCCGCGTCCGGCACGTCGCCCTGCTTGTCGTAGCGCGCCGCAGGCTTCTTCACCGACACGCGCGGCGACTCGAGCTCGAGCGGGTGCTCCTGGTTGACGTCTGCAGCGCTCATAGCGAGGCTCCTTTGCGCTCGAACTGCATCCCCTCGGTCCCCCGGGAAAGAAAGACGGTGAACGCATGCATCAGCTTGCCGAACGGGAACCAGACGAGCAGCAGCTCCATCGAGAGCAGATGCACGGCGATCAGTGTCTGATAGGGCGCGCCGACGTGGCCGTAAGCGAGCATGCCCGTCACGACCGGCGCGATCGTGACAAACCAGCTGAAGTAGTCGTCGAAGTTCGAGATCAGCCGCTTGACGGGACTCACGATGCGATGAATCAGCACCGCGATCAGCGCCGCCACCGTCACGGCGCCGAAGAAGTTGATGACTCCGCCGGAGAAGTACGGCCACTGCACCCCGAACACCTGCTGAAAATTGACCCCGAGCACGCCCTTGAACACGTCCTCGAAGAACAGGATATGCGGCAGGTAGAACAGGAGCGCGACGAGGAACCCGATGTGAAACGTGTAGCCCAGCACTTCAGTGAACGCGGTGCTGCGCAGAAACTCCTTGCGCGGCCACGAACGGGTGATGATGAGCCGCAACCCCTTCCATGTGGAGGGATTGCGCGGCTCGGAGAGATCGGGCTTGGCACGCAGCAAGATCACGCCGACGAGCTTCCACAGCACGCCGATCACGAAAATGGTGACCGCCCATTGGAGCCCCGGCCCGCGCGCGAACGTAAGTAGATCCATGTCAGTCCCCTTTCGCGATCTTGTCCTGACGACGGCGGGCGGCGTACGCGGCTGCCGCGCCGACGGCGACGCCCACCGCAGCGGCGCCGCCTAGCGTCGCCGCGCTGCCCCACTGCCCCACCGGGAGCGCCTTGTAGAAGCTGCCCTTGTCCCAGAAGTCGGGCTCGGAGCAGCCGAGGCAGCCATGGCCCGACTGGATCGGAAAGCTCGTGCCGGCGTTCCATTTCACCGTCGCGCAGGCGTTGTACGTGACCGGCCCCTTGCAGCCGAGCTCGTACAGGCACCAGCCGTTGCGCGCGCCCTCGTCGTCGAATGTCTTGGCGAAGAGCCCCTGATCGTAGAACGGCCGGCGATAGCAGCGATCGTGGATAGTGTCGCCGAAGAAGGCCTTGGGGCGGCCGAGCGCATCGAGCTCGGGCAACGAACCGAAGGTGAGGAAGTGTGCGAGCACGCCCGTGAGCACGACGGGAATCGGCGGGCAGCCGGGAATGTTCACGATCGGTTTGTCCTTGATGACGTCCGACACCGCACGCGCGCCGGTCGGATTCGGGTTCGCCTTCGGGATCCCGCCGAACGACGCGCACGTGCCAACCGCGATGATCGCCGCAGCGCCCTTTGCCGCCTCGGTGAGCCAGGAAAGGTTGGTTTGCCCGCCGATGGTGGAGTAGGCGCCGTCGAGCCCGGTTGCCACCGATCCGTCCACGAGCAGCAGGTACTTGCCCGCGTTGTCCTTCATCGCCTGTTCGCGTGCCGCCTCGGACTGATGGCCGGCCGCCGCCATCAGCGTCTCGTGGTAGTCGAGCGAGATCATGTCGAAGATCATTCCCTCGATCGTCGGCGTGTGTGACCGGGTGATCGACTCGGTGCAGCCCGTGCACTCCTGGAACGGAAACCACAGCACGGAGGGCCGTTTGGCCTGCGCCATCGCCTGCGCCATCACCAGCCCCATCGACGGCGGCAAAGCCATCATCGAGGCCAGCGCGGAGGCGAACTTGAGGAACGCGCGCCGGCTCACGCCGCGCGCCGCCAGACGCTCGCCGAGGGTGGCTTCGTGCGCGTCCCCTGCATCACGTGGTTTCATCGAATCGGGCATGGTTCCCCCTCTCGCGGGTTGGCGTTGCTAATCGTCGCTTTCGTTGGCATCGCTCGCGTCTGGCACGAGCACCCGGCGCAGCTGGGCGCCGCCTTCGCGAACGTCTTCGATGTGGCTCTTGAGGATTTCCGGACAGACGGTGACCTCGATGAATTCGGCGACGGTCTCGCCCGATTCGTTGTGGTGCCGGGTCCACCACACACCGGGATAGACCGTCTCGACGACCTCGGTGGGTCCCGCGGCATCGATCGCGACCCGGACCGCGCCGGCGGCGAGCACCTCCTCGAGCTGGGCCCGATCGCCCGATGTGAGCGGCATGGCGCGCAGGTCGATCATTCCCTGGCTGCCGTCGGACGCCAGCCGCTCGAGCAGGTCCGCGATCTCGTGCAGGATTGCTGACGCGTTGCCGGATGGATCGCTTCCTGGCTGGTCCGCTGACGCTCCGATCACCGTGACCGCAATGTCCTTGAGGCCGCTCATGCGTTCCACCTCGCGATGATCTCCAGGGTTTGCGTGCACGCCTGCGAGATGCCCTCGGCGACGCGCGGGCTGAGTGCATCGCCCCATCCGAGCTCGTGCGGCTGGATGCCGATGAGCGCGCGGCGTTCCGGCAGACGCCCGGCCAATGCCGCGACGGCCATCAAATCTTGAAGCCCCACCTCGTGCACGCTGCGCTTGCGTGCCGAACCGAGGAAGTCGTCCATCGCTTCTCCTTCGAACACCCGCACTGCGCCCGCTTCCGCGCCGAAATCGGCGGCATCGATGACCACGACGGCATCGCTTTCCTCGATCGGTCCGGCGAGCGTGAACGACAGTGTGCCGCCGTCCATGTAGTCGATGCCGGAGCGATCGGCGGCGCCGGCCTGCAATTGGCGGACGGCGTGGACCCCGGCTCCCTCGTCGCTCAGCAGGGTGTTGCCGATGCCGAGCACGAGAACCCGGTCCGTCTTGTATGCCATCCGCTTCCCCCTCTTGCCGTCGCGCGTCGCGCTCCGCGCTTATCTAGGAAAAGATATGACGCGCAGCGGTGGGCCGGCTTGACGCATGTCAAACGGCATTTCCGCCTTCTCCGCGAGAACCGGTCATCACAGGCGCCGCCAAGGCGCCATCCGCCGGACTGCCAGCGAAGCCATCCACCAACCGGCGGATAGCCAGCGCCGCGAAGTAGCACGCTAGCGTGGAGGCGATCATTCCCACTCCGAAGATGAGCTCCTTGCCGTCGCCCCAGGCTTCGAGGCGCGGAGAAAACTGTCGGATCGCGCTCCACCCGGCGAGCCCTAGCGACAGGGTCACGATCGTGAGACCCATCGCGCGGGAGACGCTGCGCGCCCGCTCGTCGGCACGCCGCAAGAGCCTCGCGAGCCACATGCCGTTCAGCCCGTCCACCAAAAGCATGCCGAGCGTGAACAGGAGGCCGAGCCCGATGGCATGGCCGAATCCACCGAAATGCGTCGCCGTCACGGCAATGAGCCCCGCCTGGCTGACGGTGTCGAATGAGATCGCGAACAGCGCACCGACCAGTGCCATCGCGAACGGATGCCGAGCGCGCTGAAGGCGGCCGAACACGCCGGACTTGAACCCGCGCGGGCGCACCATCTCGTCCGGTTTCGCAGCCAGCACGGCGTGCAGGTTTGCAAAACCGAGTGCGGTCAGGAACCCGATCGAAATCCACGTGCCGACTGCCTCGAGCCAATGCGGTAACACCCAGGTCCGCGCCGCCGCACCGACCCCCAGCGCAACGCCGATCACGACCGCGCCGTGCCCGAGCGAAAAGAACGTGCCGCACCAGCGGGCGAGCCGTGGCCGCGCCGCATTGAAGCGGGTAAGACCGTCGATCGTCGCCAGATGATCGGCATCCATGCCGTGCTTCATGCCGAGCACGAGTGCCAGGAGCACCAGGGCCGGCCAGCTGTTCGGAAGCGTCTCCACGAGGTTCTCCGCTATCGCGTGCCCGCGCCGGTGAGCTCGCTCTGCCGGCGCCACGCCCCGCGTCGGTGACGAGCGAGATGAAGCGGCGTCCAGGCGTGCGGGACCCGGTGCACGAAGTGATAGCGCGCGACGTGATAGCTCGGGTCGAAGCCGTAGAAATTGAGTTGCATGTGCTCGAGTTCTTCCGCCCGGTATCGGGCGAGGGGCTTCGCACGCTCGTCGGATATCCGGCGCGTGCGCTTCTCGTCGAGCAGCGTGCCGACACGATCCACCAGCGCGCGAGCGCGCTCGCGCGTCTCGACGCAAAACTGCGCCACATCCCAGCCGAACGATTCGTCGATCAGGCCCAGCGCCGCCGCCCGCGGGGCGCCGATCGGCAGCCGACTCCGCATCAACGTACACGCATTGTCTGCGCCGACCCGCCTCGGTAGCAGGTACGTCCAGTACTCCGACCCGTAGAGATTGCCCATCCCCTTGTAGTGCGGATTGAGGATGGCGCCGCGCCGCGCCCACACGCGGTCCGCAGCCAGTGCTAGAAAGACGCCACCGGCCCCGGCATTGCCCTGCATCGCCGCAACAGTGAGATGCGTGGTGCATTCGAGGATCGCCCGGCACAGGTCGTCCATGGCATTGATGTTTTGCCACGACTCGTCCGCCGGACTACGCGCCGACTCGATGCGGTTCAAGTGGATACCGTTCGACCAGAAGTCGGGGCCGCCCATCAGCACGATGATGCGTGTCGGACGCTTCGTGGCGGCGACGAACGCCTCGCGCAGTCGCACGCACTGGTCCGTGGACATGGCGCCGTTGTAGAAGTCGAAGTGCAGATAGCCGATCCCGTCGATCTCCTCGTAGGCGACGTCCTGCCACGTGCCGACGTGCTTCGCGGGCAGCACGCCGGGATCGGACTCGGGAACATCCGTAAGCAGGTCCGCCAGCGCGAGCGTGGCGGGAAGCTTGAACGGTGCCCATTGCGAGTCCTTCGGCTTCACATGGCCGAACCATACGGCACCGTCTCTGGTCCCACGCAGGATCGCCTCCTTGCGGCGCGCGATGATGGCGCCAGGCTCGGTGCCGCGCAGCGTCGTCTCCGCGTGGGCGTCGAAGAGGTGCACCTCGCGCCCGCCGATCCGATCGAGCACGCCTGGGACACCGTCCGATGCATGGATCTTCGCGATGATGGTCGCGGTGTCGTCGCGTGCCCAGTCGATGCGGCGCGTTTCCTGCCGCATGGGCGGGCGCGCGCGACCGCGCTGGGCGTCGAGCGTGCGATCCTGCGGCGTGGGCGTCAAGCGTCGACTCGCGAATTTCTCCACGGCCTCCAGAACCGCTTCGGTTGCCGCCTCGGTGACCTCGTTGCGGTAGAGGCTCGATTTGCGCGCCGCACGCATCGGGAATGTGCGCGTCGCCCACACGTCTCCCCCGTCCATCACGGCGTTGGCCTGCAGGACCGTGACGCCCCATTCGCGCTCCCCATCGAGGATCGCCCAGTCAAGCGACGCCGGTCCCCGGTCGCCCGGGATACCCGGGTGCACGACCAGGCACACATGCCTGCGCCACAGCGGCTCCGGGATGGCCCGCTTCAGAAACGGGGCGATGATCAGGTCGGGCCGAAACAGTCTCGCCGCCTCGAGGCTCACGGAATCCGCGATGTCGAGCTCTACGGACACATCGTGGCCGCGCTCGGTGAGCTCGACGTAGAGCCGCTGAGCGAGACTGTTGAAGCTGTGCGTGAGAAAGAGGATTCGCATCGGCATTCAGCAGATCCGCGGCAGCTGCTCGCCGACGAGCCAGTCGACGACGCGCTTTCCACCGAAGGTCGTCTCCATCTGCACGAAGCGGTGTGCATCCTCCTGCACCGTTCCGATGATCGCTGCCTCACGGCCGAGCGGATGCTTGCGCATCGCCTCGACGACTCGCAGCGCATCATCAGGGGCGCAGATCGCGACCAGCTTTCCCTCGTTCGCCACGTAGAGCGGATCCAGTCCGAGCAGCTCGCACGCACCGGCCACCTCCTGCCGGACGGGTATCGCGGTCTCCTCGATCAGCATCCCGACACCCGATTGCCCGGCCAGCTCGTTGAGCGTCGTGGCGAGGCCGCCGCGGGTCGGGTCGCGCAGGCAATGAAGATCGGGCGCCACGGCGAGCATCGCCTCGACGAGCCCGTGCAGCGCGGCGGTGTCGGACTCGATGGCCGTCGAAAACCCCAGGTTCTCGCGCTGCGACATGATCGCAACGCCGTGATCCCCGATCGTGCCGGAGACGATGATCCGGTCCGAGGGCTGGCAACGATCTCCCGAAAGGTTGACACCGGGCGGGACGATGCCGACGCCGGTTGTCGTGATGAACACGCCGTCGCCATTGCCCTGCTCAACCACTTTCGTATCGCCGGCGACGATCGCCACGCCCGCCTGCTGCGCCGCGCGCCCCATCGACTCGACGATGCGCCGGAGATCGGCGAGCGGAAGGCCTTCCTCGAGAATGAAGCCCGCCGAAAGATAGAGCGGCCGGGCGCCCATCATCGCGACGTCGTTGATGGTTCCGTGCACCGCGAGACAACCGATGTTCCCGCCCGGGAAGAAGAGCGGCGAGACGACGTGACTGTCGGTTGCCATCACCATTCGCCCTTCGGGCACCGCGAAGCAGGCTGCGTCATTGGCGCTCGCCAGCCAAGCGTTGTCGAAGACTTCCTGGAACAGCTCCTCCACCAGCTGGGCCGTCGCGCGGCCGCCCGAGCCGTGCGTCATGTCGACCCTTCCGCGCTTGAAGTCGATCGGCCTGACGTAGCGCTTTCTCGGGGTCTTCACGCTCTTCTCCTCACGCTGCCACGGAATCACGGAAGCGCCCGTACGTGTAGTGCGCGGCGCAGGCGCCTTCGCTCGACACCATGCACGACCCCATCGGATTCTCGGGCGAGCACACTGTCGCGAAGAGCTTGCAGTCCTGGGGTCGTTTCACACCGCGCAGGATCGCGCCGCACTCGCAGGCTTTGTTGTCCGGCACCGAGCGGTAGCCGATATCGAAGCGCGCCTCTGCGTCGAACTGCCGGTAGCGATCCTTGATCCGGAGCGCGCTGTAGGGCACCTCACCGAGCCCCCGCCACTCGAAGGTCCTGCGCAGCTCGAAGACCTCGGCGACCAGCCGCTTGGCCTTCGCGTTGCCGGCGCGCGTCACGGCGCGGGTAAATTCGTTCTCGACCTCCGCGCGTCCCTCGTTGAGCTGGCGCACGATCATGCGGATCGCCTGGAGCACGTCGAGCGGCTCGAAGCCGGCGATCACGACCGGCTTCTCGTACTCCTCGGCGAAGAATTCGTACGGCTGGCTGCCGATGATCGTCGACACGTGCGCCGGGCCGATGAAGGCGTCGAGCGGCACCGTGCCCAGGCTGCGCACTTCCGGCGACTCGAGAATGTGATTGATCGCGGACGGCGTGAGCACGTGGTTGCAGAAGACCGAAAAGTTCGCCGCGCCGGAGCGCACCGCGTCCAGAATGGCGACGGCGGTCGGCGGCGTCGTCGTCTCGAATCCGATGGCGAAGAAGACCACCTCGCGGTCCGGATGCTCCGCGGCGATCCTCAGACAGTCGCTCGCGGCGTAGATCATCCGGATATCGGCGCCGCGCGCCTTCGCCTTCATGAGCGAAAGCTGGTCCGATGCGGGCACGCGCATCGTGTCGCCGTAGGTGCACAGAATCGCGCCGCGCTCGAGAGCGAGGTCGATCGCCGCGTCGATGCGCCCGATCGGCAGGACGCAGACCGGGCAACCCGGGCCGTGTATCAGTCGGACGTTCTGGGGCAGCAGGTCCGCGATGCCGTAGCGCGAGATGGCGTGGGTATGCCCGCCGCAGAACTCCATGATGTGATAGGTGCGACGCGGGTCGACTTCGCGCGCAATCGCTTGCGCGAGCGTGCGCGCCGTCGCTCCGTCGCGAAACTCGTCGATGTATTTCATGTGACGAGCCCCGCCTCGGCGAATAGGGCGAGGGTCCGATCGGCTTCTTCCGGATCCAGGCGCTGGATGGCATAGCCGACGTGCAGCACCACGAAATCCCCCACGCCGATACCGTCCACCAGGGCAAGCGAGCAGTCCCTGCGCACGCCGCCGACATCCACCCGCGCCATGTCGCCTGGAAGCAGCTCGACCACTCGCGCCGGAATCGCGAGGCACATGGCTAGCGGGCCTCGCTGCTCTGCATGGCGACCCATGCCTGCCCGAGCGCGAGGCCGCCGTCGTTGGGTGGCGCCTGCCGCGCCTCGAGCGTCTCGAGCCCGAGCTCGTGCAATCGCGCCCGGAGACTTCGGGTCAGGATATCGTTGACGAAGCAGCCCCCGCCCAGCGCAACGGTGCGCACCCCACAGGAATCGGCTGCGGAAGACGCCCATTGGGCGAGGGCTTCTGCCAGCGTGGCGTGAAACACCGCGGCGGCCTGACCGGATTCGCGCGCGTCCGCCACCGCCGCCATGAGCGGCAGCAGGTCGAGCACGCCTCCCCGGATTGCGAATCCACCTGCGAGCGGCGCCACGCTTCCGTGCCGGGCGGCAAGCCCTTCGAGCAGCATGGCTGCCTGCCCCTCGAACGACGCGACCTCGCGCACGCCGAGCAGCCCGGCGGCGGCGTCGAACCAGCGACCTGCGCTCGTCGTCCGCGGGCAGCTCACGCCGCGTTCCAGCAGCGCGCGGATGCCGTTCGCGTTCCGTCGCGGAAACCGCACGGCGATCTCCTCACCCCTGCCGAGCGCGTGCAGCGCGGACGCGGCCATGCGCCAGGGCTCGCGCGCCGCGCGGTCGCCTCCCGGCGCCGCAAGCGCGGCGAGATGCCCGATGCGCGTCCAGTCCGCGCCATCGACGCGCAGCAGTTCGCCGCCCCACATGCCACCGTCACTCCCCAGGCCGATACCGTCCAGCGCAATGCCGAGCACGGGCTCCACCACGCCGTGCTCCGCGGCCACCGCCGCGATGTGGGCATGATGGTGCTGCACGCCAACGAGTGGCAGGCCGCGTGTCTGCGCAAAGTCCGCGCCCAGCCGCGTGCTGAAGAAATCCGGGTGCAAGTCGTGCGCCACAACTTCGGGTTCGACCTCGAGCAACCCACACAGTCGCTCGACCGTCTCTTCGAGCGCACGGCACGTGGCGGCGTTGTCGAGATCGCCCACGTGCTGGGAGAGGTAAGCCTCGTCGCCGCGCGTCAAGCACACCGCGTTCTTGAGGTAGCCGCCCAGCGCGAGAACGCTGGGTCCGCGAGCCGGCAGTTCGATCCGCCGCGGCGTGTAGCCGCGCGCGCGACGGATGAACGTCCCGGCCCGCACCACCGAGTCGTCGCACCGCGTCACGATCTCGCGGTCGTGCAGCAGGTAGGCATCGGCGATCCCCGCGAGCCGGGCACACGCTTCGGGGTCGTCGCGCGCGATGGGTTCACCACCCGGGTTGGCGCTCGTCATGACCAGCACGAGCGGATGGTTTTCCGCCAGCCAAGCCGTCCCAGTCGGTCTGCCAGCCCCTTCGTGGAAGAGGAGGAAGTGCAGCGGTGCGTACGGGAGCATTGCGCCGAGCGAGGCGATGCCCGGCGCCACGCCGGCCAGCTGCGCGTCGCACTCCGGCGCCTTGCGGAGCAGCACTACGGGCCGTTCCGGACTCTCGAGAAGCGCGCGCTCGCGCGCGGACACATCGGCGATGTCCGCCAATGACGCCACGCTGGCCGCCATCACGGCGAAAGGCTTCTCTTCGCGCTGCTTGCGCGCCCGCAGTCGCGCAACGCTCGCGGCGTTGCGTGCGTCGCATGCGAGGTGGAAGCCGCCGATCCCCTTGACAGCGAGAATCTCTCCCTCCCGAAGCCTGGCGAGCGCGCCGGCCACTGGGTCCGCCACGTCCGTCGGTCGACCGGCCGCATCGGTCAGGACAAGTCGCGGGCCGCATGCCGAACAAGCATTCGGCTGTGCGTGGAACCGGCGATTCGCGGGTTCTTCGTATTCGCCGCGACATTTGGGGCACTGCGAAAATCCCGCCATCGTCGTCTGCGGGCGGTCATAGGGCAATGCGCGCGTAATGGTGTACCGCGGTCCGCAGTGCGTGCAGTTGATGAACGCGTACCGGTAGCGGCGATCGCCCGGATCGAACAGCTCGGCGAGGCAGGCGTCGCAGACCGCGACATCCGGGACGACCGTGGTACGGACCGGTCCGCCCTGGCTGGCGCGGATCGCGAAAGTGCCCGCACGCGCGTCGGGCGCGACGCTTGTCGACTCGATCGCGCTGATCCGAGCCAGCGGCGGCGCCTCGCGCTCCAGGCGCGCGAGCAGCGCCTCGACGTCGTAGCCCTCGCCCTGAATATCGATCTCGACACCTTCGGCGTCGTTGCGTACCCAGCCGGCGAGCGCGAGCTCCTGCGCCAGGCGATAGACGAACGGGCGGAATCCCACGCCCTGAACCGCGCCACGCACGCGGATCCGGCGCCGCACCGGACGGGTTGCAGCAAGTGTCGCCCCGGTCATTTCCGTCTTCGCCTTCCTGAACAGATCGCCTCAGCCCTGAGTTGGCGCGAACTCGGCCTCGAGCTCCACGACGCGCCGTTGCAGGCGGTCGATCGCCCGCTCGCGCGCTACGCGTGCCGCATGTGCCCCTCGCGCCAGCCACTCGAGCCAGGGATCCAGCCCAACACCCGACATGCTCGAGAGCTGCAGCACACCGATTGCCGGGTTCACGCGCCGCGCATGGGCGATGCACTTCTCGACATCGAATGCCACGTACGGCAGGAGGTCGGTCTTGTGCAAGATCATGAGATTTGCGGCGCGGAACATGTTCGGATACTTGAGCGGTTTGTCCTCCCCTTCCGTCACGGAGAGGATGACCACCTTGTGCGCCTCGCCCAGGTCGAAATCGGCCGGGCACACCAGGTTGCCCACGTTCTCGATCAGGAGCAGCGTGCCGTCCGCCGGCGCGAGGCGCGCAATGGCGCGACTGACCATCAGGGCGTCGAGATGGCAGCCCTTGCCGGTGTTGACCTGGATCGCGGGCGCGCCGGTCGCGCGAATCCGCTCCGCATCGACGCTGGTCTGCTGGTCGCCCTCGATGACGGCCACCGGAAGTCTTCCCGCCAGCGCCTCAATGGTCCTGACGAGCAGCGTGGTCTTTCCGGCGCCCGGACTCGAAACGAGGTTCACCGCGAAGATCGCGCGCTCGGCGAACCGGCGGCGATTCTCGGCGGCGTACGCGTCGTTCTTCCCGAGAATGTCCTGTTCGATTCGCACCATCCGGGCTTGCGACATTCCCGGTGCGTGCGCACCGGCTGCGCCCATGCCGAAGTGCAGCAGGCCTGCCTCCTCGGCACTCGCGGTGATCTCGGCGCCGATTCGCACCTGGCCGTGCGAATGACCGTGCGCGTGGCTGTGCACCGTGCCGTCCGCATGGGCGTGCTCGTGCGCATCGCCTTCGATCAACGTCCCGCTCTCTCCGCAGCCGCAAGTCGTGCACATAAACGTCTCCTTCCCGGTTCGTCCCGCAGGGGGACGAGACCTCTCGCTCATTCCACTTCCAGTTCCTTGACCCTCATCTCGGTCCCGCCGGTGACGGTCACCTCGCACCCCCCACATCTCGGACAGACATCGAGCATGGCAGCGAGCGGCACCTGCACTGCGCAGCGCATGCACCAGCCCGTCCCCGGCACCTCTTCGATGTCCAGCATCGCCGAATCCGCCACGCCGCCTCGCGTCACCGCATCGAAGCAGAACCGGATCGCGTCGAGTTCGACGTTCGACAGGCGCCCGATCTCCAGCCGCACGGTCCGCACGCGCTTCACGCACTCGCGGCGCGCGTAGTCCTCCACAATGCCCACCACGCTCTCTGCGAGCGCCATCTCATGCATGACCGACCTCGACGCCGTAGGTGACGCAGGGATCGAGCGACTGGACGAGCAAATCGACGCGGCGGTCGAGCGTCCCTCGATCCGTCGCGCGCAGCGCCTCGAGCTCGACGGCGAGCGCGCCTCTGGGATGGAAATTCCATTCGGTCGGCGCCACGATCTGATAGCGTGCGATCCGCTCTCCTTCCACCGTCGCACGGTGGATGAGCACGCCGCGCGCCGTCTCGACCCAGGCGATCGCGTCGCCAGGGCGGATGGCGGTCGACCCGACACGCGCGCTGCGCTCCTCTCGCAGCAGTGCGGCAAGCTCGACCAGGCGTGCAGCGAGTCGCGGCAAGACTGGACTTGACAGGCTGCGCGTCAGCTCGGCAACGAGCGGATGGGACTGTTGGCGCGCCCGTGCGCCGGTTTCGCGCGGACTGCCATCCCAATCCGGCGCAGCACAAAACTCGCCATCGACGTCGAGTCGGCGCGCGAGCTCGCCCGCCGCCACTTCGGGCGTCACGGGCGGCAGCAGCGGTACGCCCGGCCGGTCCATCTCCGCGGAAACGTCGCGAAACCGCGCGATGATCTTCGCTACGGACGACTTCGTCGTTGCGAGCCAGGCGTTGAAATGTGTGGCGTCATCCAGCGCTGCGGGGAGCCCCTCCATCATGTCCTCGGCAAGGAGTCCCCTCAGCTTGGCGCGCACGTCACCCCACCTGGATCCCCGGCGCACGGTCCCATCCGGCGCATAGCCCATCGCCCACTGGGCCGATTCGAGCGCCTCGCTGAGCTGCCCGCGCGCTGCCGCTAGCAGTCCGGTGTTTCCGGCATCGCCGACCGCCCGTGGCCAATCCAGCAGGATGCGCCAGAGGTATTCGTGAGCTATTTCGGCATCGACGAGATCCGCCCTGGCACATCGCACGATCTCTTCGGATTCGATTTCGGTTGCGCGTTCGCAAGCGAGCGCCGCCGCGACCCCCTGAGACCGTCCGCAGATCGTGAACAATCTCGGCACCATGGCGACCGCGTCGGCGGCCCGCTTGCCGACGAGCACCTGCGCCACGTGACGGGGTCGCGTAGAAACCACTCGAGCGTTGCGTACCTGACGTCCGTCCCAATCCATCGAAATCGAAAGTGTCCCTTCCGTACTCACGATTGCGGCGCCACGCGTTACCGAAGTCCCGTGCCCTTCGGCGTCATCTTTCGCTGTCGCCGTCGCCCGATTGGAGATTCCCGGGAATCTCCGGCGCGCGCCGGACGAGATCCGGAAAGTAGGCGTCGAGATCGGCAGTCTCCCCACGTAGCGCTGCTTCCAGACCGTCGAGTGCGAGGTTGAGCGCATGCGCTTCGTCGGCGGACAATACCTGTCGCGCCACGTCCCGGAACGCTACCAGCCATGCTCCCTGGGGCTGCACACCGATCAGCGTCAGGTCGATCCAGCGCCGCTCGCCACGACCCTCGCACCACGCTCCGAGCTCCCCTCCGGAGACGACGCGCATCGGAATGGCGAGACACATGATCGATCTTTCGTCCCTGACGAAGCTGATCTTTCGAAGTTTGAAAGGGAAGCCGCCCTCCGGATTGATGCAGATCAAGTGCGGGTTGCGGCCTGATAGAATCCGCGCCGCCTTCCGCCACCGGCGCGTCGCCTCGCATTCTCCGGATGCTCTCCGTCTACGCGATTACCGTCTTCCTGAGCGCGTTCCTGCTGTTTCTCGTGCAGCCGCTCATCGCCAAGCAGATCCTGCCGTGGTTCGGCGGATCCGCGGCGGTCTGGACGACCTGCATGGTGTTCTTCCAGTCCGGGCTGCTCGCAGGCTATGCCTACGCGGACATCATGGTCAAAAGGATGGCGCCGAGGGCACAGGGCGGGACGCACGCGGTGCTCCTCGTCGTCAGCCTTGCGATGCTCCCGGCTATTCCCGGCGTTACATGGAGGCCGGTCGGTACCGAAGATCCCGTTCTGCTGATTCTAGGGTTGCTTCTCGCGGTAATCGGGCTGCCATACTTCCTGCTCGCGTCGACGAGCCCGCTCCTCCAGGCGTGGTTTGCGCGGCGTTTCCCGTCCGGGACACCGTACCGCCTGTTCGCCCTGTCGAACCTTGCAGCGGTGTTTGCGTTGCTCGCCTATCCCTTCTTCATCGAGCCGTGGATTCCAGTGCGCGTCCAGGCACTCGCCTGGTCGGCCGGGTATGCGTTCTTCGTCGTGCTTTGCGCCATAGCCGCCTGGCATATTGCCCGCTACCGGGCGGGTCCCGTCGAGACGCCGGAGGCTCGTGTGACGACCGACCCGGCGCCGCCGGTCGCCACCCGACTTACATGGCTTGCCTTCGCCACGCTCGGCGTGGTCATGTTGCTCGCGGTGACGAATCACCTGTGCCAGAACATCGCTTCGGTTCCCTTCCTCTGGGTTGCGCCGCTCTCGCTCTACCTGCTCACGTTCGTGCTCTGCTTCGATATCGGCCGCTGGTACCGGCGCCGGATGTTTCTCGTTCTGCTCGCCGCAAGCCTCATCGCCATGTCAGCGCTGCTCGACAACCTCGATCTCGCGCTGGTGGCGCCGGTCTTTCTCGTCGGACTCTTCGTGGCCTGCATGGTCTGTCACGGCGAGCTCGCGGCGCTGCGACCGGATCCCCGCCATCTCACCGGCTATTACTTGGTCATCGCGCTCGGGGGCGCGCTCGGCGGCGTCTTGGTCGGGGTCATTGCACCACTGGCTCTCGTGGGTTACTTCGAGCTTGGCCTCGCACTCGTCGCGTGCGCGGCGCTCTGCCTCGTCCGCTTGGCTGTCTCACGCAGTGCGTATGCCGTGGCGTTCGGCATCGCGCTCCCGGTCACGATCTGGGGCAGCGCCGCCCAGATCGACCAGTTCACGGACGGCACCCTCTACGCCTCCCGCAACTTCTACGGCGCGGTGACTGTGAGCGACTTCGGCGGAGACGCGCCATGGCGCTCGCTCCGTCACGGGGCGATCCTGCACGGCGGTCAGTACATCGACTCGGGATCGCGGCGTCGCCAGCCGAGCACGTACTATTCGAGACAGAGCGGAATCGGCATTGCGCTCGAAAAGCTCGCGCGCCCGGCGCGAATCGGCGTCGTGGGATTGGGGGCCGGCACGCTTGCGACGTATGGACGGCCTGGGGACGTGATACGCATCTATGAAATCGATCCCGAAATGCTGGCGGTCGCGCAGAAGTACTTTACCTTCCTGCGCGACAGCCGCGCGGAGATCCAGACCGTGCAGGGTGACGCCCGTTCCAGCCTGGAACACGAACCACCGCAGCGCTTCGACCTCCTTGCGGTCGACGCGTTTTCAGGCGATGCGATCCCCGCGCACCTGCTCACTGTCGAGGCGTTCGATGTATACCTCCGCCATCTGAAGCCGGACGGACTGCTGCTCATCCACGCGACCAACCGCTACCTCGACCTGCCGCCCGTGATCGCCCGCGTCGCGCGCGAGAGAGGACTGCATGCGCTGCAATTCGCGGATGACGGAATCTCTCCGGAGGACTCGCACGTATCGAGATCCGACTGGGTCGTGATGGCGCGCTCCGCCGATCCGCTTGCCCCCTTTGCGTCCGATTGGCGCGTCCGGCAGCTGCCGGCTGACCACGCGCTCACCCTGTGGACCGACGACTTCAACAATCTTTTTCAGGCCCTGAAGTAGATCGATGCCGGATAGGAGCAAGAAATCATGACCGCTCTCAAGGACGCACCCCGATTGGTCGTCAGCGTGACCGGACCGGTCGGAACGATCGCCTTCTCGAATCCGCGCAAGCGCAATGCGCTCACGTTCGACATGTGGCGCACGCTTCCGGCGGCGATTGCCGAACTCGACGCGAACGATTCGGTCCGGGTGCTGGTCATCGAGGGAGCGGGCAGCGACTTCACGGCCGGCGCCGACATCTCGGAATTCACCAACGACCCCGGCAAGCTCGCGGAGTTCGATCGTGCGGTCGAGGCCGCCTACGACGCCGCCCCGAGCTGCTCGAAGCCGGTCATCGCGAAGATTCGCGGCGTCTGCTTCGGGGGCGGGTTGGGCCTCGCGGCGGGTTGCGATCTGCGATTCTGCGCCAGCGACAGCGCCTTTCGCATGCCCGCGGCGCGCCTGGGCGTGGGCTATCGGCTGGATGGAATTCGACGCTTCGTCGAGCTGATCGGCCCCGCGAACACCGCGGACCTCTTCTTCAGCGCACGCCGCTTCGAGGCCTCGGAAGCCCTGGGCATGGGATTCGTCGCCGCGGTGCTGCCCGCCGACGAGCTCGAGCGTCATGTGGCGAGGTACGCCATGGTCGTGGCGGAGAACGCGCCGCTGACCGTGCGGGCCGCCAAAGCAGCCATCCGCGCCGCGGCCCGCAGCGCCACGACGGAGGATGTGGGCGCGGTTCAGAGGCTGATCGACGCGTGCTACACGAGCGGGGACTACCTCGAGGGTCAGCGCGCGTTTCTTGCCAAGCGCGAGCCCCGGTTCCAGGGGCGCTAGCCCCGTAGGCCGCAGATTCCCGTGCGGGCCACGACGGCCTTCCGACAGTGTCGAAAAGTCGCGCGAACTATGTCACGGGACGCCCAAGACCAGGCGACAAAGCTCCAAGATTTCAATTGCATTCGCGCGCATCCGATGCTAGCGTCATAGCGCGAACAAAGCATTACTAAACGCGGTCTTCGCGCCCCCTCGGGGGAACGAAGACGGGTCTGTAAAAAGGGCAAACCCACCGAAAGGTGGGGACGCAAAATCACCGGTCTAACGGACGTGAGTCCAATGACAGCGGGATTGCCAGGCCGACGCGATCGGGTCGCTGCAACTTCCCGCTCTCGTCAGCACCAATCCCGCTCCAGGGCTCCCTCGGGGACAACCGGCTGATCGCCCGCCGCGACAAAGGTCGCGCGGGTGCGTGCGTTGTCCTGGCCGTACGTGCGGCCGAATGAAACCGCAGGCGCGAGCCTGCAGGAGGGTGTGCCGTGGCGTTACCAAAGCCGTCGAATGTCGTCACGCTGAACGAGCGGGCTACGCGCCCTGCCGCCGGATCCGGCGAATCGTTTGCCATTGCACGCGAATGCCGTGAGTTCGCGCTGGTAAGGATCTCGTCGGCGCTGCGCAGCGTCCTCGGGAAAGTCGAGCAGGATCTCTTCGAGCTCGCGTACAACTCGACCGACCGGGAATTGCGCAACCAGTATTTCGAGGCGCGCGATCAGTCCCGCAGCAATCTGCATGCGTTCTGCGGTGCGGTGGAGCGGGAGTTCCTCACCCAGTTCAACGACAAGGCCCGGCGTGAAGTCAAGCGGCGACCGGCGACACCGTCCACCGGCGACACGATGGAGCTCTCGCTGCTCGAGGACGGCGTCCTCGAGGACAACATCGCCCTCGGCAACCTCGTCAACAAGGTCCGCGAGATCAACAAGGACGCCCTGTACGCACTGACGCGCCGGATGGCGGTGGTCCTGCAGAATCCCCAGCTCGAGGACGCCGACAATCCGCTTGGTCCCGAGACGATCGGCGCGGCGATCAAGCAGGGCCTCGACGCCTTCGGGCTCGGCAGACAGGCGAAGCCTGCGGTGGTCAAGCTGATCGAACAGTACCTGATCGACGAGATCGAGACGATCTACCACGACCTGAACGATCTCCTGATCCAGCGCAACATTCTTCCGCAAGTGCGGTTGGGCGCCCGCAAGACGCAACAGACGGCGTCGAGCGCCCGGTCTTCCGGCGGCGCGAAGGACCCGGCTGCGCCGAGCGCTCCCGGCGGCGACGCGAAGGACTGGTTCGCGCTGCTCCAGCAACTGGTTGGCGGCACCCGCGGCGCGGGTGTGGCGGGGGTGACCGGCAATACCCAGTGGCCCATCATGCCGCCGAGCGAGGCAAGCCTTGCGGCGATGCAGAGCCTGACGCAATTGCAACAGGGCCGCATCGACGCCCTCGCCACCGCCCTGCCAGGCCTGAATTCCTCCGCTCTGCTCTCGGGCAAGACGAACGTCCTCCACGAGATCAAGGGAACGGACATCGCCGCAGGCTTCGGACAGATGGACGCGATGACGATCGACATCGTGGCGATGCTGTTCGACTACGTGTTCGACGACAAGCGCATCCCCGATGCCATCAAGGCGCTCATCGGCCGTCTCCAGATCCCGATCCTGAAGGTCGCGATCCTCGACAAGAAGTTCTTCTCGAACAAGACCCACCCCACGCGCAAGCTGCTCGATTCACTGGCCGCCGCCGCAGTCGGCTGGACCGGCGCCGCGGACGAGACCGATCCGCTCTACGCCAAGATCGACAGCATCGTGCAGCGCGTGATCACGGGCTTCGAGAGCGAGCTGGGGCTCTTCGACAATCTCGTTGCCGAGCTCGAGGAATTTCTCGCCGAGGAGGAGCAGCGGCTGTCCGCGTTCTCCGAGCAATCGGCGAAGGTCGTGCACGACCGCGAACGCGTCGAGATCGCGCGCGTCGTGGCGAGCGACGAAGTCCAGCGCCGGGTCGAAAACCGCGATATGCCCGAGCCGGTTCGTGCATACCTGGAGCGGGTCTGGGAAAAAGCGCTCGTCGTGAGCTACGCCGCGCACGGCGAAGGAAGCGAGCGCTGGGCCATCACGCTCGGGACGATGGACGATCTGATCTGGAGCGTGGCGCCCAAGGAAACCGGCGAGGATCGCAAGAAGCTCGTCAGTCTGCTGCCCGAGCTTCTGAAGCGGCTGCATGCCGGGATGGACCTCATCGCGCTGCCGCCCGAATCGCGCAACCAGTTCTTCGCCGAGCTCGTGCGCTGCCATGCGCAGGCCGTGAAATCGGGGCTCGCGCCGTCGGCGGGCCCGGTCCCCCAACCCCCCGCGAATCTCCAGGTTGTCGGGGCGTCGACTGCGAAAGCCGATGCGCACGTCGAGGAGCAGCCGGCCGAACCGCACGATGTCTGGGCGGAGGGCGCGAGTGCGGACGCTCCGCAGCTCGTCGCTACGCAGGTCAATCAGGGCGACGTGCTGATCGAGGAAATCAAGCTGCAAGGTACCGGCGATTTCGTCGACGACGACCCACGCCAGAAATGGGACAACCTCGTTTCCAGCCTCGTGCGCGGGATGTGGGTGCAGTTCCTCCAGAAGAACGGGGCAACCATCCGCGCCAAGCTGACGTGGATCAGCCCGCTGAAAGGCATCTACCTCTTCAGCAACCCGAACGGCGCCCGCGCCCTCGCCTTCGAGCCGAAGGCGCTCGCCGAGGCTTTCCGGCGCGGACGCGCGGAAGTGATCTCGGACAGCCCGCTGGTCGAGAGCGCCATGAACAGCATGGTGAGCTCGATGAAGGAGCCCGCGCCAGCGCATTGAAGCACCCTCTCTCCGTGCGGGGCCGGTTCCGCCTTGAGCGCCCGGCCCTCTTTTTTTGCCTGTGAGGTCCCAGGTCCGGGGTGTGGAAATTCAGACGGGGAAGACGTGGGGTGTCCCGGGTTCGACTCGGCGTGGAGGCCCGGACGGCCGGGCCCCCGGGGTCGTCCGAAATCCGGCCGTAATGCGTTGGTTTTGCATGCGCCGGGCGCTGTGAGTCGGCACATCCGCGTCATTCTCGGTTGCAAGGCGGGCTGCCCGCGGGTCCGGATGGTAATTCTCCACGGCAGCCGCCACCCCCATCCGTGAAATAAGCCCAAAGGCGAGCCGGCGTGGCATACCGGTTGCTTATTAAAGGGCAGGCAGTCTTAACTACTAGGTGGAGGATCAGAATGCTGACACTGATGAAAAACGAGGCGGTCCAGCTTGCCGAGAAAACCGGCTGGACGTTCGACTTCGCAGCGGGTTTCCTTGCCGGCGAAAGCGCCCGTGCACGGCGCCGCATGCCCGCATCCGAGCTGCTCTCCGGCGCGGACGACTACGCGCTCGGCGTTCAGATCGGCTATCACTACGGCCCGGCCTACCTCAACTGGTAACAGCCTGGCTTTGCCAGGTGTCGGGTCGCCGGCACCTGCGGGACGCGCCGTCGACCTGACGGTTGCTTCCGTCTACGGGGTCATCCTTCAACCCCGCACGCTCCACCCCTTCGATCCTCCGTTCCCGGCGTGGCAGCCCCCTCCGCCAGGCTTTAGACTTGTCTCCATCTCTAGGAGGCAACATGGCCGGGCGGCCTTTCAAGATCCTGGGTGTTCAACAATTCGCGGTGGGAGGCTTGGACAAGTCCAAGCTGCGGCGCCTCTGGGTCGACACCCTCGGATTGCAGGTCACCGGCACCTACCGCAGCGAGCGGGAAAACGTCGACGAGGACATTGCCTCCACCGGATCCGGACCGTTCGCCTGTGAAGTCGATCTGATGCAGCCGCTCGATCCGGAAGGAAAGCCTGCAGTCAACGATCCGCCGCTCAATCATGTCGGTCTCTGGGTCGACGACCTGCCTGCCGCATTCGACTGGCTAGCCGCCCGAGGCGTCCGGTTCACGCCGGGAGGGATCCGCAAGGGCGGCTCCGGTCACGACATCTGCTTCATCCATCCGAGGGCAAACGACGCGTCTCCCATCGGCGGCGAGGGGGTTCTGATCGAGCTCGTGCAAGCCCCGCCGGAAGTCATCGCCGCGTTCGCGGCCGCGCAGCCCGGGGACTGATCTTCGAGGCCGGATGCGGGACTTCCCCTCCTTTTCAAGGAGGGGTGGCTGCGAAGCAGCCGGGGTGGTTCATCGAGCGTTGCCACCACCCCGCCGCCTCCGGCGGCGCCCCGTCCTGCCCGAAGCGAGGACGCTCCTCACTCGAACTCGAGAATGGGCTGATCCACCGCCACGCTCTCGCCTGCTTTGGCGAGCACGGCGGCCACGACGCAGTCGCGGTCGGCCTTGAGCACGTTCTCCATTTTCATCGCCTCGATCGCGGCGAGCTTCTCCCCCGCCTTGACCTCCTGGCCCGCCGCGACTGCAATCTCGGTCAGCAGACCGGGCATCGGCGAGAGCAGATATCTGGACATATCGACCGGGAGCTTCACGGGCATCAGCGCGAGCAGCTCCGCCGCGCGCTCGGTCATGACGACCGCATCGACCTGCGTGCCCCAGTGAAAGATGCGGTAGCGGAGTCCGCGCCGCTCGAGCTGCAGCAGCAACGGCGTGCCATTGCAGGTCCCCCGGAAGATCGGTTCGCCCAGTTTCCAGTCGGAGCGCAGATCGTAGGTCGTGCTCTTGTGGGTGATCCTGTACCCCGCGTCGGTCGGCTCGACGGTGACCGGATATCGATCCGATCCGATCAGCACGACCCAGTCCACATCCACCTTGCGGCCGTGTCCGGGAACCTGGCCGCTGACCTGCACCGCGCGATCGATGTAGCGGCGCCGCGCGAACGCCGCGATGGCGGCGAGCAGCGCCGGGTCGTCGTGCGGCGCGTCGGCCGCGTCGAACCCCGTCGGATACTCCTCCGCGATGAACCCCGTGTTGAACCGGCCCGACTCGAATCGCCGATGCTGCAGGACTGCGGCAAGGAACGAGATGTTATGCGACACACCGCGGATGTAGAAGCCGTTCAGTGCCTCGCGCATGCGCTCGATGGCCTTGTGGCGGGTGGCGGCGTGCACGATGAGCTTCGCGATCATCGAATCGTAGAACATCGAGACCTCGCCACCCTCGTACACGCCGGTGTCCACCCGGACCGAACCCTTCTTCTCCGCCGGCGGAACGTAGCGAATCAGACGTCCCGTTGACGGCAGGAAGTTGCGAAACGGGTCCTCCGCGTTGATGCGCGCCTCGACCGCCCAACCGTCGAGCTTGATGTCGCCCTGGGAAAACGCCAGCTTCTCGCCCGCAGCCACCCGGATCATCTGCTCGACGAGGTCCACCCCGGTGATCATCTCGGTGACGGGATGCTCGACCTGCAGCCGCGTGTTCATCTCGAGGAAGTAGAAGTTGCGCCGGGCGTCGACCACGAACTCGACGGTTCCCGCGGACTGATAGCTCACCGCAGCGGCAAGGGCGACAGCCTGCTCGCCCATCGCCCTGCGCGTCGCGTCATCGAGGAACGGCGAGGGCGCTTCCTCGATCACCTTCTGGTGGCGCCGCTGGATCGAGCACTCGCGCTCCCAGAGGTAGACGAGGTGGCCGTGGGCGTCGCCCAGCACCTGGATCTCGATGTGACGCGGTTCCTCGATGAACTTCTCGATGAACACCCGGTCGTCCCCGAATGCGTTCCTCGCTTCGGTGCGGCAACTCTGGAATCCCTCGCGGGCTTCCGCATCGTTCCATGCCACGCGCAGACCTTTGCCACCTCCCCCGGCCGAGGCCTTGATCATCACCGGATACCCGATCTCCTTCGCGATCGAGAGCGCATGGTCGGCGTCGCGAATGACGTCCGTGTAGCCCGGGATGGTGCTCACGCCGGCGCCGAGCGCGAGCTTCTTGGAGGCGATCTTGTCGCCCATGCTCCGGATCGCGTGGACCTTCGGGCCGATGAATGCGATTCCAGCCTTCTCCAGCGCCTCGCAGAACGCGGCGTTCTCGGAGAGAAATCCATAACCCGGATGCACCGCTTCCGCGCCGGTCTGCCTGCAGGCCTCGAGAATCCGGTCGATGACGAGGTAGCTCTGCGCGGACGGCGGCGGACCGATCGGAACGGCCTCGTCGGCGAGGCTGACGTGCCGCGCATCGCGGTCGGCGTCCGAGTGGACCGCGACGGTGCGGATCCCCATGCGGCGCGCCGTCTTGATGATGCGGCACGCAATCTCGCCGCGATTGGCGATCAGTATTTTCTTGAACATCGCCATGGATCAGAGCGGGATGTTGCCGTGCTTACGCCACGGATTGTCCAGCCGTTTGCCGCGCAGCACCTTCAGCGAGCGGCAAATCCGCTTGCGCGTCTCGCTCGGCATGATCACGTCGTCGATGTAGCCGCGGTGGCCGGCGATGAACGGGTTGGCGAATTTCTTCCGGTATTCCTCGGTGCGATCGGCGATCTTCTGCGGGTCGCCGATGTCCTTGCGGAAGATGATCTCGACCGCCCCCTTGGGTCCCATCACCGCGATCTCGGCCGACGGCCAGGCGAAGTTCACGTCACCACGCAGGTGCTTGGAGCTCATGACGTCGTAGGCGCCGCCATACGCCTTGCGCGTGATGACGGTCACCTTGGGCACCGTGGCCTCGGCGTAGGCATAGAGGAGCTTGGCGCCGTGCTTGATGATTCCGCCGTATTCCTGCGACGTCCCTGGCATGAACCCCGGCACGTCGACGAAAGTGATGATGGGGATGTGAAACGCGTCGCAGAAACGCACGAAGCGAGCCGCCTTGATCGCGGACTTGATGTCGAGGCAGCCGGCGAGCACCAGGGGCTGGTTGGCGACGATGCCGACGGGCTGTCCTTCCATGCGTGCGAACCCGATGATGATGTTCTTGGCGTGATCGGGCTGGAGCTCGAAGAAGTCGTTCTCGTCCACGACTTTGATCACGAGTTCCTTGATGTCGTAAGGCTTGTTCGGATTGTCCGGCACCAGCGTGTTGAGCGAGGGATCGTCCCGTTCTGCGGGGTCGTCGGTTGGAATGACCGGCGGCTGATCCCGGTTGCTGCCCGGGAGGAAGCTCACCAGCCTGCGGGTCATCATCAGCGTCTCGACGTCGTTCTCGAACGCCAGATCCGCCACCCCGGAGCGGGTCGTGTGCGTGACGGCGCCGCCGAGCTCCTCGGCCGTGACGTCCTCGTGCGTCACCGTCTTCACCACCTCCGGGCCGGTGACGAACATGTACGACGAATCCTTCACCATGAGGATGAAGTCGGTCATGGCCGGTGAGTACACCGCGCCGCCGGCGCACGGGCCCATGATGAGCGAGATCTGCGGGATCACGCCGGACGCGAGCACGTTGCGCTGGAACACTTCCGCGTAGCCGCCAAGCGAGGCCACGCCCTCCTGGATCCGTGCACCGCCCGAGTCGTTCAGACCGACCACCGGCGCACCGACCCGCATCGCCTGGTCCATGATCTTGCAGATCTTCTCCGCATGAGGCTCGGAGAGCGAGCCGCCGAACACGGTGAAGTCCTGGCTGAACACGAAGACGAGCCGCCCGTTGACCGTGCCATAGCCGGTCACCACGCCGTCGCCCGGAATCTTCTGGTCCGCCATGCCGAAGTCTGTGCAGCGATGCTCGACGAACATGTCCCATTCCTCGAAGCTGCCCGCGTCGAGAAGCAGCTCGATCCGCTCGCGCGCCGTGAGCTTTCCTTTCGCGTGCTGCGCGTCGATGCGGGCCTTGCCGCCCCCGAGCTTTGCCGCCGCGCGGTTCGCCTCGAGCTGGCGAATGATCTCGTGCATGGTCTCCCCCTTGAATGCCGTCTCGACGATTGCGCCTAATCGCTCATGAGCCCCAGCAGCCGCTCCGCCGCCGCCACGGGCGTCACGGCTCCCTCGTTCACTGCGCGGGAGACGCGGTCGAGCTCGTGCTTGACCGCGGGATTGCCATGAAAGCGCGCCCGCAATCCCGCGTCGATCAGCGACCACATCCAGTCGAGCGCCTGCCGGCGGCGGCGCGCCTCGAAGTCGCCGCACGCGCGCATGGTGTCACGATAGCGCACGATCTCCCGCCAGAATTCGGCGACGCCTTCGGCGTTCAGCGCGCTCAGCGCGATGACCGGCGGCTGCCAGTTCGGTGATGCGGGACGCAGAATCGACAGCGCCATGCGGACCTGGCGGGCCGCCGATTCGGCCGCGGCGGGATCGATGTCGGCCTTGTTGATCACGATGACGTCTGCAAGCTCCACGACCCCCTTTTTCATGGCCTGAAGATCGTCACCGGCGTTCGGGAGCTGCAGCAGCGCAAAGACATCCACCATGCCCGCCACCGCCACTTCCGACTGTCCGACTCCCACCGTCTCGACGATGATGACGTCGTACCCTGCGGCCTCGCACACGAGGATCGCTTCGCGCGTGCGCTCGGCGACTCCTCCCAGCGCGCCGGCCGCGGGCGAGGGACGGATATAGGCATTCGGTTCGCGCGCAAGGCGCTCCATACGGGTCTTGTCCCCGAGGATGGACCCGCCGGTGACAGAGCTTGTCGGATCGACTGCCAGCACGGCGAGCCGGTGGCCCCGCTCGACGAGCTGCATTCCCAGCGCTTCGATGAAAGTCGATTTCCCCACTCCGGGCGCACCCGAGATGCCCACGCGCATTGATTTGCCGGCATGCGGTGCCAACGCCTCCAGCACGGCCGTGGCGCGCGTACGGTGATCCTTGCGAGTGGATTCGAGCAGCGTGATTGCGCGGGCGATGGGCCGGGTCTCCCCGCCCAGTACGCCGCGAATGAGTGTCTCGTCGGCGCGCTCGAGCGGAACCGCGGCAAGCCGCGTGGAACGCGAGAGGCCCATCATCTAGGTGTTGAAAAGCTCCGCGTGCCCACGTGCACACACGTTACCTTGATCGAAGTCCGCGCTGGCGGCATCGTTCAAGACCCCATTACACCGTGGAGGGGCGCCGCGCGGAAATCGCCGCAAGCACTTTCCGCGCGCACTCCGGGATCGGCGTGCCCGGACCGAAGACCCCTTTCACGCCGGTGCGATGCAGGAAATCGTAGTCCTGCGCGGGAACCACGCCCCCGACAAACACACTGATGTCGGATGCGCCCTGCTCTCGCAGCGCTTCGACGAGTGCCGGCACCAGCGTCTTGTGCCCGGCCGCGAGCGTGGAGATGCCGATCGCGTGGACGTCGTTCTCGATCGCCTGGCGGGCGGCTTCCTCCGGAGTCTGGAACAGCGGCCCGATATCCACGTCGAACCCGAGGTCGGCCAGCCCGGTCGCGACCACCTTTGCGCCACGATCGTGTCCGTCCTGGCCGAGCTTCGCCACCATCACGCGCGGGCGGCGTCCCTCGCGCTCCGCGAACGCCCGGATGTCGGCTTGCAGCGCCTTCCATTCGGCGTCGTCCGAGAATGCGGCGCCGTACACGCCCGAGACGCTCTGAGTCTCCGCCTTGAACCGACCCCAGACGCGCTCGAGCGCGGCGGACAGCTCACCGACTGTCGCGCGCAGACGCATCGCCTTGATGGACAGATCGAGCAGGTTGCCCTCTCCGCTCTCGGCAGCTTTGGTCAAGGCGTCCAGCGCCGCCTGCATCGCCTTCTGATCGCGTCCGGCCCGGAGCTTCTTCAGACGCACGATCTGGGAATCGCGCACGGAGGTGTTGTCGATCTCGCGCACCTCGACAGGCGACTCCTTCTCGAGCCGGTACTTGTTGACCCCGACGATGACGTCCTCGCCGCGATCGACGCGGGCCTGCTTCTCCGCGGCGCATTGCTCGATCTTGAGCTTCGCCCAGCCCGATTCGACAGCTTTCGTCATTCCGCCCATCGCGTCGACTTCCTCGATGATGGTCCACGCCGCGTCGGCGAGCTCCTGCGTCAGACGCTCCATCATGTAAGACCCGGCCCATGGATCGACGACGTCGCAGATGTGGGTTTCCTCCTGGATGATGAGCTGGGTGTTGCGGGCGATGCGGGCGGCGAAGTCGGACGGAAGCGCAATCGCTTCGTCGAAGGAGTTGGTGTGCAGCGACTGAGTGCCGCCGAACACCCCGGCCATCGCCTCGATCGCGGTGCGCACGATGTTGTTGTAGGGGTCCTGCTCGGTCAGCGACCAGCCGGACGTCTGGCAATGCGTGCGCAGCATCATCGATCGCGGGTTCTTCGGCGCAAAGGACTTCATGATCCGCCACCAGAGGAGCCGCGCCGCACGGAGCTTCGCGACCTCGAGATAGAAGTTCATCCCCAGGCAGAAGAAGAAGGACAGCCGCCCGGCGAAGTCGTCGACGTTCATGCCTCGAGACAGTGCCGTCTTCACGTATTCCTTGCCGTCGGCGAGCGTGAAAGCGAGCTCGAGCGCTTGGGTCGCACCCGCCTCCTGCAGGTGGTAGCCCGAAATCGAGATCGAATTGAACCGCGGCATCTCCTGCGCGGTGTACGCGATGATGTCGGCGATGATCCGCATCGAGGGCGCGGGCGGATAGATGTAGGTGTTGCGGACCATGAACTCCTTGAGGATGTCGTTCTGGATGGTCCCGGAGAGCTTGTTCTGCGCGACACCCTGCTCCTCGGCCGCGACGATGTACCCGGCCAGCACCGGCAGCACCGCGCCGTTCATGGTCATGGACACCGATACCTTGTCGAGCGGGATGCCGCCGAACAGGATCTTCATGTCCTCCACGGAGTCGATGGCGACGCCCGCCTTGCCGACATCGCCCGAGACGCGGGGATGATCCGAGTCATAGCCCCGGTGGGTCGCCAGGTCGAAAGCCACCGACACGCCCTGCCCGCCCCCGGCGAGCGTCTGCCGATAGAACGCATTCGACTCCTTGGCGGTGGAAAATCCGGCGTACTGGCGAATGGTCCATGGGCGACCCGCGTACATCGTGGCCTGCGGGCCACGGATGAACGGCTCGAAGCCGGGCAGCGTGTCGGTGTACGGCAGGCCGTCGAGGTCGCGCTTCGTGTAGAGCGGCTTGACGGTCAGCCCCTCGGGGGTCTTCCAGGCGAGGCGCGAGAGGTCCCCGGACGGGGCCAGCTTCGCGGCGGCCTTTCGCCAGGCGTCCAGGTCCGGGGAAGTCGGGTTCTTCGGTTGGTCGGGCATGAATTTCCTTCCTGGTGCCGGTCAGCGGGCGACCTGCATGCCGCCCTTGACATCCAACGCGACCAATAATACTGTATTCATAATTATGAATGCAAGAGGCCCGCGCACAGACCTCAAGCCGCCTCCCGGCCCGATCGCGCCATCAGCGCTCTATCAGGAGGTCGCGAAACGGCTGCGCGAGCGCATCTTCGCACACGAGTTTCCGCCGGGCGCGTGGATCGACGAGCAGGCGCTCGCCGCGGAGTTCGGGATCAGCCGCACCCCGTTGCGCGAGGCGCTCAAGGTGCTCGCCGCCGAGGGCATGGTCACGCTCAAGCCCCGGCGCGGCGCCTACGTCACGGAAGTCTCCGACCGGGACCTCGACGACATCTTCCCGGTCCTCGCCCTCCTCGAGGGGCGCTGCGCGCAGGAGGCCACCGAGCGAGCCCGGCCCGAGGACGTACGACGCCTCGAATCCATTCACGAGACGCTCGAGCGATTCGCGGAGGCGGGAAACCTCGACCGGTTCTTCGAGGCCAATCAGGACTTCCATCGCGCCCTCCTCGACCTGGCCGGCAATCGCTGGCTCGCGCAGGTGATTCAGGACCTGCGGCGGGTCTTGAGGCTGACACGTCATCACTCGCTGCTCGCGCGGGGCCGCGTCCGGGAATCGCTGACCGAACATCGCGCGATTCTCCGCGCGATACGCTCGCGCGACGCCGAGCGCGCTGGCGAGCTCATGCGCGCACACCTGGGTCAGGGCCGCGCGGCAATCGCCAAGGTCCGCGCGCAGGAGCCCGCGGAGAAGGAATCCGCTGCGGTGAAGTGAAGCCGGCGTCGCCGGGCTACCGCAGACTCGCGTTCAGTTGTTCCAACGCTGCTGCGCCGGGCACGAGCTCGCGCTCGCCGAGCTGGTTCAGCGGGACGGGAACCGTGTTGAGATTCCGGTGCAGGTCCTCGGGCTGCGGATCGACGTAAAGCAGGCCCGTGACGACCTCGCCCGCCGCCTGGCGCTCCTGCATGTAGGTCATCGCGGCGATCCGGTCATGCGGATCGTAGTCGTCGGCCAGCTTGCGAAGCCGGATCACCGATCCGTCGTGCTGCACAACCTCGGAGACCGCCCCCGGCTCGTACTGCGTGGTGATCTCCGCGCGCGGGGGCATGAAGTCCAGCCGGTTCACCGCCTCGTTGTGCTCGCGGACATAGTCGAAACTCTTGGTCGACCCTTCGTGATTGTTGAACGCCACGCAGGGGCTGATGACGTCGATGAAGGCGGCGCCCTCGTGCAGGATCGCGGCCTCGAGGAGCGGCACGAGCTGCTCCTTGTCGCCCGAGAAGCTGCGTGCGACGAAGGTCGCGCCCAGCAACAGCGCCACGCCCACCATGTCCACTGACTCGTCGACGTTCATGACACCGCGCTTCGACTTGGAACCCTTGTCGGCGGTCGCCGAGAATTGCCCCTTTGTCAGACCGTACACGCCGTTGTTCATGACGACGTACACCATGTTCACGCCGCGGCGGATCGCGTGGGCGAACTGGCCGAACCCGATCGACGCCGAGTCGCCGTCGCCCGAGACGCCCATGTACACGAGCTCCCGATTGGCGAGATTGGCACCGGTGAGCACCGAGGGCATGCGTCCGTGGACGCTGTTGAATCCGTGCGAGTTCCCCAGGAAATAGGTGGGCGTCTTGGACGAGCAGCCGATGCCCGAAAGCTTCGCGATGCGGTGCGGCGGCAGATCGAGCTCGAAGCATGCCTGCACGATGGCGGCGCTGATCGAGTCGTGCCCGCACCCCGCGCAAAGCGTAGAGACCGTACCTTCGTAGTCGCGCCGCGTGTAGCCGAGCTTGTTCGCCGGCAGTTTCGGGTGATGCAGCCTGGGTTTCGCAAGGTAAGTCATGGCAGTCGTTCCTCAGGGCGCGACGTTCATCGCGCGACCTTCTTCTTGAGCGGAATCGGCTTCAGCACGCCGACCTTCTCGGCGATCTCGCGCGTGATGAACCGGGCCGTGATCGGCGTGCCGTCGTAGTTCAGGACTGAAATCAGTTTCGTCGGATCCACGCCGCACTCGTTCACCAGGAGCATGCGCATCTGCCCGTCGCGGTTCTGTTCGATCACGAAGACCTGCGCGTGATCGGCGATGAAGTCGTCCACGTCGTTGTCGAACGGGAAAGCGCGCAGGCGCAGCGTGTTCACGTGGATATCCTGCTCGCGTAGCCCCTCGAGCGCCTCGGCCATCGCCGGTGCGGTCGAGCCGAAGAAGATCACGCCGAACTGCGTCTGCCGCTCGGCGTCGGTGCGTACCGGACGCGGCACGAGCGCCTTCGCGGTCTCGAACTTCTGCAGCAGGCGCTGCATGTTGTCGACGTAGATCGGGCCTTCCTCGCTGTAGCGCGCGTAGCGGTCCTTGGTGGTCCCGCGCGTGAAATAGGCGCCGCGGGTCGGATGGGTGCCCGGGTAGGTGCGATACGGGATCCCGTCGTTGTCCACGTCGAGGTAGCGCCCGAACTCCTTGCCCGCGTCGAGCTCTTCCCGGGTCATGACCTTGCCCCGATCGAGGTGCCGGGAGTCGTCCCAGGTAAGCGGCTGAGTCACCCAGTCGTTCATGCCGATGTCGAGATCGAGCATGAGGAATACGGGAGTCTGCAGCCGGTCGGCCAGATCGAACGCCGTTGCGCTCATCTCGAAGGACTCGTGCGGATCCTGCGGAAAGAGCAACACGTGCTTGGTGTCGCCGTGCGAGGCGTAGGCGCAAGCGAGAATGTCCGCCTGCTGCGTGCGGGTCGGCATGCCGGTGGAGGGTCCGCCGCGCTGGACGTTCATCACGACGGACGGGATCTCCGCGAAGTAGGCGAGCCCGAGAAATTCCTGCATGAGCGAGATGCCCGGGCCGGATGTGCACGTGAACGCGCGCGCCCCGTTCCAGCCCGCTCCGATCACGATCCCGATGGACGCGAGCTCGTCCTCCGCCTGCACGATTGCATAGCGGGCCTTGCCGGTCTCCGGATCGGTGCGCAGCTTCTTGCAATAGCGGGCGTACGCCTCCGCCACCGATGTGGAGGGCGTGATCGGATACCACGCGCAGACCGTCGCCCCGCCGTAGATCGCGCCCAGCGCCGCCGCGCTGTTCCCGTCGATGAAGATGCGGTCACCCACCTTGCCCGAGCGCTCGAGCTTCAGGCGCATATCGACGTCGGCGAGGTTCGCCACCGCCCAGTCGCGCCCGAGCAGAAAGGCCTTCACGTTCGGAACGATCAGCTTTTCCTTGGCCCGGAACTCCTCGCCGATGAGCTTTTCGACCTCGATGGGATCGATGCCGAGCAGCGCCGAGAGCGCCCCGATGTACAGGATGTTCTTGAAGAGCTGTCGCTGGCGGGCGTCGGTGTATGCCTTGTTGCAGATCTCCGTGATGGGCATGCCGATCACGGTCACGTCGTCGCGGAACTTGGACGCGGGCAGCGGCTTGCTGGAGTCGTAGAAAAGGTAACCCCCGGAATCGATCGAGGCGACATCCTTGTCCCAGGTCTGCGGATTCATCGCGACCATGAGGTCCACGCCGCCGCGCCGTCCCAGCCAGCCCGCCTCGGAGACACGGACCTCGTACCACGTCGGCAGTCCCTGGATGTTCGACGGGAAGATGTTCCGGCACGCGACCGGGATGCCCATGCGCAGGATCGACTTGGCGAACAGGTTGTTCGCCGAAGCGGATCCGGAGCCGTTGACGTTGGCGAACTTGACTACGAAGTCGTTGACGCTGGCTTTCGTTGTCGGCTGCGACATGCCGGTCCTGCATGGGTCACGTTGAGGAGAAACTTCTGCATATCCCAGGCGCCTGTCGGGCAGCGCTCGGCGCACATGCCGCAATGCAGGCAGACGTCCTCGTCTTTGACCATCACCCGCTGGGTCTTGAGCGTGCTGGAGACGTAGAGGTCCTGGGTAGTGTTGGTTGCCGGCGCACGCAGGCGCTGGCGCAGATCCGGCTCTTCACCGTTCACGATGAAGTTGATGCAATCGGTCGGGCAGATGTCGACGCAGGCATCGCACTCGATGCACAGCTTCTCGGTGAACACGGTCTGTACGTCGCAATTGAAACAGCGCTGCGCCTCGAGAAACGCGCGCTTCGGGTCGAATCCGAGCTCGACCTCGACCTTGATGTCCTTCAGCGCCACCCGCTTTTCGGCGTGGTGCACCTTGTAGCGCTTCTCGATGGAGATGTCGTTGTCGTAGCTCCATTCGTGGATGCCCATCTTCTGGCTGACGAGCGTGACGCCCGGCGCGGGCCGCTCGCTCGGGTCCTCGCCATTGCAGGCCTTGTCGATCGATATCGCGGCATCGTGGCCGTGCGCCACCGCCCAGATGATGTTCTTCGGACCGAACGCCGCATCGCCGCCGAAGTACACCTTCGGGTGCGTCGATCGGAACGTGACCGGATCGAGCACGGGCAGGCCCCACTCGTCG
The DNA here is from genome assembly GCA_022340285.1 of Betaproteobacteria bacterium. Classification (GTDB taxonomy): domain Bacteria; phylum Pseudomonadota; class Gammaproteobacteria; order Burkholderiales; family SG8-39; genus JAABRB01. The sequence goes on from JAJDOG010000097.1 coordinate 45,773, forward strand.
AATTCGACGCCCGCGTCGCGCTCGATCCAGGGAAACGCGTTCTCCTGGCCGATCGCGACGAGCACATCGTCGCATTCGAAATGCTGATCCGGCTCGCCGGTGGGCACCAGCTTGCGCCGGCCTTTCTGGTCGTATTCGGCCTTGACCTTCTCGAACCAGATGCCGGTGAGCTTGCCGTTCTGATGGCTGAAGGACTTGGGGACGAGATAGTTGAGGATCGGAATGTCCTCGGCGATCGCGTCTTCCTTCTCCCACGGCGACGCCTTCATCTCCTCGAACCCCGAGCGGACGATCACCTTCACGTCCTCACCGCCCAGCCGACGGGCCGTGCGGCAGCAGTCCATAGCGGTGTTGCCGCCGCCGAGCACGACGACGCGCTTGCCGATGCTCGAGATGTGACCGAACGAGACGCTCGACAGCCAATCGATCCCGATGTGAATGCGCTCCGCGGCGTCCTTGCGTCCGGGGACGTCGAGATCCTTGCCGCGCGGCGCGCCGCACCCCACGAACACGGCGTCGTAGCCTTCGTCGATCACCGCCTTGAGCGACTCGACGCGCTTGCCGAAGCGAGTCTCGACGCCCATGTCGAGGATGTAGCCCATCTCCTCGTCGATCACCGATTCCGGAAGGCGGAAGCGCGGGATCTGAGTGCGGATCATCCCGCCTGAAAACGGGTCCTGGTCGTACACGACGACGTGATAGCCGAGCGGCATGAGATCGCGCGCCACCGTGAGGGACGCAGGCCCCGCGCCGATACAGGCGACGCGCTTTCCGTTCTTTTCCTGCGGGATGGCCGGAAGCCGGTCGCGGATGTCCTCTTTGTGATCCGCCGCGACGCGCTTCAGCCGGCAGATCGCAACGGCCTCTTTCTCGACCCTGCCGCGCCGGCACGCCGGCTCGCACGGGCGATCGCAGGTGCGGCCCAGCACGCCGGGAAAGACGTTCGACTCCCAGTTGATCATGTACGAGTCGGTATACCGCCCCGCGGCGATGAGCCTGATGTATTCGGGCACCGGCGTGTGCGCCGGACAGGCCCACTGGCAATCGACCACCTTGTGGAAGTAGTCGGGATTCTTGATGTCGGTCGGCTTCACGCTGCCGTGGCTCCTTGGCGCACGCTCATCATTGGTGCGGTGAAGCCCGGTGCCGGATCGGCAACCGGAGGCGCGATGCGCGAGGGCTCGGGTTCTGCGGGGGCGCTCACTGCTCGCTTGGAGACATGCAACAAGACACGCAACAACATGGGCGAATAAGGAAATGTAATTGTATCACTCGCGCCACGAATTGCCGCACTCGATTCAGCACGGTCGTGCCACGCATCACGCAGCCTGTTGAATGACGATTGCGGGAACCCCTCAGGCCCGAGAGCCGGTCGACCGGGCTGCCTTCCGGCCGTCCCCGGATGTCCTTGCGTGATCCATGGGCTTTCACCCGCTCTCAAGCCATCGGACCGGGGCGGCGGCGGGCGAACTCCGTCGCCTGCTCGAAGGCGTTCCCGGCACGCAGCACCAGTTCCTCGCGGTGCATGGGTCCGACGATCTGCAATCCGACCGGCAGTCCCTCGCGCGTGAATCCGCAGGGCACCGACATCGCGGGCTGCTGGGTCAGGTTGAAGGGGAAGCTGAACGGCGTCCAGTCTGTCCAGCGCGCCACGCTGCCAGGCTGGGCCGGGGCCAGCTGACCGACGTCGAATGCCGGCACCGCGAGAGCGGGCGTGAGCAGCAGGTCGAACCGTTCGTGGAAGAGCCGCATGTGGATACCCAGCGCGGCGCGCGCGGCCGCCGCATCCAGATAGCTCGTCAGGAACTCGCGTTCTCCCGTCCTGTAGGTGTCTTGCAGCGCCGGCTCGAGCATCGCCAGCTTGGCCTGAGGCAGATGGCGCAAGCCGTTGTAGGCGCCGATCGTCCAGTGTCGCCAGAAGAGCTCACCGCAGTCCGCGAACCCCGGATCGACCTGCTCGACCTGCGCACCCAGCGCCACGAACGTGCTCACGGCCTCGGCAACGCGCGCCTCGACGTCGGCGTTCACCTGGCGCACATAGCCCAAGCGTGGGCTATATGCGACGCGCAGTCCGCGCATTTCGCTGGTCAGTCCGGTGGTCCAGTCCGTGCCCGTGTACGGCAGCGCGTACCAGTCCCGCGCATCCGGCCGTGCCAGGACGTTCAGCATCAGCGCGCAGTCCGCCGTGGACCGCGCCATCGGGCCGACGTGCGCCACCGTTCCGAAAGGACTGAGCGGCCACGCCGGCACGCGTCCGAAGCTCGGCTTGATGCCCGTCACGCCGGTGAATGCCGACGGGATCCGGATGGATCCGCCACCATCCGTACCGATTGCGAGCGGGCCGAGGCCCGACGCGAGCTGCGCGGCGGCTCCCCCGCTGGATCCGCCGGGCGTGCGTGCGAGATTCCAGGGATTGCGTGTGACGCCCGTGAGCGGGCTGTCCGTGACGCCTTTCCAGCCGTACTCGGGTGTCGTCGTCTTGCCGAGGATGACCGCCCCGCTCTCCCGCAGCCGCGCCACGGCGGGCGCATCGTCGGTCCAGGGTCCCGACGGATCGATCGTGCGCGAGCCGCGCAGCGTCGGCCAGCCGCGGGTGAGCAGCAAATCCTTGACCGACACCGGCACGCCGTCGAGCGGACCGAGCGGTTCGCCGTGGGTCCAGCGCCCCTCCGAGTCGCGCGCGGCAGCCAGGGCACCCTCCGCGTCCACGATGCAGAACGCATTGACGATCGGATTCAATCGGCCAATTCGCGCCAGCACTGCCTGGGTCACCTCCACCGGAGACAGGTCCTTCGCCCGGTACCGGGCGACCATCTCGGTCGCACTCAGATAGCCCAGTTCCTCATCCATGCAGCCCTCCCCGATCGGAAGATCACCACATTCGAACGACCGCGGGATACAGCTCGCCCGCGCCCCGTCGTCGCAGTTGTGTGACCCAGGTTCCAGAGGAATTGAAGACGGCGCGCTTAATCTCCATATCATTGATAGCGCAATCTCTGGAGCAAACGATGAAAGTCGAACACGCAACCCAAGCCGATTTCGGCACAAAAGTCCTGCAGTCCGAGACCCCGGTCCTCGTGGATTTCTGGGCCGAGTGGTGCGGACCCTGCCGCGCCGTGGCGCCCACACTCGATGCACTCGCGGAAGAGCGGGTCGGAGAGCTCAAGATCGTGAAGGTCAACGTGGACGAGGAGCGATCGCTCGCCAGCGCGTTCCAGATCCGCTCGATTCCGACCATGATCCTGTTCAAGGACGGCAAGCCGATCGACGCGGCCATGGGCGCCATGCCCAAGCCGATGCTCGAGAAATTCGTCGGCCGGCACCTGCAATGAATTCTTCCAAGACACGGAGCCTACCGATGAACCTGAGCACGGAACGCATCATTCGCATCTTCGCGGGTACGGTCATCATGATCTCGCTCGCGCTCGGCTATCTCTATAGCCCGTACTGGTACTTGCTGACGGCCTTCGCCGGATTCAACCTGTTCCAGAGCGGATTTACCGGCTTCTGCCCGCCGGAATTGGTGTTGCGCAAGTGCGGCGTGAAGCGCGCCGGGACCGAGGGCGATCAGTCGAGCACATAACGCCGACTTCGGAGGGGCGCGCACCCCCTCGGTATCAAAGGGGATAAACAAGGGGGCTTGCCCCCTTGTTCGTTTCGGGGGATATACAAGGGGGCTTACCCCCTTGTTCGTGCGAAAAGGGGTAGGCCCGCGGACTCGAGGTGTAGATCGAAGTCACCCGTTCCTGCATTCTGCCCACCTCTTATAGCCCGAGCATCCGGCCGATCCAGGTGACGTACTCGCCGACTTTCACGGCGTCATCGAGGAGCTCGTCGCCTGCGCGGTGAAGCACGTTTCGGACATTTTCCAGGCCGGAGTGCACCTCGCGGTGCGCCGGCGTGGCGGAGCGCAGCGCAGCGCGCAGCTGGTCGACCTCGCTGCGGAGGGTCTCGACGCCGCTAGAGCCCTCCCCGACCTTGTCGAGGTCCCGCTCCAGTGCTTCGATGAGGCGCTTCACCTCGTCGATATCGATCCCTGCCCGTCCCTTGTCCTGCTCCGTGCTCATTTGCTCGCCTCTCGGATCAGCGCCTGCGACACGCTTCGCTGACGACCCCATTCTAGCGCCGCGATCTGCCGCGCGCGACGGGCTGGCTTAGAATCCAGTGCGGAAGCGGCATCTTGCGCCTGACGCGCCACGCGACAGTCGCACCGACGACGAACGAAATGGAGAAGACGGCGCCATGGCAGATGATCTGACGGCCGACCGGCTCGCGATCCGCGAGACGGTGGAGAACTGGGCACTCTTTCGCGATGCCGGCGACTGGGAGCGCTTTCGAACCGTCTGGGATAAGGACGGCTGGATGACGGCGACCTGGTTCCAGGGCCCCGCCGAGGCATTCATCGCGATGAGCCGGGAGGGCTTCGAGAAGGGCATCGTCTTTCTGCACTTCCTGGGCGGATGGACGTGCGACGTCGCCGGCGATCGCGCGATCTCGCAGACCAAGATGACGATCAGTCAGCGCGGGCTCGTGGAAGGGGTGATGGTGGATGTCGTCTGCACGGGGCGCTTCTACGACTTCTTCCGGAAATGCGATGGCCGCTGGGGCATCGTGCGCCGCCAACCCATCTACGAGAAGGACCGCCTCGATCCGGTCGATCCGGCGGCAACACTCAAGCTGGACCCTGCACGTCTGGCGAAGTACCCCGAGGGATATCGGCATCTCGGCTACCTCCAGTCGGCGGTCGGGTTGAACGTCAAGGACAACCTGCCGGGACTTCGTGGCGCCGCGGTGGCCAAGCTCTACGCGGAGGGCAAAGCGTGGCTCGAAGGCTCGGCGCGCCCGGGCGAGCCGCTCTAGGGAGTCATGCGAATGAACATCGAAGTGCAAAGCCCGATTCGCCGCATGCTCCGCATAGCGCTCGCCGCCACGCTGGTGTGGGGCCTCGCTGCGTGCGGCAAGGAGGAGGCTCCCAAGGTGGAGCAGCCTGCGGTCGTGCAGCCTGCGACCGCGCCCGAGGCGAAAGCCGGCGAGATCCGGACCGAGACGAGCGAGCCGGCCCCGATGCCCAATCCCGATCCGAACGCGGAGCTGGCCGGCAAGGTGAAGTCGGCGCTCCATTCGACGCCGGGACTCGAGGCGCTGGCGGTCGACATCGTTGCGGCGGAAGGCGTCGTGACGCTGTTTGGCACCGCCGATACTCGCGGCAGTCTCGAGAAGGCCGGGAAGATCGCCTCCGATGTGCCCGGCGTAAAGTCCGTTCAGAACAAGATCGTCGTCGTACAGGGATCCTGACGATGGCCTATAGCTAGCGGGCCGCCGGCTTGGCCGGCTCGAGCACCGGGCCGAGCAGAATCTCGATCCTACGGTTCTTGCGTCGCCCCTCGGCGGTGGTGTTCGGTGCGCGAGGGCGATACTCCGAATGGCCCGTTGCGGAGAGCAGCTCGGGGTCGATCTTCACGGTGTCCTGAAGAAAGCGCGCGACGTTCGTCGCGCGGGCGGTCGAGAGCTCCCAGTTGGTCGGAAACCGCTTCGCCAGCTCCACACCGATAGGAACATTGTCGGTGTGTCCCTCGACGTCGATGTTTCGATTCTCCGCCTTCTTCAAGATCAGGCCGACGCGCTTGAGCACGTCGAACCCGGCGGGCTTGATTTCCGCCTGCCCCGAGTCGAACAGCACCTCCTCGACGAGCTCGACACGCAGCCGATCCCGGACCCGTTCGACCTGGATCTGCCGCGCGGCGATTTCCTTCTTCAGCCCGTCGACGAGCTCCTGCTGCATCGAGCGCAGGTCGGCGAGCTCCTTCTCCTTGGCGGCGACCTCCCGCTTCAGGGCGCTGCTGGCACGCTCCAGCTCGTCGCGCATCGCTTCGAGATCACTCGTGCGGGCCTGCAATGCCGAAAACTGGCGATCTTTTTCGGCAAGCTGTCGTCTGAGCTCATCGGCTGAGCGCTCGAGCGCCGCGATCTGGCGCTCCTTGTCCGCGAGCCGCTCTTCGAGCTCGCTCGCGGAACGCCGCACCGCGTCGCGCGCGGACTCCAGTTCGCGCATCTGAGCCTGAAGCGCCGCGGCCGGTCCTTGCATCGCCGCGAGGCGAGCCGTCAAGCTGGCGTTCTTCTGCTCGAGCTCCAAGCGGAGCGCGTCGAGTGCCTGGACCCGCGGCCGCAGCAGGGCTACTTCGAGATCCAGGTGGGCCGCCTTCTCCTGCAGGGCGTCCATTGCTTCCTGCTGGGGACGAACGTGCAAAAAGTAATAGGCGCCCCCCGCGACGACGACCAGAGCCAAGAGCGCCGCAACCCATCTCGCCATGGCGAACTCCCCTGATTTCCGGGCGGACCGTCAGAGCGTCGGGCTAGAAAACTCCCCGCCCATCGCGACCAGTCCCCAGGCCGACCCGTGCGCATCGAACGCGAAGCCGATGTGCGCTCCGAGCGAGTGCGCGTCCCGGAACATTCGCTGGATCGGGTAGCTGTCGTAGATGCCGTTGGCTCCCGCCATCGCGTGCAGCAGGTCGACGGCCTCCGTGCAGAGTTGCACGGCGTAGGCCACGTTGCGCTTGATGCGCAGCTTCTCCTCGACGGTGCCGATGTGATCCGCCTCCGCCATGCGCTGCGCCTCGATGCAGTCCTGACGGAGAACGAGTCGCGCCGCGTCGATACGCGCCCCAGCGGCACCGACCCGTAACTGCACGGTCTGGAAATCGCGCATCCGCATTCCCGTGTAGTTCGTGCTGCGTGCCTTGATCGCCTCGCACGTGAGCTCGAGCGCGGCCTGAGCGTTGCCGAGCGCCGCGGGGGCGAGGCAGTGCGAGCCCAGCGTGGAGATGGGCACGCGAAACATGGGGTTCGGGTTCACCTTCGCGCCGGGGAAATCCGCGCCGCCCCGGCAGGTATACATGGAGAGCGCCCGGTGCTCGGGAACAAACAGGTCCTTGGTGCGCACCGAGCGCGACCCGGTTCCGCGCATCCCCAGCACATGCCAGTCGTCGATGATCTCGTAATCCGAGCGCGGCACGAGACACATCCGGTGGTCCACGACGCGATCGCCGTCGCGCACCATGACCGCGAGCATGTTCCAGTCGGCCCCGACCACGCCGCTGGAGAAGTTCCAGTGCCCGCTGATCTCGTAGCCCCCGTCGACCTTGCGCGCGCGGCCCTGCGGGTAGGCGATGCCGGATGCGATACCCGCATCGGGATTCTCGCCCCACACCTCCTCCTGCGCGCGCTCGTCGTAAAGCGCGAGCATGTGGTGATGTATGGCGTAGTTGCCGACGTTCCAGGCCGTCGAAGCGCACCCGCGCCCGATCTCCGCGGGAATGTCGAACAGCGCGACATAGTCGAGCTCCATCCCCCCATAGCGCTTCGGCTGGAGGATCCGGAAGAGCCCGGCCCGGTGAATGTCGGTCTCCGTCTCGGGCAGCATGGTGCGCGCTTCCTCGGCCTTCCGGGCCCGCTCGCGCAGCACCGGTACGAGCTCGCTGGCGCGACGCAGCGCCTCCTCGTACCCGACGTCCGCGAAGCTCGCGCGACGTTTATCCGGCGCGTTCATTCAGGCGCGTTCGCCCGCGGTCTCGGGCACGCGCGGCATCTCGCCGTAATTCTCGCCGCCCCAGTCCGGCGCTTCCTCCACACCGTAGAAGTTCAACTCGATCATGAGCCCATCGGGGTCCTTGATGAACGTCTGAAACAGCTTGAACTCGGGGAAGTAGCGGTTGCGCCGGGCAATGCCCTTGGCTTCGAGATGCTTCTGGACCTTCTCGTGATCGGTCGCGAGGAACGCGATGTGGTCGACCACGCCGGAATTGTCGCTGGCCGACTTGGGTGTGGTGCCCAGGTAGTACAGCTCCTGGTTGGGTACCCCGGCCGGGCCCATGTGGACCTGGATCTTGCCGTTGACACCGAGCCAGTAACCCGGGAACGGGAAATCGGGCCGCGGCATCACCTCGAATCCCAGCACGTCGCAGTAGAAATTCTTGGTGCGCTCCAGATCGTTCGCGCGCACGAAATAGTGGTTCAGTTCGGTCACCGGCATCTCGATATCTCCTTGCTGTATCCCTGCAGGATCGTAGGCGTGATGGTAAGCCCCCGCGCCGCCTGCGCCAAGCCGCACGGCGCCATCCGCCACCCCACCAATGCGCCGTTACCGCAAGTGCGCAACGTACCAATTCCGGATGGCCGCGCCGATCTCGTCCGGGGAGTCCTCGTGCACGTAATGGAGGCCTCGCACCGTCACTTCGGTCTGGTTCGGCCACCCGCGACAGATCTCGCGATGCCTGCCCACCAGCACCGCACCGGGCTCCGCATTGACGAACAACTTGGGAATTTGCGTAGTGCCGAGCCAGGCGCTGTTGCGCTCGATGATCTCCAGCACATCGGCTGGCTCGCCTTCGATCGGCAACTCGCGCGGCCAAGTGAGCGTCGGTCGGCGGTCCTCGCCGGGGTTGCGGAAGGGCCGGCGATACTCCTCCAGTTCCGCCTCCGTGAGCTTTCGCATGACCATCGCGGGAAGGATCCGCTCGACGAAGAAATTCTGTTGCAGAACGAGCTCCTCTCCCTCTGTCGACCGGAACCGCCTGAACAGCGCTTGCACCTCGGGCGGCCACTGATCCCAGCCGAAATTTCCGACGAGGGCCTGAAGATAGGCGATCCCCTTGACCGCGTCCGGATGGTGATACGCCCACGTGAACCCGAGCTGCGATCCCCAGTCGTGCACCACGAAAGTGACGTTCCGGTCGACGCCCAGCGCCGCAAGCAACCCGTCGATGTAGCGCTGGTGCTCGGCGAGGCGATAGGACCCCGGACCCGACGGCCGGAGCTTCTCGGAATCGCCCTGCCCGATGTTGTCGATGGCGATGCAGCGCCCGATGTCTTCGAGATGGGGAATGATATTCCGCCACATGAAGGAGGACGTAACGTTGCCATGCAGAAAGACGATCGGGTCGCCCTCGCCCGCCTCGACATAGGCCATGCGCTTGCCCAGAACGGTCGCATGGCGCTTTGCATAGCGCATCGCAGGCATCGCCGCACTGCGCGGGTAATCCGATCCGGACATGGGCAAAGGATACTGCGGTGCGCGTCTGCCGTCCCGAACAATGAAGCAGACCCTTGGCCTTTCAAGCACTTGCAATTGGCAGGTCAGAGGCAGCCTCGGCCGCGCAAGGCAGCGCTAGCAGGTTGGCAACGGCCTTCGGGCCGCGTATTCCCCGGGTGCGTCGCCGCATGCTACCGTTCCGTCGCGCCCGGACATGAGACTGGCGAAAATTGTCGGATCGTTCCGGGGAAACCTTGAACTTTTCCGCCCGCGTGGGACTCTTTGTCCAAGGGGAATGGTGAGTCGATTGAGTCAACGGCTGGTCAACCGGATGGGCCGCAGATGAGAAGGACGACGCTCTATAGCAGTTCCCGACGGTCGCGGGCTGCGGTGCCACCGAAACAGCCGGGCTCGAAAAAGCCGGGCACGCCGGACGAGGCATCAACCGGCCCGGTCGATGCTTCGTCGAACGAGACGGTACACAAGCCGTCGCGCCTGCGAAAGCTGGTCAAGCGTCTCGAGCGGCCGGTCCTGGTGGTCGCCGGCGTGCTGGTCGCGCTGCTTCTCCTCTTCGCGTACCGGTCGAATGCGCCCGCGCAACGCGAGATCACCCAACGCGACATCGACCTGGCGGTGTTGCGCACCCTCGAGACCAAACCCATGCCTTCGCATGCCGCCAAGGCGTACGAGGTCATCCGTCCTTCGGTCGTGCGGGTTCGCGGACTAGGACCCAACGCGAGCGAGGACGAGGACACCGAGCGAGGCGTCGGCACGGGTGTCATCATCGTGGACAAGGGCACGATCCTCACCAACCTTCACGTCGTGGCGGGCGCGGAGTTCGTTAGCGTCACGTTTGCGGACGGGACCGAATCGCCTGCGACGGTCATCGGCGTGCGCCCCGAACACGATCTCGCGGTTCTGCAGCCCAAGACGGTTCCCGACGATCTGGTTCCGGCGACGATGCGCTCGACAAGCGATCTCCGCCCCGGCGACGAAGTCGTCGCGGTGGGTTTTCCGTTTGGCATCGGTCCGTCGGTGTCCGCCGGCGTGATCTCCGGCCTGCGGCGCGAGTTCCGCTCACCCCAGGGCAAGCGCGTGCTGACCAATCTCATTCAGTTCGACGCGGCCGCCAATCCCGGCAGCTCCGGCGGGCCGCTCGTGACCAGCCAGGGCGAGGTGATCGGCATCGTCACCGCGATCCTCAATCCCACCGAGCAGCGCGTGTTCGTCGGCATCGGATTCGCCGTGCCGATCGAAAACGCCGCGGGGGCAGTCGGTTTGTCGCCATTCTGATCCCCCCGCTCCGCTCGGGCGGAATCTCGCGGGGATCGCACACATGACAGGTTCATCACAAAGGCAGGGAGACATGGAGAACAGCGAGAAGGGTCACCACGAAACCGCGAACCTCATGGAGCGCATCCTCTACGAGGTGAAGAAGATCGTTGTCGGCCAGGATCACTTCCTCGAGCGCGTGCTCGTCGCCATCCTGGCGCAGGGACATCTGCTCGTCGAAGGCGTCCCCGGCCTCGCCAAGACTCTGACCGTCAAGACCCTGGCGCGAACCCTGCGGGGAACGTTCCGGCGGATTCAGTTCACCCCTGATCTCGTTCCCTCCGACCTGGTCGGCACACGGATCTACAATCAGAAGACCGGCGAGTTCGCCACGACACTCGGCCCGGTCTTCACCAACCTCCTTCTCGCCGATGAGATCAACCGGGCGCCCGCCAAGGTGCAGAGCGCGCTTCTCGAAGTCATGCAGGAACGCCAGGTCACGATCGCCGGCGAGACGCATCTCGTGCCCGAGCCGTTTCTGGTGATGGCCACGCAGAACCCGATCGAGACCGAGGGCACGTATCCGCTTCCCGAAGCGCAGGTCGACCGGTTCATGATGAAGGTACTGGTCGGCTATCCGAGCGAGGACGAGGAATTCGTCATCGTCGAGCGCGTCACGGGCGTCGAGGCCGCGGTGGCGGCCGTCGCCACGACCAAGGAACTGAGTGCGCTGCAGCGCGAGTGCCGGACCGGATACGTCGATCCGGCCCTCATCCGCTACGCGGTGCGCCTCGCCGCCGCCACGCGCAATCCCGAGCGCTATGGCATCGCCGATCTGTCGCGCTACATCACGTTCGGCGCGAGCCCCCGCGCCTCGATCAACCTCATCGAGGGCGCGCGCGCGCTGGCATACCTGCGCGGGCGCGACTACGTTCTTCCGGAGGACGTGACCGACCTGGTCCCCGACGTGCTGCGCCACCGGCTGGTGCTCTCCTATGAAGCGCTCGCCGATGGACAGTCGCCCGATCTGCTGATCGGGCGGATCCTCCAGCACATGCCGGCGCCAGAGAAACCCCTGGACACCCATGTCCGAGTCGCCGCACAGGGCTGAGAACATCCTGCGGCGGCTGGAGTGGACGGTCATCCGCCGTCTGGACGGCCTGCTCCACGGCGACTACCGGACCCTGTTCCGCGGCTTCGGATTGGATCTCGCCGACCTGCGCGAGTACCAGTACAACGACGACGTCCGGCACATCGACTGGAACGTCACGGCGCGCCTGCAGACGCCCTACGTCAGGGTGTACAACGAGGATCGCGAGGTCACCGCCTGGTTCCTGCTGGACCTGAGCCCGTCCGTGGATTTCGGATCCGAGCAGGTCAAGAAGCAGTCCGTCCTCGCGGAGTTCGTTGCGGTGCTGGCGCGCCTGCTGACCCGCCATGGGAACAAGGTCGGGGCCCTGCTGTACGGGAGTGACGTGGACACGGTGATTCCCGCGCGCGGCGGCAGGCGTCATGTCCTGCATATCCTGCATCGGATGCTTGCGCGACCCGAGCCGACGAAGTCCGGCGCCACGAACCTGAACGACCTTCTGCAGACGGCGCTGCAGGTCATTCCGCGGCGCTCGCTCGTATTCATCGTGTCGGATTTCATCAGCTCGCCCGGTTGGGCCGACCCGCTCGGGCGCCTCGCGCAGCACCACGAGATCGTGGCCGTGCGGCTCTACGATCCCCTCGAGATGGACATGCCCGACCTCGGCCTGCTCGTGATTCAGGATTCGGAGACCGGCGAGCAGGTCTTCGTCGACACGCACGACCGGGGATTCCGGAAGCGCTTTGCGGCGATGGCCGAACGGCGCGAGAACGTGCTCCGCACGGCGTTCCGGCAGGCCGGCGTGGATGCGCTCGAGCTCTCAACGAGCGGCAACCTCGCCGACGCCATCCTGCGTTTCGCAGACCTTCGCAAGCGTCGCAGCCAGCTCGCGACGGGCGGCACGTTCCCGGCGCATCTCGGTACCGAGCAATGAAGTTCATCTGGCCGGATCTGCTCTGGTTGCTCGCCATCGTGCCGGTCCTGGCGGTCGTCTACATCGTCCTCTTGCGCCGGAAGAAGAAGGCCGCCGCACGGTACGCGAGCCTGAGCATGATCAAGGACGCGCTGGGCATGGGTCAGCGCGTCCGGCGCCATGTCCCGCCGATCCTCTTCCTGATCGCGCTCGCCCTCATGCTCGTCGCGATCGCCCGCCCGACCGCGATCATCACGCTGCCCTCCCAGCACGACACGATCATCCTCGCGATCGACGTGTCCGGAAGCATGCGCGCGGGCGACGTGCAACCGAACCGGCTCGCGGCGGCGCAAGCCGCCGCGCGCAGTTTCGTTGCGGAGCAGCCGCGCCATACGCGCGTCGGGGTGGTGTCGTTCGCTGCGACCGCCTCGGTCGTGCAGTCGCCCACCCAGAATCGCGATGACATCGTCGCGGCGATCGACAGATTCCAGTTGCAGCGCGGCACCGCGGTGGGGAGCGGCGTGCTCGTGTCGCTCAAGACGATCTTCCCGGACATCGAGTTCAATCTGCGGTCCGCGGATCCACGGCGGGATACGGCGCGAGATCAGCGGCGGGCGCTTTCGATCGAGCGTCCGAGCGATCCCGGGAAGGCGCCGTTCAAGCCGGTACCGCCCGGCTCCTACCCGTCCGCCGCGATCATCCTGCTCACCGATGGACGTACAACCACCGGCCCGGATCCGGTCGAGTCGGCCCGCATGGCCGCCGAGCGGGGCGTCCGGGTCTTCACCGTGGGCATTGGCACCCCCGAAGGCGAGATCATCGGCTTCGAGGGCTGGTCCATGCGCGTGCGCCTTGACGAGGACACCCTCAAGGAAATTGCCAACGTGACCCGCGGCGAGTATTTCTACGCGGGCACCGCGGAGGATCTGAAGAAGGTCTACGATTCCCTGAATTCCCGGATCGTCTTCGAGGCGAAGGAGACCGAGATCACCGCGCTCTTCTCGGCCGCTGCGCTCATCACGGCACTCCTCTCGGCGCTGCTCTCGCTGTTCTGGTTCAACCGGATTCTGTAACTCGCCCGTGCAGACCGACCGCGTCACCTACCGGTCGTAGGAGATGCGGTAGATCACGCCCGCATAGTCATCGGAGACGATCAGCGATCCGTCCGGGAGCTCGTTGATGTCCACCGGACGCCCTGAGGCGACTCCGTTCTTGAGCCAGCCTTCGGCGAACACCTCCTTGCTCTTGGCATTGCCGGCGCTGTCGAAGCGGATACGCATGATGCGGTAGCCGACCGGCGACGTGCGATTCCAGGACCCGTGCTGAGCAACGAAAGCATCGTGCTTGTATTCGGCAGGGAACATGTCGCCGCGATAGAAGTGCATTCCCAGATTTGCCGAGTGCGCCTGGAATTCGATCACCGGTGGCACCGCATCCGCGGGCGGCGTCTTCTTCTCGTATCCCGTCAGCCTGACGTTCTTTCCGCCCAGGTAGGGAAAGCCGTAGTGCTGCCCGATTTTCGTGACCTGGTTGAGCTCGTCGGGCGGAATGTCGTCGCCCATCAAGTCCGCCCCATTGTCGGTGAAGAACAACACCCCGGTTTTCGGATGGAAATCCATCCCGACCGAGTTACGCACGCCCTTGGCCACGATCTCCACGTTCTTGCCTTCGGGGTCCATACGAATAATGGTCCCCTCGATACCCTTCACATCGCAGATATTGCATGGCGATCCGACGGCCACGTATAGCTTTCCATCGGGGCCGAACTTCATGTAGCGCCAGCCGTGCAGGAACTCGTTAGGCAGATCCTTGAACACCGGCAGCAGCGGTTTGATCGGCAGCGCCGTGTCGAACTCCGCGGGGACCGGCCATTTGCTGATCTGTGTCTGCTCGCCCACGTAGAGGATGCTGTGCAGATAGGCCAGACCGTTGGGGACGTTCAGGCCGGACGCGCGCTCCTTCACCTCGTCGGCAACGCCGTCGCGGTCCGTGTCGCGCAACGAATGGATGGTCCCGTGCCGCGAGCCGATGAAAATGGTCGTCAGGGGCTTGCCGACGACGATCGAGCGCGCCTTGGGAACCTCCGCGAACACCGAAATCCTGAAGCCCGGCGGCAGCTTGATGTCGGCAAGGGTGCTGTCCATGCTGCCCGCCAGCGCGCCCTGTAAGCCCGGCAGCAACCATAGCGGTGCCGCGAGGATTGAATAAAGGCCTTTTCTAAATATCCCGATGGATGGCAACCCGGTCATGGCTTCCCCCTCTTCGGCAGAATCTGCGCCCCCGGCGGGGACGCCCGCTTCATTCAGCTTAGTCGAGTTTGGCGGTATTGGAATCCCACCTGCCTTCCCCTACCGGTTCTTGGTGTCGCTTTCCTTGGGTCGCCAGCGCAGGAAGTACTTCTCTGCGTGGTCGAGCAGCGAATTGAGCAGCACCACGATGACCATCAGGACGATGATGCCGGCCATGGTGCCCGCGGTGTCCATCAGGTTGGTGTTCTCCATCATGCGATACCCGAGTCCCGCGGTCGAGGCGATGAATTCGGCGACGACGGCGGCGACCAGCGCCTGAGGGATGCTGATCCGCAAGCCCGCGATGATCCAGGGGCTGGCATTCGGAATCGTGACGTGCCAGAAGAGCTGGGCCTTGTTCGCGCCGAGCACCCGCGCAACGTTGCGCAAGTCGAGGTCCGCGGCGCGCACGCCCTCGTAGGTGTTGAAGAACACGAGGAGGAACGTCATCATCGCGGCCATCATGACCTTCGACTGCAGCGCGATCCCGAACCACAGGATGAAGATCGGAGCGAGCGCGATACGCGGAATGCCGTACACCGCCAGGACGAACGGCTTGAGCACCAGCGCCACCGACTCGTTCTGCGCGATCAACAGCCCGAGCACGAGCCCCGCGATCGCGCCGAACACGTAGCCGATCGCGGTCGCCTTGAAGGTGAGCACGAGATCGTGCCAGAGCTGGCCGCTCACCGTGATTTCCCAGAGATACTCGGCGACGAGCGACGGTCGCGAGAACCAGAACGAGTCGACGATCGGCCCCGAGATCCCCTGCCAGGCGCCCAGGATCATGAGGAACACCGCAAGCCGCCAGGTGATCAGCGTGATCGGCTTCATGCGACCGCCTGCCGCATCTCGTCGGCAAGGTGCGCCCACACCTTGTCGTAGATCTCGCGAAACTTCGGATCCGTGTGGATCGTATAGATGTCGCGTGGGCGGCGGAGATTGACCTTCACGACTTCGCGGATCCGCCCGGGCCGCGCGGTCATCACGACGACGCGGTCCGCCAGCGCGATCGCTTCGGTGAGGTCGTGGGTGATGAAGATCAGCGTGGTCTCCCTGCGCTCGCCCCACAGCTTGAGCAGCAGGTCCTGGAGCTGGAGTCGCGTCTGCGCGTCCAGCGGACCGAACGGCTCGTCGAGCAGGATGACCTTCGGATCGTAGGCGAGCGTGCGCACGATGTTCACGCGCTGGCGCATCCCTCCGGACAGCTCATGCCGGTAGTGGCTGTGGAAATCCTCGAGCCCGACCCGTTTCAGGAGCGCCATGCCCCGCTCTTGCCGCTCGGCCTTGTTGCCGATGCCTCGCATCTCGAGCCCGAACGTGACGTTCTCGAGCACCGTGCGCCACGGAAAGAGGTTGTCCGCCTGGGTGACGTACCCGACCTCGTGGCAGATGCCCACCGTCGGCTTGCCACGGAAGAGCACTTCGCCCGTGGACGGCTCGAGCAGCCCCACGATGGTGTTGAGAGCCGTCGACTTGCCGCAGCCGGACGGGCCGACCACGGTGACGAACTCGCCCTCGTAGATGTCGAGGTTCAGGTCCGACAGGGCCACCACGTCCCCGCGCTGGGCGCGGAAGACGCGGGACACCTGCCGGAAGGAGATGACGGGGTCCGCCATCGACCACCCGTTACTGATATTCGGGGGTGTAGATGTCGAGGAGCTGTTTTGCCGTGACGTCCTTGACGCCCGTCATCTTCATGACGTTCTCGGCCATCTCCAGCGTGACGTCGCCCTTCCGGTTGAATGCCGGCACGACCTCCTTGATGGCGGCGATGGCGATGTCCGGCTTCACCTTCTTGAAATCCTCGCGAACGACCTTGAACACGTCAGCGGGATCCTTGGTAACGATCTCGTCGACCGCCCTCTTGGTCGCACGCACGAAGCCGCGCACGATCTCTGGGTGGGCCTTCGCGTACTCCTCGGTGGTGACCACGCTCTGGAACATGAACGGGTCCATGGACGGGTCGTCGCCCGAGGCGTTGTTGACCCACATCACGCCGACCCCGCGCGAGATCCCGATCAGGTCGATGGGCGGGGAGATCGCGTAGGCGTCGATCTGCTCTCGCTCGAGCGCCGCCAGCAGCGCCGCGCCGCCGCCGATCGCCACGATCTGGGCGTCTTTCGGGCCCAGGCCGCCCTCGCGCATCAGATGCCGCCACTGGAAGTCGGTCAGGGCACCCGGCCGGGTCATTCCCAGCTTGAGTCCCTTCAATGCGGCGAGGCGCTGCTTGAGCGGTGCCTTGGGCGACACGCCCAGTCGCTCCTGTACCTTCTTGCTCAGCACGATCTGGATGAGGTTCCGGTTGTAGTAGTTGTAAACGAGCTTGATCTTGCGCCCCTGGCGGATGGCGCCGATCTGGTACGTTCCGGCGCCGATGTTGAACTGAACATCGCCGGACATGAGCGCGACGAGATCCGGTCCGCCGCCGCGCGTCGCGATCTGCTGCACCTCGAGGCCCTCCGCCGTGTAGAACCCGGCAGCTCTCGCGTAATAGGTCGGCAGGAACGAGAAGCTCGCGACCGCCTGGGTCACCTTGATCGGCGTGAGCGCCTTCTGCGCGAACGCAGTCGGCGCGGCGGCGAGCAAGGCCGCTGCCGCAACACATAGCAAAGCTCTCCTCATGACGGTCTCCTCCTGGGTCTTGATTCGATGGATGGCCGCCCCGACGCACTTCTTGGCGAGAGCGTAACGGGCGATCCAGGTCTGAACCGTACCATAACTTAACTTCCGCGCGCGACGCGCGGTCGACGCATGTTCGCAACTCCAGCGGCCGGGTCTTGTCCAAGGCCGGATCGCGGTGTCCCCCGTCGCGCCGCGGCCGCGATTGGGGACGGAGTTCCCTTCTCCACCGTGCGACGCGTGCACATTGCGTGACCACGCGGTATAAATCGATCCAGCATGCGAATTCGTCTCGAAAGCAGGTTGATCGCACCGCTGTTTGCGGCGTTTGTCGCGGCTACGGCGGGTTGCGATGCATCATCGAGTGGCAAATCCAACGCGAAGGGCACGCTGGCCGCCCGCCCGCACCTCGTCGAGCTTGCTGTGGCGGAGCCCGGCCGGCTCTCGTACACCGCCGATCGGGCCGGCAGCCTCCGCGCGCTGCGCGAGGTGCGCATCGTCAACCAGGAGGAAGGCCGCCTCACCGAAGTGCGGGTGCGGGAAGGCGACCGCGTCGCAGCAGGCCAGGTGCTGGTGCGATACGACGACCAGATTCTGCGCGCGCAGCTCGACAAGGCAACCGCGACGCTCAAGCAAGCGGAGCTCGACTATCGCCGCAATCAGCAGCTGAAGGAGAAAGGCTTCATCAGCGCAGATGCGGTCTCGCGCGCGGCGACCGATCTGGAGATCGCGCGCGCCGAGGAGCGGCTGCTGAGGGCGCGGGTCCAGCACATGACCATCGCCGCGCCTTTCAACGGCGTCGTGACCCAGCGCCTCGTGGAGCCGGGAAACGTCACGCCGCAGCACACGCATCTCATGACGGTGATCGATCCTTCGCAGCTGGTCACCGACGTGGACGTGTCCGAGCTGGTGATTCCCTACCTGAACGTCGACGATGCCGCCGAGGTGCGGATCGACGCGCTGGGCGCAAAGCTGCATCCGGGAAAGATCGTTCGAATCCACCCGGCGATCGACCCGGCGACACGCACGGGGCGCGTGGAGGTCGTGCTGAATCCCGTTCCGAAGGGCGCGCGTGCAGGCCAGTTTTGCCGGGTCGAGCTCACGACCGGCAGCACCCAGCAACTGGTGGTCCCGCTCGCGGCATTGCAGCGCGACGCGCAGGGAGAGTTCGTCTACGTCCTTCAGGACGACGGGACCGTTCGCCGCAGCGGCGTCTCGAGCGGTCTTCGCCTCGCCGATCGGGTCGAGATCCGCGCCGGACTCGAGCGGGGCGACAAGGTCGTGGTCAAGGGATTCCTGGGACTCTCGCCGGGGCAGCGCGTCAAGCCGGTGGCGCCGCGCGCGTTGAAGAAGGGCTAGGCTCATGCGACGCGGCGGCATTGCGGTCTGGTCGATCCGCCACCCGGTCAGCACCGTGATGCTGACCTTGACCGCCGTCGTGCTCGGGCTCTTCGCGCTCAGCCGGCTCTCGATCGACCTGCTGCCACAGTTGATCTACCCCCAGATCGGCGTACGGATTCTCGATCCGGCGGTGCCTGCCAATATCATGGAAGATCAGATCTCGCGGCAGGTCGAGGAGCAGCTCGCGATCACGGAGGATTCGACAGGGATCGAGTCGACGACGCTAGAAGGCACGTCCGAGGTCGAGCTCTACTTCGACTACGGGAAGGACATCGACATCGCGCTGCGCGATGCGAGCACGCGGCTCGACCGGGCCAAGCGTTTCCTGCCGACGACCATCGACCCGCCGATCATCTTCAAGCGCGATCCCGCGCAGATTCCCGTGATGGAATTCGTCGTCACATCGCCGTTGCGCGGCATGACCGAGCTGCGTACCTGGACCGATGACGTGTTTGCCAAGCAGTTCCTCAATCTGCCCGGCGTCGCCGCGGTCGAGGTGGGCGGCGGCCTGGTGCGCGAGGTGCACGTATTGCCCGACCAGCGCCGCCTGGCCGGCCTGGGCCTCTCGGTCGAGAACATCGTCGAAGCCATCCAGCGGGGGAACATCGACGCCCCGGCCGGGCGGCTACAGATGGCCGGCCAGGAGTACACCAGCCGTACCGCCGGGCGCCTTGCGACCGTCGCGGCCCTTGGCGCGCTGCCCATCCGGTTGCCGAACGGCGAGTCGCTCCCGCTCTCGGAAGTGGCCGAGGTGATCGACTCGCATCAGGACGAGCGCATCCGCGTGCGCTACAACGGCGCGCCCGGCGTGCGCGTGTCCGTCCAGAAGCAGCCCACAGCGAATACGGTCGACGTTGCCGAAGCGGTGAATGCTCGGCTCGCGCAGCTGCGGGAGCGTGGCCTACCCGAGGACGTCGAAGTGGACACGGTCTCGAACCAGGCGGTCTACGTACGCCAGTCGCTCGACAACGCGACCCTCGCGGCGCTTGCGGGCGCCGTGCTGGCGATGCTCGTGATCTACGCCTTTCTTGGGAGCGTGCGCGGCACGCTGATCATCGGCAGCGCGATCCCCATCTCGATCATGGTCGCGTTCGTCATCATGGCGCTCGGCGGCCTGTCGCTCAACCTCATGACGCTCGGCGGTCTCGCGCTCGGCATCGGCATGCTCGTCGACAACACCATCGTGATGCTCGAAAACATCGAGCGGCACCAGCGGGAGGGCGAGGAACCCGTGCAGGCGGCCGAAAACGCCGCCGCCGAGGTGAACAGCCCGATCGTCGCGGCGACCAGCACCAATCTCGCGGCCGTTCTGCCGTTCCTGTTCATCAGCGGCCTGGTGGGATTGCTCTTCCGCGAGCTGATCTTCACCATCACCGCCTCGATCGTCGCCTCGCTGGTCGTGGCGGTGACGCTGGTCCCCGCGCTCGCTGCGCGCGGCCGACCCGCGGTGCCCTCTATCGTGACGCGCGCCGTGCGCGCCTTCGTGGCCGGTGCGCAGCGCATCTACGTGCCGGTGGTCGCACGGATCCTCCGCGCGCCGGCGTTGGTGGCGATGGCGGCCTTCGTGTTGCTCGCAGGCTTTGGCGTCCTCTTTCTCACCCTCACGGGAAAGCAGGCGTTCCTGCCGACCATGGACGACGGCCGCGTGCGCGCATATGTCTTCACCGATCCGGGCGGATCACTCGCGGAGATGGATCGCACCGTGCACCTGCTGGAGCGTCTGGCCCGCGCGCAGGGTGACGTGAAGGGAATCTCCGTGATCGCCGGCGGGTCGATCTTCGGCCGCACACAGCGCGAGCGCCCGAACCGCAGCACGCTGGATATCCAGTTGGTGCCGGTGGCCGAGCGCGGCCGCAGCGTGGAGCAGTGGGTGGCCGCGTTCTCCCGCGCCGTCGCGGCGGCGGAGCTCGCCGGCGTCAAGGTGCGTGCGCGCCCCTCGGGCATCCGCGGAGTGCGGATGTCACGCGCGGAAGAAGATGTCAGCATTCGCGTCCAAGGTCCCGATCTCGCGGTCCTGGCGTCCATCGGCGATGAACTGGTGAAACGCATTCAGGGCCGCCGGGGGCTGCGCAACGCGCAGCAGTCGGCGGAGGAGCAGCGCCAGGAGTTCGCGGTGCGCGTCGACCGCACGCGCGCCTCCGAGCTCGGCGTGGACGTCACGCAGATCGGCCGCGCGCTGCGCATCGCGCTGGACGGCATCGTCGTCAGCGACTTCATCGAGGGCGACCGCGCCTACGACGTGCGGGTTCGCCTGCCGCAGGGCGCGATCGACAGCCCGGCGGCGATGGAGGCCATCCTGCTGTTCGGCGCGAAGTCCGGCCAGCCTGCCGTGTATCTCGGCGACGTGGCCCACGTGGACCTCGTGGTCGCGCCGACCGAGATCCGTCGCGAGAACCAGCGGCGCATCGTCGAGGTCAGTGCGGCGCTCACCGGCGAAGTTCCGCTCGGCGCCGTGGTGAGCGCCCTGCGCGAGGACCTGAAGGACTTCGAGCTGCCGCCCGGCTACTCGCTCTATTTCGGAGGCACCTACGAAAACCTGCAGCGCGGCAATGTGCTCGTGGGCACGCTCGCCGGCCTCGCACTGTTCCTGGTGTTCGTGGTCATGGCAGTGCAGTACGAATCGCTGCGCAACCCGGCCGTGATCATGCTCGGCGTTCCCTTCGCGCTGATCGGCGTGGTGATCGGGCTGCTCATAACCGGCCTGCCGCTATCGATGCCCGTGTGGCTCGGGATCATCATGCTGATCGGCGTGGTGGTGAACAACGCCATCGTGCTGGTGGAGTACATCGAGCTGCTGCGTGAGCGGGGCATGCACGTCGTCGAGGCGATCGTCGAGGCGGCGCGATTGCGGCTGCGACCGATCATGATGACCACGCTCACCACGGTCGCGGCGATGACGCCGCTGGCGATGGGATTCGGCGAGGGATCGGAGATGCTCCGTCCGCTCGCCGTGTGCATGGTGTTCGGGCTCGCGTTCTCGATGTTCGTGAGCCTGCTGCTGATCCCGTCCCTCTATCTCCTGGCGCAGCCGCGCGCGGCGCGTAACGCGGCGTTCGCCTGATCGGCGGATGCGGATGCGGGCGTTGCGTTTCCCCTCCTTTTCAATGAGGGGTGCTGCGAAGCAGCCGGGGTGGTTCGGCAAGCGCAGCACACCACCCCGCCGCCTCCAGCGGCACCCCTCCTCCGAGAGGAGGGGAAAGAGCTAGGCGCTAGGCGCCATCGGCGCGACCGAGACGCCGCCTACCCCGAAGCGCTCGATCGCCTGCGCGACGATCCCGCTCGCCTTGATATCCTCGGCAAACGCGCGCAGGTACTCTGCGGCGCGATCGCGTCCTTTGGGGGTGCCGATCGATTGCTGAATCGCGGTGAAGCGGCCTTCCAGCACCCGCGCGCCGGGCAGCTTCTGCGCGTCGGTAAGCAGTCGTGGCTTGAGACCCGAAAGCGCATCGAGCTTCTCGTCGACGAACAGCTTGAACGACGCGTCGATGCCCTGTGTGCGCACCAGCTCGGCGTTCTTCAGCGTGCGCGTGAGGTACAGATCGTAGGCGCTTTTCGCGGACGCCGCGATGCGCACGCCCTTCTGATCCACGTCAGCGATCGAGCGAATCGGCGAGCCGTCGGGTACAAGATAGGTCGCCTCGATCTCGAGATACGCGGAAGCGAAGGCGATCTCGTTTGCGCGTGCGGGCTCGATCGCGAGGAACGCGACATCCCATTCACCGGCCCGAACGGCTTCGGCGAGCTTTCCTGCCGCATCGTAGCGGGTATACGAGATCGGCACGCCTAGACGTTTCGCAAGCTCACGGGCGAGATCGGGTGCGATGCCGCGCGGCTGGCCGTCCGGTCCGTCCTTGCCCACGAGCAGGAAGTTCTGGTAGTTGAGGCCGACGCGCAGCGTGCCCGATGGGGCCAGCTCTGCGAGAACAGCTTGGGATACTTGAGATGTCATTGACGGGCTCCTGGCGTTGACAGGAAAAACGGGGACCGAATCCTCGCGAAGTGCGGCAGTTTATACCGACAGGCACATCGCGTGCGATGCACGAGTCGCGACGGACCTGTGTTAACGTTTCCGCGCACAACGTACGTGGGGGAATGCAATGCTGGAAGAAAGAAAAGGCGGATTCATCGGACGCTGGTGGAAGCGCCTTACGTCGCCAAGCGCCAGATGGTCGGTGCTCTCGCTGGTCCTGCTCGGTCTCGTGATCGGCGCCGCCGGGGTCATCGGCACGCAGGTGATGGTCGCCAGAACGGGAACCAACGAATTCTGCGGCACGTCTTGCCACTCGATGCAATGGGTCTACAGCGAATACAAGGAGAGCATCCACTTCGCCAACCCGACCGGCGTCCAGGCGGGATGCCATGATTGTCACATCCCCCACGAGTATCCCCAGCTTCTCTGGTACAAGGCGAGGGCGGGCGTGCGCGACGTGATCGGCGAGATGCGTGGCGTCATCTCCACCAAGGAAAAGTTCGAGAAGGCACGCACCGAGCTCGCCGAGCGGGTGTGGGCCGAGTTCAAGGCCGACGACTCGGCGAATTGCCGGACCTGCCACGACTTCACCCCCGAGGCGATCGCCAAGCAGTCCGAGAAGGCGCAGACCCGCCACGCGAACCGTAAGAAGGACGGCAAGACCTGCATCGACTGCCACACGGGCGTCGCGCACACGGATCCCGAATAGGCCGGGCGCCGCCGGTCCCGGGATCGCGCCGCGGGCTGCTACCGAACGCCGACGCGCGGCGCGTCTTCCGGCAGCGTCCAGCCTCCGCCGAGCGCGCGATAGGTGCTCACCGCGCTCTGCAGCCGGGCAAGTCGCGCCTGCGCGAGCTGGTCCTGCGCCTGGAAGAGCGTGCGCTGCGCGTCGAGCACGACCAGCAGATCGTCGGCGCCTGCCCGATACCGCACCTCGGCAAGCCGGAGCGCCTCGCTGGATTCGCTGCGAACTTCGCGCTGCAGCGCCTCCTGCTGAGCGTTGCGGTCGGTGGCGACGATCGCGTTCTCGACGTCGCCGAACGCAGCGAGGATCGCGCTCCGATAGGTCTCGACGAGCTCGCGCTCGCGCGCCGCCGCGCTATCGACTTCCGCGCGGCGCCGCTGGCCGTCGAAAATCGGCTGGGCCAGCGCCGCGGCCCCCGTGATGATCGTCGCGGGATTCCCGAACGCGAACAGCGCTCCGCTCGCAAGCCCGACCGAGCCCGATAGGGTGATCGACGGGAGCAGCGCAGCCCTGGCGACCGCGAGATTCGCATTGGACGCAAGGAGCTGCGCCTCCGCGGCCGCGACATCCGGTCGCCGGACCAGCAGATCGGCTGGCAGCCCGGGCGCAATCTCGGGGACTGCAAGCAGCACGACCGAGTGCCCCGCCACGTCGAAGCCGACCGGCGTGCGGCCCACGAGAATCGCCAGTGCGGAGAGCGTCTGCCGCTCCTGCAGTTCGAGTGGCGGAATCGCGGCGCGCTGCGACACGGTTGCCGCACGCTGGCGCACGAGGTCGAGCGGCGTCGCCGCACCGTTGCGCACTCGGGATTCGACGACCGCCAGGACCCGCTCGGCCGTCGACACATTCTCGCGGGCGAGCGCGAGCCGGTCCCGGAGGGAAAGAAGATCGAAATACGCGGTCGCGACGCCGGAGACGAGCGTGAGCCGCGCGGTCTCGAGGTCGTAACGGGACACAAGCAGGGACGACTCTGCGGCGCGAACGCCGCTCGCCAGCCGTCCCCAGAGGTCGATCTCGTAGCTGGCGCTCAGTACGCCGTTGGTGGTATCGACGTTGATCGCCGGTCCCTGGTCGGGATGCGTATCGCGCCGGACGCTGGTGATTCCCAGATCGAGCGTCGGAAACAGCGACGCGCCCGCCACGCGCACCTGGGCTTCCGCCTGCTTGACGCGCTCGCTCGCTGCAGCCAGATCCGGGCTGCCCTCCAGGGCGGCGGCAATCAGGTCGGCGAGCTCCGCGGAGTCGAATGCGCGCCACCAGTCGAGCGGGACCGTGGCCTGGGCCGGTTTCGCTCCCTCGCTCCAGGCGGCGGGCACGCTCACCGCGGGCTGCGGTGGTGCGCTGGTGGTCGCGCAGCCTGCCAGCACAACGAGCGCGATGGGAAGTATTCGCCTCATCACAGTCGTCAATCCGCCGCCAGCGCGACTACCGGATCGAGACGCGCCGCCTTGCGTGCCGGCATGAAGCCGAACACCAGGCCGGTGAGGAACGCGCACCCGAATGCGATCGCCACCGGCGCCGCCGAGAACTCGATCGGACGGCCGAACGTTCCGATCAGTGCCGCCGCACCGATCCCCACGCCGATACCGATCAGACCACCGAGTCCTGACACCAGCACTGCCTCGCCCAGGAACTGTTGCAGGATGTCGCGCATTCGCGCCCCGGTCGCCATGCGGATCCCGATCTCGCGAGTGCGCTCGGTGACGTTCACCAGCATGATGTTCATCACGCCGATGCCACCCACCAGGAGCGAGATGGCGGCAATCGAGCCGAGCAGAACGGTCAGCGTGTTCTGCGTCTCCTCCGCGGTCTGGATGATCGAGGCCATGTTGCGGATCCGGAAGTCGGTCGCGCGGTGGCGACTCGTGAGCAGCGCCTCGATGGCGCTCTGGGTCGCATCGATCTGGGCAACATCCTCGACCGCGACCGTGATGTCGCGCAGGAACGGCTTGCCGAGGAGGCGCAGCGATCCGGTGGTGAGCGGCATGATCATGATGTCGTCCTGATCGGCGCCCCACGGCGTCGCCCCGCGCGCATCCATCACGCCGATGACTTGGAATAGGACGTTGTTGACCAGGACATACTGTCCGATTGGATCAACCCCGGGCGGAAAGAGGTTCTTGATCACGGTTTGCCCGAGAACCGCCACGGCGGCGTAGCCTCGCACGTCGCTATCCGAGAAGAACGTGCCGCGCACCACGGGCCAGTTTCGCGCGAGCGGATACGCGGCGCTGGTCGCGAGAATCTGGGTCTGGTAGTCCGCGTTCCCGAAACGGACGGTGACGCTGCCGGACATCTCGGGGACCGCCGCGAGGACATTGGGCAGTTCGGCGACGGCACTCGCGTCGTCGGGTACGAGTGTGGCGATGCTCCCGCCCTGCCCGCGCTGGTTGGGCGCCCCGGGCCGCACCAGGAGGAGATTGGTGCCGAGTCCGCTGATCCGGTCCATCACTGCGCGCTTTGCCCCGTCGCCGACGGCGAGCATCACGATCACCGAGGCGACGCCGATGACGATTCCGAGCAGCGTCAGCGAGGTTCGGAACACGTTGACGCGCAGCGCGCGCGCCGCGGTGCGCATCGCTTCCACGAAATCGTTGACCATCGCACGCGTTTCGCCGGCGGGCGCCGCTTCGTTCCGGCGTGCCGGCGCAACCGCCGGTACGCCCGGCCCGTCGTCGCGCACGACACGGCCGTCCTTGAGCTCGATCACGCGTTGTGCGCGCGCCGCGACTTCCGGCGCGTGCGTGATCACGATCACGGTATGCCCACGCGCCGCGAGTTCCTGCAGCAGGGCGAGAACCTCCTCCCCGCTCTTGCTGTCCAGCGCGCCGGTGGGCTCGTCCGCGAGGATGATGTCGCCACCGTTCATCAGCGCGCGGGCGATCGACACGCGCTGCTGCTGCCCGCCGGAAAGCTGGTTCGGCCGGTGATCGAGACGGTCCGTGAGGCCAAGCGTCCCGAGCAACCCCGCTGCGCGCGCACGCCGCGCCTCGCCGCCGAGACCCGCGTACATTGCCGGCACCTCGACGTTCTCCAGCGCGGTCGAGGTGGCGATCAGGTTGTAGCTCTGGAACACGAAGCCGAACGCCTCGCGCCGCAACCGCGCGAGCGCGTCCCGGTCGAGTTGCGAGACGTCTTCGCCCATGAACCGGTAAGTGCCGGTGGTCGGACGGTCGAGACAGCCGAGGATGTTCATGAGGGTTGTCTTGCCCGAGCCCGATGCGCCCATGATCGCCACGAACTCGCCGGGATAGATCGCGAGCGAGATCCCGTGCAGGACCTGTACGGCAAGCTCGCCGCGCTGGAACGTCTTGGTGACGTCCCCCAGCTCGATCAAGGGCGTCGCGCGGTCGGGCGCGAGGGCGGCGATAGCGGGCTCGCGCTTCACAGCCGCGGCGTCCTCGGCATGCGACCCGTCGGCACGGATCGCTCGCCGCTGCGCATTCCCGTGACGACGCGTTCGCCGGGCTCCAATCCCGATATGATCGCCGCCGCCACGCGATTCGTGGCGCCGACCTGGACCTTTCGCTCTTCCACCACGCCCTGATCGTTGAGCACCCGGACGAGTGCCTCCTTGCCAGCAAAGCGCGTGCGTGGATCGGGAGCGACGCGCGGCGTCGTCCCTGCGCCGCTGCGCGCGCCGCGGCGGCGCTCGCCCGAGCCGGGAAGCGGCTCGAGCGCCGAGATCGGGACGAGGAGCGCATTCTTCGCGGATGCGAGGACGAAGAAGACCTGCGCGGTCATCTGGGTCATCAGCTCGCCGGAGGGGTTCGGCACATCGAACAGCGCGTCGTACAGGACGACGTTGTTCACGACCTCCGGGGTCGGATTGATCTGCCGCAGCTTGCCGTAATAGCGCCTGCGCTCGTTCCCGAGGGTGGTGAAGTAGACGTCCATGCCCACGCGCAGGTTGGACACGTCCGCTTCCGAGACCTGTGTCTGCACGGTCATCGTCGATAGATCGGCGATGCGCAGGATGATGGGTGCCTGCTGGTTCGCATTCAATGTCTGACCCTGCTTCGCCGCTTGGGAGACGACCGTGCCGGTCATTGGCGCATAGATCCGCGTGTACCCGAGATTCGCCTCGTCGCCTCGCAACTGTGACTCGACCTGCTGGATCTGGGCCCGCAGCGCCGCGATTTGCGCCGTCGCTGACTGCAGATTGGCGGCGGCCGTCTGCACCGCATCGGCGCTCGTGGCGTTTTCGCGCGTGAGCTGTTGCTGGCGCTGGAACTGCTGTTCGGCAAGTACCCGCTGCGCCTCGCGATCGGCAAGCTGGGCGCGCAGATTCGCCAGCTGGGCAAGGTCCGCGTCCACACGTGACTTGAACACGGTGGGGTCGATCTCCGCCAGCAAATCGCCCTGCTTCACGACTGCGCCCACGTCGACATGCAGCTTCCGGATCTGACCGGACACCTGCGTCCCCACGTCGACGAAATCGCGTGGCTGCAGCGTGCCGGTTGCCGTCACGACGTCCTCCAGATCGCCGCGCTGGACCGCCGTCGTGGCGTACTGCGCGGCCGCGTCGGCCGGCGCGATCCACTTGGACCAGGCCAGGTATCCGCCGGCCGCGACGATCGCCACGGCGAGCGCGACGAGCGTCGCGCGGGCCCGGCGTTTCTTGCGCGGGCGGGGTGCGGCGGCGGCCACTTGCCCGGCGGTCTTTTCCGGCTGGGTTTCGGTCAGCATGATTCGCAGTGTGTCCCTATGACCATGATCGTCGCAGAAGGATCAGTGCCGCGCTGTAAGAAAGTGCAACAATCGTAACCTGAGGGCGGTTACGCGAGGCGCAAGGGGCTGCCGGGATCGGGAAACGGGCCCGGCACGACCCGTACCGAAGGCCGAAGGAGCCGGGAAATGAGCTCCCCGCGGTCCGAACCGGTCGAGGTACTTGGTCTGCACGACTCGGCGATCTCGAGGCTACAGACGACTTCCGTGCAGCATTCTTGGCGACCGGTGCAATAATGCCGGCAGTCCTCGGATTTGGCTGGCTCGCGATTCGCGCGCCAGCCCGCGATCGAGCACCCGACAAGCCCGCGTACTAGGCACCTGCGTGTACGTCAGAAGAAGAATCCGGCTCTCCTACATGCTCTCCGAATCCTGGCGGGAGCTGGGAATCGTCGCCGCGTGGTCCGTGCTGGTGGTGATCCTCTTCGAGCTGGCCGGATGGAGCGCACTCGTGATGCCGGTGCTGCCGGTCACCCTCATCGGGATCGCGGTCTCGCTGTACCTCGGGTTCAAGAGCACATCGTCGTATCACCGCTGGTGGGAGGCGCGCCAGCACTGGGGAACGGTCATCACCTCCAGCCGGGCCTGGGCCACCCAGGTCGAGTCCCTCCTCTACGACCGCACGCGGCAGGTGTCACCCGAGATCCGCAAGGAGCTGATCTATCGCCAACTCGGCTTCGTCTACGCGCTCGCCTATCAGCTGCGCAGGACTTCGCGGCTGAAGCCTGGCAGCCACAAGAGCATCTTCGCGCGCCGCCGGCCGGTCGACGCAGCCGAAGCGCTGCTTGCCGTCCCGGAGATCTTCGGACGCTTCCTGTCGCCGCAAGAGTACGCCGCAGCGCGGGCGGTGAACAATCCGGCCGGCTGGTTGATCCTCAGACAGGGCAAGCGGCTGCGCGAGCTCGCGCAGGCGGGGATGCTGGACGACATCCAGCAGAGCGCAATGGTCGATCGCCTGGCGGTACTGCTCTCCGCGCAGGGAGGCTGCGAGCGGATCAAGAACACTCCTTTCCCGCGGCAGATCGCGCATTTCGGCACTGTCTTCACCTGGATCTTCGTGTTGCTGCTGCCGCTCGCCTTCCTGGACGTCTTCGAGCACGAAGCGATTCAGCACGACTTCACGACGATCGCGACTCACCGCTTCATGTACACGCTCGTCCCGTTCACGCTGCTGATCTCCTGGGTGTTCTTCATGATGGAGAAGATCAGCGACAGCAGCGAGGACCCCTTCGAGGGGGGCGTGCACGACGTGCCCGTCTCGGCGATCTGCCGGACGATCGAGATCGACCTCAGGCAAGCGCTGGGCGAAACGGACGTCCCAGCCCCGCTCGCACCTGTGGACGACGTGCTCTACTGAGCCGCTCGCCCCGCGGTGCGGCGAATCGATCGGCTGCGCATTACAGGCGGCGCTGTTTCGCCTGCCAGTGCTTCTCGAGATTGTGGGTCAGCTGCTCGCTCAGATGGCAGAACGCCTGCTCGCGGGCGTACACGACCATGTACTCGCGCAAGCGGTCGAGCGGTTCGGTCTGGACCCGCATCGCCTTGCGATTCCCGCCTGCGCTGACCATTCCCGAGCCCACAGCGTTGTCCACCGCGGACTGCACGGCCGCGTCCAGACGGTCGTGCGGATGCACCTCGCGGATCAGTGCTGCCGCAGC
Source organism: Betaproteobacteria bacterium (assembly GCA_022340285.1). Taxonomy (GTDB): domain Bacteria; phylum Pseudomonadota; class Gammaproteobacteria; order Burkholderiales; family SG8-39; genus JAABRB01. Next base: position 75,491 of record JAJDOG010000097.1, read on the forward strand.
GGGCTCCTCGACCGAGAACCGGCGGTCGAACATGATGCCGTCGCGCGCCACCGCCTCGCCAACGAAACGGGGCAGGCGCAGGTTGGCGCAACCGGGGATGATGCCCTCCTTGCGCGCGGGCAGATTGAAGTAGGCCCCCTGCTCGGCGATGACATAGTCCATCACCAGCAGGAGCTGGCAGCCTCCGCCGATCGCGAATCCCTCCACCACGGCGAGCCAGGGTTTCTCGTGCGTGTCGTCGGGCTCGTCGAGGCGAAAATCCGCCCGTGAGTGCCCCCGATATAGCTTGTTCACGAATCCCAGATCGCGCACGAGATAGAAGAGATAGGGCAACTTGCCGTGGTAGAGGCGCGTCAGGTTGAGCCCGGCCGAAAAGATCCGCCGACCCTTGTACTTCGGATGGTGCACGGGGTCGCCGCGCACCACGCCCATCTTGAGGCGCGGGTGCATGAGGATCAGATCGGTCGCGATCTCGTGCGCGCCGAGCGCGGTGTCGTCCTCGGCGTTGAGATAGCGCGGATACGTGAAGTACAGATACCCGCATTCCCCGCGCGCCTCGACGCGCACGGGCCCCAGGTCGAGCGTGCCCTTCGCGACGAACTCGTCCAGCCGGGCGCGCGCCTCGTCCGTGGGCCGCAGCATGCCAAGCAGCATGTGCGTGCCGATGCGCCGGTCGTTCATGAGCTGCGAGACGAGCACCCCCTGGGCAATCTCGCGCCCGTCCTTGTCGCTCTGCGTGCGCTGCGATTCCTCGTCCACCTGCGCGCGCGCCGGCACGAGGCCCGGCCAGAGTTCCGCCGCACGCCACATCAGGTCGTCGATGCGCATACTGCGGCGGAAATCGTCCGTCAGCCCGCGGTAAATGGCTTCACGATGCGAGCGGGCGAAGCGCCAGGCGAGATCGGCCATGGCACGGACGATTCGTTCTCCCGATTCCTTCTCCGGCGCGTTGCGCTTCGAGCGGAGCGGGAGCCTGTCCAGCAGCGACCAGCCTTCATCGTTGAGCCGGCGCAGCGCGTCCGCATCCGCCGCGAGTCGCTCCACTTGGGCGGGCTCGTCGAACGCGTGCTTCTCGATGCGCTGCAGCCAGTCGGCGGCCGCAGTGCCGAGGCCGGCCACCGTGAGCGGCGTGCTCACCATTTATTGCGCAGCTCGCGAAGCTTCAGGAAGACGGTCCGCGGGTCGGGATGCTCGGGCAGATCGGGAAACGCCTCGCGCAGTGCCGCAATCACCGACGGGCTGGTCAGGCGGAAGAAGGTATTGATGTTGCGCTCGACCCCGAGCGTCGAGACGTAGGCGTGGTTCGGATCCTGGCCGGCTAGCTTGTCGAGCATTTCCTTGGCAGCCTTGTTGTCGGCCTCGCGGTTCAGCGTGAAGCGAAGGTTGTTCTCGATGTAGTCGTGACCCGGATAGATCCGCGTCGACTCGGGCAGCTTCGCGAGCTGCCCGGTGAACGTCTTGTAGAGCTCCTCGGGATGACCGCCGTTGTGACAGTTCCCCGCACCGGCATTGAAGAGCGTGTCGCCGCTGAAGAGCGCCGGCTGGTCGGTGTGCGACAGCAGGCACACATGGCTCATGGTATGGCCGGGTGTGTCGAGCGCCTCGAGCTCCACGGTCTTGCCGACCTTGATGACGTCGCCGGCGCCGAGGCCGCGAGCCATTCCCGGGATCTTGTCCTTCGCATTCTTGTGCGCCAGGATCTTGGCGCCGGTCTGCTTGACCATGGCGCTGTTGCCCCCCGTGTGGTCGCCATGCTCGTGCGTGTTGAGGATCTGCGTGATCTTCCAGCCCTCGTCCTTGGCGGCCTTCAGGCATTTCTCGTGGTCGAGGGGGTCGATCGCGAGCGCCTCCCCAGTCTCGGGACAGACGATCAGGTAGTTGAAGTTACGGTATGCGTTGGCGGTCCAGATCTGCTTGACGATCACGGTCGAGTTTCCCGTCGGAGATGTTGAATTGGAATGATAGCGCCGATCGCTCCCCGGCTCGACGGGCGCTACCGGTCGACGTTCTTGAGCTTCGCGTCGTCGAGCGTCAGGCCGACGGCCACGCCCACAACGGTAAGCGCGAGCGCGAACCAGTACGCACCGTGCAGTCCGGCAACGAATGCCTCCCGGAGTGTCGTGGTGACTTGATCCGCGATCTGAGGGGTGAACCGATCGAGGATTGCCCGCGCCGCTGCCGTGCCCGCCGCCGCGCCGCTGATCGTCACCTGTTCGACCGCGGAAAGGGAAACCCCGAGGGCAGCCAGCCCCTGCTGGAGCTTCGCGGTGCTGATGCCGAACAGGATGGCCGTTCCCGTCGCGACCCCGATCGCCCCCATTGCGAGGTGAGCCGTGAAGGAGAGCGCGCCGGCGACGCCGGCGCGCGAGGGATCGACCGCGCTGACCGCTGCGGTGCCCGACGGGCCGACGGTCAATCCGCTCCCGATGCCGATCAGCAACATTGCCGGCAGCAAGCCCGCGTAGCCCCACGCAGGCGACACCAGGATGGTAGCGATCGCGCCGAGCGCCGTCACGCCATAGCCGAGCGAGATGAGCCGCCGCGGGCCGATGAGGTTGTAGAAGCGCCCCGAGGTCACCGAGAGGACCGACAGGCACGCCATCAGCGGCAGCGTCCCAAGCGCGGACTTCAGCACCGACCAGCCCTGCACCTTGTGCAGATACTGGGGAATGTAAAGGAACAGGAGGAAGAGCGCGGGAACGATCAGACCGTTCGCCGCCAATGCACGGAGAAAGTGCCGGTTACGGATCATCGGTGGCGGCACCATCGGGCCCGCAACCCGCTTCTCGACGGCCGGAAAAGCGTTGAACAGTGCGGCCGCCACAAGCAGAAGCCCCACGGTCGGAAGCGAAGTCCAGCCCCAGTCCGCGCCCACGTCGAGCGCGTAGAGCAGACCGAGGATGGCGAGCGAAAGCACCGCGATCCCGGTGTAGTCGATCGCCTCGCCGCGCCCCGACCCCGGGTCGCGTGGAATCACCGTCGGGACGATCACCGCCGACGCGATGCCGAGCGCCAGGTTCAGGACGTAGAAGAGTCGCCATTCCCCGAGCCCGCCGACGATCCCGGCGATGATCGGGCTGATCACATTGCCCAGCGTGACCATCCCGAGGATCAATCCCATCGCGAGCGCGCGCTCGTCCTCGCGCACCGACGTCGATCCGATGCTCAGCACGCAGGGCCACATGAGCGCCGCGCCGATGCCCTGAAATGCGCGCGAGCCGATCAACCAGCCGATGGAGGGCGCCGCCGCGCAGCCCACCGACCCCACGACGAAGATGACGACGCCGATCAGCAGAATCTGGCGCCGACCGTACATGTCGGCGATCCGTCCCGCGGCAACCATGCCCATCGCGAAGGTTAGCGCATAGACGTTCAGCACCCACTGCGTCGTGGTGACGTCGGCACCGAACTCGCGCTCGATCGGAATGATCAGCATCAGCGCGCCGGTGAAATCGGTGCCGATCGCGAACGTCGGAACGCCCAGGGCGGCAATGATTCCGGCTGTTCGCCGATCCATGCCGCGATGCTACCAGAGACGAAACGGGATTCGCCGCGCGTATCGAACGCGCGCATTTCCCGGGTTACCGGGCAAGAACGCGCTTCTTACAGCATCGGGCCGGGCTGACCCAGGGCGTGCTCCGCGAGCTGGAGGACGATCCAGTCGTACGCTTCCTCCACCGAGTCCGTGCGGTAGACGAGGTCGACGTCGCGGGCGGAGATCGTTCCGTGACGGACCAGCGCGTCGAAATTGACGACCTCGTTCCAGTATTCGCTCCCGAAGAGCACGATGGGCATCGCCTTGCGCAGCTTGTGCGTCTGCACCAGCGTCAGCAGCTCGAAAAGCTCGTCGAACGTGCCGAAGCCGCCCGGAAAGACGATCACCGCCTTCGCGAGGTAGGCAAACCAGAACTTGCGCATGAAGAAGTAATGGAAGTGGAAGGCGAGCTCGCGCGTGACGTAGCGATTGTCGAACTCCTCCACCGGGATGGAGATCGTCAGGCCCACGTTCATCCCGCGTGCCTCGGCCGCGCCGCGATTGGCCGCTTCCATGATGCCCGGGCCGCCTCCGGTACAGACGACGAACCGCCGCTCCCCCTGCGGATCGAGATCCTTCGACCATTGCGTCAACCGGTATGCAAGCTCGCGCGCGGCCTCGTAATAGGCGGACATGCGAACATTCGTTCGCGCTTCCTCGAGGTTGCCCTCGCCCGCCTCGGCTTTGCGCAGCGCCTCCTCGGCATCCTCGCGCGACTTGGTGCGCGCCGAGCCCATGAAGACGATGGTGTCGTCGACGCGCAGCCGCTCGAACCGGGCCTTCGGCTCGAGATACTCGGCGAGGATTCGCAGCTCGCGCGCATCCTTGCTGTTCAGGAAAGTCTGATTGCGGTAGGCCCTGGGCGGGCGCCGTGGTCGGTCCGTCATGGAAGATGTCCTTTCGCGTAGGATCGTAACCGGAACCCGGGCTATGGCATAACCACTATTCAACGATCCGCGCCGGCCAAAAACGCGCGTCGCGGGTGCCCGGCCGCGGCGTTGTTGCGCGCGCCGCGATCTACCCCGAGAATCACGCCCCATGCCTGTCCAGTTTGTAGCCCGCGCCGGCGAGCGTATCGCCGGCGCGCTGGGAGACTTCCTGCGCCTCGAGTCGGCGGGAGGAATCCTCTTGATGATCGCGACGGCTATCGCGCTCGTCTTCGCCAATACCGGTGCCGAAGGCCTGTACCAGGCGTTTCTGGGCACGCCCGTCGAGATCCGTATCGGCGCGTTCATGCTCGGCAAGCCGCTGATCCTGTGGATCAACGACGGGCTGATGGCGGTGTTCTTCTTTCTCGTCGGACTCGAGATCAAGCGCGAGGTGATGGAGGGCGAGCTTTCCAATCGGTCCCAGCTCGTGCTCCCGGCGCTCGCGGCTGCGGGCGGCATGGCCGCCCCCGCGGCAATCTTCTGGTTTCTCAACCGGCACGATCCGGTTGCGCTGCAGGGATGGGCCATTCCGGCCGCCACCGACATCGCCTTTGCGCTCGGCGTGCTCGCGCTTCTCGGCAGCCGGGTCCCCCAGTCGCTCAAGGTATTCCTGCTCACCCTGGCGATACTGGACGACCTGGGCGCGATCATCATCATCGCGATCTTCTACACGGAGAACCTGTCCGTGGCGTCGCTCGCCGTGGCAGGCGGCGCGCTGGTGGTGCTGGCAATTCTCAATGCCCGCCACGTGACGGCCGTCCCGCCCTACATTCTGGTCGGTCTCGTGCTCTGGGTGGCGGTGCTGAAGTCCGGGGTGCACGCCACGCTGGCAGGCGTCGCGCTTGCGCTGTTCATTCCGATCCGGCCCGGGGAGGAAGATGGCAAGTCGCCGCTCCGCTCGCTCGAGCACGATCTGCATCCGCCGGTCGCGTTCGTCATCCTCCCGCTCTTTGCCTTTGCCAATGCAGGCGTATCGCTCGCGGGCATATCGATGCAGCAGGCGCTGGCGCCCCTCCCGCTCGGAATCGCGCTCGGGCTCGTAGCCGGGAAAGTCATTGGTGTGTTCGGCATGAGTGCGCTCGCCATCGGAAGCGGGATGGCGCGGAAGCCGGAGGGAGCAACCTTCGCATCGCTGCTCGGCGTGTCGATGCTCTGCGGCATCGGTTTCACGATGAGTCTCTTCATCGCCAACCTCGCGTTCGGGGGCGATGCCCCGCAGCAGGCGGTGAGCGCCGTGATCGGCGTGCTGATCGGGTCCGCGTTCGCCGCCGTGCTCGGCTTCCTGCTCCTGCGCTTTACGCTCGCGCCACGCGCCGACAGTGCGCGAGCAGGTCGGTGATTTCGGCGAGCTCGTCTATGCCGGCATGGACTGGGTCGACCCGGGGCTCGCGAGACGCTCGATGGAGCTCATGGCGCGAGAGGTGATGCCGCGGGTGAATCGAGCAATCGGCTAGACGTACCGACCCGGCGCAAGAACCGACTCCGGATCCATAAGCGCCTTGAGCCGCCGGGGCACATCCATCTCGACACCCCGCTTCTTTAGGAGGGACATGCCCTCTATGCCAAGCCGCCACGGCGGAAAGCCTGCGCGAGTCGTCGCATCGAGCACGGCTCTGTAGCAGCGGCTGGCGCGGTTACGCTCTTTGCCGTCGCGGCGATTGAAGCAGATGCGTGCCACCAGCACCGCGGCGCGTCCATTCGGCTGCTGGATGGTGAGCTGCGGCTGAAACCCGAATCTCGAGGATACTTTACTGATCAGTCCGATCGCCGCCTCGACATCGCGGCCCACGGCCGGACACGTCACCCACAGGAAGTACAGGCCGTAGTCGTTGACGAGGGGATCCGCCGAAGTGGGAGCACGCGGCGGCTTTTGGACCTTCTCACCGCCCAAGTAGGCAAGCAGGAATTTCGGGCTGGGTGAGAACAACTCGCCCGAGCAGAGCGCGGCGCCGGCCCGAAACAGGTCCTCGACCCCCGGCGTCGCCGCCATCGCGAGCGTTTTCAGCGCGGAATCGACGTTCTCCGGCGCGCGCTCGAGGAACAGCGTTCGCCCGATGTTGCCGAAGAGGGCATTGATTTCCCGCCGATGGGCGGCTCGCACGGCTTCCGAGCCATGGATCACCCCGACTGCCAGCCAACGCAATTGGCGGTTCCGACCACGGACGGGAAAGACGTGAACGTTCGTGGGGAGGACGCCGCGCAGACGCAAGGGACGCAGGGCGTCGATGAGCCGCGGCAGCGCGGACGCGGGGACCGAGACAAGGCAGCTTTCCGCACCGGAGGGCTTCGGGGCAAGCCACAGGCCCATGCGCGTGACCACGCCCAGATTGGATTGGCTGAACAGCCCTTCGAGGTTCGGACCCACTCCCCACTTTGCGACGTGAGTGACGCGGCTGTGGCGAAAGTTGCCGAAGCCGGTACGCACCTTTGTCCCATCCGCAAGCACCGCCTCGAGCCCGCACACGGACGCCGAGCGATCGTTCACCCCCAGGCCGCGCTCGAGCGCATTGCCGACGATGCTGGTCTCGGCACCCGCGTTCGTCGACTCGAGCCACCATTCGGGAGCCTTGGCGGCGAGTGCCTGTGCGAGTTGTCCCTGGGTCACGCCCGGCTCGATGACGACATAGCCGAGCTCCGCGTTGATTTCGAGGATGCGGTCGAGATCGCCCAAGTCCAGGACCACCTGCCCTTCGGTCACGGGACACGCCTCACCCCAGCCCCAATTACGGCCGCGGCTGATCGGATACAGCGAGATCCTCTGGGTGCGCGCGATTCGCAGGAGCTTCGGCACCTCCGCGGCATGCCGGGGCCGCAGCACGGCGAGCGTCTTCGGCGCTCGTTTCAGCGTGGTGCGCCCATATCGATCAATGGTGGAGTTGTCAACCAGCACGCGCTTTGGTCCAAGGATCTCACGCCACTGCGCGATTGCACGCGCGAGATTGCCGAACCGCCTCTCCGGCGCAGGGCTCATTGCACGGCCTCTTCCTCGAGCGCCGCGGTGAGTTGGCGATCTCCAGCCGAAATCCGCATTGGCAGTGCCGCGATGTCCAAGGGTCCCCGAGACCGGATGCTGGCGGCCAATGCCTTGCGCACGTCCACCTCGAGGAAGATCTGCCGGCCGCATGCATTGCCGAAGAGCTCGCACTTCCGGCAGGCCCCGACGAAGCGCGACCCCAACTCCTCGGCCGTCACGACCCGATAATACCCCGAGGCGAGGCGCCGCTCGCAGAGCGCGTCGTTGCTGTCGAGCTCCATGCGCATGAACCCTTTCGCGCATCCCGCGTGATCGAGAAATGACCACCAGACGTGCTCGAGCAGGCCGCCTAGCCCGAGTCCGCGAAACTCCGGGTACACGAATTGCGAAAACAGCTCCGGGTGCTCCGGGTCGGACCTGACGTCCACGCCCGCCCATCCGGCGAATCGACCGTCCCACCGTCGCAGCACGAAAAGCTCGGCACCCGGCATCGTCCGCAGATTCATTGTCTGCCGACCTTCCCGGATTGCCAGTCCGATGACCAGTTCCCGTTCTCGTCTGCTCGCCCACGCCAGCGTCAGGGGCTCGAGGGCGACCGCGCCTTTGCTGAAGTGACGCGTTGTGTCCGGTGTGTTGATCGTCGCAAGACTGGACTGCATTCCATCCTCCATTTTTCGTTTCCGGCCTGCGCGATCCGCAAACCGTACGAGGAGGACTTTAGAATGGCGAAGGGCTGTCTCGCGCCGTCGCGCGACGCAGCATTCTTGTGGCAGACGCACACTTCTCGCGCCGCCGGCGGAATTCGCGTGAACTAATGCACGAACGACCCGGACGTCACTTCCGGGAATCCTCGGGAAGCGGGATGAATTCCGTCTCGTCGGGCACCGCGCCGAAGCGCTGTTCCCGCCAGCGCCGCTTCGCCTCGTCCATGAGCTCGCGCGAGCTCGCCACGAAATTCCACCAGATGTGACGGTCGCCGTCCATCTTGGCCCCGCCGAAGAGCATAGCGCGCGCGGGTGTCGCCGCTTTGATCTCGATCGTGCCGCCCGCGGGCAGCACCGCCACATGGAACGGTGCGAGCGGCTCACCGGCGACCGTGATGTCCCCCGAGACGACATACACCCCGCGCTCTTCGTGCTCGGGCGGCACGCCGATCACGCCTCCGGCCGATAGCTCCAAGGACACGTAGAGGGTATCCGAGAAGACCGGGGTCGGCGCCTTTTGTCCGAAGGCTGTTCCCGCAATGACGTGCATCTGCACGCCGGCGGCGGAGACGGCCGGCAGCGTGGCCTTCGGCAGGTGCTCGAAGCTGGGCTCGGCCTGCTCGTGTTTCAACGGCAGCGCCACCCAGGTCTGGATTCCGTGCAGGCGTGCGCCGCCGGCACGCTCCTCCTGCGGAGTGCGCTCCGAGTGCACGATGCCGCGTCCGGCTGTCATCCAGTTGACGTCGCCAGGCTGGATACGCTGCACGGTGCCCAGGCTGTCGCGATGCATCAGTGCGCCCTCGAACAGATACGTGACGGTGGCAAGGCCGATATGCGGGTGCGGCCGCACGTCAACGCCCTGTCCCACCGGAAAGCGCGCCGGTCCCATGTGATCGAAAAAAATGAACGGGCCGACCATCTTCTGCGGGAACGCGGGCAGCAGGCGCCGCACCTCGAATCCGCCGAGGTCTTTCGTGTGAGGCTCGAGAATTGCCGTCGTCGCTTGCATGATCGAGCTTCCTTTTATGTCAATGGCTACTGGACAACAGTTCGCGAACCAGCGCCGTGAGGGCCCCGTCCGGACTCGCCAGCTCGTCGAGTATCGTGAAATGATTGTGTCCGGGCAGACGCACGAGTCGACCCGGGAGACCGGCGCGGGCGCGCGCAGCCGAATACATCTCGGACTGACGTCGCAGCTCGGGCAACTCGTCGCCACCGAACGCGACGATGAGCGGCGCCGACCGCGTCGGCGTCTGGTGCAACGGGCTCAGGCGGCGCGCCTCCGCCTCATCGAGCCGCAGCTTGTCGTTTATGTAGCAGAGGCGCATCGGCTCCAGATCGTAGATACCGCTGATCGCTAGTCCGCCCCTTACCGCCGGATCTTCGAGCGACATGGCGGTGAGGTGCCCGCCGGCCGACCAGCCGGAGACGAACAGACGCGCAGGATCGCCCCCGAGTTCCGCCAACCGGGCGACGAGCCAAGCGATGGCCGCACGCACCTCGTCCACGATGCCGGACAGGCGCTTTGCGGGCGCGAGCGTGTATCCGACGAAGGCCACGTGTATGCCGTGTGCCAGTGGCCCGAGCGCGAGAAAACTGAAATCCTCCTTCGCCCGCATCTGCCAGTAGCCGCCGTGGATGAACACGAGCACCGGCCCGGGGGAGTCGGCGGCGAAATAGTCGATGCGATTGCGTTCTTCCGGCCCGTATCGCAGGTCGAGGTATCCGCTATGCGTTGCGCGCAGCTCGTCGCTCCGCGCCCGATAGGCCGCCATGAGCGCGGCACTCTCCGGCACCGCGGCAGAGTTGTTGTATGCCGCATCGAGGGCCGCCCGGTCCATGCCGCGGAACCTGCCGCCTTCATCCACTCGATCCGCGTTCACGCCGAATAGCTTACCTCACTGTGCCGCCCGGTCCGGTCGCCGCCGAAGCGGCTCGCCGGTAGGTCATCAGGCGTCCCTTGTACGCGGCCGCGCCGATCGAGGCCGGTGAGCCGAGCCGCTCCTCGCGTACCAGGAATCCCCGCGCGGCCATATGGCGAGTGAAGGCTGGCCGATTACCTCGGTCGGGATCGATGATCCAGACTTCTCCGGCAGCGGAAGCGTGATGTGCGATGAATCCGGCAAGCGCTGCGCCTGCGTCGCGGTCGTACAGGAGGTCACTGCCGATGATCAGGTCGTATTGGCCCTGAACGTCCCCGGTCGCCAAGCCGTCTTCCCGTGTCGACGTCGCGGCGCGCCAGAGACCGTGTCGATATTTCATTGGCGCCAGATCGTTCAGGCGCAGATTCTCCCGGAGAAAGCTTTCCGCCAGAGGATGGCAATCGCTCGCGGTGACATCGGCACCCCGACGATGACCGACGAGGCTCGCGAGGGCGAGCCCGCAGCCGATTTCCAGAATTCGCTCCCCGGGGCGTACGAGCCTGAGCGCCATGCGCGCCGCCAGGTGCGCGCCAGAGGGCCACAGCATGCCGAACAATGGCCACTCCGCCGAAGAAATGCCCATACGCTCTGCTTCCCCGAGCGGATCGAAGAACTGTTGACGATCGAGGAGCGAGCAAATGACCAGATCGTCGACGCCCGAAATGGCGATGCGCTCCTGCTTGGTTTGATAGCCTGCCAGTAGCGACGCGCGCGCTGAGCTCGCGAGGAACGCTTGGAGGTCTTGGCGGTCCCGCGGGGACGCCGGATTGCCTGGGTCTATTTTTGAGCTGGCCGCGCAGTCACGATTCCGGCCGCAGCGTAGAGCCGTTTGGCGAGCGAAGTCTGCTTGAAGAAGGCGACTACCGCCCGCTCCGTTGCCGCAGTACCGGCACGAGGGAGGCGGTTCCGCTCTCCGGATCGCTTCGAGCAACGGACCTCGAGGCACACGTAGGTACCCTCCGCGGTCCGATAGAGCGCCAGCTCCATCCAACGCCCGAGATGGCGGCTGAAGTTGTCCGCTCTGGGCTCGGGGCTGCTCGTCACGCGCGCCACCAGCTCGCCGTTGAACACCAGATTCGGCGCGTCATCGAGGGGCAGGTTGAATTCCTTGAACATTGCGAGTGAGCCTACCATGTCACGGCCCGGAGCACCGTCCGGCGGGATTGAGGGCGGTCTAGACATACGAGCAAGTAGAGCGAAGTGTCATCGAAAGGACCACTCATGCGAAAAGTCGCCAACGCCGCTCACGCGTAACTTGCTCGGCCGATTCGCCGACGCCCACGCCTTGGCGTAGCTGAGTGCCGGGGTGCGGTTGAGAAATTCCCGCGGAATCACCTTCCCTGGCAGGACCACGCGCCATCCGGATTCAGGGCCGGCTTGAACGAGCACGAGCTTCCGTCCGGCTGCGGTGGGTCGAGTCGCGACGATGGGCGAACCCGGGCCGCCCAACGCATCGCCGTCTGGATGTCCCGCAAGGGAGAATCCGGCGGAAGCGCTGCGCGGTGGCCCGTGCGACATCGCTGTTGACGGAGCAGCTCGTCGCTGCCCCGCCATCTAGGATCAGACCGCTTTGAGATTGACCGCGGCAGATTTGCCGTTGGCCGCCCGCTCGACGTCGAACGAGATCTTCTGATTCTCGCTGAGCGTGCCGAGTCCGGCGCCTTCGACAGCCGAGATGTGCACGAACACGTCCTTCGAGCCGTCGTCAGGGGTGATGAAGCCGAACCCCTTGCTAGTATTAAAGAATTTTACGGTGCCAGTAGACATGGTTGTCCTCCGAATCTGGCGTTGCCGCGCACAACATGTGCGTGGCGTCAAATCACCAATGGGAGAGAACCAGGACAGGGCACCCGCAAGCGGGGATCGTGGACGGACCCAAAGCACATTCGATGCGCGCATTATGGGTCCATTCCCGTCGTTTGCAAGCGATAAATGCAAGAATCCTCTGGATATTTCTGAATTTCGGTCCAGGGCGGGTCGCACACGCCGTGACAAGGTGACTTCCGAGCGAGGATTGCGCGAGTAGCCCGCTATCCGTTCCACTCAGGGGGCGCGATGGGTGCCCAGGTCCGGGCGAGCTTGAGGTCGTCGACGATCGCGTTGGCCGCGTTGTAGCCCGGCCCGCCGTTCGCACCGCCGCCGTGGCACGACGACCCGCACAGGTACAGCGCATCGATCGGTGTCCGGTTCTTCGCAAGCAGCGGATGAGGCCGGTTGATGCCGAGCTGCGACGGGATATAGGCGCCGAGCCGGACAGCGCCACGCCGCATCGCCGCGTTGCCACGCTCGATATCGATCGGCGTAAGGAGAAACGTGGCCAGGACGTTATCCGGCGTGAGGTTCGGCGCATAGCCGCGCCACACCTCGAGCAGACGCTCCGTCACCTCCGTTCTGCGGCGGTCCCACTCTTCCGGTCCCCCGGGTAGCGCGTACGGCGCGAACGGCCACCAGAACGCGGCGTGCCTGCCCTGCGGCGCATACGTGGGGTCGAAGAGCGAGTTGCACGCGCCGTTGCCCATCGGCCAATCGGGAAACTCGCTCGCCTTGCATTGCTCGAAGCAGCGCACGACCTGATCGGTATTGTCGAACCCGAAGAAGACGTTGAACGCGCGGTTGATGTCCGGATCGAACCGGGCTGCGGCGTAGTCCGGCGGTCGGTTGAGCGCGAGATGGATCGTGACGAGGCTGTGGTCGCCCCAGTGCCAGTTCCCGAGCTTCTCGCGCACGGGCGCGGGAAAGTGCTCCGCCCCGGCGAGCCGCATCGTGCCCGGCGCGTCGATGCCGCTCGCCACGAACCGCGCGGCGTCGATGCGCGACCCGTCCGCCAGCCGGACGCCGGTCGCGCGATTCGACTCCACGATGATCTCGCGCACCGGCGCACCTGTCTGGACCACGCCGCCGCCCGCCTCGATGACCCGTGCCAGAGCGTGCGAGAGCGAGGCCGAACCACCGACAGGGAGCGCGAGGTGCGTGATCGAGGCGAGGATCATCGGGAAGATGAGCCCGGTGCCGGGGACGTTCTCGCCGGTCGTCACGTGCATGAGCAGCTTGAACAGCGTGCGGATGCGCTGATCCTCGAAGTGGCGATCGACCGCCTGAAAAAGGTCCAGCGGCGCATGCGCGAGGAACTCGCGGCCTTCCGGACCGGTGAGGCGCGACTTGATCTCCTCCGGCGCGAGAGGCGGGTTGTAGAGGAGCGAAGTGAAGAACGACCGCATCTTCACTGCGTAGGTCTCGTTCAGATAGCGGAATGACTCGGCGTCGCGGCGCGAGAACCGGGCGATCGAGGCGCACGTCTTCTCGATATCCTTGTGGATCGTGAGCGCGGTGCCGTCGCGCATCGCCACGCCGTTCTGCACCGGCGGCTCGATGTACGCAAAACCATGCCGATGCAGCTCGAGATCGCGCATCAGCGGGCTCCCGCTGAACGCGATGTAGAAATTCGAGTGCAGGTTGCAGCGGAAGCCCGGAAGCGTCGCATCCTCGGTCGAGCAGCCGCCGCCGATTCGCGGCGCGGCTTCGAGCACGCAGACCTTCAGACCCGCGCGCGACATGTACGCGCCGAGCGTCAGGCCATTGTGACCGGCCCCGACGATCACACCGTCGAATGTGGCCATGTTCCTCCGGGTGAAACGAGTTTCCGCAGCGCAAGCCAGCCGGAAGGCTAGCGGCCGCGCGTCGGCATTGCAAGGGAGCCGGGACTCACGTCTCCCTCGCCGATGGCTTGTACGCCATCGCCTGGCCGGGCATTGCAGCCAGCCTGTGGCTTCTCGCCTACCGTCGCCTGCGTAGTCGACTAGGCCGGTACGAGCATCTGGCGCGGCGCGGAAATCTCGCGCTCGACGCGTCTCGATCCGGTGATCTCAGGCAACTGGATTCCCAGAGAGCTGACGGCGAACGCTGCCTCGGTGCGATTCGATACACCAAGCGCGCGGAAGATCGCCGCCGTGTGAACTTTCACGGTCCCCTGTGCGAGGCCGAGCTCACGGGAGATCACCTTGTTGGGCTTGCCTTGCACGAGCAGCGCAAGGACTTCCAGCTGGCGCTTGGTCAGCTCAACCTCGGTCGCGTCGCGAGCCGCCGCGGCGCGCGGCGTCGGCCCCTCGGCCTCCTGAGACTCGTGAAACTCAACTGCGAGCTGGGTCCGCAGCACGTCAGGCAGGGCGTACACATCGCCGCCAAGCGCGCGGTTGAGCGCACCGACCAGGACCAGCGCCGTATCCGGGTGCGCTGCGAGCCGGGCAAGCACGCCCTGCAGACTGTCGGCATGAAAGATCTCCACCCGCGGAGCGAGCCCCTCGAGCGCGCTGGCGAGGCCGTCGCGCGTGCGCGGATGCGCGTCGGCAATCAGGATCTTCAGTACCTCGCGGTCCCGATGCGCGTTTCGTTGGCTAACAACGGCTGGTTTCGTCATGGTCATTCCCCAAGAATTGTCCGTATCCGCCGCGCTGGTCCCGGGCCGCTTCCTGATCGCGGCCCAATCACGGCGATCAACATGAGTCAGAGGGTAGTTACGCAGCCGCGCGAGATCAGCCAACAAGTACCCGTGCAGGTGTGACGTATTCACAAGTCACTGGCCTGAGAACAGCGACGAGCAAGGAGTTGTACCTCCGCAACACCTTCCGGGTTAAACTTCCCGGCAAGCTTGATCGGAGGCGGCATGAAGACCATCAGACAGCTATTGCAAAGCAAGTCAGGGGGATTGTGTACGATCGGCCCCGGCGCGAGTGTTCTTGACGCGCTCAAGCTCATGGCGGAGAAGAACATCGGTGCGCTGCTCGTCGTCGAGAACGACAAGCTGGTCGGCATCATCTCCGAGCGCGACTACGCGCGCAAAGTCGTTCTGCGCGGCAAGTCATCGCAAGACACGCCGGTCAGGGAAATCATGACCGAACGGGCCGTCTGCGTGCAACCCGACAACACCGTCGAGGAATGCATGGCGCTGATGACCGACAAGCACGTCCGCCATCTGCCGGTGATCGAAAACGAAAAGGTGATCGGCGTGCTGTCGATCGGCGACCTGGTCAAGGAAACGATCTCCGAGCAGCAGTTCGTGATCCAGCAGCTCGAGTCTTACATTCACAGTTAAATCAGGCCGCTGTCCCGATCAGCGCGCCGACCCTCACGCCCCTGTCGCACCCGCGAATGCCGCCCGCAGCACGGCGGTGTCGATCTTCACCATCTTCATCATTGCGTCCGACGCCCGCTTGGCCTTGGCGCGATCCGGCGCGGCCATCATCTCGCCGAGAATGGTCGGGACGATCTGCCACGAGAGACCGAAGCGATCCTTCAGCCAGCCGCACTGCTCGGCCGAGCCGCCCTCGAGAAGGGCGTTCCAGTAGCGATCGAGCTCGGCCTGATCGTCACAGTTCACGACGAACGACACCGCGTGGTTGAACGGGTCGAGCGGCCCGGCGCTCATGGCGATGAATGGCTGACCGAAGAGAACGAACTCGACGATCTTCACCGATCCGGGCGGTCCGCTCGGCGATTCGCTCGGCAGCGCCGTGACACGGGTGACACGCGAGTCCGGAAAGATCGAGGCGTAGAACGTCGCGGCTTCCTCGGCCTCTTTGGAATACCAGAGAAAAGGCGTGATCTTCTGCATGGCTTCTCCTGTTAGCGATGATGACGGAACGCGGCAGCCGGTCGGCGACACGGATAGACATGCTTCGATGCCCGCGCGACCGTGCTTTCCGGCCACTAGTCGATCGGCGGGCCGCCGAATCGACATCGGTCCGGCGAACTTTCAGGCCAACTAACCAGGCTTGCGCCCGAATGAAAGCCGCGACAACGATGCGGGCGCGAACGTTTCGACCTCCTCGAACCCGCATCCGCGCAGCCGCTCTTCGGCCTCGGACTGCGTCCACGGATGACCGCCGCAGCGCACGATCTTCAGCGCCGTCAGCGCCTCGCCGAGTGCATCGGGCGGCGGCGGGAAGAGCCCGAACACGACCCAGCCCCCGGGCACCAGTGCCTTGAAGGCATTCGCCATCGCCACTTCGGCAACCTCGCGCGGCAGGAAAGGGGCGGGACAGAAGACGACGGTGAATGCCTCGCGGTCCTCGAGGTCAACGACGCTTTGCCTTCGCAAGGCGACACGGTCCTGCAGGTCGCTAGCAGCGACGTTGCTGGCCGCCAGCGCAAGAGACGGCTCCCAGATGTCGATACCCACGACCTTCATCATGGGCCAAGTCCGCGCGGCCTCGATCGCCAGCCAGCCGACGCCGGTGCCGATGTCGAGAAATGCGCCATTGCGCTCGATTGCTTTCTTGAGACCCGGGCGCATTGCCGCGAAGGCGTTGATCTGGTGCACCACCCGCCGCGACCTCTTTCCGATGGTCTGAAGCACCGCTGGATCTTCGTGCAGCCAGCCCGGTGCGCGCGCCGGATCGTCGAGGAGGTCGATGGCTTCGTGAAATGCGACGCGAATGACAGCGAGAGCGATCGCTTCCTGATCGGCAGTGATGTCGTTCAAGAGATCCGGGTCGATACCGCGCACTATCTCCTGCAGAAGTTGCCGTGTCTGCGGATGCGCTGAAGCGCCATCACGCCGCAGTCGAAGTTCCGCACCCAGCGCCGCCAGCGCTTCCATGGACGCAGTCAGGCGCTGCGTCACACCCATCAGCGATTCGAAACTCATGATGCTCTCTTCCTCGAAAGCGCTCACTCGACGGGCTGGCTTAGTGATAAATTGAGCGCGGGAACAGAATGATGGCAAAGCTTCGACCCCATGTCATGATCGTCGGCGGCGGCATCGGCGGTCTGTTCGCCGGCAATGCGCTGATCGCGCACGGCCTCAAGGTATCGGTGTACGAGCAGGCCCCCGCATTGGGTGAGGTGGGCGCCGGCGTCTACATCACGCCCAACAGCGTGCGCCACCTGGAGCGAGTCGGCCTCGGCCCAGCGGTCGAGAAATGGGGCGCCCGCGTCGGCCCGAAGTCGCATTACTTCCGCCACGACGGCACGCCGATCGCTCCGGTCCAGGTCACCGACTTGTACGGCTGGAACGCGACCTTCGGTATGCACCGCGCCGACCTCGTCGATTTCCTCGCCGCAGCCCTCCCACCCGGCGTGGTCCACTGTGACCATCGCGGCATCGCCTTCGAGCAGGTAGCCGACGTCGCCCGCGTAAAATTTGCCAACGGCGCCACCGCCGAAGCCGACGTCGTCGTCGCCGCCGACGGTATCCACTCCGAGCTTCGGCCCTACGTCTTTCCGCCGTCGAAGCCCGTCTTCCACGGCAATATCAGCTACCGGGGGCTCGTGTCGCGCGAGCGACTGCCGGACTGGCCCATGGACCGCTGGCAGATGTGGGCCGGCCCGGCCAAGCACTTCCTGGTCTTTCCCGTGCGCCACGGCGAGATGGTCAACTATGTCGGCTTCGTGCCGGCGGACCAGGAGATGAAGGAATCGTGGTCGGCGCCCGGCGACCCCGACGTGCTGCGCCGCGAGTTCGAAGGCTGGGACCCGCGCATCGGATCGGTGTTGGAACAGGTCGACAAGACCTTCCGCTGGGCGCTCTACGACCGCGAACCGCTGCCGACCTGGACCAAGGGGCGGCTCACGCTGCTCGGCGACGCCGCGCACCCGATGCTGCCGCATCTCGGCCAGGGCGCGAACCAGTCGATCGAGGACGGCATGGCGCTGGCGACGATCCTCGCGCAGGTGGACAACGCGGCCGTCCCGGCGGCGTTACTCGCGTATGAACGGCTTCGCCGCGAAAGAGTGGCGCAGGTCCAGCTCGGCGCGCGACAGAACGGCCTGCGGGTCGATTCCGCGTACGCCGATCTTGCGGTCCGCGACGCCGAGCTCGCGGCGCACGCCGACTTCCGCAAACACCTCTATGCCTACGACGTCGTGCCGGATGCGAAGGCAGCGGCGATGGGATTGACGCTATGAAACCTGCGCGAAGACCGGCAGGGCGCGCGCGACCATTTTGTCGGACGCGGTGAGGCTGATCCGGAAGTAGTCCTTGGCGTTCATGACACTGCCCGGCAGGACGAAGACGCCGCGATCGGCTAGCGCATTCCACTGTCGCACCGGGTCTTCGCTCGACCATTTGACCCACAGGTAGAAAGTCCCCTCCGGCGGCAGCACGGCGTAGCCGGCCTTCGTCAGCGCCTCGCCCAGCGCGTCGCGGCGGCGGGCAAGCGATTGAACGTCGATCGAGAGCCGGTCGAGTTGCGGAACGGCGTTCTGCATGACCGCGTTGGGATAGCACCAACCCAGCGCCATCTGGGTGGCGAACATCGCGTCGCGCAGCGCCTGCCGATCGTCGGCAGGCATCAACGGCGAGATTGCCAGATAGCCCAAGCGCTGGCCCGGCGCGAGGAGGACCTTGCCGTAGCTGTAGGAGATGAGTGTCCAGGGGTAGAGCGCCGCTGGACTGACGAAGCCGCGCCCGTCGAAGCGGAGGCGCCGATAGGGTTCGTCCGACAGAAGAAAGATGCGGTGGCCTATCCGTTCCGAGGCGCGCTCGAGCAGGTTGACGAGTGCACTCAGAACCTCGCGCCCGTAGATCCGGCCGGTGGGATTGTGAGGCGTGTTGACGATCACCAGCCGCGTACGTGGTCCGATCGCTGCGTCGATCGCGTCGAGGTCGAGATCGAAGCGCGGCTTCTTGAGCGGAACCTTGCGGGGCACCGCATCGGCGGCGAGCAGCATCGGCTCGTAGCAGAACCAGGCGGGCTCGGAAAAGATCGCCTCGTCACCGGCATCGAGCACGAGCCGGAAGGCGACCGAGATCGCCGCGAAGGCGCCGGCGGTGAGCGCGATGTCCAGTGGGTCGAACCGAAGATCGAGCTCCCTACTGACCTCTCCGGCGAGAAAAGCCTGCGGTGCTTCCTCGCTCGTCTTGTACGCGAACCAGTCCTTGTTCCGCGGCAACGCGCCCTCGCGGATCGCCGTGACGATTCCTTCGAGAGGCATCTCGTGCGGATTGCCGAACGTGAAGTCCGCGATGTCCGGATCGGCGCGCCGCTCGCCGTAGCGCGAGTTGAAATAGAACTGCGTTACGGCGTCGAAGGCACGGCCTGCCCCGGCGGCGCGGCGCGAGACGACGGTCACGAACCGCCCCGACTCAGCTCTTGAGCTGGTTGCTGGGCGTCGAGCGCGAGATCGCCATCTCCTCCTCGTTCATGTCCGCCGCGACGTCGGCGAAAAGCGGTGTGCTGAGGTAGCGCTCCCCGGTGTCCGGCAGCATGCAGAGGATGTTCGCGCCCTTCTGCGCCTCGGCGGCGATCTTGAGCCCTCCGGCGAAGGTTCCGCCGGAGGTGATGCCGACGAAGATACCTTCCTTCGCGGCGAGGTCCTTGCTGCACTGGATGGCCTCCGCGTTCGAGATCGTCAGGATGCGGTCGATGACCTTCATGTCGACCGCGTCGCCGGTCAGCTTCGGGATGAAGTCCGGCGTCCACCCCTGCATCGGATGCGGCTTGAAAGCCGGGTGCGGCGCGGCGGGCGTGCCGTCGGGCTTGCGCTTCTGCTCGATTCCGCTGCCGATCAGCGGAGCGTCCGCCGGCTCGCAGACGATGATCTTGGTCTCGGGCCGCTCCTTTTCGAGCACCCGCGCCACGCCCTTCAGGGTCCCGCCGGTGCCGTAGCCGGTCACCCAGTAGTCGAGCCGGTCGCCGGCGAAGTCGTCGAGAATCTCGCGTGCGGTGGTGCGCGAGTGATAGTCGGGATTGGCCTCGTTCTCGAACTGGCGGGTCATGAACCAGCCGTGCTTCTCGGCCAGCTCTTCCATCTTCGTGATCATGCCGACGGCCCGATCCGCGGCAGGGGTGATCACCACCTTGGCGCCCAGGAACCGCATCAGCTTGCGGCGCTCGACGCTGAACGGCTCGGCCTGAATGAGCACCAGCGGATAGCCCTTCGCGGCGCACACCATCGCGAGGCCGATGCCGGTGTTTCCACTCGTCGCCTCGATGACGGTCTGGCCCGGCTTCAGCGCCCCGGATTTCTCGCCCGCCTCGATGACGGCGATGGCGAGGCGATCCTTCACCGAGCCGAGTGGATTGAAGGCTTCGCATTTGACAAACAGGTTCACACCGGGGGGCGCCAGCCTGTTGATGCGGATCACCGGCGTCCTGCCGATCGTTTCCAGGATGTTCGAATACCGACTTGCCATGGCTCCCCCCGACCAATGAAAGTGAATAGGAAGTTCGATAGTGCGTCGCGAAGTATTCAGCGCTTGGCGACCAGAGTCAATCCGGGTGCCCATTGCCGTCGTTGAAGCGTAGACTCCCCTGCGGGCTCATGCAGGGAGTGGTAACGAGCCCAATCGAATCGCCGCTTTGCTTCGACTTACTTTGTCTACTTATGAATGGAGGCCGACATGGTTCGGATGTTCGTAAGGCACATCGTGCGAGATTACAGATTGTGGAGAAAGGCCTATAACTCCTTCGACAAAGAGCGCAAGTCCATGGGCGTAAAGCGTCATACGGTCTATCGGTCGGCGGTCAAGCCCAATGACGTTACCGTGTCGCATGACTTCCCGAATCTCAGATTGGCAAAGGCCTTTGCGAAATCACGTCGCCTGAGACAAGCGATGAAAGGTGCCGGGGTGAAAAGCGTCCCGACCATCTGGTTCGTCAAGGAAGCCTAGCGCATCGATTTCCGTGCGCTAACCTGTCGGGCGAAGCGCCGCACGACGCGGCGTCAGCCCGCCTGCCGCTTCAATTCGACTTCTGCGAAGGTGTAGAGAGCCTTCCCGACATTAACTACATCGTGCTCGACGCCTGCTTTGCGGAAATAGGCTTTGCCGGCGTGCAAATCCATGACGACCTCGCCCGCCGGCCCGGTGGCCTTGATCGTTCCTGAGGTCAGGGGAACCACGGCGTAATCGTAGTTGTGGCGGTGATAGCCTGTCGCGCCGCCGGGTTCGAGCCGCCATTCCGTGATGCGAACGTCGTCGTTCTCCTCGTGGATCAGAGATTCTGCGTTGCTCATGATGGTCTCCTGTTCAAGAAATTGAAAAACCCCGCCGATTTCTCGACGGGGTGCAGCGTGAAGCCTGGTAGGATAGGCGGTCCCACCCGCGGCACGGGTGCGAAGCGTCTAGGAGTGGGGAAGATATGCAGGGTGGCTTGGCGCGACGCAGGCAGAACAGCCCGGCGCGGCGTCCGGCGACTAGGGGACAACCCCATACCGCCCTCCTCCCTTGCTTAACCGTTTGTTAAGCGTTGTTGAGCTTTTGGCAGCGATTACGCGCGCCCACGGTACGCCTCTTCTCTTCTCCTCGCAAGCACGGTAACGATGTGTTTGCGAAAGGCAGAACTGCAAGATTGACGCGAGCCCCACTATGAAGTCACACCAGCCTAAACCGCTTGCGCGCGTCGTCTTGCTCATGATCGCGATGCTGGCGATCCCGGCGGCGCTGACGCTTCGGACCGTGCTCGTTCCGGGGACCCTCGAGATCCCGTCTGACGACCCGACGCCCTACGGATACACCTGGAGCCTGCTGCTCTTCATCTTCCCGCTGGTGGTGATTGCCTGGTGGTTCATTCGCCACCCGCGATTCACGTTCCAGCGCACCGCGTATTGGATGACCATCGGAACCCTCGCGCCGATCGGGTTTGGCCTCGACATCCTGCTCGGCCACACCTTCTTCGAGTTCCGGAACCCCGGCGCGACGCTCGGCCTGACCGTGCCGGGCGTAGGCGGGACGCTGCCCATCGAGGAGTTCGTGTTCTATCTGTCGGGCTTTCTGTTCATCCTGCTCTTCTACATCTGGAACGACGAGTTCTGGCTCGAGGCCTACAACGTCCCCGACTACGCGGGCGCCACGCGGGATGCGGGCCCCATCCTATCGTTCCACGCGGGCTCTCTTGTCCTCGGGGCCGCACTCCTCATCGCGGCAATCGTCTACAAGAAGCTCTTCGCGGAGGACCCGGCGGGTTTCCCGGGGTACTTCGCCTTCCTCCTGGCGGTGGCCTTCGTGCCGGCGATGGGTCTCTTCCGCTCCGTCCGCCCGTTCATCAACTGGCGCGCCTTCGCCCTGACTTCGTTCATCGTCGTGCTGATCAGCCTGCTGTGGGAGGTGACGCTAGCGCTGCCCTACGGCTGGTGGGGCTTCCAGCCGCGGATGATGATGGGCCTCACCATCGGCGCCTGGTCGGAGCTGCCGATCGAAGAGGTCTTCCTCTGGTTTGTCGTCACCTTCGCAACGGTGGTGGTGTTCGAGACCCTCAAGATCTGGCTGGCCTCCGGTAAGGGCTTCGTGGAGGCGATGGCCGGCCGTCGTTCCATGCAGGGTAAACGGCCGCGGTCGTAGCGCGGGGCAAAGGATCGGTGAATCAAACCGCCGGTCGGAACCGTGCGTTAGTTCACAGCCGATCCGCAGGCGACCCCAAAAGTGTGCGTCTGTCACAAGCGGGCTGCGCCGCGCGACGGCGAGATGCGCGCCGCGTCACTCTAGAATCTTTGCCATGTGTGAGCTACTTGCGATGAGCGCCAATCGGCCGGCCGAGGTGGGCCACTACCTGTCCCAGCTCATGGCGCGCGGCGGAAAGACCGGCCCGCATGCCGACGGCTGGGGCGTTGCGTACTACGAGGGTCATGCGTCGCGCATCTTCAAGGAGTCGACGCCGGCCGCTGAGAGCCGCCTTCTTGCCATGCTGGCAGAGCATCCATTCAAGACTACCGCGCTGATTGCCCATATCCGCAAAGCCAACCCGTCGAAATTCGGGCGCGCCACCGGGAACACCCATCCCTTCGAGCGGGAATGGAACGGGCGTTCCTGGGTCTTCGCCCATAACGGCAAGCTGCCCGGGCTGCGCGAGAAGGGCTTTCGTCCGGACAGCCGCTTTTTGCCTGTCGGCGAAACGGACTCGGAGCTCGCGTTCTGCCACATTCTCGAGGCCATTGTGCGCGGCATCGGACGCAACAGGCATTTCTCGCAGGCCATGCTGGTCGATTCCATCCGGCCGGTGGTGGACGAACTGGCGGCGCTCGGAGAATTCAATTTCATTCTCAGCGACGGCGACTGCCTCTACGTGCACGCTCACACCAACCTCCACGTGCTGCAACGCACGCTCTCCACCGAGACCGACGCTTCCAAGATGATCCTGCTGGCGACCGCGCCTTTGACGGCAGAACCCTGGCGAGCACTGTCGCCGGGCAGCATTCACGTCTATAGGCAAGGCGAAGCGGTCCTCAAGGCGGGCGAGGCCACGCTGCCTGCCAGGTACAGGTCCGCGTCGCAGCGATGGGCAGATGTTGCAACCGCGCTCAAATTGACCGGCTTTGGCCGCGGACGCTGGTCCGATGCCTTGGCATCAGGTCGCGCCGCATGATCGCGCGTGCGGGGTCCCATTAGCCGGTACACCTGAGGGCAGTGCGGGTAATCCGCACGACGGTTTGAATTTCTGCTTCCGGCCCCGATCTAAGGTGCATGTCTCCGGCCATCCTTCTCGGCCGGCGCGTCTCGCACGCGCTGCAGACCGCGGCGCTCCTTGGCGCTATGGCGCTGCTCGCGGGCTACCTCGGCTGGGCGCTACTCGGGACGGGCGGCCTCGTCGTCGCCATGTTCGTGGTCGTCCTCGTGCTCGCGTACGGGCCTCGGGTCTCGCCGCGCCTGCTGTTGCGCTTCGTGGGTGCCTCCGAGCTTTCTGCGGCGCAGGCGCCGGGGCTGCATCACCTGGTCGAAGCGCTGAGCGAGCGTGCGGGCCTTGCCCGTGCGCCGCGCCTCTTCCACGTGCCGACGCAGGTGCTCAACGCCTTCGCGATCGGGCAGCGTAGCGATGCCGCCATCGCGGTGACCGATGGGCTCCTGCGCCGCCTCGCGCCGCGCGAAATCGCTGGCGTGCTCGCGCACGAGATCGCGCACGTGCGCTCGAACGACATCTGGGTGATGACACTGGCCGAATTGGCGTCGCGGATGACGGGAACGCTTTCGTTCTTCGGCATGATGCTGCTCTTCGTCATGCTGCCGTTCTCGCTGTTCGGCGCCGGTGGCATGCCGTTCCTGCCGGTGCTCGTCATGCTGTTCGCGCCGACAATCTCCGCGGCGCTGCAGCTCGCGCTCTCGCGAACGCGCGAGTACGACGCCGACATCGGCGCCATCGAGCTCACCGGCGATCCACGGGGCCTCGCCTCGGCGCTCGACATGCTCGAGAAGCTCCAGGGCGGCTGGATGGAGCGCATGTTCATGGCGCGCGTGCCGCAGTGGCTGCGCTCGCATCCCGAGACGAAGGAGCGCATCCGGCGCCTGATGGCGCTCGAGGGTTCGGAGCTCGTGCGCGTGGAGTCTGGCAGCTGGGCTTCCGATCCGTTCCTCGGCCAGCCCCGGGTCGAGCGCGCACCGCGCTGGCACTGGTCGGGGTCCTGGCACTAACGCGCGCAAGCGGTACCCGTGTGCCGAATTCGCCGGAGCGCGAAGCAGTTCTCATCTCCTGCTCACCGCAGGCGAGCGGCGCGCTGGTCGAGTGGTAAGCTCGCCGGGTCCCTGAGATGACCCGATGACGCAAAAAGCAGCACATAGAGCGGCCCGTCCACGCACCGCCTCCGCCCAGGCGCTCACGTCATCGCAACCGCTGACCGCGTCCGACCGGGAAGCGCTTGCGAAGTCCCGGCTCTTTCGCGGGGTCGACATCGAGCTCGTGGATCACTTACTGCAGGAGTGCGTCGTGCGCGACCTGCGCGCAGGCGAAGTCCTGCTCTCGCGCGGGGAAGCCCCGAGCGAAGACATTTTCGTCGTGATGAGTGGGCGGGTGAGTGTCCATCTCGCCGATGCCGAGTCGCCCTCGCACATGGTCATCGACGCGGGCGAGTGTGTGGGAGAGATGTCGGCGATCGACGGTGAACCCATATCAGCCACGGTGATGGCCTTAGACGGAGCGCGGCTTCTAGCCATTCCCGAACCGATTGTATGGTCCCTGGTCAATACGTCGCATGCGATCGCGCGGAATTTGCTCTACATCCTGTCGCGAAGGATGCGCCACGGCAATGCCGTGATCCTGTTCGGGCTCGACCGGCAGCGTGAACTCGAGCGCGCTGCGGGCACCGATGGCCTCACGGGACTGCATAACCGGCGCTGGATGAACGAGGCGTTCGCGCGACAGCTAGACCGGAGCGGGCGGGACGCTCTGCCAAGCAGCCTTCTTCTGATCGACCTCGATACCTTGAAGGCGTACAACGATCAGGCTGGGCACCTTGCGGGCGACCTGTTGCTCTGCACGGTAGCCGACGTTCTCGCCCGGCATATTCGCCCTGGGGACCTGCTCGCACGTTACGGGGGCGACGAGTTCTGCTTGCTCCTACCGGGAACCCCGCTGACGGACGCGCTGAACGCAGCTGAACGGCTCCGTAAGGCGGTCGAGGTGGAGGTCGTCGTCAAGATTGCGGTGCAGGCCACTATCTCCTGCGGGGTTTCAAGCGGCCCTCCCGGCGTGCATCTCGATGAGCTCTTCCGCCTCGCCGACGAGGCTCTTTACCGGGCGAAGTCGAAAGGCCGAAACACCGTCGTACACTAGCGGACCGTCCGCTTTCGTATCCGCGCGTCCCTCGGCCGCTTGTCGAAGCTTCCCGACGGGAGCGAGTCGATGATAGTAGAGTGCCGCAGCCGGCGCTGGCCGATCGCCCTGCCCTGTGGGCCCCGCATTACAATCGCTACCCAAAGAAAGATCACAGTCCATGACGCACGCTGACATCGTCGATGTTCGGGGCCTCTCTCTGAGTGCACCCAGCGCTGCAGCCGTTGAGCGCTTCGAAGCCATCATCAACGACCTCTACTATTACCGTTTGGGAGTGGGGGATCGCTTAGACG
>JAJDOG010000005.1 GCA_022340285.1 Betaproteobacteria bacterium
CGGGTCGCCTTCGCCGGTGTGCGCGTCGTCACTGGCTTCCAGTGACGACGCGCATAGGCCCGCGTTTTGTCAAGCCTATTCGCGCGCGGCCTCACGAAGGCAGCCAAGTGATGGGGCCCCTCGGGGCCCCATCACGGCACCCAAAGAGGGAGGCGCAAGGCCTCCACGTCGTCCGCCCGGACGACACCGATCCGCGCCTTAACGGCGCTCCTCAGGACCCTGGGTCAATGGTCCCCGATGCGGGTGGTCTCGTTTCCACGAGACACGTGTCGGAAGCCAATGCCGACGTGCAGCGGCGGCAGCTCGAGGTTGGAGCGACTGCACTTTGCCGGGAGTGGTGTCCCGTGTCCCCTGAGTCTCTCGTCTGGCTACGGCCGGCGGGACGGACAGAAACACTTACCGATCGATCTACACCAGAGCGACGAGACGCAAAAAGACGGAGATTCAAACAACCGAGGGAATGCCGTCATGCGGGACCTCAACTACCAGCTCAAGCAGCTCGGCCACCGGAACCGGGACGGGAGCTACGCCACCCGCGCCGACCGGGAGCGGATGCTCGCCCTCTTCGCCAACCAGCTCCACGATCTCGGGTTCCGGCATATGCGTGCGGACAGCCTGAAGCCCAAGCACGTCGAGGGGCTCCTGGAGCGCTGGAAGGCTGAAGAGCTCTCCGCTGCCACGATCAAGAACCGGCTCGCGGTGCTGCGCTGGTGGGCCGAGAAGATCGGCAAGGAGAACGTGGTGGCCCGCGACAACTACGCCTACGGAGTCGAACGGCGCCAGTTCGTCACCAACCAGGACAAGGGCAAGGACCTCGACTCGGCCACTCTCGACCAAGTCTCCTCCCCCTACGTCGCGATGTCACTGCAGCTGCAGGAGGCCTTCGGGCTACGCCGGGAGGAGTCGATCAAGATCTGCCCGACCTGGGCCGACCAGGGGAACGTGCTGCGGCTCCGGGACTCTTGGACCAAGGGCGGGCGCTACCGCGAGGTCCCGATTGGGACCGAGCGCCAGCGCACAGTCCTCGACCAGGCAAAGCGGCTCGCGAACGGCGGGAGCCTCATTCCCGCGCATCTGACTTACCGTGCCCAGCTGAACGCCTTCAAGGCGCAGTGCCAGCGTGCGGGCATCAACCGGGTGCACGGCCTTCGGCACCGCTACGCCCAGGACCGTTACGTCCAGAAGACCGGCTGGCAGTGTCCCGCGCGCGGCGGGCCGACGAAGAAGCAGCTCACGCCCGAGCAGCGCTCTATCGACCAGCGGGCGCGCCTCGAAATCTCGCTCGAGCTCGGTCATGGCCGTGGGCAGGTCACGGCGATCTATCTCGGACGGTGATTCATCAGGCTTCTCGAGAAACATGAGCATTCGACTCACGCGTGGCGAAGTAGCGGAGCTCACGGGCAAGAAGACCGGGCCCGCACAGGCGCGCGCCCTGGACGCTATGCGAATCCCGTTCGTGGTCGACGGCTTGGGTAAGATATGCGTTTCCCGGCAGGCGATGGAGGAGCGTCTGTCCGGAGCGAAACCGGGACACGATCCGGCGAGCGAACCCGACTTCTCCGTCTTCGATCGGCGGGCTGCCCGTCATGACCGGCAGGCGTAAGAACCATCACCACCTTCCCGACCGCGTTTACATCAATCGCGGTTGGCATTTCTACGTCGACGACGCCGGGAAGTGGCACAAGCTCGGCAAGATCTGGGACCGCAGCGCCAAGGAGCGGTGGCTCGAACTGTCGGAAGGCAAGAGCGCCGACGGCACCGTAGCCAAGCTTCTCGACGACTTCCTCGAGGAATGCGAAGGTCTCGTTAGAGCCGGCAAACGGGCAAAGCGCACCTACGATGACAACGAGGTCGAGGCGAGGGCGCTCAAGCTCGTGCTCGGCCGAACGGCGGCGCATCTTCTGACGTCCCGACACGTCAAGAGCTACCTCAACAAGCGCAATGACAAAGATGGGCGCCCGGCACCCGTTCGCGCCAACCGGGAGATCGCCCTCCTCTCCTCGGCCTACGCCTGGGCCATGGGACGTGACAAGTGGCCGAAGATCGCCCTGAACCCATGTTACGGCGTGCGGCGAAACGCCGAGGCGCCGCGACGCGAATACGTTCAGACGCAGCAGCTGGTGTGCTTCGGCAAGATCGCTCCGGACTGGATGCGGCGCTACGTCCTGCTGAAGCGCATCACCGGGCTGCGCCAGGGCGACCTGCTCCGACTTACGCCAGCGAACATTACCGATCGGGGCCTCGAACTCGTCACCGGGAAGACTAGAAAGCGCATGCGGTTCAGGTGGTCCTGGGGCCTGCGCGTTGTCATCGATTCCATCGTCGCTTCGCAGGGCGACGTGAAGAAGCTCGCGCTCTTCCCTGCGCGCCACGGCGGGCGGATGTCATCGCAGGGCTTCAAGGCGGCGTGGGCGCGCGCAATGACCGAATTCGTGGCCAGCGGCGGCGTGAAGTTTCGCGAAAACGACATCCGCGCAAAGACCGCGAGTGATGCGTCCTCCCTGGCGCGAGCCCAGGAGATCCTCGGCCACGACGAGTCTTCGACGACCGCGCGGCATTACCGACGTGGGGTCGCGAAGATTACGCCGCTGCGCTGATCTTAGGAAGAATCGGCTGATCTTAGGAAACGGTCCAGTTGACCGTTTCCAAGTACTTGAATCATGGGGTGGCGGATGGGACTCGAACCCACAACAACCGGAATCACAATCCGGGACTCTACCTTTGAGCTACCGCCACCAGCGATCAGGACGAACCGTCTGGCGTGCCCGGAGGGACTCGAACCCACAACCGTCAGCTTAGAAGGCTGATGCTCTATCCGGTTGAGCTACGGGCACGTCCGTGCGCGTCAGCAGCCCGCCGTGCTGAACAGGCCGCGTCGAACTGGTCGGGGTGAGAGGATTCGAACCTCCGACATCCTGGTCCCAAACCAGACGCGCTACCAGGCTGCGCCACACCCCGGGGGCGACGTAGTTTACGCGGCACCCACGACGTGGTCAAACCCGCTGAACTTAGGGCACTTTTTCGCTTGCCCCGCCCCCCTATTTCTGGTATCAAACCGCCTTCTCTATGTAGGAGCGCAGCGCAACATGCCGCCGGAAACACTGCGAAAAGCCGTCACGCCTTACGTGCCCCAGAAGGGCGAGGAATACATGAACGCCCGACAGCGGGCATATTTCCGCGAGATGCTCGAAGACCTCCGCGAAGAGCTTTCGGCCGACATCGAACGCACCGTCCACACGATGCAGGACGAGGCGACGATCTTCGCCGACCCGAACGATCGGGCGACTCAGGAGTCGGACATGACGCTCGAGCTGCGCAACCGCGACCGTGAACGCAAGCTGATCAAAAAGATCAACGAGACGATCGCCAAGATCGATCTGGGCGACTACGGGTACTGCGACAGCTGTGGCGCCGAGATCGGCCTAGGGCGCCTCACCGCGCGCCCGACCGCGTCGCTCTGCATCGACTGCAAGACCCTCGACGAGATCCGCGAGCGCCAAGTCGCGAAGTGACGCGCCGGCGCGCCGGTCGTCGGACGAAAAAAGGGACGCACCGCGTCCCTTTTTTCATGCCTGTGAAACTCTCGCTTACTGCGCAGTTGCGGTCGCTTCGGCTTCGGTCACAGCCTTCATCGACAGTCGCAGCCGGCCTTTCTCGTCGGCCTCGAGGACCTTGACCTTCACAGCCTGGCCTTCCTTCAGGAAGTCCGACACGCTGTTCACACGCTGCTGACTGATCTGGGAGATGTGCAGCAGCCCGTCCTTCCCCGGCAATACCTGTACGATGGCGCCGAAGTCCAGCAGCTTGAGCACCGTGCCGTCGTAGACGCGGCCGACCTCGACCTCCTGGGTGATCTCCTCGATCCGGCGCTTGGCGGCTTCGCCGCCCTCGGCACTGATGCAGGCGATGCTGATCGTGCCGTCGTCGCCGATTTCGATCGTCGTGCCTGTCTCCTCCTGGAGCGCGCGGACGACGACGCCGCCTTTGCCGATGACGTCGCGAATCTTCTCCGGATTGATCTTGATCTTGATGATGCGCGGCGCGTAGCTGGAGATCTCGGTGCGGGAGCTCTCGAGGGCCTCGCGCATCTGGCGGAGAATCTGCATGCGTGCTTCGCGTGCCTGCGCGAGCGCCACCTGCATGATCTCCTTGGTAATGCCCTCGATCTTGATGTCCATCTGCAGCGCGGTCACGCCCTGCTCGGTTCCGGCAACCTTGAAGTCCATGTCGCCGAGATGATCCTCGTCGCCAAGGATGTCGGTGAGCACCGCAAAGCGGTTGCCTTCCTTGATCAGACCCATGGCGATGCCGGCAACGTGCGCCTTGAGCGGGACGCCTGCGTCCATCAGCGCGAGACTGCCGCCGCATACCGAAGCCATCGAGCTCGAGCCGTTCGACTCCGTGACTTCCGAGACCACGCGGATCGAGTAGGCGAATTCCTCCGCGGAGGGCAGCACCGCGAAGAGCGCCCGCTTAGCGAGCCGCCCGTGACCGACCTCGCGACGCTTGGGCGCGCCCATCCGCCCGGTCTCTCCCGTGGCATAGGGCGGCATGTTGTACTGGAGCATGAAGCGGTCCCGGTACTCGCCGGCCAGCGCGTCGATGATCTGCTCGTCACGTCCCGTGCCGAGCGTCGTCGTCACGAGGGCCTGTGTCTCGCCGCGCGTGAAGAGCGCGGATCCGTGCGCACGCGGCAGCACGCCGGCGCGAATCGTGATCGGTCGGACGGTGCGGGTATCGCGGCCGTCGATCCGTGGTTCTCCATCGAGAATCTGCGAGCGAACGATCTTGGCCTCGAGATCGAAGAGGATGTCCTTGATCGCGTTTGGATCCGGTGGCGTCTCGCCCTGTACCGTGGCTTCCAGGACCCTCGTCTGGATCTCGGCGAGCTTCTGCTGCCGGGCCTGCTTCTGCTTCAGGCGGAATGCCTCGCGCAGATCGGCCTCGGCGAGGGCGGTGACCCGCTCGGCGAGCGTCTCGTCCTTGGCCGGTGCCTCCCACCAGTCCCACGCGGGCTTGGCGGCGGCGTCGGCCAGCTCGTGAATCGCCTGGATGGCGGCCTGCATCTGTTGATGGCCGAAGACCACTGCGCCGAGCATCACTTCCTCGGCCAGCTCGGTGGCCTCGGACTCCACCATGAGCACCGCGTGCTCGGTGCCGGCAACCACCAGGTTCAGCTTGCTCTCCTGTTGCTGGGTCGCAGTCGGATTCAGGACGTACTGACCGTCGACGTAGCCGACGCGCGCGGCGCCGATCGGGCCGTTGAACGGAAGACCGGCGAGCGTCAGCGCAGCCGACACGCCGATCATCGCCGGCATGTCGGCGTCCACTTCCGGGTTGAGCGAGAGCACGGTCGCAACGACCTGCACCTCGTGATAGAAGCCGTCCGGGAACAGGGGTCGTATCGGTCGGTCGATCAGCCGCGAGGTCAGGGTTTCCTTCTCGGACGGTCGGCCCTCACGCTTGAAGAAACCCCCGGGGATTCTTCCCGCAGCGTAGAACTTCTCCACGTAATCGACCGTCAGCGGCAGGAAGTCGGCGCCGGGACGCGGCGACTTCGATCCCACGACCGTGCAGAGCACGACCGTGTCATCCACGGTGACGAGGACGGCCCCCGAAGCCTGACGTGCGATCTCGCCCGTCTCAAGGGTGACCTGGTGGGCGCCGTAGGTGAATGTCTTGCGGATGGGATTCAACGCCATCTCCTTTGATCAATGGCCGCCGCGGTGAGGTCCGACCGGTGCCGGCATCACGACTCGAGCGGAGAAAGCGGGAAGGGTAGACTGCAAATCGAAACGCCCACCGGCAGGGCCGCGTGGGCGTTTGGGGAAGTCACTTGCGCAGTCCAAGCTGCCCGATCAGCTTGCGATAGTTGTCGAGGTCGGTGCGCTTGAGGTAATCCAGCATCCTGCGACGCTGGCTCACCATCTTGAGCAGCCCGCGCCGCGAGTGGTGGTCCTTGACGTGTGCCTTGAAATGATCGGCAAGCCCGTTGATCCGGGCAGTAAGCAGCGCGATCTGAACTTCCGGCGAGCCGGTGTCGCCCGGCTTGCGCTGATGTGAATCGATGATCTTCGCCTTGTCGGCGGTGGTGGTGGTCGGCATTCCCTGACTCTCTTCCCCGGCTGTAGGCTCTCGGCTCGAAAACCGCGGATTTTACACTGTGTTCAAGGAGTTCCACAAGGCGGATCCGAATCTTTGCCACGCGCGACTCCCGCCAGCAACCGTTCCGGATAAAGCAAGCCGTCCGTGGCGCGCCCCCGGCCCAGAAACATCGCTCCGGGGCCGTAGACGCGCACCTGCCCGCTGGCGTCCGGCGCGGGCAATCCGACGGCCTGGCCTTGCAGGAAGCGACGGGTCGCTTCGTCCGCCAGGTCCACCTGCGGAAGGTTCCCGAGCAGCGCATCCACCGGCCGTAGCGCCTTTGCCAAGACGTCGGCCCCCATCGCTTCGAGCTCGGCAAGCGCGATGGCGTCGGCGAGCTGAAACGGTCCGACCTGAGTGCGCCGCAACGCCGCAAGGTGCGCGCCGCAGCCGAGCCGAGTGCCGATGTCCTCGGCTAGCGTACGCAGGTAGGTTCCCGTTCCGACGTGTGCCTCGAGGACGATATCCCGCCCGTCGAACGATCGAATGCCAAGCCGATGGACGACGATCTTGCGGGCCCGCCGGTCGACTTCCTGCCCTGCCCGCGCATACGCATAGTAGGCCTTGCCGTCCTTCTTCAATGCCGAGTAAAGCGGCGGCACCTGCTCGATCTCGCCCACGAACGACGCCACCACACGATTCACCGACTCCGAGGAGACTTCGGGCTCACGGTTCGCCAGGATTTTACCTTCCGCGTCCCCGGTGCTGGTCGTCACGCCAAGCCGC
This sequence comes from Betaproteobacteria bacterium, assembly GCA_022340285.1. Classification (GTDB taxonomy): domain Bacteria; phylum Pseudomonadota; class Gammaproteobacteria; order Burkholderiales; family SG8-39; genus JAABRB01. Next base: position 6,871 of record JAJDOG010000005.1, read on the forward strand.
ACCGTTGCGTCGTAGATCTTGTCGGCACCGAGCAGGGCCGCGGAGAACTTGGTCGCTTCGCCGAACAGCACCACGAGCAATCCCGTGGCGAGCGGATCGAGAGTGCCGGTGTGACCCGCTTTCACCGCGCAATAGCGTCGGCGCGCGGCCTGGAGCGCACGATTGGACGACACGCCGGCGGGCTTGTCGAGAAGCAGCACGCCGTCTACGGCGCGCTTGGTCTTCGCGTTCCTGGACGACATCGCGTCAGGCGCCCGGACAGTCGAACTAGTCCGTGTCGGCGTCGCCGCTTTCCGCAACCGCCTGGTCGATGAGGCGCGACAGGCGCACGCCCTCCTCCACCGACGAATCGTGGACGAATTGCAGTTCCGGGATATTGTGGATGCGCAAGCGCCGCCCGAGCGCGGTTCGCAAGAATCCAGCAGCGCGGGCGAGGCCTGCCGCGATGTCCTGCCGCTCGTCGTCACCGAGCAGCGACGTGAAATAAATCCTGGCGTGCGCCAGATCCGCCGACACATCGACGCCCGTGACCGTGACCAACCGTACCCGCGGGTCCTTGAGCTCCTCCCGCAGGATTTCAGCGAGCTCGCGTTGAATCTGATCGGCGACCCGCCGGGCACGGGGGCTCGTTTTCACGATGCTACAAATCTCGGCTTGTACGTGCAGGGGATATACAAGGGGCTTGACCCTTGTTCGTTCCGGAGGCGCCCTTAGAGCGTGCGGGCAACCTCCTGGACCTCATAGACCTCGAGCTGGTCGCCGACCTTGATATCGTCGTACCCCTTGATGGACAAGCCGCACTCGAAACCCGATTTGACTTCACGCACATCGTCCTTGAACCGTTTCAGCGAGTCCAGCTCGCCGTCGTGGATCACGACGTTGTCACGCAGCAGGCGCACGCGGCCGTTGCGCCGCACGAGCCCTTCGAGCACGTAGCAGCCCGCGACCGTCCCGACTTTGGAGATCCTGAACACCTGACGGATCTCCACCAGGCCGAGAACGTTCTCCTTCTTCTCAGGGGCAAGCATGCCCGAGAGAGCCGCCTTCACCTCGTCGACCGCTTCGTAGATGATGTTGTAGTAGCGGATGTCCACGCCGGCGTTCTCCGCAAGCTTGCGGGCCGCAGCGTCGGCACGGGTATTGAAGCCGATGACCACCGCATTGGATGCGAGTGCGAGGTTCACGTCCGACTCCGTGATGCCGCCCACCGCAGCGTGAATGACGCTGACTTTCACCTCGTCGGTGGACAGACGCGTCAGTGCGTGCGTCAGCGCTTCCTGCGAGCCCTGGACGTCCGCCTTGATGAGCAGGGGGAGCATCTTCACTTCGCCTTCGCCCATCTGCTCGAACATGTTCTCGAGCTTTGCGGCCTGCTGCTTGGCGAGCTTGACGTCGCGGAACTTGCCCTGGCGGAAAAGCGCGATCTCGCGCGCCTTGCGCTCGTCACCGAGCGCCGCGAGCTCCTCGCCGGCATTCGGCACTTCCGAGAGTCCTTGAATCTCGACCGGAATCGAGGGCCCCGCCGACGGCACGCTGCGACCGGTCTCGTCCAGCATGGCCCGCACGCGCCCGAACGCTGCGCCGCAGAGCACGATATCCCCGCGCTTCAAGGTGCCGGACTGCACCAGAACTGTCGCGACCGGTCCACGGCCCTTGTCCAGGCGTGCCTCGACCACGATGCCCTTGGCCGGAGCGTCCTCGGGCGCCTTCAGCTCGAGCACTTCCGCTTGGAGGAGCACCTGCTCGAGCAGGTTGTCGATTCCCGCGCCGGTCTTCGCCGAGACGGACACGAATGGCGAATCGCCGCCGTATTCCTCGGGAACGACGCCTTGTGCAACGAGCCCCTGTTTGACGCGCTCCGGGTTCGCTTCGGGCTTGTCGATCTTGTTGATCGCCACGACCAGCGGCACGTTGCCCGCCTTCGCGTGATGGATCGCCTCGATGGTCTGCGGCATGACGCCGTCATCCGCGGCCACGACCAGAATGACGAGATCCGTCACCTTGGCGCCGCGGGCCCGCATCGCGGTGAACGCCTCGTGGCCCGGCGTGTCGAGGAACGTGACGACCCCACGAGGCGTCTCGACGTGATAGGCGCCGATGTGCTGCGTGATGCCCCCCGCCTCGCCCGCTGCCACCTTGGCACGGCGGATATAGTCGAGCAGCGATGTCTTGCCGTGATCGACGTGACCCATCACGGTTACCACCGGCGCGCGCGGCTTGAGTTCCGCCTCCGTGTGCTCGGGCGTCTCGGTCAGGAGATAGGCTTCCGGGTCGTCGATCTTCGCCGCGATGGCCTTCTGCCCCATCTCCTCGACGACGATCATCGCCGTCTCCTGGTCGAGGACCTGATTGATCGTCACCATCTGCCCGAGCTTCATCAGCACCTTGATGACCTCGGCCGCCTTGACGGACATCTTGTGCGCCAGCTCGCCGACCGTGATCGTCTCGGGAACGTGGATGTCACGAATCACCGGCTCCGCCGGAGGAACGAAGGCCGGCTGCTGCTCGGCCACCGCCGGGCGATGATGCCGCGCAACCTTGGGCTGATGCCACCCGCCGCCGCCACCACCCGTGTCGCCGCGCGTCTTGATGGTCCGGCGCTTGGCCCCCTCGTCGCGCCAGACGGTCACCTGCTTGACCGGCTTCTTGGCTTTCTTCTCGGCGCCCGCGCCGGCAGTCTTCGTCTTGTGCAACGTCGTATCGGCGGCGGGAGCCGGCTGTGCTCCGGCCGCCGCCTTCGCCGCCTCGGCCGCACGCTGCTCGGCTTCGCGCTGCTCGGCGAGCCGGCGTTCGCGTTCCTGCTTCTCGGCGATTTCCGCCGCTTGCCGCGCCGCCAACTCCTCCTGCCGTCGCTTCTCCTCCTCGCGCAGTTCCGATTCGCGCTTGTCGATCACAGGCGCGGGCGCCGGACTCGCTTCGGGGACTTCGGGTACCGGAGGCGCAGCCGTCTCGGAGGCATCCCGCTTCACGAACACCCGCTTCTTGCGCACCTCCACCTGGATCGTGCGCGATTTCCCGCTCGAGTCCGCCTTGCGGATCGCGCTGGTTTCCTTGCGAGTGAGCGTGATCTTGGTCTTTGGTTCCGCCCCGCCGTGCGCCTTGCGCAGGTACTCGAGGAGCTTGGTCTTGTCCTGCTCGCTGAGCAGATCCTCCGCGACCTTCTTGTTCACGCCGGCAGCACGCAACTGCTCAAGCAGCACCTGTGGCTTGACTTTCAGCTCGCCTGCGAACTGCGAGACACTGGACTGGGCCATACGCGCTACCTCACTCCTCTGCAAACCAATGCGCCCGTGCCTTCATGATGAGCTCCTTGGCGCGTTCCGCATCCATTTCGAACATTTCCACGAGGTCGTCGACCGCCAGGTCGGCCAGATCGTCGCGCGTCCGGATCCCCTTCTGCGCGAGCTTCCCCGCCAGCTCGCTATCCATGCCTTCGAGCTGCAGGAGATCGGGGTCGACGCCCTCGATGCTCTCCTCGCTCCGGATGGCCTGCACGAGCAGCGCATCGCGCGCCCTCGAACGCAGCTCGTTCACGATCGAGTCGTCGAACCCGTCGATTTCCAGCAGCTCGTTCGTCGGCACGTAGGCGACCTCTTCCAGGGTCGAGAAGCCTTCCTGGATGAGCGTGTCCGCCACGTCCTGGTCGACATCGAGCTTGTCGATGAACAGCTGCCGGATGGCAGTCGACTCCTCTTCGGTCTTGCGTTGGCTTTCTTCCTCGGTCATGAGGTTGATGTGCCAGCCGGTGAGCTCGGAGGCGAGCCGCACATTCTGCCCGGCCCGGCCGATCGCGATCGCGAGGTTCTCCTCGTCGACCACGACGTCCATCGCGTGTCGCTCTTCGTCGACGACGATCGAAAGCACTTCGGCCGGCGCGAGCGCGCCGATCACAAACTGCGCCGGATCGGCCGACCAGAGCACGATGTCGACGCGCTCGCCGGCAAGCTCCTGGGTCACTGCCTGCACGCGCGAACCGCGCATGCCCACGCAGGTGCCGATGGGATCGATGCGCCGGTCGTTCGTGTGCACGCCGATCTTCGCGCGCACGCCTGGGTCGCGCGCCGCCGATTTGATCTCGAGCAGCCCTTCCTCGAGCTCCGGTACCTCGAGCCGGAAGAGCTCGATGATGAACTCGGGCGCGGTACGCGAGAGGACGAGCTGCGGCCCGCGCAAGGTGCGATCGATCTTGAGCAGATAGGCCCGGCACCGGTCGCCGATCCGCAGATTCTCCTTGGGGATCATCTGGTCGCGCGGCAGGATCGCCTCGACGCGGCCCGACTCGATCACGGCATTGCCCCGCTCCATGCGCTTGATCGTGCCGGTCACGAGCTTGTCGTTGCGCGCGAGGAAGTCCTGGAGAATCTGCTCGCGCTCGGCATCCCTGATCTTCTGCAGGATGACCTGCTTGGCGGCCTGTGCGCCGATTCGTCCGAACTCGATCGGCTCGAGCGCCTCTTCGATGTAATCCTCGACCTGGACGTCCTGATATTGCTTGAGCGCATCCGAGATCGCGATCTGATGTCCCGGAAACTCCACCGCGTCGTCCGGAACCACCTGCCAGCGGCGGAAGGACTCGAAGTCGCCGGTTTCCCGGTCGACCGCAACCCGGACCTCGACGTCTTCGCTCGTGAAGCGCTTCTTGGTCGCCGAGCCCAGCGCCAGCTCGAGCGCACCAAACACCACGTCCTTGGGGACGTTCTTCTCGCGCGCCAGTGCATCGACTAGCAGCAGCAACTCGCGACTCATCGTTCCAGTCTCCTCACAGCGCCTAACGCATCGAGAGATTCGGCACCAGCCGAGCTCTCTCGAGATTTGCAAACGGAAAAGACACCACGCTACCGTCGACCTCGAGCTCGATCTCGTGCTCGGTCGCGCCGCGCAGCACGCCAGTGAAGCGCCGCCGATTGCCCACCGGCACCCGCAGTCGCAGCACGGCACGCTCTCCCTTGAAGCGTCGGAAGTGGGCCGGTGTCCTCAACACCCGGTCCAGCCCCGGGGAAGAAACCTCCAGCCGATCGTAGTCGACCCCCTCCACCGGCAGGACACGCTCGAGCTGGCGGCTCACCCTCTCGCAGTCCCCGACCGAAATCCCGCTCTGCACCAATCCGGACGCCGGCGGCGCAGCGCTCTCCGCAGGCCGATCGATGAATACGCGCAGGAGGCGTCCGCCGAGCGCGAACTGGGTTTCCACCAGCTCATATCCAAGTCCGGCAACGGTACGCTCCACCACAGAATCAGTGCCCTTCGTGCTCACGCGACGCACAAACTCCACAAACAAAAAATGGGCACGCGGCCCATCCTCTCATCGGGCGGGGATTTTAACAGGGAAGTGCCGGCAAGACAACGGGATAGACGCGCATCGGGCGCGCCCGTCGGGTCCCCCGCCGGCCTGCCTTCAGCGGGCCCGGCTCGAGATTCCGGCGGTGCCCCGCCCCGTGGGGGTTTCGAGCGGCGCCAGCGCCAGCGCAATCTCGCTGGGCTCGAGCTCGCGCCACTGCCCTCGCTTGAGCCCCGGCGGAAGGCGAAACGTCCCGAAGCGCACTCGGATCAGCCGGCTCACCTGCACGCCGATCGCCTCGAACATGCGCCGAACCTCGCGGTTGCGGCCTTCCCGGAGCGTCACGTGATACCAGTGATTGGCGCCTTCTCCACCGACATCGACGAGTGTCTCGAAGCGCGCCGGGCCGTCCTCGAGGAGCACGCCCTCCTGCAGACGCGCCGCCTGCTCCTCACCAAGCCGCCCCAGTACCCGAACGGCATATTCCCGCTCGATCTCGTAGCGAGGGTGCATGAGCCGGTCTGCGAGCTCCCCCGAAGTGGAGAAGAGCAGCAGGCCGCTCGTGTTGAAATCAAGCCGACCGATCGCGATCCAGCGCCCGCCCTTCACGCGGGGCAGCCGTTCGAACACGGTCGGCCTGCCCTGCGGGTCATCCTTCGACACGATCTCGCCGGCAGGCTTGTGGTAGAGGAGAAGTCGCGGCTCGCCCTCGGTGCGCCGGAGCGGTACGGCCCGTCCATCCACGCTGACCCGGTCGCCGGGGCCGACGCGCTGTCCGATGTGCGCCGACCGGCCGTTCACTTCGACTCGTCCGGCGGCGATCCATTCCTCGATCGTGCGCCGCGAGGCCAGACCGGCGCGCGCCAGCACCTTCTGCAGCTTCTCGGAGTCCAGCGCTTCGCCGCCTGCGTCGGATCGCGAAGCCGCTGCCCCGCGGCGCGCAAACCGCGGTGCAGCCCGTGCGTCCCGCCGACCGATCGTTTCCGACGCCTCAGGCTTGCTGCGGCTCGGTCTCGACTTCTGGACCCTCGCCCGCTCCGGCCGGCGGTCCTGCGGCGGGTTCGATGGGCCCGGCCGCCGGCTCGGCGAGCGGGGCCTGGGTGCCTTCGAGACTCTTGCTGATTTCTTCAAGTGGCGGAAGCTCCTCGAGCGACCTCAGGCCGAGGTCATCCAGAAAGGTCTTGGTTGTCGCATAAAGCGCGGGGCGGCCGGGCGTGTCCCGATGGCCGACCACGTCGATCCAGTTGCGCGACTCCAGGGTCTTGATGATATTGGGCGAAACGGTGACGCCGCGGATCTCCTCGATGTCGCCGCGGGTGGCCGGCTGCCGATACGCGATGATGGCGAGCGTTTCCAGCACGGCGCGCGAGTAGCGCGGCGCCTTCTCCGGGCTCATCCGCTCCATGTAGTGCTGGAACTCCGGGCGCGTCTGGAAACGCCAGCCGGTTGCGAGGTTCACGAGCTGCACGCCGCGCTCGGACCAGTCGCTGCGGAGCTCGTCGAGCAGCCGGCGCACGGTGTCCGCGCCGATTTCGTCGTCGAAAAGCTTGCGCAGCTGCGCGATGGGCACCGGATCCTGCGCCGCGAGGAGCGCGGTCTCCAGGATGGTTTTCACTTCATTCGGATTCAGCATGTTGAGCCAGCTTCACGTAGATCGGGGTATAGGGTTCGGCCTGGGTGACCTCGACCAGCCGCTCGCGCACGAGCTCCAGCAGCGCGAGGAAGGTGATGACCAGGACGGATACGCCGCGCCAGGGTTCGAACAGCTCGTTGAATTCTCTAAAGCCGCCCTCGGCGAGATTGCGCAGGATGCCGGTCATGTGCTCGCGCACGGACAGCTCCTCCCGGGTGACCTTGTGGTGCTGCCTGACGCGTGCAAGCGAAAGGAGATGGCGCCACGCATTCTCGAGATCGCGCACGTTCACGTCCGGCAGCCGCTCGACCATGGTCTGCTCGATCCAGACGCCGATCGCCGCGAAATCGCGACCGCGCTGCGGGAGGGCATCGAGCTTCTGGGCGGCGAGCTTCATCCGCTCGTATTCGAGCAGCCGGCGCACGAGCTCTGCGCGGGGATCCTCCTCTTCGGTGACGTGCTTCGGACGCGGCAGCAGGAGACGCGACTTGATTTCCATCAGCATCGCGGCCATGACGAGATACTCGGCGGCGAGCTCGAGGTTGCGGTGGCGCATCGCCTCGACGTAGGCGAGGTACTGCTCGGTGACCCGCGCCATCGGGATGTCGAGGATGTCGATGTTCGCTTTGCGAATCAGGTAGAGGAGCAGGTCGAGCGGTCCCTGGAAGGTCTCCAGGAACACCTCCAGGGCATCCGGCGGGATGTAGAGATCGGCGGGAATCTCCATCACCGGTTCGCCCCGCACGAGTGCGATCCGCTGCGCGCCTTCCGGGCGCAACGTGACGACGTCTCCGCTCACGAGTAGTCCAATCCCATCACTTCGCGCACCTCGCGCATCGTCTCTCTGGCAAGCTCGCGCGCCTTGTCGCAGCCGTCGGCGACGATATTCTTGACGAGCGTGGGATCGTCCAGATACTTCTGGGCCCGCTCGCGCATCGGTGCCTGTTCGGCGAGCACCGCGTCGATGACGGGCTGCTTGCATTCCAGACAGCCGATCCCGGCGCTGCGGCAACCCGCCTGCACCCATTCCTTGGTCTTCTGGTCCGAATACGTCAGGTGGAATTGCCAGACCGGGCACTTCGCCGGATCGCCGGGGTCGGTGCGCTTCACCCGTGCTGGATCGGTCGGCATGGTGCGGATCTTCTTCGTGACGGACTCGGCGTCTTCACGCAGCGCGATGGTGTTGCCATACGACTTCGACATCTTCTGCCCGTCGAGTCCGGGCAACCGGGACGCCTCGGTGAGCAGGACGTCAGGTTCGACGAGAATCACGCGCCCGCCTCCTTCCAGATACCCGAACAGCCGCTCGAGGTCGCCCGCGGCAAGATTTTGCGCCTCGTCGAGCAGCGCGCGGGCGGATTCGAGCGCCCCCTCGTCGCCCTGCTCCTGGTAGCGCGTGCGAAGTTGATTGTAGAGCTTTGCCTTGCGACTGCCGAGCTTCTTCACGGCCGCTTTGGCCTTCTCCTCGAAGCCGGGCTCGCGGCCATAGATGTGGTTGAAACGGCGCGCGATTTCGCGCATGAACTCCACGTGGGGCACCTGGTCCTCGCCTACCGGCACGAAGCGCGCACGATAAATGAGCACGTCGGCGCTCTGCAGGAGCGGGTAGCCCAGGAATCCGTAGGTCGCAAGATCGCGGTCCGCGAGCTTTTCCTGCTGATCCTTGTACGTGGGCACGCGCTCGAGCCATCCTAGCGGCGTGATCATGGAGAGCAGCGTGTGCAGCTCGGCATGCTCCGGAATGCGGGACTGCATGAAAAGCGTCGCTTGCGCGGGATCGACGCCCGACGCCAGCCAGTCGATCACCATGTCCCACGCATTCTCCTCGACCACCTGCGATTCGTCGTAGTGGGTGGTGAGGGCGTGCCAGTCCGCGACGAAGTAGAAGCAGGGAAACTCGCTCTGCAGCTTTACCCAGTTCTTCAGCGCGCCGTGGTAGTGGCCTAGATGCAGCGCGCCCGTCGGACGCATTCCGGAGACGACCCGCTCGGGATACATCGTGGCGCCCTAGAAGCTGAAGATCGAGTCGATGATCATGAGCGACGCGCCGATGAGCGGATTCAGGATCAGCCCGAGCACATTGGTGAAGAGCAGGACCAGCAGGATCGGAAAACCCAGCGGCTCGAGGCGCATGTACGAGATCGCTGCGGGCTCCGGCAGCAGGCTCGCAAGGATGCGCCCGCCGTCGAGCGGGAGAATCGGCAGGAGATTCAGCACCATGAGCACGATGTTGATCATGATCCCCGCCTGCGCCATGAAGGCAAGCGGCTGGGAAAAATAATGCGGCGGCAGAAGAATCGCGCCCTTGAGCACGGCAGCCCAGATGCAGGTCATCAGAAAGTTCGCGCCAGGCCCCGCTGCGGCCACCCAGAGCATGTCGCGCTTGGGATGGCGCAGCGCGTGGTAGTTCACCGGGACCGGCTTGGCCCATCCGAACAGGATCCCTCCCCCGCCGAACAGCTTGCTCATGACCAGGATCACGAGCGGTACGACGATGGTTCCCACCAGATCGATGTGGCGCAGCGGATTGAGACTGATCCGGCCCAGCCGGTAGGCGGTCATGTCGCCGAAATGGCGGGCGACGTAGCCGTGCGCGGCCTCGTGCAGGGTGATGGCGAAGATGACCGGAAGCGCATAGATGGCGATGGTCTGGACGAGGTTGAATTCCATGAATTGCCGGGGCCGGGTGACCGGGTATTCTATCAGAGCGCCGATGCCGCCCTCTCAGGCAAGAACCGGCTCGACCGCGCCCTTGCCGATGCGTACGATTTCAGGCACCGGACCGGTCAGGTCCACGACGGTGCTCGGCTCGATGCCGCAGGCTCCCGCGTCGAGCACGAGCTCGATCCGCGGGCCTAGGCGGTCACGAATCTCCTCCGGGTCGTTCAACGGATGCTCGTCGCCCGGGAGAATCAGCGTTGCGGAGAGCAGCGGCTCGCCGAGCTCTGCCAGGAGCACCTGCGCCACGGGATGGTCCGGCACGCGCACGCCTATCGTGCGGCGGCGCGGATGCATCAAGCGGCGGGGAACTTCCCGCGAGGCGGGCAGAATGAACGTGTAGCTGCCTGGCGTGAGCTTCTTGAGCAGGCGAAAACGCGCATTGTCCACGTTCGCATAAGCCCCGATCTGTGAAAGGTCCCGGCACATGAGCGTGAGATGGCGCTGCTCGTCCATGCCTCGGATGCGCCGCATCCTGATCATTGCGTCCTTGTCGCCGACGCGGCAGCCGAGTGCGTAGCAGGAGTCGGTCGGATACGCGATGACGCCACCGTCGCGCAATATCTCCGCGGCACGCTTGATCAGCCGCGGCTGCGGATCAACCGGATGGATGGTGAAGTATTGCGCCATGGCGCGCGCCGCGCAGCGCTACGCCCGGTCCCAGTCGTGCCAGACTGGCGTGAGATCTGCCGGCAAGGGTGGCAGGCTGCCGAGCTCGACCGCGCTTTCCTGCGGGCCATGGAAGTCCGAGCCGCGCGAGGCCAGCAGATCGAGCTCGCGGGCCAAGAAGGCGAATTCCAGATACTGGGGACGTGTGTGGCTCCCGGTGACGACTTCCACGCCCTCGCCGCCAGCCGACTTGAACTCCGCGAGGAAGCGTCGCATCTCGGCACGGCTGAGCTTGTAGCGGCCCGGGTGGGCGACGATTGCCCGCCCACCGCTCGCGGTGATCCAGCCGACCGCCTCGCCCAGACTCGCCCACTTCTGCGGCACGTAGCCGGGTTTCCCCGAAACGAGATACCGCTGGAACACCGTCTTGACGTCGCGCACGTGACCACGCTCCACGAGAAAGCGCGCGAAGTGGGTCCTGCCGATGAGGCGCGGATTCTCGGCGAAGGTGTAGGCACCCTCGAGGCTTCCGGGTATCCCTGCTGCCGCGAGTCCCTCGGCAATGCGCTCGGCTCGCGCCGTGCGCGTGTCGCGCACCGCTTCGAGTCCGCGCACGAGAATCTCGCTTTCCGGATCGATACCGAGACCCACGATGTGAATGGTGACGCCGTTCCAGGTCACCGAGATCTCGACGCCGTCGACGAAGCCGATGCCGACTTCGCGCGCCGTGTCGCGCGCCTCGTCGAGACCGGAGAGTTCGTCATGGTCGGTCAGCGCAAGCGTCGTGACGCCCCGCGCAGCGGCGCGGCGCACGAGCTCCGAGGGGGCGAGCAGCCCGTCAGATGACGTCGAATGGCAGTGCAGGTCGAAGTTCTCGATCACGCGATTCTCTTACGAGGATGTTAGCACGGCGCTCGAGGCGCTCAGCCGTGGAGGAATTCCTCTATCGCTGTGGCAAGCGCTTCAGGCTGGTCGTGGTGCAGCATGTGGCCTGCATTGGCGATCCTGCGATAGGTCAGGCGGCTGAAGCAGTCGCGACGTGCCGTCAGGGCGGCATCGCCGAGATTCAGGCGCCGCGGCGTATCGGTCAGTTCCCCTTCCACCCAGAGTACCGGTGCGGTCACACTGCGCCAGCACGCTTCGGCTTCCTCCAGGCGATAGAGCACCGGATTCACGATCTTGTGGCGGGGATCGCTGCGCAGCCGTACGCTTCCGTCGGCGCGCGTCTCGCCCCAATGCCGCGCGAGAAATCCGGCGCGCTCCGCGGTCAGGCGCGGATTGTTCTCGACCAGCCGGGCGACGAGGTCCTCGACGCTCGCGTAGTCGCGGAACCGGTGCTCGCGAACAAGCTCCTTCAGCCACTTCGCGTAACGACGCGGGGCCGCTTGTGAGTCGGACGCCACAAGTCCGAATCCTTCGAGGTTCACCAGAGCGCCGACCCGCTCCGGACGCGTGCCGGCGTACAAGCACGCCACGTTTCCGCCCATGCTGTGGCCGATCACGGTGGCGGGGCTGTCCGGCGTGAAGTGCGTGAGCAAGGCATCGAGGTCGGCGAGGTAGTCGGGAAACCAGTAGCTGCCCGCGCTTCCCCAATCGGAAAGACCGAATCCCCGCCAGTCCGGCGCGATGACGTGCCAGTCCCCGTCCAGCGCATCGACCAGAAACTGGAAGGAGGCCGATACATCCATCCAGCCGTGAAGCATGAACAGTTGCGGGTGCGAAGGATCGCCCCAGCAGCGGCAGTGAAGCCGCAGGCCACGTATGGGGACGAAGACGGAGTCGCTCGGCTTCATGATGCGCAAGGCGAAGGCGGCGATAGTAGCAAACGGGCCGTCGCGGCGCCTCTGATAACATCGATTCGGCATCGCATTCATGGAGGAAGCGCCGTGGCGGTCTACTCACTTGGCGATCAAAAGGTGGAGTTCCGCGGCCCGGACTGGTACATCGCTCCGGACGCCACCGTCATCGGATCGGTCATCATCGGCAACGATGCGAGCATCTGGTTCAAGACCGTGGTCCGGGGCGACAACGACCTCATCACCATCGGCGATCGCACCAATATCCAGGACACCTGCGTCCTGCACCCCGACCCCCGCATCCCGCTCACCATCGGGTCGAACGTCTCCGTCGGCCACATGGTCATGCTGCACGGCTGCACGATCGGCGACGGCTGCCTGATCGGCATCGGGGCCGTCGTGATGAATCACGCGGTCATCGGCCAGAACACGCTGATCGGCGCGAACACCCTCATACCCGAAGGCAAGAAGATCCCCGAGGGTGTCCTTGTGCTGGGCCAACCGGGCAAGGTCGTCCGTGATCTCAGAGCCGACGAGCTCGAGGCGCTCCGCTACGCTGCCGACAGCTACGTCGAGAAGAGCCGGCGCTACCGCCGCGAGCTTGCCGCACAGTCGCCGCCCGGCGCCGCCACGTAGACGATCGCGCTAGGCTCCCTGGTTCGTCGCGAACCGCTCGCGCAGCACGCGGTGCAGGATCTTGCCCGTCGCGGTGCGAGGCATCTCGTCGTCGCGAACGAATGCCACCGAGCGCGGCCGCTTGTATCCCGCGATCTTGTCGCGGCACCAGTGGAGGATCTCGGCCTCGGTGGCGGTTGCGTCCGCGCGCAGGATCACGACCGCGTGCACGGACTCGCCCCACCTCTCGTGGGGAACGCCGATGATCGCCACATCCTTGATCTTGGGGTGCGCGGCGAGCAGGCTCTCGACCTCGGATGGGTACACGTTCTCGCCGCCGCTGATGATCATGTTGCTCTTGCGGTCGACGAGATAGTAGTACCCGTGCTCGTCGCGGCGCGCCATGTCCCCTACCGTGCAGTACGCGCCGCGAAACGCCTCGGCGGTCTTTTCCGGCTGCTTCCAGTAGCCCCGGAACACGTACGGGGTGAGCGAGTACAGCTCGCCGACGTCGCCCTCGGCCACGTCGGATCCGCTCGGGTCCAGGAGCTTCACCCGTCCCGAGCCGGTCCACTCGCGCCCCACCGACCCCAGCTGGGTGAGCTGCTCCTCGGGACGGAGCAGCGTCACCCAGCCGGCCTCGGTAGAGCCGTAGAGCTCGAAGAGTCGCGAGTTCACGAACTGTTCCATGATGGCGAGCTTGGTTTCCCGCCGTGCGGGCGCCGACGAGATGAGGAGCTTGGTCACGCTCGTGAGGTCATGTCTGCTTCTCGCGCCCGCCGAAAGCGCGAGCATCATGATGTAGTGCGTCGGCACGAGCGAGGCGAAGCTCACCTTGTACCTCGAGAAGATGCCGAGGAGCTCTTCCGGGTCGAAGCTCTGCCGGTCGTGCACGAAGCAGCTCGCCCCGAGATACGCGAAGGTGGAGGAGAAATAGAGCGAGTTCGCGTGGCACATCGGCATGACCATGAGGCCCGTATCCTCCCGCGCGAATCCCATGTCGAGCGCGGTGACGAGGGACAGCAGCGCACTGCCCGCGTGGCTCCGGATGGCGCCTTTGGGCTTGCCCGTGGTCCCCGACGTGTACATGAGCGCCCATGTGTCGTGCGCCTCGACTTGCACGCCCGGTTCGATGGCCGAAGCCCGCGCGATGAGTTGCTCGTAGGATCGGTATCCGGCCGGAGCCCGCTCGGCTCCGAAGTGAACGTATCCCGCCGCGGCGATGTCCAGATCGGCGCGGATCGCCTCCACCCGATCGACGAGCGCGTCCTGTGCGACGATGGCCTTCGCCGCGCAGTGCTCGACGATGTAGCGGATTTCCGGTCCAAGCAGCCGAAAGTTGATCGGCACCGCGATCAACCCGGCCTTGGCGATCGCCACGTACAGCTCCAGCCACTCGATACAGTTGTACGCCAGGATCGCCACCCGGTCGCCCTTCTGCAGCCCCACACCGAGCAGCGCGTTCGCCAGGCGGCAGGATCGTTCGTTCCAGTGGCGGAACGTGAGCGAGCGCGCCGAGTCGCGCGCACCAATCTTCTCTGGCGTCACCTGTGCATGAACGCCGACTGCCTCGCCCAGGTTGAGCAGCGCGCTCATGACAATCGCCCCCGCTGCCGATCTCGAAGCTCAGCTGCGCCGCCGGCGCTCGGCCTCGTCCCAGGCGGTGAGCGCCTGGTAGTCGGGTACCCAGCCCAGACCCTTGCCTGCATCGGACGAGAGCGCATGCTGCGTGATCACGATGTCGAGAAGCGCCGGCGCGTTGGCCAGGGCGTCGCGGAGCGCGCGACTCAGCTCATTCGGATCGGTGACCCGCTCCGCGTGGAGGCCGAACGCCCGCGCCATCATCGCGTAGTCCGAGTACTGCAGCGTGGTCCCGATCACCCGCCCGCCGTAGTTCATTTCCTGGTCGAGGCGCTCGATGTTCCACGCGGCGTTGTTCGCGACGATGAACACGGCCTTCGCGTCATGACGTTTCGCGGAGTCGATCTCCATCGCATTGAGACCGAACGCTCCGTCCCCCGACACGACGACGACCTGGCGGCCCGGATAGGCGAGCGCCGCGGCATTGCCGTAAGGAACGCCGACTCCCAGACAGCCGAACGCGCCCGAATCGAGATACGTCGAGACGTTGAGCCCCATTCGCGCGAAGCTGAGAATGTCGCCACCGTCCGCAATAACGACCGCATCGGGTGCCAGCACCTCCCGCAAGGCGGCGAAGATGCGGTTGGGATGCATGTGGCCGTCCTTTCCGGGTGGCGCGCCGCCGATCGCGTCGGCATAGCGGGCGAAGCGCTGCTCGTGCTCGCGGCGCAGCGTGTCGGCCCATGCTGTATCGACGCTTGTCGGGCTCTCGGAAATTGCTTCGGAGAGCTGCGCCAGGGCCACGACCGGGCTCGCGAGGATCTCCACGGCGCCGCGCCGGTTCTCGCGCAGCTCCTCCCAGTTATCCGCAATCCGGATGAACCTTGCCTTGGGAAAGACTGCCGGTGAGCCGTAGCCCGTCTGGTAGTCGAGCTTGCGTCCGATCACGATCACGAGATCGGCTTCCTGCATGGCCCGGGCCCGGACGGCCCCGACGAACGAGGCGTGATCCGCGGAGACCAGTCCGCGGCTTTCCTGCGTGTCGAGGTAGACAGCCCGAGTCGCGTCGAGAAACCGCTTCAGCTCGCCCGCGGTCCGCATCGCGCCTCGACCTGTCATGACCAGTGGGCGGCGCGCGGCACCGATCACCTCCGCGGCGCGCTGGATGTCCGTTGGGTCGGGGTACATGAGGCGCGGGCCGCGCGGACTCAGGTATTCCTCCAGGATCACGCCCGGCGGAACGGTCTCGCGCAATACGTCGGTGGGAATCTCCGCATATGCGGCCCCCGGCGTGCAGCCGTCGCCAAGCGCGGCGCTCGCCGCCTTGTCCAGATCGCGCAGAACGTTGTCGGCCACGCGCAACGTGCGCGAGAACTGCGTGACCGGCTGCAGGATCTCGGTGTGGGCGATCCCCTGCAACGGCCCGAGATCGTCCTGAGCGCGCGGCGCGCAACCGCCGATCAGGAGCACCGGCACGCGCTCGAGCTGCGCGTTCGCCATCGCCGTCACGCAGTTCGTGACGCCCGGCCCGGCGGTCACGAGCGAGACACCGAGCTGCCCGGTCAGCACGGCGTGCGCGTGCGCCATGTGCACGGCCGCGCCCTCGTCGCGCACATCGACGATGCGCACCCCGCGCTGGCCGAGCTGATCCCAGATCGGCTGGATGTGGCCACCCTGCAAACCGAACACCCGGTCGACGTTGCGGGCGACCAGGAAATCGACCACGAGCTCGGCGACCGAGCGCGGCGATGATGTGGACATGATTGGGTTCCCTAGAGGACGACCGCGCTCACTTCGGCGCCATGCGGATCGCGCCGTCGAGGCGCACGACCTCGCCGTTCAGCATCTCGATCTCGATCATCGCCTTGGCCAACGCCGCATATTCGTCGGCGCGGCCGAGGCGCGACGGAAACGGCACCTGCTTGCCGAGCGAGTCCTGGATCTCCTTCGGCAATCCGTGCAGCATCGGCGTCTCGAAGATTCCGGGGGCGATCGTCAGAACTCGGATACCGTCGCGGGAAAGATCGCGCGCGATGGGCAACGTCATGCCGACGATGCCGCCCTTGGAGGCCGAATAGGCCGCCTGGCCGATCTGGCCGTCGAACGCGGCGACCGAGGCCGTGCAGATGATGACGCCGCGCTCGCCGCTTTGCTGCGGAGTCTGTTTGGCCATCGCGACGGCCGCGAGCCGGATCATGTTGAACGTGCCGATGAGGTTGACGTTGATCGTCTTGGTGAACGACGCGAGCGAGTGCGGTCCTTCCTTGCCGATCGTCTTCTCGCCGATGGCGATGCCGGCGCAGTTTACGAGCCCCTGCAGTCCGCCGAATTCCTTGAGCGCGGTGTCGACCGCCGCCTTGCCGTCGGCCTCGCTGGTCACGTCGCATTTGACGAAGCGCGCCGATTTGCCGAACTCTTTCGCGAGGGCCTCGCCCTTGTCCGCCTGCAGGTCCGCAATGACCACATTGGCACCATTGGCCGCAAGCATGCGCGCGGTGCCGCCCCCGAGCCCGGAAGCGCCACCGGTGACGATAAATGTGCTGCCCTTAATCTGCATGATCGATTCCCGTCGTTGAAATAAGAAGATTATGCCCTGGCCGTATCACCGCCATTTCGGCGTCGGCGCGCCATCGTGGCTTCGGCATCCACCGACCCGTCGGGTTTCAGGCTTACGCCGAACCGTGCTTCGGCCTCATTGCGCGTGTAATAGCCGTGCGCGACATCCCGCGCCACCTCTTGCGGCGATCGGCGCAGTGGATTGCCGAACCCGCCGCCGCCTGGTGTCGTCACCTCGATGAGATCGTCGGCGGCGATGCCGATGCCCTGGTCTTTCGAAAGGTGCGGCGGCTGATAGGGAACGCCCGCGCGCACGATCCGCACCCGGTTCACGCCTCCGTCCTCCCCGCCGTGCGCCCCCTGCGGGCCGATGCGGCCATGATCCATCACCATCGACGCGCGGGCTTCGCCGCGGCGCAGGCGGATCTTGTAGTTCACCCCGAAGCCCCCGCGAAACTCTCCCGCGCCGCCCGACCCTTCAGCTAGCGAGTACTCCTCGAAGAGCACCGGATAGAACTGCTCCATCACCTCGATCGGGGTGGTCTTGGAGATGCCGATGGTCGAGCAGCCGTTGGACAGCCCGTCGCCTCGCGTGGACCCCCCGTAGCCACCGCCCGAAATGACGTACATGACGTACGAGCGCTTGCGCGCCGGATCGTATCCCCCCACCGACAGATTGCCCGACGTTCCGGCCGGCGCGGCGAACAGCTTGTCGGGTATCGCTTTCACCAGCGCCGAGAACACCGCTTCCGCGATCCGCTGGCTCACTTCCGCCGCGCACCCCGAGACGGGTCGCGGATACTTCGCGTAGAGGAACGTGCCTTCGGGCTCGACGATGCGCAGCGGCTCGAATGTCCCGGCGTTGATGGGGACGTCCGGGAAGACGTGCTTCACCGCGAGGTAGATTGACGACTTCGTCGTGGCGATCACGCTGTTCATGGGGCCGCGGCAGGGAGGCGAGGAGCCGGCCATGTCGAAGGTCAGTGTCTCGCCCTGCTTGTCGACGCGCATCGCAATGCGGAGCGGCTCGTCCACGACGCCGTCGGAATCGACGTACGCCTCGCCTTCGTATGTCCCGTCCGGTATTTCGGCGATCTTGGCGCGCATCTGCTGCGATGCGCGCGCCTTCAGCTCGCCGATGGCCTGCTCCACCGTCTCCGCGCCGTATCGATCGAGCAGCGCCGTGAGACGCCGTTCGCCGATTGCCAGGGCGGCCGCCTGCGCCTTGATGTCGCCGATACGCTGATCGGCGATGCGAATATTCGAAAGAATGATCGAAAGGATCTCCGCATCGAGCGCCCCGCGCTTGTACAGCTTGACCGGCGGGAGCCGCAGTCCTTCCTGCTCCACTTCGGTCGCGTTGGCGGAGAACCCCCCCGGCACCGCGCCTCCCGTGTCGGGCCAGTGACCGGTATTGGCGAGCCACGCAAACAGCCGTCCGCGGTAGAAGAACGGCTTCACGAACTTGACGTCCATGAGGTGCGTGCCGCCCAGGTAAGGGTCATTCACGATGAAGACGTCGCCCTCTTCGAGCGTGATGCCCTGTTCCTTGACCCGCTCGATCACCGCCTGCGTCGAGAACTGCATGGTGCCCACGAACACCGGCAGGCCGAGCTCGCCTTGCGCGATCAGCTCGCCCGTGTCGCGATGGTAGATCCCGTCCGATCGGTCGAGCGCTTCGGAGATGACTGGCGAAAAGGCGGCGCGAACGAATGCGAGGTCCATCTCGTTGCAGACCTGCTGCAATCCATTCTGGAGCACCACCAGTGTGATCGGATCGATCACCCGAGAACCACGCAAGTCTTGAGGATCCATGGGTCTGTTCCGAATCGGTCGCTGTCTCGACTTTACACTTACTCAGACCGTGACGACTAAGTTTCCAAGCGGATCGACGGCCACGCGGTTGCCCGGCTCGATGACCGTCGTCGCATCGAGCTGCTCGACGATGGCTGGCCCGGAAAAGTCCGCGCCCTGCGGTATCCAGTCTCGCCGGTAGACGGGGGTGGGTAGGCGCACGCCATCGAACCACACCTCGCGCAGCTCGGTCCGCGCATCGGCCAACGTCGCGCGAGGATCTCCGGCCGCGAGTGCCGAGAGGCTCACTGGGCGGCGCCTGCCGATCACGGCGGTGTGCAGGCCCACCAGCACCGGACGAATTTCCTTCAGCTCGACACCGAATCGTTGCCAGTAGGCATCCTCGAACAGGCGATGCAGCTCGGCGGGCGTGACGTCCGCCCGCGGCAGGTCCACCGTGAGGATGTGGCTCTGCCCCTGGAACTGCATATCCGCCCGATGCACGCAGTCGATCCCCTCGACCGACACGCGCTCGCGCGCGAGCATCGCCTTGCCGTCGGCGATCTGCTGCGCGAGGATCCCCTCGACCAGAACCGGGCCGACCTCCGGAAGAGGTCGATTCACCGTTCGCACGAAGTCGTGCCGCACGTCCGCCACGACGCAGCCCAACGCGTTCGTCAATCCGGGACGGGCGGGAATCATCACCTTCGGAATGCCGAGCTCGCGCGCGAGCGCAACGGCATGCAGCGGACCCGCGCCGCCGAATGCGAAGAGCGCAAAGTCGCGCGGGTCGTGCCCGCGCGCCAGGCTCACCATGCGGATGGCGTTCGCCATGCGGTCGTTCGCGATACGCAGCACCGCCGCGGCGGCCTCGTCCGATGAGAGTCCGAGATGCCGTCCGACCTGCTGGTCGACGGCTGCGCGCAGCGCGTCGAAAGATACCGGTGTCGTGACCGAAAGAAGGCGCGTGGGATTGAGCCGCCCGAGGAGCAGGTTCGCGTCGGTGATGGTCACCTGGGCGCCCCCGCGTCCGTAGCAGATCGGACCCGGCGTCGCGCCGGCGCTTTCCGGACCGACCTGCAGCATCCCTGCCTCGTTGATCCGGGCGATCGAACCGCCACCCGCTCCGATCGTATGGATGTCGATCATCGGCACATGGATGGGCATCGCGTACTCGAGCTCGAGCTCGGTGGAGATCTGCGGCAGCCCCGCCCTGATCAGTGCCACGTCGCTGGAGGTTCCGCCCATGTCGTACGTGACGACGTTCGGGAATCCCGACCGGGCGGCCGTGTAGGCGGCAGCGATCACGCCGGAGGCAGGCCCCGATCCGACAGTGTTCACGGACGCCTCGGCGACGAGCCCCGCCGCGACAGTCCCGCCGTTGCCTTGCATGACCAGCAACTCGTTTGCGAAGCCACGCGCCGAGAGCTCGCCCTGCAACCGCTCGATATACCGATGCAGCACCGGCTGGATGGCGGCGTTCACCGCGGCCGTCACGCCGCGTTCGTATTCCCGGTACTCGGAAATCACTGCGTGGCCCGCGGTGATGTGGGGATTCGGCCAGATTCGCCGCACGATCTCGAGCGCACGAAGCTCGTGCGCGGGATTGATGTAGCTGTGCAGGAAATGGATGACCACGCTTTCCGCGCCGAGCTCGAGCAACCGGCGTGCCGCCTGCGCCACACCCGCCTCGTCCAAAGGTCTGACTACGGCGCCCTCTGCATCCACGCGCTCGTCGACCTCCAGGCGTAGTTCCCGCGTGACGAGCGGCGTGAAGCTTCCGATGAGGCCGTACGGCTGTGGCCGCGTGCGACGCCCCAGCTCGAGCACGTCGCGGAAGCCCCGTGTGGTGATCAGCCCGACCCGCGCGATCTTGCGTTCGAGCATCGCGTTGGTGGTGGTGGTCGTGCCGTGAACCATCGTCGACACGTCGGCCAGCGCGGCGCCGGTTTGCGCCAATGCCTCGAGCACGCCGTCGGCCTGGTTTTCGGGGGTGGTGGGCACCTTTGCGAGCCGCAGCTCGCCCGCGCCCTCGTCGATCAAGATGAGGTCGGTGAATGTGCCGCCGACGTCCACGCCAACAATCCTGGGCATCGTCCTATCCCCAGCTGGAACGAACCATCTCGGCACCCTTCTCGGCGATCATGGTGGTCGGCGCGTTGGTGTTGCCGGATGTGATGAGCGGCATGACCGAAGCATCGATCACGCGCAGCCCCTGGATACCATGCACGCGCAGCTTGTCGTCAACGACCGAATCGGGATCGTTGCCCATCTTGCAGGTCCCGATCGGATGAAAGATCGTTGTCCCGAGATCGCCGGCGGCCCGCACCAGGGCCGCGTCGTCCGTGATCTCCGCGCCGGGCTTGAACTCTTCCGGCTGATATTTTGCAAGCGCTCTGGCCGCCATGATGCGCCGTGTGAAGCGCATCCCGTCCATGGCAACCTTGCGGTCCACATCGGTCGACAGATAGTTGAGCATGATCGCTGGATGCGCGAGCGGATCCCGCGACTTGATGCGCACGTGACCGCGACTGGTCGGACGCAGGTTGCACACCGAAGGCGTGATCGCGGGAAACGGATGCAGTGGCTCGCCGAACCGGTCCAGGCTCAGTGGCTGAACGTGCCACTCGATGTTCGGCGTCGGCTGCGAGGGGTCGCTGCGCGCGAAGGCGCCCATTTGCGACGGGGGCATGGTGAGCGGCCCGGTACGGAACACGAGATACTCGAGCCCCATCGCGAGCTTGCCGAGCAGGCTGTTGGCGCGCTCGTTCAGCGTGCGCACGCCCTGGACCCGGTACATCATCCGGATCTGGAGGTGATCCTGGAGGTTCTCGCCTACTCCCGGGAGCTCGTGCTGCACGGGAATATCCAGCGCAGCGAGCGTTTCGCCTCTGCCGATCCCGGAGAGCTGAAGGATCTGCGGCGAGCCGATCGCGCCCGCGGCCAGGATGACCTCCCGGCGCGCCCCGACGAACGCGGACTCGCCGTTGGCCGCACGCAACTCGACGCCGAGCACGCGCTTGAGACCCTCACGGGTCTCGAGCCGTAACCGGGTCACGTGTACATTGGTGCGCACGGTCAGGTTGGGCCGTTTGAGCACCGGCCGCAGGAATGCCTTGGTCGCGCTCCAGCGCACGCCACGACGCTGGTTCATCTGGAAATAGGCGACGCCGAAGTTGTCGCCGCGGTTGAATTCCTGCACTTTGGGAATCCCGCATTCGGCCGCCGCCTCGCGCCATGCGTCGACGATCTCCCAGGATACCCGCGGATCCTCCACGCGCAGCTCGCCGCCTGCGCCGTGCAGATCGTCTGCCCCGTGCGCATAGTCCTCCACGCGAATGAAATACGGCAGCACCTCCTCCCAGGACCAGCCGCGGTTCCCTAGCGCCGTCCACTGGTCGTAGTCGCTCTTCTGACCGCGCATGTAGATCATCGCGTTGATCGAAGAGCATCCGCCCAGCACCTTGCCGCGTGCGTACAGAAGCGAGCGGCCGTTGAGACCGGGGTCCGGCTCGGTGCGGTAGCACCAGTCCGTGCGGGGATTGCCGATCGTGTAGAGGTAACCGACCGGTATGTCGATCCAGAAATAATCGTCGCGACCGCCCGCTTCCAGCAGAAGCACCCGCACGTCCTTGTCCGCGGAAAGCCGGTTGGCAAGCAGGCAGCCCGCCGAACCCGCGCCAACGATCACGTAGTCGAATTCACCCATGCTAGCCATCCTCGTCGCGCTCTCAGACCGCCAGGTACGCGTTGCGGACTTCCTCGTTCGCAGAGAGCTCGGCAATCGTGCCGCCGAACCGGATATGCCCCTTCTCGATGATGTAGGCGCGGTCTGCCACCGCGGTAGCGAAATGCAGGTTCTGCTCCGACAGCAGTACCGAGAGCCCCTCCGCCTTGAGCTCCTTGATCGCCACCGCCATCTGGTCGACGATCACGGGCGCGAGTCCCTCCGAGGGCTCGTCGAGAAGGATGCACGAAGGGTTGCCCATCAACGTGCGCGCGATCGTCAGCATCTGTTGCTCGCCGCCCGAAGTGCGGCCGCCCGGCCGGTTTCGCATCTCGGCGAGATTTGGAAAGAGCGCAAAGAGCTTTTCCAGCGTCCACGACGGCACGCCCTCCCGCGGCGGCTGCCGACCGACGTCCAGATTCTCGGCAACGGTGAGGTCGGTGAAGATCCGGCGGTCCTCGGGAACGTATCCGAGGCCGCTGGCGGCGATCCGGTACGGGGGAAGCCCATCGATACGCTGGCCGGAGAACTTGATCTCGCCCTTGACGGCGGGAACCAGCCCGATGATCGTCTTGAGCGTGGTGGTCTTCCCGGCACCGTTCCGCCCGAGCAGGACTGCCACTTCCCCGCGGCGCACGGTGAACGACACGTCGGACAGGATATGCGCGCGGCCGTAGTACGCATGGACGCCGCTGAGCTCCAGTATCGGAGCGTCCGCCGTCATCGGGGCGGCGCTCACGCTTCCCCCCGCGAGCCGAGATAGACTTGCCGGACTTCGGGGTTCGCGCGGATCTGGTCGCCCGTGCCCGAAGCGATGAGCTCGCCGCGGTTGAGCACGATCACCCGATCGGCGTGCCCGAACACCACGTCCATGTCGTGCTCGGTGTAGAGCACCGCGATTCCGCGCTCCCGCACGATTTCGCCGGCGAGTGCCATCAGGGCGATGCGCTCCTTCGGCGCCATGCCCGCGGTCGGCTCGTCCATCAGCAGCAGCCGGGGATCGTTCGCGAGCGCCATGGCCAGCTCGACGCGCTTCAGGTCGCCGTACGCCAGCACCGAGCAGGCGCGGTCGGCCTGTTCCAGTATGCCGACCCGCGCGAGTAGTTCTTCGGCGGCCGCACGATGAAGGGAGGACGCGCGTGGCCACAGACGCGACAACTGCCCGTGATGCGAGAGGAGCGCCATCTGGATGTTCTCCCGCACGGTCATCGATGCGAACGTCGCGGTGATCTGGAATGTACGGCCGACGCCCATGCGCCAGATCTCGCGCGGCTTGCGCCCGACGGTCTCCGCGCCGCCGATGCGAACCGTTCCGCTGTCCGGTGTCAGCTGGCCGTTCACCATGTTGAAGCAGGTCGTCTTGCCCGCCCCGTTCGGACCGATCATCGCGAGCAGCTCGCCCTCCCTCACTTCGAACGAGACGCTCTGCACGGCCTGAACCCCGCCAAAGGATTTGCTGAGCCCGCTGATCGCGAGGACAGCGCTCATTCGATCTCCTCGGCGCGTCCGAACCGCCAGGCGAGGAATCCCACGATGCCGCGCGGAAAGGCGAGCACGATCACCAGGATGGTCAAGCCGAGCAGAGATTGCCAGTATTCGGTGTTGCGCGCGATCGTGTCTTGCAGCCAAGTGAAGGCCGCCGCCCCGACTGCGGGCCCCGACAGCGTCTGAACCCCACCGAGCAGAACCATGACGAGGCCGTCGACCGAGCGCGAGATAGCCATCACCTCGGGCGACACGCTGCCCTTCGAGAACGCGTAAATGGCGCCAGCCAGTCCCGCGAATGCGCCGGCCAGCGTGAAGGCCGCCCACTGAATGCGCTGCAGGTCGATGCCGATCGCGTCACAGCGCAGCGGCGAATCGCGCCCTGCTCGGAGCGCGTAGCCGAAGGGTGCGTACACAATCCTTCGCATCGCGAGAAGACCGGCTGCACAGAGGAGCAGCGTGAGGACGTAGTACGTCGGCTTCGCCGAAAGCCACGCGGCCGGCCAGATGCCGACCATTCCGTTGCTGCCGCCGGTGAAACTGTCCCATTGAAAGACGATCGACCAGCCGATCTGCGCGAACGCCAGCGTGAGCATTGCGAGATACACACCGGAGAGGCGAACGCAGAACCATCCGAATAGGGCTGCGCCGAGCGCGGCAACAAACGGCGCGGCGACGAGGGCCGCCTCCATCGGGAATCCGGCCCGCAGCAGCAGCAATCCGGCGCCGTACGCGCCGAGTCCGAAGTAGGCGGCGTGACCGAACGACACCATCCCGGCGGGGCCCATGAGGAAGTGCAGGCTCGCCGCAAAGAGCGCGAATACCAGAATGTCGATCATCAGCACCACGTTGTAGGCCGTGCCGTATGCCGGAAGCGCTAGGAGCGCCACACCCAGGACCACCGCGCCGGCGACGAGGCCGCGCGACGCCGGGCGCAAGGGAGGCTCGATGTGCGACGGGGCGGCGCGCTGGATCGCCTGCGGCCGGCCGAGCAGTCCCCAGGGACGCACCACCAGCACCACGGCCATCACGACGAACTCGATCACCAGCGTGAGCTTCGAGAACGACACGACGACGCCGAGGATTTCCACGTTTCCGATGCCGATGCAGAACGCCTTCACCTCACCGATGATGAGCGCGGCGAGAAAGGCGCCCGGGATGCTGCCCATTCCTCCGACGACCACGATCACGAAGGCGTCCGAGATCGCCGACAGGTCGAGAAAAAGTTGCGCCGGCTCGCGGGGCACTTCGAGCGCACCACCGAGCCCCGCCAGAAAGGCACCCAGCGCAAAGACGCTCGTGAATAGCAGCTTCTGATTCACGCCCAGCGCGCCGACCATCTCGCGATCCTGGGTCGCTGCGCGCACGAGCGTTCCCCATCGCGTCCGGTGCAGCAGCAACCAGAGCAGTCCGAGCACGAGCGGCCCGACCGCGATCAGGAAGAGGTCGTACTCGGGAAAGCGCCGCCCGGCGATGCTCACCGCGCCGTCGAGGCCCACCGCACGCGGGCCGAGGAGGTCCTCTGCGCCCCAGACCCACAGAGCGAAGTCCTTGATGATCAGGACGAGCGCGAAGGTCGCCAGCAGCTGGAAGAGCTCCGGCGCCTGGTAGATGCGGCGCAGGATCAGGATCTCGATCAGCGCGCCGAGCGCGCCCACGGCGAGCGCTGCAACCAACATGCCGCCCCAGAATCCGAGCGGCCCGGCGGGCTGGAAGGCGTTGACCGCGCTGTACGCGACGTAGATCCCGAGCATGTACAGCGAACCGTGCGCGAAGTTGACGATCCGCGTCACGCCGAAGATCAGCGACAGCCCGGTCGCGATGAGAAACAGCGTCGACGCCGCCGCCAGGCCGTTCAGGAACTGGACGAGGATGCTCGCCATGCGCGGTGAGACTGGAGGCGCCTACTGCAACCAGGGGCAGAACGTCGAACGCCGCATGGCGGGACGCGCTGGGCGCCCCGCCACGTGGCGGATGGGTTCCGAGCGGCCGCTACTGGGCCGGGCGCATCTTGCGCACTTCGGCGTCGGAGGGCAGATACTTGTCGCCAGGCGCGTAACTGAAGGAGGTCATCACGCCCTTGCCGTCCTTGACGCCGATCTGCCCCACGTAAGCGCCCATCGTCGACTGGTGGTCGATCGCGCGATAGGTGATCGGCCCGAACGGCGTCTCCACCTGAAGCCCGCTCATCGCCGCGACCAGCTTTTCGGTATCAAGGCTTCCAGCTTTCTTGATCACCGCCGCGATAGTCTGCACCAGCGAGAAGCCAACGACCGAGCCCAGACGCGGATAGTCATTGTATTTCTTCTGATAGGCATCGATGAACTTCTTGTGCTCGGGAGTGTTGATGTCCGCCCACGGGTAACCGGTCACGTACCAGCCCACGGGCGTCTCGCCTTTCAGCGGATCGAGATACTCGGGTTCGCCTGCCAGCAGGTTGAATACGGCACGGTCCTTGAAGAGCCCGCGCAGATTTCCTTCGCGCGCGAACTTCGCGAGGTCCGCGCCAAAAAGGGCCGAAAAGATCGCGTCGGGCTTGGCGTCCGCGAGTGCCTGGGAAACCGCGCCTGCGTCGATCTTGCCGAGCGCGGGCGCCTGCTCGCTCACGAACTCGACATTCGGCTGCTTTTCCTTGAGGAGCTTCTTGAAGGCCGCCACCGCCGATTGGCCGTATTCGTAATTCGGATAGACGACTGCCCAGCGCTTCTTGTTGAGCTTCACCGCTGCGTCGATGAGCATCGCCGTCTGCATGTACACCGACGGACGCAACCGGAACGTGTAGCGATTGCCGTTGTCCCACACGATCTTGTCGGTGAGCGGTTCCGCCGCGATGAACAGCACTTTCTTCTGCTTCGCGAAGTCGCTGACCGCCAGCCCGATGTTCGACAGGAAAGTCCCGGAAATGAACGCCACCTTCTCGCGTGACATCAGCTCCTCGGCGAGCCGTACCGCATCGCCCTGGCTGCCGCCGTCGTCTCGGGAGACGATCTCCAGCTTCTTGCCAAGCACGCCGCCGGAGGCGTTGACCTCGTCGACGCCGAGCTCCCAGCCTTTCTTGTACGGCTCGAGGAACGCCGGAAAACGCTTGTAGCTGTTGATCTCGCCGACCTTGACGGTGCCCTGTGCGGCCGCCGGCGCCGCGAAGCACGTCGCCAGCGCATACGCGGCGACTGCGAGAAATGCCTTTCCTTGGTTCATGAATTCCCCCTCCGTGACGTTGTCAACTTCTGTCGCTCATCTCGCGCGCGCCTGCCAGCCCGGGAGTCCCCACGCCTTCCGCGCACCACGCGTTGTCAATATACACAATTCCGGACGCGCTCTCTGCTAGCTCGCGCTCGTGAGCAAGCGGGCATGACCGCCCGCGATCCGATGCGCACCCTGCAGGGTCAGCAGCGCGCACCAGATCAGCCCGCGCCGCACGAAGTCGCTCGCCACCGCGGCGCCCTGATCGAGCGCGAGGGCCAACGAGTCTTCCGGCAGGATGCCGACGCCGACAGTCACCAGCCGGTTTCCGAGATCGGTGTTGTCGTCGACGTCGCGCGCGACAGCGCGCTCGACGGCCGGATGGTCGACATTGACCGCGTTGGCGATCAAGGTTGCCCCGGCGTCGGCTGCCGCGGCACTGCCGGCAAGGACCGTGACGCTGTCCGCGATGCCCAGGCTCCAGCTGCGGCCGCGCCAGCCACTGGTTGCGATCCCGCGTACCGGAAGCCCGGCATCGACTTCGAAGCTGCCGTCGAGCGCGTACGCGTGCCCGTGGCGCATGGCGTGGCGCGGGTCGTTCGCGACGCCGACCCTGAATGTCTCCTTCGGTGCGATGTGCAGCGAAATGTCGCCGCCATTGTTCACGTACGCCTTGCTCATGCCGGGCGCCGACACCATTGCCGCCAGCACTTCGTCGGCGACTGACCCTGCGACCGCAGCCATGGGCGTGATGAAGACGCTCCGGAACGGCAGACATGCAGCCACCATGCGGCGCGCGACGACGCCAGTCGCTCCTGTTGCCTCGCCCACCGGGCTGCGCAGTCGAGGCAACTCCGCGACAAGCTCCTCGAGCATCCCTTCGAACCGGTGCCACGCGCGCTCGTATCCGGCACGTACGGCGTCATCCTCACCCCAGGCCTCCAGCACCAGGTCGATCGGTCCATGCTGGAAATGCCACCGCCGCGCGTCGAGCGCGATGCGCACGGGGCCGAGGCGCGCGTTCATCGCACTGCGTCCGCCGGCCAGGGGTTCACGCCATCCCAGCTCGACACACGGTGACGCTCGGTCCGCAACACGTCCTCGACAGGGCGCACCCGATCCGTGTGCCCGCCAAGGCGCGCATAGTCGGCCTGGCGCATGGTGAATTCGATCGGCGAGACGATCGCCGGCGTCGGCACCCAGCCGAAAGAGTTTGCCGGCATGCGGGTCACATCGACCATCACCATGATCCCGCCTCCGGGCCACACGTAGGTCGGCGCACCGCCGCAGGTGACGTTGACAAGCAGATCCTTGATCGACCGGGTGAGGGCCACGGGGTTCTCGGTCACTCCCGCGCGCAATGACCCGCCCGCACCGGCGAGGTAGAGCACCGTGCACAGGGCCGGTTCGCAATTCTCGCCGATCCGGTCCACGACTTTTTTCACCGCCGCTGGAATTTCGGCCGGAACCATGCGTAGATTCTCGTCGAGCACGAAGTAGGCGTAATCCTCGCCCGTCGTCGAGACCATGAGGACCCGCTCGCCCCGCCAGGCTTCCCCGGGCTCGATGCGCTTCACGATCTTGAGTGGATCCGTGATGTCCGTGCCCCCCCAGCCCGCACCCGGATTGGCCACCTGGAAGTAGCGCCCCGGCGTGGACTTGCGACCCGCAACGCGAATACCGCCCGGCCGCATGTCCAGGAACCGACCTGCCTGGTGTTCGCTCAGCACCCCGGTGATGTGGTCGTCGACGACCACGACTTCGTCGACGTGGCCATGCCACTGCTGCGCGAAGATGCCGATCGTCGCCGAGCCGCATCCGACGCGCATGCGTTGCTCGGTGACCCCGTCTATCACGGGCGGCGCTCCCGCCTGCACGATCAAGCGCGCGCCGCCTTCGATCTCGAGCTCGACCGGCTTGCAATTGCCGAGATCCATCATCAGGTCGCAGGTCACGCGCCCTTCCTTCTTGCTGCCGCCGGTCAGATGATGGACGCCACCGAGCGAGAGCATCTGCGACCCGTATTCCATCGTGGTGACGTGGCCGACCGCCTCGCCGGCGCAGCGCACTGGTGCGCACTCGGGACCGATGTAGCGGTCCGTGTCGATCTTCACCTTGAAGCTGCAGTAGCTGAAGATCCCTTCGGTGACGACGGTTACCATGTCCACGTCGTCGCGCTTGGAAGAGACGATGAAGGGTGCCGGCTTGTAGTCAGGATAGGTCGTGCCGGACCCCACCCCGGTCACGAAGACGGACGTGCCGGCGAGCACGCGCCCGTCCCAGGGCTGATCGCTCTGGAAAGGCACCAGCGCGCCCGCCTCGTTCACGACCTTCGCCGTGAGCAGCAGCGGATCGACGCGCGTGAGCACGCCGCCCGAATTCGCGTAGCGGTCGCAGGCACCCGCACGGCCTTCACTGATCTGGCACAGCACCGGACACGCGTTGCAAACGACCTTCCCGCCACCTGGGCGCTCGAGCGGACCTTCGCCCGAACCTTGGTTCAACGGATCAGCGCGGGTCGTGCTCATCGCTGCATCGCCAAGATTGCCGCGCGGAGTCGGTCCGGCGTCGCAGGCGCCTGCCGTACCGTTACGCCGGTCGCGTGACGGATCGCGCCGAATATGGCCGGCGCGGTCGGAATCAGGGCCGGTTCGCCGACGCCCTTCGCACCGTGCGGCCCGAGCGGCTCGCGGTCCTCGATGAGGATCACCTCGATGGGGGGCACGTCGCCGAACGTGGGGATCAAGTAGTCGTGCAGGTTCTCGGTCTTGCCGGCGTGATATTCCTCCATGAGCGCCATGCCGATACCCTGCGCGATACCGCCGTGAATCTGCCCCTCCACCTGGGTCGGATTGATCGCTCGCCCGACGTCGTGCGCCGCCGTGATCTTCAGCAATCGCGTGGTCCCCAGCTCCAGATCCACTTCGACCTCGGCAACTTGTGCGCCGAACGCGTAAGTCGCATAAGGCTCGCCCTGTCCATCCGTGTCAAGCGGTACGGTGGGCGGATTGAAGGATCCGTGCCCCACATCGATATCGCCACGTCCGTCGGCCGGAAGGTAACCGAGCGGAATCGCGCTGCGCCGGCCGCCATCGATCGCCACGAGCTCGCCATTCTCGACGCCGAGCACGGCATCTTCCCCGACTTCGAGACGCCGGAGCAGGCGCTGTCGCAGATCGAGTCCCGCGAGGCGCGCTGCATTGCCCGACACGAATGTCTGGCGCGAAGCGGAGGTCTTGCCGGCGTCCTCGGTGAGGTCCGTATCCCCCATTACATAGCCGACCTGATCCATCGGGACACCGAGCGCGTCGGCAACGATCTGGACGAGAATCGTATTCGAGCCCTGACCGATATCGACCGCTCCGTTGTAGAGCAGGAACCGGCCGTCCTTGCGAAGGCTGACCCGCATGGCCGAAGGGTTCGCAATCACCGTGTTGCCGATCCCGTACCACATGCAGCCCACGCCTACCCCGCGCCGGAGACCGCGCGAGGGCCCAAGCGGTGGCTGGTCGCGATTGAACGCATCGCAGTCGGCAACCGCCCTGCGCCACAGAGGCCGCAACGCCTCGAGGCACTGGACGAGGCCGCAGCTCGCCTTCAGCACTTGTCCCGTCGCGGTCGGCTGGCCGGCGCGCAGCGCGTTGCGATGTCGGAACTCGAGGCGATCGATGCCGGCGCGCTCCGCAAGCTCATCGATGAGCGCCTCGTGCACGATCGTCGATTGGGGAACGCCGAAGCCGCGAAACGCCCCGGCGATGGGTCCGTTGGTGTAGACCGCACGGGTCACCGCACGAACGTGCGGGACGAAGTAAGGCCCGCTCGCGTGAATCGGCACGCGGTTGGCGACGGTGCTCCCCCATGATGCGTACGCACCAGTATTGAAGTCTCCCGAGAAATCGGCCGCCATCAGCCGACCGGCGCGGTCGCAGGCGAGACGCGCGCGCATCCTGGCCGGATGCCGCTTGGTCGTGCTCGCCATCGATTCGGGGCGGGTGTAGACAGTGCGTACGGGACGGCCAAGCTTCCACGCCGCGACGGCGAGCAATGGCTGCACCGATACGTCAAGCTTGCCGCCGAACGCGCCGCCCACCGCCGAGGGAACGATGTGAACCCGACCAGGCTCGATGGCGAGCACGCGCGCGACCTCGTCGCGATCCATGTACGGCGTCTGCGTGCAGGCGAAGATCCGAATCCGGTCGCCGACCCGCTCTGCCCAGCCGGCTTCCAGCTCGATGTAGGCGTGCTCGACATATGCAGTATCGAACTCGCCTTCCGCAGCGAATTCCGCGCGAGCCAGTCCCATGTCGACGTCACCCTTCACAACCCGACCGTGGATCAGCACATTGTCAGGCCGGTCAGCGTGGATCGGCTCGCCGCGGTTCGCAAGCGCGTCGTCCATCGTGCTACGCGGCGCGAGCGGTTCCCATCGTATCGGGAGCTCGTGGTCCGCGATACGCGTCACGGTCTCGTAGTTTCCGACGAGCGCCGCCACCGCCTCGCCGCGAAATCGCGTCTCGCCTTCGGCGAGCACGGGCTGCTCCTTGTAGTCCGGAAAGATCCCGAAACTGTTTTCCGGGACGTCGGCGGCGGTGATGACATCCTCGAGCCCGGGATGCGCTTGGCGCAACGGCGCAAGGTCGCCGACGCTGAAGCGGGCCCGCACGTGCGGTGAGCGCACGACGCGCAACCACAGGGCGTCGGCTGGAAATTCGTCCGCGGCGTAGCGCTCGGCACCGGTGAGCTTTGCCAGGCCGTCGGGCTTCGGCACGCGCCGGCCCACCGCCCGGCCCGTCGTTAACGGCTCGGGCTCCAGCCCACTGTCCGCCGCCGCCAGCACCGCCTCGACGATCTTGCGGTATCCGGTGCACCGGCAAAGAACGCCGCCGAGCGCACCGCACACGTCCGCTTCAGTCGGCTTTGCATTGCGCGCGAGCAGGTCGGCCGCGGCGGTCAGCATCCCCGGCGAACAGATCCCGCATTGGGCGGCGCCATGCACATGGAAGGATTGTTGCAGCCGGGCAAAGCGGCGGTCGTCCGCGAGACCCTCGACGGTCACGATGCGGCGGCCTGCGACCTGGGCGACCGCGGTCAGGCAAGCGCACACCTGCTTTCCATCGATCAGGACGGTGCAAGCTCCGCAGTCACCGGCGTTGCAGCCGACCTTCGTCCCGGTCAGTCCGAGATGATCGCGCAAGACATCGCTCAGGCGGCTGGCGGGGTGCGCCGTGACACTGCGCGCCACGCCGTTCACGGAAAACGCTATGGCATCCATGATGGCACCCGGCGGCGGCCGTATGGCTTCATTCACCGGCCAGCACCCGGATGGTTCGCCGGACAAGCGCAAGGGCCGCGTCGACGCGATAGTCGGCAGTCCCGCGTACGTCGGTGAGCGGCGCAAGCATCGCCAGATGCGCCGGACCCACCCGGGCCGACAGCTCGCCGCCGAGCGCCTCGCCTGTGAGGGCGCGCTCGAGGTCGGAAAGACGCTGCGCGACGGCCGAGCACGAACCGACCGCAAAGCCGCAGCGGGCGATGACGCCCTCCGCATCGGGCTCCACGACCCCCGACACCATCGCGATGGAGATGACGAGGTACTTCCGCGCGCCCAGTTTCAGGAAATGCGATCGTGCCGAGGCGCTCCAGCGCGGAACATGGATAGCGGTGACGAGCTCGCCCGGCTCGCGACCCGTGCGCCGGTTCCCGGTGATGAACTGGTCGAGGGGAACGATGCGTCGCGAGTCCGCGCGAGCGACCTCGACCTCGGCGCCTAGTGACAGAAGGGGCGGTACACCGTCGGCGGCCGGCGAGGCGTTGCAGATGTTGCCCACGATTGTCGCCGCATTCTGGATCTGCACCCCCCCTAATTCACGCGCGGCAAGCTTAAGGCAATCGAAATACGCGGGCAGCTTTGCAGTGATGATATCCGACCAGGTCGTCAGCGCACCGATTCGAAAGCCCTGCTCGGTCTCCTGCAAGCCACGCAGTTCATCGAGGGCCGTGATATCCAGGATATCCTCGTCGACCGTCGATCCGACGCGCGCGGGATAGAAATCCGTGCCGCCAGCAAGGATGTTCAGCCCCGCGCTCGACAGGGCGCGCAAAGCTTCGTCGAGCGATTGCGGTCGGAAATACCGGGACATTCCAGAGGGCGCGGCGTTTCGGCCACTCTAGCCCAAGCACCTTGCCGGGGCAACCGCGGCCTGGCGCGTCGGCCAACGCTCGGGCCGATTTGATCCGCGTCACACGCGGGGGGTTGGGAGGCGGGTGGGAACGCGTCCGGACTGTTTGACCCCCAAACAAATTGACTTACAATACGAGGCGCGTTAGAGGTCCTCAAACAGGTCGAATTGTCAGAGCGAGCCGCCATGACCCACGTCGTCACCGACTCCTGCATCAAGTGCAAGTACACCGACTGCGTCGACGTCTGCCCGGTGGACTGCTTCAAGGAAGGCCCGAACATGCTCGTCATCGATCCCGACGAGTGCATCGACTGCGCGGTTTGCATCCCGGAGTGTCCGGTCAACGCGATCTACGCGGAGGAGGATCTTCCGCCCGGCCAGGAGCAATATACCGCCCTGAACGCGGAGCTTGCGAAGGACTGGCCCCTGATCACGGACAAGAAGGATCCGCTGCCGGACGCGGACGAGTGGAAAGACGTGAAGGACAAGCTCCAGCATCTCCAGCGCTAGCCGTGCGGGAGGCTGCATGAGCGCGCTCAACCTCGCCCACGGTCTCGCCTTCGAGGACCTTTACCGACGCGAGGGGCTTCAGAAAATCGACGCGGCGTTCCTCGCCGCGCTGGCGAAAGCCGACACGGACCTCGCGCAAAGGCTCGGTACCGCCCGCGCCGCCCCCGATTCGCTTTCCGAGAAGGACGAATCGGCGCTGATCCTGGCGCTTGCCCCGCACCTCGAAAGATTCCTCGCCGACCTGTTCGAAATCGCGTCGGAGGTCCGGTCGCTCGCGCGACGCCACGAGGAGCTCGTTCCGCTCTATTCGGTGAAGCGCCAGTTCGTGCAGCGTCGCGCCGCGAGCAAGGTGAAGCCCGACGAGGCGGCGCTGCTCGACGGCCCGACGCTCGAGCGGGAGTTGCGTCGCCTTTTCGGAGGCCGGTTCGACGAGCTCACGTTTGCACAACACGTCACCGGCTGGCTCGCCGATGAACCAGGACATGCCAAGGAGCTAGACCTGGCGATGCGCTATGCAGCGTGGGCGCTGCATACCGAAGCAGGACGGGACCACACGCAAACAGGCGTGCTCTTCAAGGCACCTGCAAAAGTCGATCCGCATCACCTCATCCACCGTGCCGAGGAGATCACGGTGCAGGGGGCGAACGCCCATCGGATCAAGCCGGGCCATGTCCGGCGCCGCGAGGGCTTCAAGCTGACCGACAGCGGCACCGATCTCGTTGGCGCCCTCGACCAAGTGAACTACTGCATCTGGTGCCATAACCAGGGCAAGGATTCCTGCTCCAAGGGTCTGCACCAGAAGCCCGCTCCCGACGCGCCTCGGAAAGACCGGTTCAGGAAGAGCCCCTTTGGTGTCACCCTGGCGGGCTGCCCGCTCGACGAGAAGATTTCCGAGTTCCACACCCTGAAGGCCGAGGGGCTCGCCATTTCGGCCCTGGCGACGATCGTGGTCGACAACCCGATGTGCGCGGCGACCGGTCACCGGATCTGCAACGACTGCATGAAGGCCTGCATCTACCAGAAGCAGGAGCCGGTCAACATCCCGCAGGCCGAAACCCGAACGCTCAAAGACGTCCTCACGCTGCCCTGGGGCTTCGAAATCTACAGCCTGCTCACGCGGTGGAACCCCTTGAACGTCCGCGCCCCGCTGCCGAAAGCACGCTCGGGCTATCGCGTGCTCGTGGTCGGGATGGGTCCGGCGGGGTTCAGCCTTGCTCATCAACTCATGAACGACGGCCACCAGGTCGTCGGCATCGACGGCCTCAAGATCGAGCCTCTGGACGAGAAGCTGTCCGGCGTACGCGTCGACGGCAGCCGCGTTCCGTTCGCGCCGATCCGCGACGCCATGAGCATGTACGAATCGCTCGACGCCCGCACGATGGCGGGCTTCGGCGGGGTCGCGGAGTACGGCATCACCGTACGCTGGGACAAGAACTTCCTGAAGCTCGTGCGGTTGCTGCTGGAGCGGCGCAGCGAGTTCGCCATGTATGGCGGCGTCCGCTTCGGCGGCACGCTCACGCTCGATGACGCCTTGGCGGCGGGATTCGATCACGTGGCCCTGTGCATGGGCGCTGGCAAACCCACGACACTTGATATTCCCAATGGCCTCGCACGCGGAGTGCGCACGGCGTCCGACTTCCTGATGGCTTTGCAGCTCACGGGGGCAGCCAAGCGCGATTCGATCGCGAACATGCAACTGCGCCTGCCCGTCGTGATCATCGGGGGCGGGCTCACCGCCATCGACACTGCGACGGAATCGCTCGCCTACTATGTCGTGCAGGTAGAGAAATTCCTCGCCCGCTTCCAGGATCTCGCCGCGGAACTCGGCAACGAGGACGCGATTCGCGACCGCTGGACGGCGGAGGAACGGGAGATCGCCGAGGAGTTCCTGTCGCACGCCCGCGCGATTCGCGCCGAGCGTCGCAAGGCGGCCGCGGAGGGCCGCGCACCGCGGATCGCCGAGCTGTTGCAGCATTGGGGCGGGGCGACGATCGCGTACCGCCGGCGCCTGATCGACAGCCCTTCGTACACGCTGAACCACGAGGAAGTGGAGAAAGCGCTCGAAGAAGGCATCGTGTTCGCCGAGGGGCTCACGCCGCTTGCGGTGGAAGTGGACGACTACGGGGCGGTAAGCGGCATGCGCTTCCGCCGCCAGATCGTCGACGCCGACGGCAAGGGCACCGACGACGGCGAATTGCGGCTGCCCACCTGCTCGGTGTTCATCGCTGCGGGTACTCAGCCCAATACGGTGCTCGCGCGCGAGGACGCCGCGCACTTCGAGCTCGACGGGAAGTACTTTCGAGCCTGCGGCGAATCCGGCGCGCCGCTCAAGCCGGAATTCTCCATCTCCAAGCCGGAACGTGCCGACGTGCTGCTCTCGCGGCTCCCGGATGGACGCTTCATTTCCTTCTTCGGCGATCTCCACCCTTCCTACTTCGGCAATGTGGTGAAGGCGCTGGGCTCGACCAAGCAGGGTTTCCCGGTCATCTCACGCGTCCTCGCGAGCCGCGGGCCGGCTGACACCGGTTCCGACAAGGATTTTGTGAGGCGGCTCGACCGCGATCTCCGGCCGGTCGTCCGGGAAGTGATCCGCCTGACGCCCACCATCGTCGAGGTGATCGTGCACGCACCGGCCGCGGCGCGACGTTTCGAGCCGGGTCAATTCTTCAGGTTGCAGAATTACGAGACGCTCGCCCCGCAAGTGGACGAAACCGGCCGCGCCGGCGCGACGCGGATGCAGATGGAAGGCCTGGCGCTCACTGGCGCGTGGGTCGACCGTGAGCAGGGTCTGGTTTCGACGATCGTTCTAGAAATGGGCGGCTCGTCCGATCTCTGCGCGATGCTCAAGCCCGGCGAGCCGGTCGTGCTCATGGGCCCGACCGGGACGCCGACCCACGTCCAGCCGGACGAAACGGTGGTACTCGTGGGCGGAGGGCTCGGCAATGCCGTGCTTTTCTCGATCGGCCAGGCGTTCCGGGCGAGCGGATCCAAGGTGCTCTACTTCGCCGGCTACAAGAAGGTCATCGACCGCTATCACATGCCGAACATCGAAGCGGCCGCGGACGTCGTGGTGTGGTGCTGCGACGAGGAGCCCGGCTTCGAGCCCGGCCGGCCACAGGATCTCGCAACCGTCGGGAACATCGTGCAGGCAATGGAAGCCTATGCGTCGGGTCGGCTGGGCGCCCAACCGATCGACATGCGCCAGGCGGACCGTGTGATCGTCATCGGGTCGGACCGCATGATGGCCGCGGTGGCGCGTGCGCGGCATGCCGTGCTCGCGCCTTTCCTCAAGCCCGGACACGCCGCCCTCGGCTCGATCAACTCGCCGATGCAGTGCATGATGAAAGAGATCTGCGCGCAGTGCCTGCAGCCGCACCGTGATCCCGACACGGGCAAGGTCTCCTACGTCTTCTCCTGCTTCAATCAGGACCAGCCGCTCGACCGTGTCGACTTCCTTTCGCTCTCGGAGCGGCTGAAGCAGAACTCACTCGCCGAGAAAATCACCGCCCAGTGGCTGCACCACTGCATGCCGGCGCTCCGCCGCGCGCGGGAGTTCGTCTAGCCGGGTTTCCTAGCCCCGCTCCGCTTGCAACTTCTCGAGCAGCGCGCGGTGCGCCTCGTGGGTGGAAGTTTCGAGGAAGGAAGCGATCTCGTATTCCCGAAGCTCCGCAACGGAGGCACCGCGGCGATCGGCGAGCGCGAGTGCCTTGAGGGCCCGCAGCACGTGCGGCTGGTGCTCGAACATCGGTGCGACGAAGCGTTCGACGTCCTCCAGGAAATCGCTCTCCACCGCAGCGACACGGTTGACGATTCCCAGTGCAAGCGCCTCGTCGGCTGACAGCCTCCGGGCGGAGGCGAGCAGCTCCAGCCCGCGCGCACGGCCCAGCAGTCGCAGCAGGTCGGTGCCGCCGCC
The DNA here is from genome assembly GCA_022340285.1 of Betaproteobacteria bacterium. Classification (GTDB taxonomy): domain Bacteria; phylum Pseudomonadota; class Gammaproteobacteria; order Burkholderiales; family SG8-39; genus JAABRB01. The sequence continues at coordinate 44,448 of JAJDOG010000005.1, forward strand.
AAACGTCGTCGAGAGATGCAGGTTGGCATGAACGAAACCGAACCATGCGTCTTGCGCGGCGACGCGCATGTCGCAGGCGAGCGCAAGTTCCGCCCCTTCGCCCAGCGTGACCCCGTTGAGGGCGGCGACGGTGGGCACCGGGAAACCGCGTATCGCGTCCAGCGCCGCAAGCCCCTCTCGCGCGAACGCCTCGGCCTGCTCGGCGCTCTCGAGCGCCGCCAGATCGTCGAGCTCGCCGCCCGACGAGAAGGCGACGGAACCCGTGCCCGTGAGGATCGCAAGCCGCAGATCGTCTTGCTCCGCATGCGCCTCGAATACGAGCCGCAGCTCCCGCAGCATCGATCGCGTGAGCGCGTTCCGTCGCTCTGGGCGGTTGAGCGTCACGCGCAGCACGCCGCGCTCGTAGGTTCGAAGCAGATCGCTCATCGGCCCCTCGGGGACGGCGAAGTGTAGCCCGCACCGCCGAGCGCAGGCAACGAGCACACGATCCGTATAATCACTGGCCTCGCGCCTTCGTGAAGGAAGTCTCGTGGAACTGAGATTGGACGGCAAGACCGCCTTGGTCACCGGCGCCTCATCCGGACTGGGCGACCGGTTCGCGCGCCTGCTCGCCGATTCGGGAGCGGCCGTTGCGGTCGCTGCCCGCCGCGTCGATCGGCTCGAGCAGCTCGCCGGCGCGATCACGCAGAACGGCGGCCGGGCGCACGCGGTCGCGATGGACGTGACCGATGTCGTTTCGATCCGCGAAGGCGTCGCGGCGGCCGAGGCGGCGCTGGGCCCGATCGACGTGCTCGTGAACAACTCGGGCGTGTCGGTCACTGCCCGGATCGGCGACGTCGAGGAGGCCGACTACGATTTCGTGATGAACACGAACCTCAAAGGCGCGTTCTTCGTCGCGCAGGCGGTCGGCCGCAGCATGATCGCGGGCAAGCGGCCGGGACGCATCATCAACATCGCCTCGGCGGCGGGCCTGCATCCGCTCGGCCAGATCTCCGTGTACGGCATGTCCAAGGCCGGCGTCATCCACATGACGCGCTCGATGGCCCTGGAGTGGGGTCGCTACCACATCAACGTGAACGCGCTCTGCCCCGGCTACATCGAGACCGAGATCAACCGCGATTACTGGAACACCGAAGGCGGCCGCAAGCTGCTCGCGAAGCTGCCGCGGCGACGGGTGGGCAAGCCTGAAGACCTCGACGGCCTGGTGCTCCTGCTCGCTTCGGATCAGTCCGCGTTCGTGAACGGCGCCGTGATCGCCGCGGACGACGGACTCACTGCCGGGTAGGCGCGGCGGACGACGTGCCGAACGTGCGCGGCCGCAGCCGCGCGAGCTGATCGGCGCGCGCCGGCGCAAGCTGGCGCAATCCCCGCTCCACCTCGTCGAATTCGGCCGTGCGCCCGAGCCGCGCGTAGGCGACGCCCAGTCCATACCAGGCCTCGACGAGCTTCACGTCACGCCGCAAAGCGAGCTGGAAGTACTCGACCGCGCGATCCGGCTGCTTGAGATCGTTGAAGCTCTGGCCGATCAGAAGGTAGGTGGTGGCGGACTCCTGGTTCACCCGCAGCCCGCGATCGAGCGTGCGAATCGCTTTCTCGGGCTTTCCCTGCACGCGGTAGGCTTCTGCGAGCAGGTTGTAGCCGTCGATCTGGTCCGGGCTGTACTGCACCACCTTCTGGAACGCATCGGCCGCATCTTCGTACCGCGCCATCTGGGTGTAGGCGTAGCCCACGACCATCCACCAGTCGGCGCTCATCGGGTCCACCTTGAGGTTCTTCTGCGCGAAGGCGACCATCCCCTCCCAGTCTTTCTTCGCCTCCAGCTCGGCGAGCTTGGCCTGGTTCGGCTCGTCGACCGTCTTCATATTGCTCATCAACGCTGCCAGCGCGGGCGTCATCAGCTTGAAGACCTCCATCGCCATCGCGGCCTGCGGCGACAGCGGAATGCACCCGGGCGCGGCCGCGATCAACACCGCCGTCATCACGGCGGCGAGCGCATGGCTATTCATCAATCTGATAGACGTAGCCCTTTTGCGGGACGCGCGACTCGCGCTCGCGGCGCAGTTGATCGAAATCCAGCCGTTTGTCCCACCATAGCGAGCGGCCGGCCTCCTGCACCTCCGCGATCTGCGGCCGCGTCTCGAGCAGGCCACGGATCAGCCGGGTCGCATCGGACTCGTAGCCGGTCTTGATCTTCTTTCCCATGGCGCGCTGCTTCCTCGGAGTGGTGAACCGCGCCGCGATTATACGCCCGTCGGCCTCATGAAAAACAATGACTTGGCGGCGCGGCGTCAATCTCCCCTTGCGCGGCGATCGGATACTGTATAAAAATCAGGGTATGGGGTGGCGCCCTGGACCGGAAACCGGAACCAAACCGGAACACCAACCGGGACAACTCGAGGAAGGAAACACCATGAACGCGACCATGAACGACGAACGGGCGCTGGCAACCCTCCAGGCGCTGGCGAACGGCGCCGATCCCGTCACCGGCACGAGTTTCCCCGCCGGCAGTCCCTATCAGCATCCGGACACCGTGCGCGCGCTTTACCACGCGATCCGCGCACTCGAGGTGGTCACGAGCAGGTCGAAGCGGCCGGCACGGAATCTCCCGGGCAACTCCGGCAAGCCCTGGTCGGCTGGAGAGGACACGCAGCTCGTCTCCGCCTTCGACGCCGGGCAGCCGATGGAGGCGCTCGCCGCCACGCACGGCCGCACCCGCTTCGCGATCGAGGCACGCCTCGCGAAGCTCGGGAAAGTCCCGATGCCGGCCGGCGTGCGCGGGACCCACGCAACCGATCCGGGCATCGAGCAAGCGCCCCGGGCGGAGATGCCCCTCCCAGGGCACGCCGCCTACGCTGCCATGACGGCCGGATCACATCGCTAGGCGCGAGTCGGCGTGAAAAAGCGAGGAGCCCGCATGAGGCGCATCAAAGCCGTCGCTTCGCCCTCCCAGCTCGGCCTATGGGACGAGTTGGACGAGCTGGACGAACCCGTAGCCTTCCACCGGCAGGATGCCACGCCCACCTCCTTCAGTGGCGGTGGTCGCTCCGCTCCCCCGGCGCCGGTCGCGACGCGTCCGGACACCGGGGCCCGTCCGGCGGGCAGGAAAACGCCATGAAGGACCTCACGCCACGGCAGGCCGAGATCCTGCAGCTCATCCGCGAGGTGATCGAGTCGAGCGGCTTCCCGCCGACCCGCGCCGAGATCTGCCGGGTGTTGGGCTTTCGCTCGCCCAACGCCGCGGAAGAGCACTTGCGCGCGCTCGAGCGCAAGGGCGCGATCGATATCCTCGACGGGACTGCGCGCGGCATCGTGCTCAGGCAGTCGCTCGGCGTGCCGCTCGTCGGCCGGGTCGCAGCCGGCGCGCCGATCCTTGCCGAGGCACACATCCAGGGGCGCTACCAGCTCGACCCGGCGCTTTTCAGACCGCGCGCGGATTACCTGCTCAAGGTACGCGGCCTGAGCATGCGCGATGCGGGCATCCTCGACGGCGATCTCCTTGCAGTGCACCGCACTGCGGAGGCGCGCTCCGGACAGATCGTGGTGGCGCGACTCGCCGATGAAGTGACGGTCAAGCGCCTGCGCCGCCGCGGTGCAACGGTGGAACTCCTGCCGGAGAACCCGGACTTCGACCCGATCGTGCTCGACACCCGTGAGGGCGAGTTCGCCATCGAGGGCATCGGTGTCGGGGTCATCCGCACCGGCAAGACACTCTGATAGGTCGTTGAAGAATGCACGTCATGGTGACTTCGCTTGACGAATTCAGCGTGCAAGGCAAACCCCGGTCGCACGAACAAGGGGGAAAGCCCCCTTGTATATCCCCCCGGGCGCGCGCGCGGAGTTCTTCAACGCCCTGCTGACTCCTCTCGCGAGCGTCTTCCCTGTCGAGGAAGCGAGTCGGGACCGTCATGTCTTCGCTCCTGCACGCCATCCTGCAACGTTCCGACGTCCGGCGCGGCGCCGAGCTCGGCCGCGTCGCGGTACCGAGCGTTCCGAGCGGCTTTCCCGCGCTCGACGCCGAGCTGCCCGGCGGTGGCTGGCCGGCGAGTGCGCTCACCGAGATCCTGCCGCGGCACGAGGGAATCGGCGAGTTGCGCCTGCTCGGACCGGCGCTCGCGCGCCTCGCTGGCGCAGGGCGTTGCCTCGCATGGATCGCACCACCCTATCTCCCCTACGCGCCGGCGCTCGCTGCAGCCGGCATCGATCTCGCGCGGCTGCTCATCGTCCGGACCGGTTCGGCGAAAGAAGCGCTGTGGGCGACCGAGCAGGCCCTGCGCGCCGGGGTTTGCGGCGCAGTGCTCGCCTGGCCGGGCGAGACTCGCTATCCGGATCTTCGCCGGCTGCAGCTCGCCGCCGAGGCGAGCTCGGGTCTTGCCGTCCTGTTCCGCGCGCCGCAGGCCGCTCGCGATGCGTCGCCTGCGCCGCTGCGCCTGCTGCTCGGCACCGCCGACGGTGGGCTCGCCGTGCGCATCGTCAAGCGTCGTGGCACACCTCTCGCTCAACCGGTGCTGCTCCAGCAGCCCGTCGTTGCGCGACCCGCCACCCACTTCTCCACTCATCCCTCCGATTCGAGCCATGCAGTGGATCGCGATTCACCTGCCACAGCTCCCGCTGGAGATCTTCGGCCTGCCCACGCCTGAGCCGTGCGCGATCGCGCACGGCGGCTGCGTGCTCGCTTGCGATGCGCGCGCGACCGCGCGCGGCGTGCGACCCGGGCTGGCGGTTCCGGCCGCCTGCGCGCTCGTCCCGAGCCTCGCCGTGCGGGAACGCGATCCGGCCGGCGAGACCGAAGCCCTGATCGGACTGGCCGGCTGGGCGATGCAATTCACGCCGAGCGTCGCGCTCGAATTTCCCGCCGCCCTCGTGCTGGAGGTCGAGGGCAGCCTCGCGCTCTTCGGCGGCATCGAGCCGATCCTCGTCGCGCTGCGCAAGGGACTCGTCGACATGGGCTTCAGCGCATCCGTCGCCGGCGGCCCGACCGCGAAGAGCGCCGTCTGGCTGGCACGTGCGGGCCGCGAGACCTTGCTCGTTCCGGACATGCTGCGCGCTACAGTGGCCGAGCTGCCGGTGCAGATGGCCACGGACGAAATCGAGACGCTCGAAGCGCTCGCCGCGATCGGCGTGACCACGATCGGCGACGTCCTGCGGCTCCCGCGCGAGGGGGTTGCGCGCCGCTTCGACCGGCGCCTGCTCGGTGAGATCGATCGCGCGCTCGGGCGACTGCCCGATCCGCACACGTTCTTCACGCCGCCGCCGCGCTTTCACGCCCGGCTCGAGCTGCCCGCCGAGGTGACGCAGGCCGACATGCTGCTGTTCGCGGCACGCCGCCTCCTGGTGCAGCTTGCGGGGTTCCTCGCCGCGCGCGCGAGCGGGGTGCAGCGGTTCGTGCTCAGGCTCTTTCACCGCGAGCGGCGCACGACCGAGATCGCGATCAGCCTGGTCGCGGCGAGTCGCGACGCCGAACATTTCATCCGCCTGCTGCGTGAGCGACTCGGCGCCACCACCCTGAGTGAGCCGGTGCGCAGCATCGCGCTCGCTGCCGAGGCCATCGTGCCGCTTGCCGGCGAGCCCCTTCCGCTCTTTGACGATCCGGCTCGAGGTCACGGCGACTGGGCGAGGCTTGTCGAGCGACTGCGCGCGCGGCTCGGCACCGCGGCAGTGCACGGCATGACAATCTCGGCCGAGCATCGCCCGGAGCGCGCTTCGCGGCCTCTCGATCCCGTCCTCGGCAAGCGGCGGCGCTCTTCTGCCCCCAGCGTGGCGCCGGCCGGATCGGATGGCGGCGCCGGCCCCCGCCCGTTCTGGTTGCTGCCCAATCCGCAGCCGCTCGCGGAGCGCGGCGCGGTCCCGTACCACGGCGGGCCGCTCATGCTCCTGGCCGGCCCGGAGCGCATCGAGTCGGGCTGGTGGGATGGGAGCGAGATCGCACGCGACTACTTCATCGCCCGGACCGCAGACCAGGCGCTGGTCTGGGTGTTTCGTGAGCGGCCCACCCCCGGTCCTTCTGCCGGCGGCGGCTGGTATCTGCATGGACTGTTTGCGTGACCGACTGGGTCTTGCCATATTGAACTGAACTAACTTTCTCTTATTTTGTCCTAGACAATGTTCGGTAAAACGGACGGACTAACCTCAACTACTTTCTCATAAGGAGACTGCAAGTGCCTATTTCAAAGAAATTTCTTGTCGCTATGACCGCAACCGCTGCGATCGCTGGCGGTATCCCCCTCGCCATTGCCGGTAGTGGCGCCTACAACACCTCGGCCACCGCTGCCCCCATGGCTCAAGCCGATATCGTCGACACGGCCGTCGCCGCGGGCCAGTTCAAGACCCTCGCGAAAGCTCTCACCGAAGCCGGCCTCATCGAGACCCTCAAAGGGCCGGGCCCCTTCACCGTGTTCGCTCCGACCGACGCCGCATTCGCCAAGATCCCGGCCGACCAGCTGAACGCGCTCCTCGCTGACAAAGCGAAGCTCACCAAAGTGCTGACGTACCACGTCGTGCCCGGCACGGTGATGGCGAAGGACGTGAAGTCCGGCATGGTGAAGACTGTCGAAGGGCAGGCGCTCACGATCGACGTGTCGAGCACCGGAGTGAAAGTCGACGACGCGAAGGTCATTAAGACCGACATCGTCGCCACGAACGGCGTCATCCACGTGATCGACACGGTCGTGGTGCCCAACTAAGGCGCCTCTACCGTGTTCCGCGAAAGCCCCGGCCTGGCCGGGGCTTTCCCTTTCCTTTTTCCTTTTCCCGGCCCATGCCGTGCTCCCCGCCTACGCCGAGCTTCACTGTCTCTCGAACTTCACGTTCCTGCGCGGCGCATCACACCCGGAAGAGCTCGTCGCACGCGCCGACGCGCTCGGCTATTCGGCCCTCGCGATCACCGACGAGTGCTCGCTCGCCGGCGTCGTGCGGGCGCATCTTGCCGCAAAGGACGTCGGTCTCAGGCTCCTGATCGGGACCGAGATCACCCTCTCCGACGCGGCAGGCACCGGCCCGAAGCTGGTGCTGCTCGCCCAGGACCGCGCCGGCTACGGAAATCTCTCCGAGCTCATTACCCGCGGGCGGCGCAACGCACGCAAGGGCGCCTATCGACTCACTTGCGCGGACCTCGACACCGGGCTGCCCGGCTGCCTCGCGCTCCTGGTGCCCGGAAACGATTCCGCCGGCGTGAGCGATCTCGCGCACGCCCGCTGGCTCGACGAGCGCTTCCCCGGCCGCGCGTGGGTCGCGGCCGAGCTGCTGTGCGGGCCGGACGATCGCGCCAGTCTCGAGCAATTGCACGCGCTCGCGCAAGCGGCGAACCTGCCGCTTGTTGCGGCCGGCGATGTGCACATGCACGTGCGTTCGCGACGGCGCCTGCAGGACACGCTCACTGCGATCCGGCTTGGCCGGCCGGTGCACGCGTGCGGGAAAGCGCTCCATCCGAACGCGGAGCGGCACCTGCGACTCCGCGTGCGTCTCGCGCAGCGCTATCCGGCGGCGCTGCTCGCCGAGACGCTGCGCATCGCGGAGCGTTGCGCCTTCTCGCTCGACGAGCTGCGCTACGAGTATCCCGAGGAGCTGGTGCCCGCAGGCGAGACGCCTGCTTCGCACCTGCGAAAGCTCGCCGAAACGGGGCTCACGTGGCGCTTTCCGCATGGCGCACCCGCGCACGTCCGCACCCAGGTCGAGCACGAACTCGCGCTCGTCGCCGATCTCGGCTACGAGCCCTACTTCCTCACCGTTCACGACATCGTGAGCTTCGCCCGGGCTCGCGGGATCCTCTGCCAAGGTCGCGGCTCGGCGGCGAACTCGGCGGTGTGCTACGCCCTCGGCATCACCGAGGTGGACCCTGCGCGGATGAGCATGCTCTTCGAGCGCTTCGTCTCGCGTGAGCGGAACGAGCCGCCCGACATCGACGTCGATTTCGAGCACCAGCGGCGCGAGGAGGTCATCCAGTACATCTATGCGAAGTACGGCCGCCATCGCGCCGCACTCACCGCGACGGTGATCACCTACCGCACGAAGAGCGCAGTGCGCGACGTGGGCAAGGCGCTCGGTCTCGATCTGCACCAGATCGACCGCCTGACCAGCTCGCTCGCCTGGTGGGACGGCCAGCGCGCGCTGCCCGGGCGGCTGCGCGAAGCCGGTTTCGACCCCGCAAGCGCGGTGATCGAGCGCCTCGTCGAGCTCGTTGCAACACTCACCGGATTTCCGCGCCACCTCTCGCAGCACACCGGTGGCTTCGTCATCGCGCGCGACCGACTCTCGCGACTGGTGCCGATCGAGAATGCCGCCATGCCCGAGCGCAGCGTCATCGAGTGGGACAAGGACGACCTCGACGCGCTGGGACTCCTCAAGGTCGACGTGCTCGCACTCGGCATGCTCTCGGCCATCCGGCGCGCGCTCGATCTGGCCGGGCGACGCCGCGGCGTGCGCCTCACGGTGGCGGACGTGCCCGCCGAGGATCCCGGTGTATACGAGATGATCCAGCACGCCGACACGATCGGCGTGTTCCAGATCGAGTCGCGCGCCCAGATGTCGATGCTGCCGCGACTGCGGCCCGCCTGCTTCTTCGACCTGGTGATCGAGGTGGCGATCGTGCGGCCCGGCCCGATCCAGGGCGGCATGGTGCATCCCTACCTGCGGCGCCGCGCCGGCCTGGAGCCGGTGTCCTACCCGAGCGAGGCGGTGCGTGCGGTCCTCGAGCGCACGCTCGGCGTGCCGATCTTTCAGGAACAGGTGATGAGCCTCGCGGTGGTCGCGGCCGGCTTCACGCCCGGCGAGGCCGATCGCCTGCGCCGCGCGATGGCCGCCTGGCGCAGGAAAGGCGGGCTCGAGCCGTTCGAGCGACGTCTCAAGGACGGCATGCGCGCACAGGGGTACACGGAAGGATTCGCCGATCAGATCTATCGCCAGATTCTCGGCTTCGGCGAGTACGGCTTTCCCGAGTCGCATTCGGCGAGCTTCGCGCTGCTCGTCTACGTCTCGGCATGGTTGAAGCGTTACGAGCCGGCGGCATTCTGCGCGGCGCTGCTCAACAGCCAGCCTATGGGCTTCTACGCCCCCGCGCAACTCGTGCAGGACGCGCGGCGCCACGGTGTCGCGGTGCGCCCGGTGGATGTGACGGCGAGCGACTGGGAATGCACGCTTGAGTCGCCCGGGTCTCGCGAATCCCCGGCCGTCAGGCTCGGGTTGCTGATGGTGAAGGGCCTGCCCCAAGCCTCCGCCGAGCGCATCGTTCGCGCGCGCGCGGAGCGGGCGTTCGACTCGGTCGCAGATCTCGCGCGCCGTGCCGGGCTCGATCGGCGCGATCTCAGGGGTCTCGCCGCCGCCGATGCGCTCGCCGCATTGTCCGGCCACCGCCGGACGGCGCACTGGCAGATCGCCGGTTTCGAGACCGCGCCCGTGCTCTTGCGCGATGCGCCGATCCACGAAACCGATCCTGCCCTCCCCGCGCCGACCGAGGGCGAGAGCCTGGTCGCCGATTACGCGAGCCTCGGACTTACGCTCGGGCGCCATCCGCTCGCGCTGCTGCGCGATCGCCTGAGGCGCAAACGCCTGGCGACCGCCGCCGAGATCCGGGCCATGCCGCACGGCCGGTTCGCGCGCGCGGCCGGGATCGTCACCGGACGGCAGCGTCCCGACACGGCTTCAGGCGTGGTGTTCGTGACGCTCGAGGACGAGACGGGCCATGTCAACGTCGTGGTGTGGCGGAGCCTGGGCGAGCGACAGCGTCGCGAGCTGCTCGGGTCGCGGCTGATGGCAGTGCACGGCGTCGTGGAGCGCGAGGGCGAAGTGGTCCATCTCGTCGCCCGCCAGCTCGTCGATGAGAGCGCGCTGCTCGGGCGCCTGCTTACCCGGTCGCGCGATTTCCACTGAAAACCGTCAGCCGCTGCGATACATGTATTCGCGGGTGAGCGGCAGCGGATTCTGCTGCGGCCCGCCCTGCTTGCAGGCCAGCACCTGATAGATCGTCATCCAGCCCTGCTCGAACCCGTAGGAACAGCCTTGCAGGTACACCGACCAGATCCGGTAACGCTTGTCGCCGGCGATCTCGATGGCCCGATCCCGGTGCCGTTCCAGGCGGCTCGCCCACATCCCGGTCGTCCGGGCGTAGTGCTGGCGCAGCGATTCCACGTCGGTCGCATCCAGGCGCGCCTGGGCCATCTCCGAGAGCACCAGCGAAATGTGCGGCAGCTCGCCGTGCGGGAAAACGTAGCGGCCGATGAACTCCCCCGCACCGAGGCCCACGCTGCGGCTTTCCGGGTCCACCGACGTGATGCCGTGATTCAGGACGACGCCGCCGTCCTTGAGCAGCGAGCGGATCTTCGTGAAGTACAGGCGCAGATTCTTGAACCCGACATGCTCGAACATGCCGATGCTCGCAATCTTGTCGTAGGTTCCTTCGCCCGGAACATCGCGATAGTCCTGCAGGCGCACTTCGCAGCGCCCTTCGAGCCCCTCTTCCCGAATACGCCGGCTGACGTAGTCATACTGGTTCTGCGACAGCGTGATCCCGGTGGCGATCGCCCCGTACTTCTTGACCGCGCGCATGATCAGCGCGCCCCAGCCGCAGCCGATGTCGAGCAACATCTCGCCCGGCTTGACCTGAAGCTTGTTCAGGATATGGTCGAGTTTCTGTTCCTGCGCCAGATCGAGGCTGTCGGACTCGCTGCGGAAGTATGCACAGGAATAGACCATGTTCCGGTCGAGGAACAGGGCGTAGAAGTCGTTCGAGACGTCGTAGTGATACTGGATCGCTTTCCTGTCGCGCGAACGGCTGTGGCTGACCACCCGCCGGATCCCGGCGAGTCGCGAAGCGTGTGCGGCCTTTCGTGCATAGAGCTCGCCAACCTCGAAGATGTCCTTGAGCGAACCCTGCACGTGAATGCGCCCCTCGACGTAGGCTTCGCCCAGCTTCATGAGATCGGGCCACACGAAGTAGCGCAGTGCGGAGGGGCGCGGGAACGCGACGCTCACCCTCGGCCGTGGTCCGAGCTCGAACGTGCGCCCGTTCCACAGCTCCAGGCGCAGCGGGATCGCCTGCTCGGCTTTCACTCGGTCGACGATCTTTGCGAGGCGGTTTTCGAGAAACACCGCTTTCCTCCTCCCGGGGATCGGTGGCCGATCATAGCATTCCTCACTGCGTCGTCGAGCGCTCGGAACCGCCCCCCCCCGGGGCGCCCTGGTTCATGCCGCCATCCGGCGCTGCAATCCCCGCTAGAATCCGCGTCCGGACGCCCTATTCTGGAATCTCGCGCCATGGAAAAGCGTCGATGAGCCACATAGACATTCGCCGCAAACATTCGCTCCCGCTGCCGCAAGCGCGCCAGGCGGCCGAGAAAGTGGCCAAGCAGCTCAAGCAGGAGTTCGCACTGCAGTACCGCTGGGAAGGCGCGAGCCTTCACTTCACGCGTGCGGGCGTCGATGGAAAGCTGACCGTGAACGCAAGTGAGGTGCACCTGCGCGCAAACCTCGGCATGCTGCTCTCGTTTCTGAAGCCGCAGATCGAGGGCAAGGTGCACGAGCACCTCGACGATGCCCTTGCGCCGACGCGCGTCGCGGTACGCAAGCCGGCCGCGAAGAAGTCGCCCAGGAAAAAAGCCTAGCGCACGCTACGCGCCGAGTGAATTCACGAGGTCGATGTATTTCTTCATTGCATCGTCCTTGGAAAGGCCCTTCGCTTTCGCCCACGCGTCGTACTTGGCGCGCCCGATCATGTCGGTGAACCCCGGGCGCTTGCCCTGCACGTCGCCCTCGGAGCCCTGCTTGTACAGCGCATAGAGCTGCAGCTTGACGTCATTCCCGGGGTCTTCGTCGAGTTTCTTCACCGACTGTGACGCCGCTTCGAACTTCTTTTTCAGATCGCTCATATCCGTACCTCGAATCCGTATCTCGATTCCGTGCGCCCGGCGCATCGGGGTGGCTGCACCGGGTCCGCTATTATATGCGCCGCCCGATGCGCCACCCCGAATGGACCTGAAGCATGACGCGACGCGAACGCATGTCCGGCGTGGACACCGCGTGGCTGCGGATGGATCGTCCGTCGAATCTGATGATGATCGTCGCCGTTCTGGTGTTCGACCGCCGCCCGGATTTTCGACGCCTCAAGCGCACGCTCGGCATGCGCCTGGGCGCCTACCGGCGCTTCACCCAGAAGGCGAGTCTCGACGCGACCGGGGGCTGGTGGGAAGACGACCCCGCGTTCGATCTCGATCGCCACGTAACACGAACCCGCCTCGGGGGTTCGCGCGGGCCCGCGGAGCTCCGACGGCTGGTCGCCCGACTCGCTGAGCGGCCTCTCGATCCCGGCCGCCCGCTCTGGGAGTTCACGCTGGTCGAGAACTACGGGTCGGGCGCTGCGATGATCGCGCGCATTCATCATTGCATCGGCGATGGCATCGCACTCGTCGGCGTCATGCTCTCGCTCACGGACAACTCCTCAGACGCCGCACCCGATCGCATTCCGCGCCGGACGAAGCACCGGGCGGACGAGGATCACGCGGCCGGTGCGCTCGAGCATCTGGTCGAGCCCGTGGCCGGGGCCTTGAAGAGCGCCCTGCGGCTCTCCGGCGGGGCCGTGGAGAAATATCTCGAAGTTCTGCGCGATCCGGGACAGGTGATCGACTATGCCCGCATAGCCGCGCGCGTCGCGGAGGACGTCGCGGCGCTTGCCACCATGGATGACGACTCGCCCACGCGTTTCAAGGGGCAACCGGGCCGCCGCAAGCGCGTTGCCTGGAGCGAGCCGCTGCCGCTTGACGAGATCAAGGCCGTCGGCAAAGCACTCGGATGCTCCGTGAACGACGTGCTGCTTGCCAGCGTTGCCGGGGCGCTTGGCGCTTATCTCGTCGCATGCGGCGATGCCACGCATGGCGTGGAAGTCCGTGCGATGGTACCCGTGAACCTCCGGCGGGGCGGTCCGGACCGACGGCTCGGAAATCGATTCGGGCTCGTCCCGCTCGTGCTGCCCGTCGGCATCGCCAATCCCTTCGAGCGCGTCTACGCCGTGCGCGCAAGGATGGAGGCCCTCAAGGGTTCCTACCTCGCCCCGATCTCGCTCGCGCTTCTGGAAGTGACTGGATTGCTGCCTCGGCCAGTGACGCAGGAAGTGCTGGATCTCTTCGCCGACAAGGCGACCGCCGTCATGACCAACGTGCCCGGGCCGCAACAGCCGCTCTATCTCGCGGGGCGCCGTGTCGAGGAGATCATGTTCTGGGTGCCCCAGACCGGCAACATCGGCATGGGCGTCTCGATCCTCTCGTACAACGGCGGCGTGCAATTCGGGCTGATCACCGATGCCGGCCTCGTGCCCGATCCGGAGCGGATCATCGCCCGCTTCCGCGCCGAATTCGACAAGCTGCTGCTGACGCTCCTCATGGAGCCCTGGGACACGCAGCGCGATCCACGCGCCATCGAGCGGGATCTCGCCGCCGCATTGCGCGCGGCGCGCAGCCGCGTCCGGGCCGCCGCCGCCGGTCGCATGCCCCTTGCCGATTGAGTGGCGCGCTCAGTCCTCGAGCTCGGACTTCGCCAGCTCGACGTCCAGGCGCTCCATCGCGTCCGCCGGCTTGCACTTTGCCGCCTCGACGTAGAGCTTCTCCGCGTCCTTCATGCGCGCATCGCCAAAGAGCGTCAGCAGACCGTTCGCGTATTCGATCCGCGCGATCGCCGAGTCCGGATTGAGCTTGAGCGCCTTCTTGAAATGCTCGACGGCGGCGTCCTTCTTTGCACCGTAGGTCATCCCCCCGACCAGCGCTCCTACCTTGCCCACGATCTCGGCGTGCCAGGTCCCCAGGGCGATATGGGCATCGGCGTGCTTCGCCTGGAGCGCGATAGCCTTGTCGAGAGACGCCTTGATCTTTCCGCCCAAACCTCTCTTGAGGGCGACCGCGGTAGATAGGCCTTGACTGTACCGACCCAGTGCCAGCGCATGCAGGTAGTACGCGTTCGCGTTCTTGGCGTCGGCCTTGATGGACTTCTCGGCACGGTCGGCGGCTTCCTCCAGCAGCTTGAGTTTTCGCGAGTCGGACTTTTCGAGGTAGGTCGCGTAGATCGTGCCCGCCTTGCTCGCGACGTTGTATCCCGCGTTGCCGGCGGCAAGCCCCTGCTCGATGGCGGTGCCGAAATCGCCCCGATGGTAGGAACGCCATGCCTCCTGCACCGAAGCGTCGCCCGGGTAGAGCTCGCAGTCACCTCGGTGGAGGCGTCCCCAGCTCTTCTTCAGCGCGGCGCCCGCGTACTCGTAGCCCTTGTCCGCATACGGAAACTTCGCCCAGCCGCCCTTAGCCATTTCTTGCCCTCCTCTTCATCTGCCGCAGAAGTCAGTCCGGCAGGTATTCCTGCGAAAGCCTCTCGACCAGCTGCCGAGACTCCCCGACCAGGAAGGGTGCGAGCAATGCCATCACCTGATATGCGCCGCGCGCGGCGATCGGCCCTTCCTGGGGATTGCGGGGATTCCGCACGTACTCGAACGACAGCCAGTAGGTGATCACCACGACCATGTTCGTCGCCAGAGCGCCGATCTCGACCGGGGTCGCGCGGAGTTCGCCCGCGTCCGCGAGCCCACGGCAGAGCACCTCGGCCGCAGCGACCTTGCGTTCGAGGATCTGCTTGAAGTGGGTCTCCAGCAAGCGGTTGCGCGACAGCAAATCGTTGAGATCCCGATACAGGAACCGGTAGCGCCAGATGGCCTCGAACAGCAGGTGCAGGAACAGCCACAGGTCTTCGACGGTGGCGGCACGGCGCGCCGGCGCGGAGAGTAGCGCATCGACCTCCCGCTCGAACGCGCCGAAGAGCGTGTTGATGATCTCGTCCTTACTGCGGTAGTGATAGTAGAGGTTACCCGGACTTATGTTGAGCTCGTCCGAGATGACCGTGGTCGTGACGTTGGGCTCGCCGAACTCGTTGAAGAGCCGTAGCGACGTCTCGGCGATCCGCTCCCGCGTGCGTCGCTTGGGCTTCCGGTCCATCCGCGCCGCGCTCACTCAGCGAACGCCCGCGGCGTGCCCGCGCGAAGCGCCAGCCAGCGCTCGAGGTCATCCAGGCTGCGCGCGAGACGGTCGACCGCTGCCTTGGCGTCCAGCGGCGCGCGCCGCCGCGCATGCCGCCTGACGAGGTGCCGGTGTGCATCGGCCAGAACGTCGAGCCGGATCGTGATGCCGTGGCGCGCGAGAAGGGGTCCGAGCTCGTGCCGTCGTTCGAACAGCTCCTTGCGCGTCTTCTGGTACGCGTGCTCGGCGAGACGACGCCGGCTCGCATAGCTGAATATGTTGGTGAAGAACATGTCTGCATCATCGCGGTTCGGCTGGAAGAGCACGATATCCGCATCCGGATAATCGGTCTCGTAACGTTGCATGCCCACCTGCATACGCGAGTGAATCATCGAACGGAACGTCTGCGCGAGCACGGCCGGCAGGCCACCGTCGACGAGGCGCTTGGGACTGTCCGCGTATGCACGCGGCAGGCGCGAGTCGAACGGGACGAGCGGGTTGATCGCCAGGAGCAGACGGACCTTCCGCTTCAAGGCGACCGATGCGTGGAGCGTCTTCTTGAGCGCACCATCCACGTAGTGGTGCCCCTCGATCTCGACCGGAGGAAACAATCCGGGCAGCGCGGCGCTCGCCCGCACCGCCGTCGAGATGGGTATGTGTTCCGTGCCGGGAGCGCCTAGCTCGACGGCCGCCCCCGTGTCCAGATCAGTCGCGATCAGGTAGAGCTCGTGCCGGAGCTCGCGAAAATCGTTTGTCCGGCCGGGGGCCGCAAACGCGTGTTTCAGGAAGCGGTCGATCCCGCGATTGTCAAACACCCCGGTGGGAATCGCGCGACCGAGTCGCTGCAGCGCCCCGTATACCCCGCGCCCGAGCGGGTCGCTCAGGTAGGACCAGAACGCGGCCAGCAGAAGTGGCGGAACCGAGGCGGCACGCTGCGCGTATTCCCTGAATGCCGGTCTGAGCAGCACGGCAGGATCGAAGGGCGCTTCGTGCGAATTACTCTCGACGAAGATCCGGCACATCTCGGCCGGGGTCACGCCGTTTGCGAGCCCGGCGGCGATGAATCCTCCTGCGCTCACGCCCACGTAGACATCGAGGGCCGTCAAATCGAGTCCCTCGAGGGACTCCTCCAGCGCTGCGAGCGTCCCGAGCTCGTAGACCGCTCCGAGCGGTCCGCCGCCCGCCAGCGCCAGGCCGACCCGCGGCAGAGTCGTGCGCCGCGTTGCCTGGCGCGCCAATCGCCGCCGGGTGGCGATCACACTTTACTCCGGCATCGCGACCGCATCATGGAGCGAGCGCTATTTCGGGGCGCTCCGCCGCTTGCCGGTACGTTTCTTGGCAGGCGCGCGAGGTGAGCCGAGCTTCTGAACGCTCTCAGTCAACTCTTCCACGCGCGCCGTCAGCTTTTCGATCTCGTTCTTCGTGGGCACTCCAAGCCGGTGCAGGGCCCTGGCGACGCGCTGCTCGAAGACATGCTCGAGCTTGTCCCAGGTTGCCGTCGCCTTGGCCTGCGCATCGCTTGCCGCCTTTCCGACCTGGCCGGTGACCATGCCGACCTGAGCCCCCGCGAGCTTGCGCGTGCGTGCCTCGATGCCCCGGCCCTCCTTCACGAGCGCGTCGAATACCTTGACGCCCTCGTCGCGCGTCTTGCCCCACGCACCCAGGCCTGCCAGCCAGATCTGCTGGGCGGATTCGCGAACGGTCGCCGCAAGGTGGCGATCGCTTGATCCGCGCGACCTACTGGCGCGCCGCTTCAGTTTCTTGGCCATCACGTTCTCCTTTCCTGGCCCCGTCAAACAATTGAATTCGTCCGCTTGTCCCTACGGCCCTATCGAGTTTAAGCGGCCCCACTAGAGCGTGCACTCTAAACCCGCAAACCGTTCCAGAGCGTCGCACGGCCCCTCACGCTGTGTGCGCCTGCATCGCTGCAGCCGTCTATAATTCCCGCTCTTGCGCGTGGTCACGCGGCAAGCCCAGTACCTCGTGTCTATTCAGCATCAACTCGTTCCCGCCACGCCTAGGAACTTGCAGGAGGAGCCATGCATTACTTCGTCACCGGCGCAACCGGCTTCATCGGCCGCCGCCTCGTCAAGGCGCTCCTCGCGCGGAAAGGCGCAGTCGTCCACTTCCTGATTCGCGCGGAATCCGCCAGCCGGACGCAGGAGCTCCTCGACTACTGGGGAGTCGACAGGACGCGCGCGATCGCCGTGCCAGGCGACCTGACCGAGCCCGGCCTGGGGATAACGAAACCCCAACGGCAGCGCCTGCAAGTCCACGTCAAGCACTTCTTCCATCTCGCGGCGGTCTACGACCTCAAGGCCGATCCCGCGTCGCAGGAGCGAGTGAATGTCGAAGGTACGCGCCACGCCGTGGCGTTCGCCGCCGAAATCGGCGCCGAGTGCTTTCACCATGTGAGCTCCATCGCGGCGGCGGGGCTCTACGAAGGCGTCTTTCGCGAGGACATGTTCGAAGAGGCGGAAGAGCTCGACCATCCGTACTACAAGACCAAGCATGACTCCGAGCGCATTGTCCGTGAGGAATGCGCGGTCCCCTGGCGTGTCTATCGGCCCGGAATCGTCGTGGGCGATTCGCGGACGGGCGAGATGGACAAGATCGACGGCCCCTACTACTTCTTCAAGCTGATCCAGAGAATGCGGCAGATCCTGCCGCCCTGGATGCCCACCATCGGTATCGAAGGTGGTCGGATCAATATCGTCCCCGTGGACTTCGTGGTGGATGCCCTCGTCCACATCGCGCACCTGCGCGGCAAGGACGGCAAGTGCTTTCACCTTGTCGACCCGACCCCCTATCGTGTGGGCGACGTGCTGAACGTCTTCGCCCGGGCGGGTCACGCGCCTGCCATGGCAATGCGCATCAATGCAGCTCTGCTCGGCTTCATTCCACGCGGCATCAAGAAGGGAATGCTCGCACTGACGCCCGTGCGTCGTATCCGCAACGCGGTGATGAAGGACCTCGGCCTCCCCGAGGACATCCTCACCTTCGTCAACTATCCAACCCGATTCGACTGCCGCGAGGCGCAAGCCGCGCTTCAGGGCAGCGGCATCGAGGTTCCACGGCTGGAGGACTATGCCTGGCGACTTTGGGACTACTGGGAGCGCCATCTCGATCCGGCGCTCAGCATCGATCGGACCCTGAAAGGGCAGGTCCGTGGCAAGGTCGTGCTGATCACGGGCGGCTCGTCCGGGATCGGGCTCGCGACCGCCCACAAGATCGCGGCCGCCGGGGCGGTCACCATTATCTGCGGTCGGGATGCCGAGAAGCTTGCCGAGGCCAAGAAGGAGGTGGAAACGGCGGGCCACGCGCTCGTCACCTACCAGGCGGACATCGCGGACTACGCCCAGTGCGACGCGCTCGTCAAGCAGATCTCCGAGGCGCACGGTGGCGTCGATGTCCTGATCAACAACGCCGGCCGCTCGATCCGGCGGGCGATCGACGGATCCTTCGACCGCTTCCACGACTTCGAGCGCACCATGGCGCTCAACTATTTCGGGGCGGTGCGGCTGACGCTCGGTGTGTTGCCCTCCATGATGGCGAAGCGACGGGGGCACGTGATCAACATTTCCTCGATCGGTGTACTCACCAACGCGCCGCGGTTCTCGGCGTATGTGTCCTCGAAGGCGGCGCTCGAGGCGTTCGGTCGTTGTGCTGCCTCGGAATTCTCCGATATGAACATCGATTTCACCACGATCAACATGCCGCTCGTCCGGACACCCATGATCGCGCCGACCAAGATCTACCAGCAGGTTCCCACCCTTTCCCCGGACGAAGCGGCGGACCTCGTCGTCGAAGCAATCGTGTACCGGCCCGCCCGGATCGCCACCAAGCTCGGCGTGTTCGGGCAGGTGCTCCATGCTTTCGCGCCACGGGTCGCACAAATCATCATGAACACGACGTTCCGCATGTTCCCGGAGTCCGCGGCGGCAAAGGGCCAGAAGGACGCGCCCCCCGTCGAGCCCAGTCCGGACATGATTGCCCTCTCGAATCTCATGCGCGGCATTCACTTCTAGGCACGGACTCGAATATGCCGCGAGTGTTGCTCCGAACGGATCGTGGACGCGACTGATGGCGACGAAAGGTACACAGGGCACCCGGCCGGGACCCGGCGACAAGGCTCCCGTATTCTCCGCGGTGACCACGACCGGCGAGCGCGTGAAGCTCGCCGACTTTCGCGGCCGCACGCTCGTGCTCTACTTCTACCCGAAAGACGACACGCCCGGTTGCACCGCACAGGCCTGCAGCCTGCGCGACCACAATGCCGAAATCACCGCTCGGGGCGCAGCAATCCTGGGTGTGTCTGCTCAGGACGAGGCATCGCACCAACGCTTCACGCAGAAGTACAACCTGAACTTTCCGCTGATTGCCGACACTGACAACAAGGTTGCCAGAGCTTACGGCGTGCTCGGATCAGGCCTGTTCGGTATCGCGCGGTCGTTCGTCGGCGCGTACGAGCGCGTCACCTTCATCATCGGCCCGGACGGCAAGGTCGCTCATGTCATCGATCATCCCGATACCCGCGGGCACGGCGATGAAGTGCTCAGGCTGCTCTAGTCTTCAAGGCATCCCGGACCTGCGCGGCCACGCGCCGTGAGAAGTACATCTCCACGTGACCGAGCGCGGGGAGCGGCGCGTTCCGCGCCCATGGGAGCATGCTGCTCTCCTGCGGCGCGATGTAGTTGTCATAATAGCTGAAGAGCGCCACGGCCGGCGGAGCCTCCGACCGATTGTCCGCCTCCCATCTGGCAAGTGCCGCGAGCCAGCCGCTCCCGGGCGTCATCTCGCGCGCGCATTTTCCCAAGCCCAGCCGGGCGATTTCGGTGCCGTGATGAGGCGAGGCGATCGTGATCAGAAGTCCGACGCGCGCGGTGCCATGCGCGCGCAGGTACGCCCTGCACACGAGCCCGCCCATGCTATGGGCAACGAGATGCACCCGCGATGCCCCGGTTGCAATGCAGACTGCCTCGATTCGGCGCGAAAGGGATTCGCTCATCGCGTCGATCGACCCGAGCGGGGGCTCGATCGTCGCGACGTAGGGACGGCATCCTGCCTTTCTCAACATACGTGAAAACAACCACCAGGCCGCGCCGTTGAGGAGATACCCGTGCACCAGCACGACGGGTATCTCCGGGTGCGCGCCGCCCTGCTCTGCAGGGTCGCGCGACCAGAAACGCGCGAAGGGGGCAAGAATCGCAAAAGCGCCGAGATGCGCGAAAAACTCCCGCAGGATCGCCGCGACCTGCGCGCCCGGGCCAGCGCGCAGCTCGGGAGGCGGGCGACTCATATGCGCGCGCGAGATCGCATAGGTCACGATCACCACGCACGCGACGACGACGAGAATCGCGCCGACACCCCACCCGACCATCGTCGCACCCCCCGCCTGTGCGCCGTTGACGAGGCGCGCGGCGCCCGCGCCCGCTCCACCCACCAGTATCAACACGACGAAGAAGGCGCGCGAAATCATCTCTGCGGGCGCGCCCCATCCGCCACTAGGCCACCACCGGGGCGGGGCGACCGGTCAGTTCGCGCGCGAGGAGGCTCGCGTTGCGCGCGGCGAGCGCATAGATCGAGAGTTGCGGATTGGCGCCGAGGCTGGTCGGAAACACCGAGCCATCGTGCACCGAAAGATTCTCCACGTGGAAATGGCGGCCGCTCACCCCCACCACGCCACGGCGCGGATCGTCCGCCATCCCGCAGCCCCCCATGACGTGCGCACTCACAACGCGGGCGACGCGCGGCTTCATCGCGAGGCGCTCGATTCCGGCCTTGGCGGCGCGCCAGCTCGAATACCCCTCGGCGTCCTCGTGCACCGGATACACCTTGCGGGCGCCAGCCGCAAACTGGATCTCGGCCATCGCCAGCAGCGCGCGGCGCGCACCCCGCCAGATGAACTCGCTGATCGGATAGGCGAGCACCGGTGATCCGTCGCGGCGCAGGCCGACGATTCCGCCGGGGCTCTCCGCGTTGAACCCGTCGCGCATCAAGGCCAGCACGACCTGCGCCCTTGAGAACTCGCGCATCAGCTCGGCATGCCGCGCCGCAAATCCCGGCAAGGTCATGCCGAACAGCACAGGGTGCAATGGCGCCACTTCCAGCTTGAACCCGATCGGACCGTCGATTGCGACGTCGTCGAGGAAATGGTCCGAATACAACGCCTGCGGCGCACCGGCGTAGCCATTAACTCGCTCGGGCAGGAAGGCCGCCGAAATCATCGTCGGGTGCAGGAACGTTCGCGCGCCCACGAGTTGCCCGGGATCTGGCACTCCGCTGCGCTGCAGAATCGCCGGCGAACCGATCGCTCCGGCAGCGAGGACATAGTGCCTGGCACGAACGATCACCCGCGATGTCCCGGCCTCGATGCCGCCCGCGGCGAGACCCGAAGCTTCGATCTGAAGCGCGCGTTCGTCCCGCCGTGCCAGCCGCTGCACCCTTGCACGCGTGACCAGCGTGGCGCCGCGCTCGAGGGCGGCGGGCAGCGTGGTCACGAGCATCGATTGCTTGGCGTTGGTCGGACACCCCATGCCGCAGTAACCGAGATCCAGGCACCCGCGCACATTGCGCCGGACGACGCCGGTAGAAATACCCAGGCGCTCGGCGCCGCGACGCAGGAGCTCGTTGTTCGCGTTGGGCGCGACGTGCCACGGAGCGATCGAGAGCCGCCGCTCCATCATTTCGAACCTTGGCAGCAAACCATCTCCGGACAGCGCGCCGAGCCCAAATTCGCGCTGCCAATACGCAAGCGTCGCCGGCGGAGTGCGAAACGAGGAGGTCCAGTTCACCGTCGTCGACCCGCCCACGCAGCGCCCCTGCAGAATGCTGATCGCGTTGTCGAGCGTCTTGCGCGACGCGGATTCCTGGTAGAGCTGCCGATAGGCTTCGGCTTCGAGCATGTGAAAATCCCGCGTGCTCTTGAGCGGCCCCTCCTCCAGCATGACGATTGACAGCCCCGCGGCGCCCAGGATTTCGGCGGTGACGCCGCCGCCCGCGCCGGTGCCCACGATCGCCACGTCGGCTTCCAGGACGAGATCGCGCACCAGTCGCGATGCGTCGATGACCTTCCAGCCGCGCGCAAGCCCTTGCTCGATGGGGTCGGGATACATCTCAGTCGAGTACTGGCGGGCCCGGATAGCCGATGTCCGGCCAGCTCTCGGAATCCGCGTAGTAGGCGGCGAACACGAGCTCGTGAAACGCCTGATAGGCCTGTTGCTTGAGCGCCCAACCGCTCGCTCGCCAGCTTTCTAGAAACGCGGCGACTTCCCTTTCCGGGGCTTCGCGCCACGGCCGCCGGACGCGCGCAAGGAGCCAGCGCGTCGGCGCGAATCCAAGCAGCGTAAAGAGATCGCGCAGGTCTCTCTGTGCGTGCGCCGGCAATCCCGCGACCGCATGGTCCACGCCGTCGATCGTTGCAGCGGTTCGCTCGGAACGAGCGGAGCGATCGGCAGGCAACGCGCCGGCCAGCATGACGGGCACGATCGCCGCGAGCACTTCGCGCGCGCCAGCATCCAGCGCCGGCGCGTCCATTACACCATCCCGGTGACTGGGCACCGGCTGGCTGCGGCCCAAGCGCACGCTGGCCAGAACGAAAGCCCCGGTCGCGCCGACCTTCAGGAAATCGCGTCGGGTAAACATTCGTATGTTGCTGTCGCGCAAGAGAATCCGCCTCGAATCCATTCTAGCCGACGGGCCAGCGCAAACCATAGAGCAAGTCTTCTAAACGTTCGCCCAACACTCGCGCGCAGGCCGCAGGTCCCTATAATCGTCCCCGGCGCCATGGCCTTTCCCTTCTCTTCGCGCGAGAAAACCGTGATTGCCGACGCGATGCGCGAGAATCTTGCGCGGGTTCGAAGCATTCGCACCGCCGCTCGGAGTGCCGGCGACGATCGGCTGAGGCTTCGCACGTGGCAAGCCGACCGGCTTGCACGCACCTACGCCGATCTCCTCGAGAATCCGCGCTATCGGCCCGCGGCGCACTTCTTCCTCGACGACCTGTACGGCCCGAAGGATTTCAGCGAACGCGACGACGAAGTGGCGCGAATCCTGCCCACCATGACGCGGCTCCTGCCGGTCAGCGCTGTGCAAACGCTCGGTCTTGCCGTCGAGCTCGACTGTCTGTCGGAGGAACTGGATGCCGCGCTCCTCAACGCGTTGCGCTCGGGTACCGGGGCGAACGCGCCTCTCGTGATCGACGGCCCTCGCTATGCGGTCGCATTCCGCCAATGCGCGAACCGAGCCGACCGGGAGCGACAAGTAGCGCTGGTAGGCCAAATCGGCGCCGCGCTCGATGCCCTCGCGCGGAAATCCCTTATCGCCAAAGCGGTGGAGATGATGCGCGTTCCCGCGCATGCCGCCGGTCTAGGCGAGCTGCACGAGTTTCTCGAGCGCGGCTTTCTCGCGTTTCGCGGGATGCGGGGCGCCACGGAGTTTCTCGGTATCATCGATCGGCGGGAACGACGAATTCTCGACCGGCTGTTCGCTGGCGACCCGGATCCGTTTCGTGCGGAGGATTGATCGGCGGCGACTAGGCCATGTGGCCTAGCAGAACCGACGCGCCCTGCAGACCTTCGTTTCGAATCTTCAAAGGCTTGCCCATTCGGGCCCGATCGGATCGGCACTGGAGTAGCCGTTCACTAGGACACCGTCATATTGCATGGGGGCGCAGCCTGTCCTATAGTCAGACTCGCAGGCCGGCCCCACCGGTCTGTTACCTCCGAGGGCGCAAATCATCGCGCTCTTCCTCCCTATTGACGGCCTGCGGGCCGTCATTTTTTTCCGCTTCAAGTGTGCGCAGGCCGCGCCCCGCCAAGCAGGATTTCGCGATGGTGCACCATGAGCATGTCGAGAACTTCCTTGCGCGTCTCCGGATCGAGCGCGACGGCTTCCATTCCTGCCTGGAGACTCTTCAGCAATCCAGGCAGCATGCCCTTGAGACGCGTGCGCTCCGCCGCATCGATACCGGGCTTCACGCTGGCGATCAGCTCATTCATCACGTTGACCGCGTCGCGCCACGGCGCGCTGTCGGTTCCGTGCGCGTGCGCGCGAGCGAGCACCTGCACCCACGTCTCTTGCAGGAACTTCGCGACGGGCGGCGGCACGGCAGCGACGCCGAGCATCGCTGCGACGGTCTGCGCTGCAGCGGTTTGCGCTTTCTGAGAAGACTGAGTCCCGGACGCCGACGCATCCCGCTCGGGCGCGCTACGCGAGGCGCCTGGCGCGATGCCGGCGCGCTCCAGGGCGCCGTTCATCACGCGGTAGAGTTCACAGACCGGCGCGACGAGTCGCTTCTCGAGATCCGGCCGCAGCGCGCGCGCTGCGTGGCTCTTGAGGCTCAGCGCGTCGATTCCCGCATACACGGCATAGGCGATGGCCATAGGTCCGATTGGATTGTCGCCGTCGTCGAGCACGCGACGCCCGAATGCGGCAGCGATGCGGCCGGAGAACTGGGCGAGCTCCGCACCCGCAGCCTCCTTGAGCTGGACCGCGAGCTTGCTCACGGCGACCTGATTCTCCAGGAGATTCGTCTTAAGGGTGGAGAGATCCTCGTCGTCTCCGTCATGGAGCCGACCGCTCCGGAGCGCCTCGGTGGATGCGTCGACGCGCTTGATCAATTCCTTCTCGAATGCCCCGACGAATGCGGCATGCCCATCGCGAACGCGGTGCGCTGCCTCGGAGTACTGGTCGCGCTCCTCGCGATCTGCGGTCGACTGGCTCTCCTTCTGAAGTCGCTCGGCTAGCGATGCCATGAGAGGCTGCACTTGCGCAACGAGTCGTGTGCGGGCCGCCTCGCGGCACTGGGCCACGATGGCCGCACCGTCGTACGCAGGCGTGGCGTTTGACACAGACCGCTTCCTCTCCGTCTGTCGGGGTGAGCCATCTCGATGACCGACCCCGACAACCCCGATTTGACACTCGACGCGCGGCGCTTTGCCACACGCCGTTCAAATCCTGTCAAAGTGTACGCGCAGGCACCGAGCAGTCGAAAGGCAGCATTTCTCACCAACGCCGTGAGCAAGCGTCTCAATGCGGCGCAATGCGCACCGCGGCGCGCCCGTCACGGCTGGGCGCGCACCCGGCTTCCGTCCTCGATCTGATTGCCGGGATACTTCACCACTCTGTCCCCGGGAGAAAGCCCTTCCAGGATCTGCACCGCGAATGGATTCCGCTGACCGATTCGGACTGCCCGGCGGTGTGCTCGACCATCCCGGACGACAAATACCGCCCAACCCGTGCCGCTGCGGAAGACCGCGGCAGCCGGCACTTGCAGGACATCCGGTTCGGCCCAGATGACGACGCGCGCCTCGACGCGGTAACCGTCGCCGAGGGGACCCAGAGAATCCACAGGATCCATGACGACGTTAACTCGCTTCTCCTCGATGCCGAGTGCGGAAACCTTGGTGAACGCATACGGTTCGACCACGCGTACTCGCGCCTCCAGCTCCTTGTCCCCGCCCCACGCCACCAGCCGGGCCGGCGCGCCTGGCTTGATCTTCACCGCGTCGCTCGAAAGGACGTCCGCCACGATCTCGAAGCGCGACGGATCGCCGATGACCATGACCTGCGTGCCGGCGGCGACGGTGCGCTCGCTGCGCTCGAGCACTCGCAGCACCTTTCCGGCGACCGGAGACTCGAGGTTCACGAGCGGCCGTTCCTTGCCGTCCGCGGCCGGAAGCGAGAGGAGCACCGCCTCCGCCGCCTTCTGCTCGTAATGCGCGGCGGACTCTCGGGACCGTGCGGCATCGAGCTCCGCCGCCGCCGTCTTCTCGGTGGTGCGAGCCTTTTCCGCGGCCTCGGAGGAGACGAACCGCTCGGCGACGAGCAGCTCGAAGCGCTCGCGCTCCCGCTTGGCGAGGGCGAGCGAGGCGGCTGCTTGACTGACCCGATGCTGCGCCTCTCCCACGAGCGCGCGCGCAGCGGCGAGTCGCGCGATCGCCTCTTCGCGCGCACGCGGGTCGAGCGGCGCGGGCTCGAGCGTCGCAACCGTCTGCCCCGCGGCAACGGGATCGCCATCGTGAAGGATCACGCGGACGAGCTTCCCTGCGACGGGAGCGGCGATTACGTACCGGTCGTGCACGCGCACCTCGCCTTCCTGGTCGACCGTGACCTCCAGCGGTCCACGCGTCGCTTCGGTCACCTCGACGTCGATCGGCTCGGGCGCCAGGAAGATCCAGGCCGCGACGGCGATCACCGCCGCTCCCGCAATCCACCAGGCCGCTCGTCGGAGACGCGCGGTCGCGCGCCTCTTGTTTCGTTCACTGTTGTTTCGTTCACTCACGAGTCTTCAATACTGCCACGAGATCGAGGTGTCGCACGCGCCAGGCGACCACCGCGCCCGACACGACGGCCGCGCCGGCCACCAGGCCGGCGGCATAGAGATAGGTGTGTGCCGTGATCGCGAGCGGAAGGCGGTAGAGCTCGGTCTCGATCAGCACCACCATCCACGCGCATATGGCATAACCGAGGACGAGACCGACCGGTATTCCGATTGCCGCCAGCAGCGCCTGCTCCCCGAGGAGGATTCCGGTCACCTCGCGCCGCGTGAAGCCGAGGATGCGCAGGCTCGCCAGCGTCACCGCGTGCTCCGAGAGCGCGATGCGAGCGCCGTTGTACACGACACCCGCGGCGATGACACATGCGAAGACGATGAGAATCGTCGTCGAGATCACGATGTTCTCGGCGATCGTCGCGAGAAAGCTCCGGATCGTCGCCTCGCGTAGCGAGACTCCCGAAACGACGGGCAGGCGCTTTATCTGCTGGTAAAGCTCGTCCAGATGCAGCGGGTCGACGCGCAAGTAGGCGTTCGAGTACTCGATATCCTCTCCCAACAGGTCCGCCAAAGGACGCTCGTCGAGATAGGCGTAGAGGCCCAGCGGTTCCTCGACTATGGAGGCGACCGGAACTTCGCGAACGCGGCGCTCGCCCTCGAGAATCTCCACGGTGATCACGGATCCGGGTCGCGCATGGAGAATTCGCGCGAGCCCGGCGCTCAGAACGACGCCGCTGGGCGGCAGCGTGGTCACGCGCCCGTCGATGTCGACGATTCGGTGCAGTTCGGCACCTTGCGGAAGCCCGAACAGCGCGGTTCGCTTGGAGCGGTGCCCGAGACGCAGGCGAGCGGGGACGACCCGGAACGCCTCGACCGCCATGACGCCCGGCAACTTGGCCAGGTCGTACTTCACCTGGGCGCTGCGCGGTTCGTAGAATCCGACCTGCACGTCATCGCGGCGCGCGTCCTCGAATTGCACCCGTATCGTACGGTCGAGCGCGTCGAGACTGAATCGCCCGACGACCAGCAGCGCGCACGCAAGCGCGATCGCCAGCGCAGAGAACGCCGCGCGCATCGGCCGCCGCTCGACGTTGCGGAAGAGCATGCGCGCCGCCGGCGAAAGCAATTGCACATAGCCGAGGCGCTCGACGAGAAGCGGCTTGAATCGCGCGGGCGGCTCGGGGCGCATCGCCTCGGCGGGAGGCATGCGCAGCGCCTGGCGCACGGCGGGCCACGCCCCGCTCACCGCTGCCGCCACGCAGACCAGCGTGACGCCGAGAAGATTCTCGGCCGAAAGGCGAAATTCGAGCCGTGGCATGTGAAAGAACCGCTGGTAGATATCCGCGAGACCGTTGCCCAGCCACGCTCCCAGCGCGATGCCAATCATTCCGCCCACGAGTGCAGCGCCCACGGCGAGCTTGACGTAGTGCCATGCGACAACCCGGTCGCTGTAGCCGAAGGACTTCAGCACGCCGATCTGAGACCGCTGCAGCGCTATCAGGCGCATGAGCACGTTGTGGATGAGGAACGCGGCCACAGCGAGAAAGATGGCTGGAATCACGATACCGGTCACTCGATCGGTCTTGATCTCGCCGTCGAGCATCTGGTTCGAAATCTGCTCGTCGCGGCCGTGGGCGCCCGTTGCCCCGTACGGCGCGAGCAGGACATCGAGCGTCCGGATGATCCCTTTCTCGTCGGCCCCCGGCGCGAGGCGCAACGTCAGGTCGTTGAAGGCATCTTCCATGTCCAGGGCCGCCTCCAGCGCCTTGCGGCTCATCCAGAAGACACCGAATCGTTGATTGTCGGGAAAGATCGCGGCGCCGCCGATGACGTACACGTACTCCGGCGAGTTGGCGATGCCGACGACCCGCAAACGTTGCCAGCGGCCGTTGATCACCGCCGAGACGCTGTCACCCGGCTTGAGATCGTGCGCAAGCGCGAAGGCTTCGCCGATCATCACTTCGTCGCTCGCGCGCGGCGCGACGTATCGACCGCTCTCGAGCACCAGGTCATTCAGTGCCGGGCGGCCGTCGTCCGGGACCGAGATCAGCCGCACGGTCACGGGGTCCTGGAACCCGGGCACATCCAGCGTGACCTCATGAACGATGCGGGCCTGAACCGTCGCGACCCCCGGCAGCGCCGCCACACGCGCGACCAGCGATCGCGGCGCGCGCTTCGCCTGGGCAAAGACGTCCGCGAACCGGTACTGCGCGTAGTAATAGTCCCTGGCCTCCACGAGCCCCTCGTAGGCGCCGCGCATCGTGACGAACGTCGCCACGCCACACGCGGCCACGAGCGCAACCGCCACGAGGTGACCGCGCAGCCGCCACATGTCGCGGAGCAGCTTCATGTCCAGCGCCGCCGGCCTCACCAGGCGAGCTCCGCGGGCCGCGCCTTGACGGCATTGGTTTCGATTCGGCCGATCCGGCCGCTGGAGATGTGGATCACCCGATCCGCCATCCGCGCGATGGCCGCGTTGTGCGTGATCACAACGGTGGTCGTACCGAGCTCGTCATTGACGCGTTCGAGGACCTCCAGGACCACTTTTCCCGTGGTGATGTCGAGTGCGCCGGTCGGCTCGTCGCAGAGGAGCACGTCCGGACGCTTGGCGACCGCGCGCGCGATCGCCACCCGTTGCTGTTCGCCGCCCGAGAGTTGGGCCGGGAAATGGTTGATGCGATCCGCGAGGCCCACCAGCGCCAGGGCGTCCGCCGGGCTCATGGGATCGTCCGCGATCTCGGTGACCAGCGCCACATTCTCGGCCGCAGTGAGGCTGGGGATGAGGTTGTAGAACTGGAAGACGAAGCCCACATGCTCGCGCCGAAAGTGCGTGAGCGCCTCGTCGTTGGCGCGGGAAAGCTCGTGGTCGAGGTACCAGACCTCGCCGCTGGTCGGCACATCGAGCCCGCCGAGAATGTTGAGCAGCGTGGACTTGCCGCTTCCCGATGCGCCGAGGAGGACGACGAACTCCCGTTCATGAAGCTCGAGATCGACCCCATCCAGCGCGCGCACCTCGATCTCCCCCATCGGGTAGATCTTGGTGACACCGCGCATCCGGAATGCGGGGACGCCGGGCGCGGGAGCCATCGCCGAGCCCGCCGCCCCGCTCATGCCTTGCTGCGCTTTCTGCCGCGCGCCGCGCGCCGCGGGCGAGCCGGACCGGACTCTCCGGCACGGCCACGGACGATGAGCCGGCGCAGCTCAGTCAGGCTGCGCGTGTTCAGCACATCGGCCTTCTCGATCCAGCCTCGGCGCGCCTGGCCCACCCCGAAACGCAGGTTTTCGAGATCGAACGTGGTGTGGGCGTCCGAGCTGATGGCGATGAGGACGCCTTCCTCCTTTGCCATCCTGCAGTGCGTATCGGAGAGGTCCAGCCGCTCGGGGTGCGCGTTGAGCTCGAGCGCGATCCCGCGGGCTTTGGCCTTGCGGATGATCTTCAGCATGTCCACGTCGTAGGGCTCGCGCGACTCGATCAGGCGGCCGCTCGGATGGGCGAGGATCGTGAAGTACGGTGAATCCATCGCCGCGAGAATTCGCGCGGTCTGACGCGCCCGCGGGAGATTGAACCGGCTGTGCACGGCGCCGACCACGAGGTCGAGTCTCGCGAGGATGGAGTCGGGCAGATCGAGCGTGCCGTCCTCGAGAATGTCGACCTCGATACCCTTTAGGAGGGTGATCCCCTTGCCCTCGAGCTCGCCGTTCAATTGATCGATCTCGTCGATCTGCTTGGCGACCCGCTGCGGATCGAGCCCGTGCGCCATGGCGATATGCCGCGAGTGCTCCGTGATGGCAAGGTATTCCAGGCCGAGCGTCCGCGCCGCCAGAGCCATTTCGCGGAGCGTATTCTTGCCGTCGGTCGCCTTAGTATGTGCATGCAGATCGCCCCGCAGGTCCCCGAGCTCCACCAGTTTCGGAAGCTCGTCACGCCGCGCGGCCTCGATCTCGCCGGCATCCTCGCGGAGCTCCGGCGGGATGAACGGAAGCCCCACGGCCTTGAAGACCGTTGTTTCGGTCTCGCCTGCCACCCGGCGTTCGGCGCCCCGCTTCGCCGCCTTGAAGACGCCATACTCGTTGATCTTGAGTCCCTTCGCCTGGGCGAGCCGCCGCACCGCGATATTGTGCGCCTTCGATCCGGTGAAGTAGTGCATTGCCGCGCCGAGACTCTCCGCCGGGACGACCCGAACGTCGACCTGCAGGCCCGAAGCGAGCAGCGCGCTCGCGCGCGTGGGCCCGCTAGCAAGCATTTCCCGGACCTCCGGATACTTCGCGAACTGCGCCATCACCGCCTCGGGCGCATTGGACGTAACCAGAACGTCGAGGTCGCCGACCGTCTCTTTCATGCGGCGAAAGCTTCCGCAGAGCACGACCTCTCCGACCCCTTTGGGCTTGCGAAGGTACTCGGCAAGTGGTTCGGCATACTGCGCCGCGACGGCGAGCTTGACTCGCTGCTTCTTGGTGAGGTGCGCCTCGACGGCCTGCAAGATTGCCGCCTCGGTCTTCGCGGCGAATCCAGGGAGTTCGCGGACCCGTCCCGCGCGCGCGGCTTCCGCCAGTTGGTCCAGCGTCTGGACCTTCAGATTGCGATGAAGTGCCCTGACCCGTTTGGGCCCGAGACCGGGTATGCGCAGGAGCGCGGTGATGGCCGGGGGAAGCTGCTTGTGCAGCTTCTCCAGAAGCTTCGTCGTTCCGGTCCCGGCAATCTCCTCGATCTTCGCGGCAAGGTCCGCCCCGATCCCGGGGAGCTTCGGCAGCGGTTTGCCCTCCGCAATCGCCTGTGCCAGATCGCGGCGCACGTCGCCCACGGTCCGCGCCGCGTTCCGGTACGCCCGGACGCGGAAAGGATTCGCTTCCTGGATCTCGAGGAGGTCCGCGATCTCCTCGAAGATTCGGGCGATGTCGGCGTTGTGAACAGGCGTCAAGCGCTCTCGGCGGGAATGGGGCGAGCCCCTTCCACCGAAGATAGCGCGTGCCGCATGGCGTCGTCTACCGTCTCCAGCCAGACGAAACGCAGCCGATCGCGCGCTTCCTGCGGCACGTCGACGAGATCCTTGCGATTGCGTGCAGGCAGCATCACCGTTTCGATTCCCGCGCGCAGGGCGGCAAGAACCTTCTCCTTGATTCCGCCAACGGGCAACACGAGTCCGCGCAGACTGATCTCTCCGGTCATCGCCGTATCGCTGCGAACCGTGCGGCCCGAGAAAAGCGACGTCAGCGCCATGAACATCGCAACACCGGCGCTCGGACCGTCCTTCGGAATCGCGCCGGCCGGCACGTGCACGTGGACGTCCCACTTGTCGAAATCGCTCGGCATCCCTGGCGAACCGGACCGCGACTTGACGAGCGTTAGCGCCGCTTGCGCACTCTCCTTCATGACGTCACCGAGCTGACCGGTCATGATCAACTTGCCTGACCCCGCCGTGCGGCTCGCCTCGACGAAGAGGATGTCGCCGCCGACCGGCGTCCACGCAAGTCCGGTTGCGACGCCGGGCACGGCGGTGCGTAGTGCCACCTCGGCCTCGAACTTCGCCGGTCCGAGTATGGTCTCGAGATCCGCGCTGTCAATTGCAACCGTCTCGACGTTTCCTTCCGCGATGCGCGTCGCCGCGTTACGCAGCACCGATCCGATCTCGCGCTCGAGGTTGCGCACGCCGGCCTCGCGAGTGTAGTCCCGGATGATCGCCGTGATCGCGGCATCGGTGATCGTCGCCTGGCCGGGCTTGAGACCGTTCGCCTCGACCTGCCTGCGGACCAGATACCGCTTCGCAATCTCGAGCTTCTCCTCCGCGGTGTAACCCGGGAGATGAATGATCTCCATGCGATCGCGGAGCGGACCCGGAATCGTGTCCAGCATGTTCGCGGTGGTGATGAAGATCACGCGCGACAGATCGAAGGGCACCCCGAGATAGTTGTCGCGGAACGCCTTGTTCTGCTCGGGATCGAGCACCTCGAGCAGCGCAGAGGACGGATCGCCGTGATGCACGCTGGCACCCACCTTGTCGATCTCGTCGAGCATCATCACGCAGTCGCGCGTGCCGGCCTTCTTGATGCCCTGGATGATGACGCCGGGCAGCGCACCGATATAGGTGCGCCGGTGGCCGCGGATCTCGGCCTCGTCGTGGACGCCGCCGAGCGCGACGCGCTCGAACTTGCGGCCGAGCGCGCGGGCGATGCTCTGGCCCAGCGAGGTCTTGCCGACGCCTGGCGGGCCGACGAAGCACAGGATCGGCCCGTGACCGTCGGGGTTGAGCTTGCGCACGGCCAGGAACTCGATGATGCGCCGCTTGACCTTCTCCAGCCCGAAGTGGTCTTCGTCGAGAATGCGGCGGGCCTCGGCGATGTCGATCGTGCTCTCGGTGGTCTTCGACCACGGCAGCTCGACCAGCCAGTCGAGATAGGTGCGCGCCATCGAGTACTCGGCCGACGCCTCGGGCATGCGTTCCAGCCGCTTGAGCTCCTTCTTTGCATGCGCGAGCGTCTCCTCCGGCATGCCCGCCTTGTCGACGGCCTCGCGGAGCTCGGCGAGCTCCTGGCCGGCGCCTTCGCCTTCGCCGAGCTCCTTCTGGATCTGGCGGAGCTGTTCCCGCAGGACGTACTCGCGCTGGCGCTCGTCCATGGTCGCCTTCGTTCGCGTGTCGATCTCCCGCGAGATCTTGAGCACCTCGATGCGGTGCGCAAGCATCTCGAGGACCTTGTCGACCCGTGCGGCCACGTCGAAAGTCTCGAGCACAGCCTGCTTTTCGGGGGCGGCGACGTCCATGAATCCCGCGATGAGGTCAGCCAGCGGAGCCGGCGACTTGAAGGCCTGCACCGCCTGCAAGAGCTCCTGCGGCGTTTGCGGCAGGAGCTCCAGCGCCTCGACAGCGCGCTCTCGCAGCTGGAAGAGTTGCGCCTCGAGCTCCTTTCCCATCCCTTCGGCGTCGCGCTGCTGCTCGACGCGAGCGACGAGAAACGGGTATCCCGACAGAAATTCGACGACGCGATACCGCGCCTCGCCCTGGCAGACGATATGGTGGGAGCCGTCGGGGGTCGTCACGTAGCGCAGGACCTGCGCGACGGTGCCCACGGAATAGAGGTCTTCGGGCTGGGGTGCGTCGATCGTCGGATCGCGCTGCAGGAGCAACCCCACCGGCCGGTCGTTCTTCACCGCGTACTGGGCCGCCGCGAGGGATGCCTCCCGCCCGATCGTCGCGGGCAAGATCATGCCCGGAAACAGTACCAGGTTGCGCACCGGCACGAGCACCAGCGCGTCCTCGGGGATCGTCACTTGCGGCGCCTGAGGGACGGCCTGATCCGGGGCGGGCGGAGTCGTCTGCCCTGTCGTACCGTGTTCGAGGTTCATCATCATGGCTTCCCTCACGCGATGCGCCGCAACCCGATCACGAGGCACCCGCGATCGAACTGCTGCGCGAATAGCTCAAACCGGCCGGGCGGCAACGGCACGCGCCGTGCGAATCGGCCATGCGGGATCTCGAGGCGCCGAATGCTTCCCGTGCGCGCGACGACAGGCAGCTGGCGCTCGCCTCGGACCACCAGTGCGCCGTCAGGGTCCACGAGCACCTGGACTTGCTCTACCGCCACGCCCGGTACGGCAAAGAAGAGCCACATTTCATCTCCCGCGCTGAATACGTCGACCGGCGGCTCCCACGTGGGCGCGGCATGCTCGCGGCCTCCCACTTCCGTAAAGAAGCGGCGCTGAAGCCGGTCGGCTTCGTCCAGCATCTGGAGGGCCTGCGCCCACATCCAGCTACGCGGGTGTCGAGTCGTCATAGGTCGATGCGCTCTGTCTGTGACGCCCGGCGTGGGGCCGGGCTACGAGTCCATTTGACAAGCCTTACATGGCCTCCGATCCGCCGCAATCAAGCCCTGCTGCTATCCCTCTGAGGCGGAAGGGAAATAGTCAGCCGGATGGACGCACGGCGCGAAGCGGTGCGCGGGATGCTAAGTTCGGGTGGACTACCCTGCGGCGGCCTCCGAAGCCACGCGCCACCTCTGGGGCGCCATTTCAGGCCTTCGCGCACTCTTTTCAACTACTTCTGTGAGAGCCATTCCGTGGTCAAGATTGCCGTCGTTCAGCACCCCCCCGTCCTGCTGGATCGTCACGCGACGATCGAGCGAGCCTTGAAACTTCTCGACGAATCGGTCGCCTCCGGCGCCCGTCTGGTGATCTTTCCCGAAGCGTTCGTACCGGGATATCCGGCGTGGATCTGGCGGTTGCGGCCAGGGGGTGACATGAAGCAGAGCGATGCCCTTTACGGCTCCCTGATCGAGAATGCCGTCGATATCGACCGCGGAGACCTCGCCCCGCTCTGCGCAGCTGCCAAGCGCCACCGTGTGACGGTGGTGTGCGGCTTGAACGAGCGTGAAAGCGACCTGGGCCGCAGCACGCTGTACAACACGATCGCGATCATCGGCCCCGACGGAACAGTGCTCAACAGGCATCGCAAGCTCATGCCGACGAATCCCGAGCGAATGGTGTGGGGGTTCGGCGATGCCTCGGGCCTCCGAGCAGTGGACACGCCCGTTGGACGCGTCAGCACGCTAATCTGCTGGGAGAATTACATGCCCCTCGCGCGCTATGCGCTGTACGCACAGGGCGTCGAGATCTACATCGCGCCGACGTACGACAACGGCGACGGATGGATCGGATCGCTGCAGCACATCGCCCGAGAGGGCCGATGCTGGGTCGTGGGAAGCGGGAACGTATTGCGCGCGGGCGATATCCCGGACAGCTTTCCCGGCAAGACGACGCTCTATCCGGATGCCGCGGAATGGGTCAACCAGGGCGATTCGGTCGTGGTCGCCCCGGGCGGCAAGATCAGCGCCGGTCCGCTGCGCAAGGAGGTCGGTATCCTGTACGCTGAAGTCGATCCGGCGCAGATCGCTGCGGCGCGGCGCAACTTCGACGCCGTGGGACACTATTCGCGTCCCGACGTGTTCGAGCTGCATGTGCACACCGGCGTGAGAAAACCCGTCCGATTCGACTGAAGAAGTCCGACCGAGAATGAAGATCGCTCAATTTGCCGCTTTCGGACGACCCGAGGACGTCCTTCGCTGCGTGGAAGTCGACGATGTCGGCGCACCGGCGCAGGACGAAGCGGTGATCGACGTGCTGGCTTTTCCCATCAATCCGGCCGACCTCCTGACCGTCGAAGGACGCTATGCCGTGCGGCCCCCGCTACCGGCGCGGCTCGGCGCGGAATGCGTCGGCCGCGTGACCGCGCTGGGCCGCGACGTCCGAGGTCTGGCCGAGGGCGATCTCGTCATTCCACTCGATCGCGAGAACTGGGTCCAGCGCAAGAAGGTCAAGGGCGCCCAGCTGGTGAAGGTGTCCGCGAATGTCGATCCGCTGCAGCTCGCGATGCTGAAGGTCAATCCGCCCACCGCGCATCTCATGATGACGCAGTATGTCGATCTGAAGCCCGGCGACTGGTTGATCCAGGACGCCGCGAACTCGGGCGTCGGTCACTGCTTGATCCGTCTCGCCAAGGCTGCAGGCTTGCGTACCGTCAACGTCGTCCGGCGGGAGGGCCTCGCCGATGAACTCGTCGCGCTCGGCGGCGACGTCGTAGTCGTGGACGGTCCGGATCTCGGCGAACGCGTGCGAGACGCCACGCAGGGCGCGGCGATCCGCCTCGCGATCGATGCCGTCGGTGGCACCCAGGTCGTGCGGCTCGGGGACTGCCTTGCCGAGGAGGGGACCATCGTCAACTACGGGCTTCTCTCGGGCGAGAACCCGCAGCTCACCGGCCATCAGACGGTCTTCAAGCGACTCCGGCTCACCGGCTTCTGGCTGGTGCCGTCATTGCAGCGCATGGCGCCCGCAGAGATTCGCAGCATGTACGAAATGCTCGCAGGCCGCGTCGCGGAGGGCTCGCTCCACGTCCCGGTCGAGGCGACTTATCCGATCGAAGAAATCGCCCGAGCGGCCGCGAAGGCCAATGCCTATCGTCGTACCGGCAAGGTGCTCGTGACGCCGAACGGCACACCGAAATAATCGCGCCCGCGCAGGCGGGCTGGCTCATCCAGTGAGCTTGTCGCTTCCGCATGCTCCCCCCACTGCTACCGGGAGGGACGATGGAAGCATTCGACGGGATACACCGCGCGGCGCAACCACTCACGCGACCATCCACTCAACCGGCCAAGACGCCTGCGGCGCCGCTTCCCGAGAAACAGATCGATTTGGTTGACGCGGAACTCGCCGCGTATCCCCTACCGGGTGACACGAAGCATCGTGCCGAGACGCTGATCGCCTTGCTTGCGCACCGACACCCGGAGCGGATCGCCGGCGAGCTGGTCATTCCGGCCCGGACCGCGCGTCATGCCGAATTCCCGCCGGGTCTCGATGCGCGCATCGTCACCGCCCTGCGTGCGCGTGGCATCACGCAGCTCTACACGCATCAGCGCGAGGCCTGGGATCACGTTTCCTCCGGGCGACACACCGTGGTCGTCACGCCGACTTCCTCGGGAAAGACGCTCTGCTACAACCTGCCGGTGTTGAACGCAGTGGCCGGCACCCGCGTCAAGGCGCTTTACCTGTTCCCCACCAAGGCGCTCGCCCAGGATCAGGTCGCCGAGCTCCTCGAGCTCAACGCGGCCGGCGCCCTCGGCGTGCGTGCGTGCACCTTCGACGGCGACACGCCCGGCGATGCGCGACGCGCCGTGCGCACGCACGGCGACGTCGTCGTGTCGAATCCGGACATGCTGCACACGGGCATTCTGCCCCACCATACCAAGTGGGCGCAGTTCTTCGAGACCTTGCGCTACGTCGTGATCGACGAGCTTCACACCTACCGGGGTGTGTTCGGCTCGCACATGGCGAACGTCCTGCGCCGTCTCAGACGCATCTGCCGGTTTTACGGGTCCGATCCGCTCTTCATTCTCTGCTCCGCCACGATCGCCAATCCGGGCCAGCTTGCCGAGCGCCTGCTTGGCGAGCCGGTGGCGGTGGTCGCAGACAGCGGCGCCCCACAGGGCAAGAAGGTCCTCATGGTCTGGAATCCACCGGTGCGCAATGCCGAGCTCGGGCTGCGCGCATCGGCGCGTTCGCAATCGACCCGCATCGCGCGCCTCGCCGTGAAGCTCGGACTGAAGACGATCGTCTTCGCGAACTCGCGCCTCGAGGTCGAGGTGCTGACCAAGTATCTCAAGGACGTGTTCGACGCCGATCCGCGCCTCCCCGCGCGCGTGGCCGCCTACCGTGGCGGCTATCTCCCGACAGAGCGCCGTGACAAGGAGCGCAAACTCCGTGCCGGGGGTCTGGACTGTGTCGTATCGACCTCGGCGCTCGAACTCGGCATGGACATCGGTGCGCTCGACGTCTGCGTGCTGAACGGCTATCCCGGGTCGGTGGCGGGCGCAATGCAGCGCTTCGGCCGCGCCGGACGCCGTCAGCGGACAGCGCTCGGCGTCCTCGTCGCCTCGTCCAATTTGCTCGACCAGTATCTCGCTCGACATCCGGAGTTCTTCCTCGGCGCGAGCCCCGAGCACGCCCGGATCGATCCCGATCAGCTGCT
The DNA here is from genome assembly GCA_022340285.1 of Betaproteobacteria bacterium. Taxonomy (GTDB): domain Bacteria; phylum Pseudomonadota; class Gammaproteobacteria; order Burkholderiales; family SG8-39; genus JAABRB01. The sequence goes on from JAJDOG010000005.1 coordinate 82,211, forward strand.
CATCCTGATGGACCATGTCCGGTGCGCCGCCTTCGAGTTGCCGTTTCGCGATGGCGAAAGCTTTGGTGGCGAGGATCTCCGCGCCGCGCTCGACTACCTGGCCGGCGAAGGCGTGGTCCACCGCGAAGGCGCGAACTGGCACTGGATCACCGACAGCTACCCTGCAAACAGCGTCAGTCTGCGCGCCTTGGCGGAGGGAAACTTCGTCGCGATCGACGTCACCGACGGTCGCCGCAACGTGATCGCAGAAGTGGATTATTCCAGCGCGGCAGTCACGCTCTACGAGGGCGCAATCTACATGATCCAGTCGGCGCCCTGGCAGGTGGAGAAGCTCGACTGGGTCGGTCGCAAGGCCTACTTGCGGCGGGTCCACGCCGATTACTATACCGACGCTATCGACTACACCCGGCTCAAGATCCTCGCCGAGTTCGATGCGGACGAGCAGGCGCGCGCGCGCTGCGCCCACGGGGAAGTACACGTCGTGCGACGCGTCGCCGGCTACAAGAAAATCCGCTACTACACCCACGAGAACATCGGGTATGGAAATGTGAACCTGCCCGATCAGGAGATGCACACCACGGCCGTGTGGTGGGAAGCGCGGCCGGAAGCGCTCGAGCGGACGTTCGGGACTCGCCACGAAGCGCTCGATGGCTTTCTCGGCGCCGCGTACGCGCTGCATCACATCGCCGCGTTGCTCTCGCTCGCGGAGACGCGCGACATAGGACGGGCGGTCGGAGACGGCAACGGCGAATGGTCGGCGGTCGTCGGACCGGGCGGGCGGCCGAATGCCCGCGCAGCGGATGGCACCGAGCTCGATATCGCCCGAGGGGCCGTCGCGTTTCGACCGGCAATCTTCCTGTACGACAACTATCCGGGCGGAATCGGTATGTCGGCGCCTCTATTCGACCTGCGCGGCGAGGTCATCGGCCGCGCCACCGATCTCGTTGCGCACTGCGCTTGCAAGGACGGCTGTCCTGCCTGCGTGGGGCCGGTCCTCGCCGACTCCCGGTCCCGGGAATCGTCGCCCCGCGCTGCCGCCCTTCGCGTGCTCGATCTCCTGCAGGAAGCGTCGACGCCCCTGCAGCAGCCGGATGCCCGCGCCGTCCAGTAACGCACGATGAATGCGCTAGAACCCCTGCACCCGGACTCGAGCGTGTCGGCGCCTGCTACCGACTTGCGCGATCGGTTGCTGCGGCTGCGGCCGTCCTCCGGCACTTCCGCCACCCCCCGTGCCATGGCGCCGCAGCCGGCAGCAACCCTTCCGCCCACCCTCGCGGAGCGAATCGCGCGCACGCGACGCCGCGCGCTCTCCGATGCGCGAGCGCATCGCACTCCGGATCTCGCGCGGATCACCAGCGGCCGTTGGCTCGCGCCGCAGCTTCTCCTGGTGGAACGCCGTCTGCCCCTCTGCCATGCTCAAGGCCATGTCCGACTCGACCTTGCGCGGTCTTCTGCGCCCTGCCTCCTCGAATCGCTCGGTGCCCACACCTGCGATCCGGAGCGGATGGTGTTCTTCGACACCGAGACCAGCGGGCTCGCCGGCGGCACCGGGACGATCGCCTTCATCGTCGGGCTCGCGCGCTTCGATCGCGAAGTCCTGCGAATCCGGCAACTTCTGATCACCACTTTTGCGGCCGAGTCGGCATTGCTCGACGAGATCCGCTCGTTCGCGTCTGCGGGAAGCTGCCTCGTTTCCTACAACGGCAAGAGCTTCGATGCGCCGCTCATCCGTACCCGCGCGCGACTCCTGCGCGGGCAGGATCCGCTAGGCGGGCTCGAGCATATCGATCTGCTGCACCCGGTACGCCGGGCTTTTCGCCGCGATTGGCCCGATTGCCGGCTGCGCACCGCCGAGGAGCGCGCCCTCGGCTTCTCTCGCGTCGACGACTTACCGGGCAGTCAGGTGCCGGAGGTATTCAGGCGCTTCATGCGCTTCGGCGATTCGGCGCCCCTTCCCAGGGTCCTGGAGCACAATCGCCATGATCTCGTGTCCCTGGCCGGGCTCCTCTACCCGCTCGCCGAGGCACACCGAAGCGGGGACGCGTGACCCCAAGCCCTTCGTCGAGAAACGCCTAGTCCTCGCTCGCCGGCGCGTGGAACTGGCCGACCAGCTGTTGCTGAACGTTCGGCGGCACGGGTTCGTAATGACTGAAGGCGATGCTGTAAGAGCCGGCGCCGCCCGTGACCGACTTCAGTCGCGACTGGTAGGTCGTCAACTCCGAAAGCGGCACGTGCCCGGAGATCGTGAGCATGCCGCCCGATTGAGACTGGGTTCCCGTGATCTGTCCCCGCTTGGCGGCGAGGTCACCGGTTATGTCTCCCATGGCGCTCTCGGGAACCGTGACCGAGATGTTCACGATCGGCTCTAGCACGATCGGGCGCGCCTTTCCGACGGCCTCCAGGAACGCCTTGCGACCCGCCGAGACGAACGCAATCTCCTTCGAATCGACCGGGTGGCTCTTCCCGTCGTAGACAGTCACACGAACATCTTGCATGGGATACCCGGCTATCGCGCCGGACTCGAGCACCTGGTGCACACCCTTTTCCACTGCGGGAATGAACTGCCCGGGAATCGCTCCACCCTTCACCTCGTCGACGAACTCGAAACCCGCACCGCGCGCGAGTGGCTGGATGCGCAGGTAGACTTCGCCGAACTGTCCGGCGCCGCCGGTCTGTTTCTTGTGGCGGTTATGACCCTCTGCGGGCGCGGTGATCGTCTCGCGGTATGCGATGCGCGGCGGATGCGTCTTCACCTCGAGCTTGTACTGGCTCAACATGCGCTCGAGCAGCGTGCGAAGGTGTAGCTCCCCCAGCCCCTTCACCACCGTCTCGTTCGTGGACTTGACGCGCTCGACCTCGATGCATGGGTCCTCCGCCGAGAGCTTGTCGAGAACGTCCCAGAGCCGCTGCTCGTCTCCCCGTTTCGTCGTCTCGATCGCCAGCCCGAAAATCGGGTCGGGAAACTCGAGCGGCCGCAGATGGATGTGGTCCTCGTCGTGCGAATCGTGCAGCACGCTGTCGAACTGAATCTCGTCCACCTTCGCGACGGCGCAGATGTCGCCGGGCACCCCATCGGGCACCTCGACGAGATCCTTTCCCTTGACCATGAACAGATGGCCGACCTTGAAGGGCTTGCGGCCATCGCCGATGAAGAGCTGGCTGTCCTTCGTGACCGTGCCCTGGTGCACCCTGAAGTACGAAAGCTTGCCCATGAAAGGGTCCACGGCCACCTTGAACACATGGGCGATCACATGCTTCGCCGGGTCGGGCTCGGCATGAAACTCCTCCGCATCGCTCCCCTCGCCCCGCAGGAAGGCCCGCGGATTGCCCTCGGCCGGGTTGGGTGCGAGCTTGACCAGGATGTCGAGCAGCTCCTTCACGCCGACGCCGGTCTTCGCGGACGTGAAGCAGATCGGGATCAGATGTCCTTCACGGAGCGCCTCCTCGAAAGGGGCATGCAGCTCTTCCGGTGAAATCTCGCCCTTCTCGAGGTAGACCGCCATCAGCTCCTCGTCCACCTCGACCACCTGGTCGACCAGTGCGCTGTGCGCCTGCTCCACAGACGAGAAGTCCGAATCGCCGGAAGGATTGAAAAAGCAGTCCACGACGCGCTTACCGCCTTCCGCGGGCAGATTGATCGGCAGACACTCCTTTCCGAACGCTTCCTGAATCCGCTCGACGAGCCCGGGCAGATCGACCGCTTCGCCGTCGATGCGGTTGACGACGATCATCCTGCACAGCTTCAGAGCCTCGGCCCATTGCATCATGCGCGTCGTGATGAGCTCGATGCCCGTCTGCGCGTTGATGACCACGGCGGCCGTGTCGACGGCGGCCAGGCTACCGATCGACTGCCCGAGGAAATCCGGCGCCCCGGGCGTGTCGACCAGATGGATGCACGTCCCGTCGGTCTCGAAATGGACCGCGGCCGAGCGCAGTGAATGCTGGTACTCCTTCTCCAGCACGTCGAAATCGCAGCACGTGGATCCGCGCTCGATCGTGCCCATCGTAGGGATGGCCTTGGCCTGATGCAGCAACGCCTCGGCGAGCAGGGTTTTTCCGGAACCCGTGTGTCCGACAAGCGCAACACCCCGGATCGCCTCGGTCGAGTGCGAGCCCATTGACCCCTCCATTGTGCTGTGGTCGCGCTCTCTGGGTGGCGCGATCCCGGCCCCAGTATAAGTAGGCCTGCGGCGGGGCCGCAAGGCGCCGGCTCAATCGACCGTGCGGTGGTCGTAAGTACCTAATGGCTCATACGATTCCCATCGGGCGCGATGGCCGTCGAGCGCGACAGCATGAGCGATACTGCCGCGGCACGACGTCGCGTACCGGCAGATGCTCTATCGATCGAGTCCTGTCGCGGCGTTCACGGATCCGAACGCGCGGACGGGGATGCCGTCAGGTCTGTTGCGAACGTTCGCGCCGGTGCGCCGGCAGCGTGACGAGCGAGATGGCGATGCCGCCGAATATGAACATGACACCGGCGCCAACCACGATCCAGCGCGGCGCGCGCAGCCAGTCCATGTCCATGGGAAGCAGGCCATATCCGAGCGCCAAGACGCCCAGGCCGAGCAGCACAGCGAACGTGCTCATGCTGAACACGAGACCTTTCGGGGGAAGATCGTTGCAGCAGAATTCGCGGTGAGACATGAAGACAACCTTCCAGGGGACGTGCTCAGTATGGGCGCCCCTCATAGAGGCGCGCGGCAAAATTTCACCTGATGCGTCCAGCTACCCCTTATGACGTGACAAGTTTCCGCCCTGGGCGTGACGACCTTTCGACGTCGTGGATCGACGACGGTAGACACCTTGAGATAATCTTTCGAACCTATGCAGCAGACGGAGATCGCATGAGCGAACCCAGCATCCGGCTCGAGATCGCCGATGGCTACGCGATGGTCACGCTGAATCGACCGGAGCGGTTGAACAGCTTCAATCCGGAAATGCATCAGCGGTTGCGCGATGCACTGGACGAAGTCGGGCCACGCGAAGACGTGCGCGCGGTGCTGCTCACTGGTGCGGGCCGGGCGTTCTGCGCGGGTCAGGATCTTTCCGAGCGCCGCACGGCGCCGGATGCGCCACCCCCCGATCTGGGCGCGTCTCTCGACGCCAATTTCAACCCGCTCGTGCGTCGGTTGCGCGCATTGCCAAAGCCCGTCGTCTGCGCAGTGAACGGCATTGCAGCGGGTGCCGGCGCGAATGTCGCCCTCGCATGCGATATCGTGCTTGCAGGCCGTTCGGCGAGCTTCATCCAGGCTTTCTGCAAGCTGGGTCTCTTGCCTGACTCCGGAGGAACGTATTTCCTGCCCCGCCTCATCGGAACCGCACGCGCATTGGGTCTGGCACTGCTCGGCGACCGGCTCTCCGCCGAAGAGGCCGAGCGCATGGGGCTGATCTGGAAGTGTGTCGACGACGTGCGGCTTGTGGAAGACTCGCGCGCGCTGGCGCGCCACTTCGCCACGCAGCCGACCCGGGGGCTCGCCGCGATCAAGCAGGCAATGCAGGCCTCTGCCCTGAATTCACTCGACCAGCAGCTCGACCTCGAGCGCGATCTGCAGCGCGAGCTCGGCCGGACCACCGACTACCGCGAGGGCGTGACCGCATTCTTCGAAAAGCGGTCGCCCCGATTCGAGGGAAGGTGAGCGAAACCGATTCGCCCCCCCGCGACCGGCATTTGATCTGGGATAAAGCGAGCATCGCAGTGGCCTGATTCACTGGCGCTGTCGATCAGGGTGGTCCCGGAGCGAGTCCAGGACAACGCGCACGTCAGGAGTAGAGCATGACCCCACACGATCAACTCGAACCCATCGAAAAGGCGAGCGTCGACGAGCTGCGCGCCCTGCAGCTGGAGCGCCTCAGATGGAGTCTCTCGCATGCCTACGAAAACGTCCCGCACTACCGGCGAAAGTTCGACGATCACGGCGTCCGTCCAGACGATCTGAAGACGCTCGCAGACCTGGCAAGATTTCCTTTCACGACTAAGCAGGACCTGCGGGAGAACTACCCGTTCGGGATGTTCGCCGTGCCGATGGAAAGAATCGTGCGCATCCATGCTTCGAGCGGCACGACCGGCAAGCCGACCGTGGTGGGCTACACGCAGCGCGACATCGATACGTGGTCGCACTGCATGGCGCGATCGATCCGCGCGGCGGGTGGGAGGTCCACCGACAAGATCCACGTCGCGTACGGCTACGGACTCTTCACGGGCGGCCTGGGCGCCCACTACGGCGGGGAGACACTGGGCGCCGCCGTGATTCCGGTCGGCGGAGGCATGACGGAGCGGCAGGTCCAGCTCATCGTCGACTTCAAGCCCGAGATCATCATGGTCACCCCGTCCTACATGCTGGCAATCGCCGACGAATTCGAGCGCCAGGGACTCGACCCGGCAGCCAGCTCGCTCCGCATCGGGATCTTCGGCGCCGAGCCGTGGACCGAGTCGATGCGCGAGCAGATCGAGAAGCGAATGGGACTGGATGCGATCGACATCTACGGTCTTTCCGAAGTCATGGGCCCGGGCGTCGCGCAGGAGTGCATCGAGACCAAGGACGGCCTCACGATCTGGGAAGACCATTTCTACCCGGAGATCATCGACCCCGCGACCGGCGCAACATTGCCCGACGGCGAGCCGGGGGAGCTCGTGTTCACCTCGCTCAGCAAGGAGGCATTGCCTATCGTCCGGTACCGCACGCGGGACCTGACACGGTTGCTCCCCGGCACCGCCCGCACCATGCGGCGGATGGGCCGCATCACGGGGCGCAGCGACGATATGCTGATCATCCGGGGTGTGAACGTCTTCCCGACCCAGATCGAGGAACTCCTCGTGAAGGAGCCGAAGCTCGCGCCACACTACCTGATCGAGGTCAAGCGCGAGGGCCCGCTGGACGACATGACCATCTTCGTCGAGATGCGCCAGGATCTCGGGGGCCGCATGCCGGACGCCGAGCGGGCGGAGATCGAGCGACACGTCCAGCACATCGTCAAGAGCTACGTCGGCGTGACCGCCCAAGTGCAGGTGCGCGACCCCGGAAAGATCGAGCGCTCGCAAGGCAAGGCCCGGCGCGTGATTGATCTGCGGCCGAAGGATTGAAGGAATCGCGGGAAAACTCGCTTCCCCGATGCCGGAATGAAGATTCGCGCGGTCGACGAGATCCTGCAGAACCATCTGCAGTCACGCCCGCTGCGCGCGAAATCTCTGGTCGTGACCGTCTTCGGCGACGCGATTGCCCCACACGGCGGCACAGTCTGGCTCGGGGGACTGATCAAGCTGCTTGCCCCGTTCGGAATCAACGAGCGGGCCGTGCGAACGACGGTCTTCCGCCTCACCCGCGAGCATTGGCTGCGGGGTGAGCAAGTCGGCCGCCGCAGCCATTACACCCTGACCGAAAGCGGCCGCCGCCGGTTCGAGGCGGCGTTCCGGAAGATCTATGGCGCGGACCGGGGCACCTGGGACGGACGCTGGTGCCTCGTGATCGAGTCGGGTGATCGGCTTTCAGGGTCCAAGCGCAAGGCGCTGCGAGACGAATTGGCTTGGATCGGGTTTGGCCGGCTCGCCGCGGGCGTCCTGGCTCACCCGACCATCGATGCCGAATCGGTCGCAGCGATCCTCGCCGAACATCGCGCCGAGCCCCTTGTGCTGGTCATGCATGCCACTCACGGCTTCGGCGGCAACGGGGCGGCGCTCACCGATGCGATCCGGTCGGCCTGGGATCTCGCGCGGCTCGAGCGCGATTATCGGGCATTCCTGACGCATTTCAGGCCGGTGCTGCCCGCCATCGAACAGCACGCCTCGCAGGATCTGGATCCCGAGCAGTGCTTCATGTTGCGTACCCTGCTCATCCACGAATATCGGCGGGTGATATTGCGCGATCCGCTGCTTCCGGATGAGTTGCTGCCTGGTGAATGGCCCGGCTCGGCCGCCCGGAAGCTGTGCCGCGACCTCTATCGGGCCACCCAGCGCCTGACCGAGCAGCATCTGATGGCCACGCTGCAGACGCCGGACGGCCCCTTGCCCCAGGCCGCTTCCTACTTCTACGCGAGGTTCGGCGGATTGGGCTGACAAAAGCCTCCCAAACGCCCTCAATCGGATCAAGAATTTACATTAGATATGCGTATTAACCACTTGTAAAGACATATATTTATTTCAAGATGCTCGCGCTTTCTCGAGCCTTATCCCGCGAATCCGGCTGCCCTGTCCGCGTGCGCCCTCCCCGAACCCGCTCGGTTCCACCCGGATGGTCGTAGCATGGGCACTGGAGGTCACTCGAGCGCATGAGGCTCATCCGTCCCTTCGTCTTGGCAGCAGTCATGGGATTTTCCACTTCGACATCGGCTGATTCGCAGGACCCACACGCCGCGCAGCGAGCCGCGCTGCTGAGGGAGATCGCGGCCATGGCCCGCGCAACCGGATTCGAGACCGGGTATCCCGCCTTCAGCAAAGCGGTCATGGCGGCGATGGGCAAGGTCGAGCGTCACCGATTCGTTCCGTTCGACGAAGTGCGCTACGCCTATGAGAATCGGCCCCTGCCGATCGGTCACGGACAGACGATCTCCCAGCCCTACATCGTTGCGCTGATGACCGAGCTCGCTGCGCCCAAGCCCGGCGACGTGGTGCTCGAGGTGGGCACCGGCTCGGGATACCAGGCCGCCGTGCTCGCCGAGCTCGCCGCAGAGGTCTACACGATCGAGATCGTGGAAGCGGTCGGCAAGCAGGGCGCCGTGAATCTTCAAGCTGCGGGCTACCGGAATGTTCACCCGCGCATCGGTGACGGCTACCACGGCTGGCCCGAGGTAGCGCCGTTTGACAGCATCCTGGTGACGGCTGCGGCCCCCGAGGTGCCGCCGGCGCTCATCGAGCAATTGAAGCCGGGTGGACGGCTGGTCATTCCCGTAGGAGGACGATGGGACGTGCAGGAACTGCTCGTCATCGAAAAGAACGAAGACGGCTCCACCACGACCAAGAAAACGATTCCCGTCCGGTTCGTACCCTTGACGCGCAGCGCCCCCCCTTCCGGAAAGACACGATGACCAAGCAGCCCATCTCCGCCGCGTTTCCTTACCCGATGAAGCGCCTCAAGACGCTCGACAGCGAAATGGCGTACGTGGATGTCGGCGCCGGCGACCCGATCGTCTTCCTGCATGGCAACCCGACATCTTCGTACCTGTGGCGCAATGTCGTTCCGCACGTTCAGAGCCTCGGCCGCTGTCTCGCCCCCGATCTGATCGGGCACGGCCAGTCAGGCCGATCGCCGCGCCTTGCTTACCGCTATGCCGATCACATCGCCTATCTGGACGCGTGGTTCGAAAGCCTCGACCTCACGCGCAGGGTGATCCTGGTCGTCCACGACTGGGGTGCGGCGCTCGGCTTCTATCGCGCGTGCCGCTTCCCCGATCAGGTCTCCGCCATCGCCTACATGGAGGCCATGGTTCGCCCACGGCTCTGGACAGACCTTCCCCCGGAGCGCGTGCCGGTCTTCAAGGCGCTCCGCGGCAAGGAAGGCGAAAAGATGGTGCTCGAAGACAACTTCTTCATCGAAAAGATGCTGTTCGAGGCGGGTGTCGTGCGCAAGCTCACCGATGCCGAGAAGGCAGTGTACCGGGCGCCGTTCGAAACGCCCGGTGAATCCCGACTCCCGACGCTGCTCTGGCCACGCGAGATCGTGTTCGATGGAGAGCCGGCGGATAACTTCCCACTGATCAAGCGCTACAGCGACTGGCTCGCCGGGAGCAAGACGTTGCCCAAGCTGTTCGTCAATGCGGAGATGGGGCACGGACTGGCCGGCGCCGCGCGCGATTTCTGCCGGACCTGGCCCAACCAGCGCGAGATCACCGTGCCTGCCAAGCACTACCTCCAGGAAGATTGCCCGCACGAGATCGGCGCGGCGCTCGCCGAATTCGTCGCGCGAGTTCGCGCCGGAACCTTTACGCCCTGACCGACGCGGCCGGCCGGGCGGTGCGCTGGACAACCAGCGCCGCGCTCGCCGCCACAACACCTAGAGCGCACACGCCGAGCCAGCCGACGAGCGTCAAGGTCAGGGTCATGACCAACGCACCGGTCGCATTGCCGCCCCAGACGTGAACGGCATACACGGTGTTCGAGCGACTGCGTGCTGCCGGGTCGAGACCGATGACGTAAGCCTGATTGGCGACCATCGCCGTACGCAATCCGCAATCGAGCAATGCCGCGCCAGCGACCACAGCCACGACCGTGAGACCTGCCATCCCGAACACCAGAAATGCGACGATGACCAGGGCCGCGCCGGCCGAGACGACCGGCCGCACGCCGCTACGGTCCATCCAGCGACCCGCGGAACGCGCGATGAGCACACCGGCCGCGCCGGGAATGCCGATCAAGCCCGCGTACGCGGGTCCCAGACCGTGCAGCGCCTCGAGCATCTGCGCGAGGGTGGCCCAGAATCCGCCATAGCAGATTCCCAGCAGAAACTGGATGATCGATGCCCGGCGCAGCTCCGCGCGCTCGCGCCACATCGCGAGGAGCGATCGCATGAGTGCGCCGTAGGCGAGGCCCGTCCCCGATCCCGCGCTGGGAAGGCGCGTGAGCAGCACCGGCAGGAAGCCTGTTAGCAGAACCCCGTATAGCACGTAGGTCCAGCGCCAGCCGATGAGCGAAGCCATTGCGCCCGAGCCCACGCGCGCAAGCAGGATCCCGATGAAGAGTCCGGAGAGCGCGGTGCCGATTGCTCGCCCGCGCTCCGCCGGCTCGACCAGTTCTGCCACAAGCGCAAGGATGTCCTGCGAGACGCTGGCGCTCACGCCTGCTGCAAAGCTCGCTGCCGCGAGCACCGTCAGCGTCGGCGCCACCGCGATCACGAAAACGGACGCCATCAGGCAGCAGAACTTCACCAGGATGATCCATCGCTTGTCGTAGCGGTCCCCGAGCGGAACGAGGAACAGGGTTCCGGTGAGAAAGCCGCTCAACGACAGCGTCGGCACCCAGCCCACCGTCGCAGCGTCCGCATTGAACACGCGGCCAAACTCGGCGAGCAGCGGCGTCTGAAAGTGAATGCTTCCGGCCGTGGCCAGGACGGTCACGGCTAGAAAGAGCATCAGCCCCCGACCGACCACTTTGGGTTCTGGACCGGCGCTCGGGGCCGCACCTTCGATCGTCACAGGCTCGGGAGTCCTGGTTGGCCGATCGATCCGAGCCCGGGAGCGGGCGCGTCAGCCGGCCGGTTGTAGGGTGTCGAGCGCAAAGCCGGCGATCTGTTTGTACCGCTCGGATATCGCCCGGAGCTCGTCCTGGCTGATGACGTCGTCGATGCTGTCGAAGGGCTCTCCGCCGGTGAGCTCTTCGACCTTGATGTTGATGTAGTCCGGGGGAAACTCGCGGTTCGTGCGCACCACTCGCGCGGTCGCTTCCAGGCGTGCCTCCTGGTAGGCGCGCAGGGCAGCGCGAGGCTCGGCAGACTCCGCCAGCAGCTCCGCGAGCGTCCGCGCGTCGATGACGCCCTGTGCCGCGCCGTTCGAGCCGCGCGGATACATGGGGTGCGCCGCGTCGCCCATGAAAGTGATGCGGCCGAACGTCCATTGCGACACGGGATCCTTGTCCACCATCGGGTATTCGAGAATCTGGTCCGCGCCCCTGATCAGCTCCGCGACGTCAAGCCACTCGAAATGCCAGTTCCGGTAGAGAGGCAAGAAATCCTCGAACCGCCCCGGCTTGTTCCAGTCGTTCATCTCCACGTCGGCCTGGCGCACCTCGGCCATCCAGTTGACCAGCTGGTTCCCCTCCCCGTCCACGTTGTCGACGATCGGGTAGATCACCATCTTGCCGGTTTCCACGGACCCGATGCGCAGGTAGCTGCGTCCGGTCAGAATCGGCTTGCGACGCGTCACGCCGCGCCAGGTGTTGATGCCCGAGAATGCCACCTGCTCGTCGGGATAGAATTTTCGACGCACAACCGAATTGATGCCGTCGCAGGCCACGGCGATCTCACCCCGGACCGGCTCGCGTGCGGCGCCCGAAGAGGTGTCGTTGAAATACGCCGTCACGCCGTGCTCATCCTGCTCGATGCCGGTGCAGTGGTGATCGATGAGCACGCTGTCGGCGCCCAGCCGCTCGCGTGCCTCCTCGTAGAGGATCCGGTGCAGCTTTCCGCGATGGATACCGAGCTCCGGAAACGGGTAACCGGCGAACCTACCGCGCGGCTCCCTGTAGATGTACTGGCCGTGCCGGTTGAAAAAGACGCTTTCCTCGTTCTCGATCCCCACCGATCGCAACCGGTCTTCGAGGCCCAACGCAATGAACTCCCGCATGGCGTGGGGAAGCAGCGTGATGCCGACGCCCAGTTCCCTCACTTCCGGCGCGCTTTCGTAGACCCGGCAGGCAATCCCCCGTTGCTTCAGGCCCAGCGCAAAGCTGAGGCCGGCAATCCCGCCCCCGATCACGATGATTCCGGACATCCGCCCCGTCGCTCCTCTTCGATTTCTTGTCCAACCAGAACGCGCGCTAAGGGCGCTTCGCTCAAAGTGCCTCGACATGCATCCGCGCGCCGGGGTCGATACGGAAGATCGCACCCTCCGCGAAAGACTCCCACGGCTCGCCGCGCGTGATCGGCTCGGACGCTACCACGATGGCGTGGTAGTCGTCCGGCGGCACGCCCTCCACGTGCAGTGCGCCGCCGCACACTTCACATGGGTGGATGCGATCCCGCAACGTATACCAGAGCGTGCGCCCGATTCGCGCGCCTACGCTCTCCCGGCCGTCCGTTAGTAGAAAATTCAATCCGAATTCCGCTTCCGGCGCTTCACGCCGTGCCCACTCCATCAGTCCGGTCACTCCGAGGCGCACCGCATCGACCAGGGATTTCTCCGGCTGAGTTTCGATGTGCGCGAGCAGGAAATGGAAGATATGCTCGCTGTCGGTCTGACCCTGGATCGCTCTGCGCTGGTCCGCCGTCGTCTCGGCGAGCATGCGGTCGCGCAGTACCGGAAACGCACCAAGGGTGCCATTGTGGGCGAAGAGCCATCGGCCATGCGAGAAGGGATGCGTGTTCTCGGGCCGCAGGTCGCCGAACGTCGCGCGTCGCACGTGCGCGAGCACGGTGCACGAGTGAGCCTGTGCCGAGACCCAGCGAAACGCCGTGCTCTGGCTCGCGGCCTTGGCCTGCCGCACGACGCGCGGCGTGTTGCCGTTGTGGATGGCGAGACCCCATCCGTCCGGATGGCTATGACCGTGCGCGTCCTTCAGGCTCTGCGCGAGCAGCGAGTTCTCCGCTCGGATCAACTCGCATTCGACTTTCCGGGGGTAGCTCGAGCGGAAGCCATACAGTCGGCACATTTTCGGGGTGCAGTCGGCTCGCGCTCGCGCGGTGTCGGTCGAGCCGGGATTATATGCGACCGAACCGCTGACCAGTCGGAACAAGCGCACGCTGCACGGTCGGGCGAGATTGCCGTCGGCGCGGAGCGTCGCGGACGCCAGCCCGCAAGCCCGAAGGAGTTGCGGCTCGAGACGGCCGGCTTAGTCAGTTCACGGCATCCAGGGCGAAAAAGGCGCTGACGGTCGCCTGGACCTCGTCGGTCGTCACGAACGCCAACGCGGGAGCACCCTCGGGCCATTGGCAGCTCAGCACGTACCCGGCGTGCTTCGGGTCCGAGACGAGCCGGTAGTGGGTCACGCTGACCGGGGCGCTTCCACCGCGCGACGTCCGGTCGTCGTAGTCGATGTTGCGGACAGTGAATGTCACCGGTTTGAGGGTGCGCGGCACGCCGGCGCCCGCGGTTGCGAAGCGGCAGAAGGGCGCATTCCTGGCGACGCTGCCCGAAGGCACGATCGCATTGCTCTGGAACAGCAGGGGGCCTCCGCTCGCCGGTAGGGTGAGCGGAACGCGGAGCGTCATCCGGGACCCGGTCAAGATGTCGGTCGGCGCGGCGGGTGCCATCGGCGTCTGGGCTTCCTGTTGCGCGGCATAGTTCGTCGGAGTGCACGCGTCCAGCACAAGAACGGCGGCGGCGATTGCGAGAATTTTCGTCCAAAAGCTTGTCGATATCGTTTTCGAGCGGCTCATCGGGCTCTCACTGTCAAGTCGTTTTACGATGGTCTGGCGGCTTGGTAAGCTCTGGGGCGCGCGCCAATGGCGTCCAAAATTGGTACAGAATACATCCTGAGGCAATCGATTCCGAGACCCATGCCGAGTGTCGTTGCTCTCGCGCGGAAGCGCTTCGCAAGATTGCGGAAGATCGCGGACATCCTCGGAGATTCTCGGATAGTGTACCGGAGGAACGCCTGATGAAGCTCGCTCGCATCGCACTCGCATGGTCCCTGCTCGGCTTGGCCGCTACGCCGGCGCTGGCACAGCATGTCTACAAGTACCGGATGCCCGACGGCACGACTCTGTATACCGACAGTCAGTCTGGATTCACGGATCAGTACATCAAAGGAAAGCTGGAAGAAACACTGGCCGAACCTGCTCCGGCCCCCACCGAGGTCGACGCCGCGATGCGCGCTCGTCGCGAAGCCCGCGCCATGAACGCGAGCGATGCGGCGAAGGCTCAGGCAAGCGGCGCCGACTCGGCCTATGGAATGCTTGTCGCGGCCCGCCAGGCATTGCAGAACGCGGAGCAGGCGCTTCAGGCAGGGCTCGAGCCCTTGCCCGGGGAACGCCTCGGAATCGTGGACGGTCACACGCGCTTGAGCCCGGCATACTGGGCACGCGTCCGGAAGCTTCGCGAGGATGTCGAGGCGGCGCGCGATCGCGTCGACCGGGCGACCAGCGCCTGGGTGCAGGCGCGATGATCGGGACCCGATACGAATCACGGATCAGGAATCGAACATGGCAGTACAAGATTTCACCCTGAAACCCTCGAAGACCGGTGACTTCCCGCGCCGGGCGCTGCCGGTCATGGACGTCGGGGCGTTCCTGGCGGGCGATCGGCGGGGGTTCGACGAGCTCGCTCGCCGGTGGGGCGAAACCTGCGAGTCGGTCGGATTCATGTGCGTCGTCGGCCACGGAATCCCCGACGACCTGGTCGCCCGGGCCGAGGCCGAGGTCAAGCGCTTTC
This sequence comes from Betaproteobacteria bacterium, assembly GCA_022340285.1. Taxonomy (GTDB): domain Bacteria; phylum Pseudomonadota; class Gammaproteobacteria; order Burkholderiales; family SG8-39; genus JAABRB01. The sequence continues at coordinate 97,226 of JAJDOG010000005.1, forward strand.
ACGATCTCGCCATGGAGGACAAGCTCAAGATCAAGGTCAACGAGCATCAGCGCGGCTACATCCCGCCCAAGGCGACGATCGTCAAGCACTCGACCTACCACGACAACACGCGACTCGACAGCAACGAGACCCTGGTGCTCGCGACCGAGTACGGCGCCGATCATCCGGGTCTACGGGCAGGCCGCCAGTTCTTCGGCCGCAATCCCTGGCCGGAGAACCTGCCGGGATTCCGGGCGACCGTGCTGGAGTTCATGTCCGCGATGAATGCGCTGGGACGCGCGACCCTGCCGATCTGGGCGGCCGCGCTCGGGTTGAAGGAAGACTTCTTCGTTCCGTACTTCGAGGACGGTTATACGTACTTCCGGATGGCGCACTATCCCCCCGACCCGAGCCCGCCGGAGAACCATTTCGGGCTGGGTGCGCACGCCGACACGGGGTTCATGACGTTCCTGCCGCCGGCCAAGGAAGAAGGCTTGCAGATTCTCGGTGAGGACGGCGTCTGGTTCTGGCCGGAAGTCGTCCCCGGAAGCCTCATCGTCAACATCGGGCAGTTTCTATCCCGGTGGACGAACGACCGTTTCCGCGCGACGCCGCACCGCGTGCTGCCACCTCAAAAAAACGACCGCTACTCGATGGCCTGTTTCGTCAACACCAGCCTGGACGTGGAGTGCAAGGTCCTCCCGACGTGCACGGACGACCGGCACCCGCCGAAGTATCCGGAACAGTCCTACGGCGCGTTCTTCAAGTGGTACATGGAGAACACGTACACCCACTACGGAAAGGTCTCGGGGCAGGCCTGACGCCCCGGCGGTTGCCAGCCCGACCCGAATCGGGCTTCCCTCGCCCGGCCCGAATCACACCGGAGCGCTTGGTTCCGGGTCCCCGTTCCCGGGAGCCGTGATCTAGTTCACACGGAGCGGCGCCCCCCGTCCGCTTTTGTGCATCCGGCACAAAATGCCCTCGTCACCCGACCGGGAGTTCCTGGGCGCGGGCCCCTACAGTGTCCTCCATCGAGGCCAGCGAGTTTCGCAGGCCCGGAAAGCAAGCGAGGAGGATGACATGCGGAAGGGTCCCGGCGGAATCGACGAGTTCAAGATCGCTCGCGCCTTCGGCGCGGTCGCAGTGATGGTTGCTTTGTACGGCGTCACGCTTTCGGCGACGGCGCTGGTCGAGCAGCCGGTGGCGCGGAGCGCACAACCGCTGAGATGGTACGAGCAGACCGAGCCGGCGAAGCCGCGGCAGTCCGCCTCGTCGAACGTCGTCGAGCGTGACGTCTCCTTTTGGACCTCTGCCAAGCCGAAAGCCCGCGCGCTGCCCCCTAGCGCACGCGAGCCGAGGACTCGGATTGCCTCCTTCTGGGCCCCGCGCGACCCAGTTCGCAGCGACGACCTGAAATTGGCCAGCAGCCTCGAGCAGCCCAAAGACCAGTTCTGACAGTCGCTCCGCGACGGCGCACCCGTCGCTTCAGCGCGGGCACCAACAATCCGGGCGCACACGGAAGACGCCCTGCGCGGTGTCGCCGAGGATGTGCTTGCGCTGCGCGTCGGTGAAAGCGGCGTCCTGCACCACTTTCGTCGGCGCAGGGTCGCCGATGGGAAAAGGCATGTCCGAGCCGAGCATGATGCGCTCGGGTGCGGCCTTCTTCGCCAGGAACTCGAGCGCGTCGGCGTCGAACACGCAGGAATCGAAGTACATCGCCCCGAATCCCTTGCGCGGGTCCGCGTACTTCCCCTGCGAGATGGCGTGGTTGCGCACCAGGCGCCCGAGCGCATAGGGCAATGCCGCGCCGCCATGCGCCAGCACGAACTTCATGCCCGGGAAGCGCAGCAGGTGGCCCGAGAAGAGCAATCGTGACACCGCGATGGTGGTGTCGGCGAGACGCCCCACTGCGTTCACCAGGTCGTACTCCGAGAGCCGCGGCTCGCCGCACAGGAACATCGGATGCATGAAAATCGCAGCGCCGAGCCGGGAGGCCGTCTCCCAGAAAGGATCGAGGGAGGGGTCGTCGAGGTTGCCGCTCAGCCCTTTGGGCAGCGTGCCGATCATCGCACCGCCGAAGCCCCGGTCGAGCGCTTCTTCCAGCACCTCTGCTGCGAGCTTGCCATCCTGCAGAGGCACTGTCGCAAGCGGTGTGAAGCGCTTCTCAGCCTGCAGTTCCTCGTGCATGCAGTCGTTGTAGTAGCGGCTCCACGCGAGGCCCTCGCCCGGCGGCAGCTCGTAGCCGAAGCTGTCGAGCCATCCGCCGACGAGCTGGTGATCGACGCCGTTCGCGTCCATCCACGTCCGCCGCTCGGCGAGGTCGGAAAGCTTGGGCGAGATCGGGCGCGTCGGATCGCCGCCCGGAAACTGCACCCGCACCCTCTTGTCGTCGCGCAGCAACCGCACGCCCGGAAACTGCCCGGCGTTGGCGTCGAAGCGTTCGTAAAGGCGCTTCGGGATGAAGTGCGCGTGGATGTCTATGACGAGGTCTTTCATCGCTTGCCCGCTTCGTTGGTCGGGGAACCCGTGTCGTGCGCTGTGGCGATCCGCTCCCAGATTGCCGCGTGCGACATTGGCAACCGGTCGATCGAGACGCCAAGCGGCTCGAGCGCGTCGTTGACGGCATTGGCGATTGCCGCGGGCGCGCCGAGGTAGCCCGCCTCGCCCGATCCCTTCTGACCGAAAGTCGTGAGCGGAGAAGGCGTGCAGTGATCGACGATCTTCAGCTCGGGCACTTCGAACGCGCTCGGAATGAGATAGTCCATGAAGGTACCGCTCTCGAGTTGCCCGTCCTCGGAGTACGCGAACTTCTCGTAGAGCGCGGCACCGATGCCGTGCGCGATGCCACCATAGGTCATCCCGTGCACGATGTCCGGATTGATCATCACGCCACAGTCGTGGCCGCACACGTAGCGGCGGATACTCGGCTTGCCGGTGTCGCGATCGATCTCGACGTAGACCACGTGCGCCTCGAACGCGTAGCAGGGATAGATCTGGATGCGGCCCTCGGGCGTCGGCAGATCGCCGCCGGTCGGCACGTCCCAGACGAATTTCTCCTGCAAGCCCGGCTCCATACCGGGAGGCATCTTGTGGATATTGCGGTGCGCGATCGTAACCAGCTGGCCCCAACTGAGCTTCTTTTCCGGTGCGCCCTTGAGGCTCACGTCGCCGTTGGCGTACTCGAGGTCCTCGACCGAGCACTCGAAATTGTGCGCGGCGATTGCAAGCAGCGCCGCCTTGATCTTCTTGGCGGCCCCCGCGGCCGCACCGCCGAGCATGATCGCCATGCGGCTGCCGACCGGGCTGTTGGAAGGCAGCGCAGTCAGCGAATCCGCGCGCACCACGCGAATCGCTGCCGGGTCGCGCTCGAGCACTTCGCCCACCACCGTCGCGACCAGCGTCTCGTGCCCCTGCCCCGAGCTCGAGGTGTTCATCACGCCGGTGACCGCGCCCGAGAGGTCGACGCGCACCAGACATGAGTCCATCCACGTGGTGGTCTCGTTCTTCGGGTTGAACAGCACCTCGAATGCGGAGTTGCCGCCGCTCGGCTCGAGGCAGGTGGAGATGCCGATGCCGGCGAGCCCTCCCGCGCGGCGCGCCGCGTCGCGCTCGCGCACCAGAGCGGGATAGTCGATCGCCGCGAGCGCCTTGTCGACGACTGCGTGGTAGTCGCCGGAGTCGTAGGTCGACCCGCTCGGTATGGTGTAGGGAAACTCGTCCTTGCGGATCAGGTTCTTCGTCCGAAGCGCGATTCGATCCATGCCGAGGTGGCGTGCGACACGGTCGATCGCGCGCTCCATCGCGAAGTTGGTGGGCGACTGGCCGAAACCGCGCACCGCCTCCTGCGGTGTCTTGTTGGTCATCACCGAGGTGGGCTCGTACTCGACGGCGGGAATGCGGTAGGGCCCGCAGATCGCGGTGACCGGCTTGGCAAGCTGCAGCGGCGAGCGGCCCGCATAGGCGCCGACGTCGTCCACCGCGCGAATCTTCAGACCCCTGATCGTGCCGTCGCCGTCGAACGCGACCTGCATGTCGAAGAACCGGTCGGGACCGTGCATATCGCCGCCGCGCATGTTCTCGAGCCGGTCTTCGATCAGCCGCACCGGCATCCCCAGGCGCTTCGCCAGGTAGCCGACCAGCACGGTGTGCTTGATGCCACGCTTCACCCCGTAGCTGCCGCCGACGTCGACATCGTAGTGCACGCGCACCGCGTTGCCCGGCAGACGCAGCGCGCGCGCGGTCTGATCGGGGAACTTCGGCATCTGGATAGACGCCCAGATGTCGAGCATCTGCGTGCCCGCATCCCACTGCGCAGCGACGCCGAAGGTCTCGATCGGCACGGTCGCGTTCCTTCCCCAGACAGCCCGGAACGCGATGCGGTGCTCGGCTTTTTCAAATGCTTCCTCGACCGGGCCCCAGACGAACTTGCGGTGGTAGAGAACGTTCGAGCCATGTGCTGGATGCACCAGCACGGCGCCTGGCTCGAGCGACGCCTCCGGATCGATCACGTACGGAAGCGGGTCGTATTCGACCTCCACCAGCTCGGCGGCGTCCTCCGCGAGCGCCCGGGTGTCGGCGACCACCGCTGCAACCCACTCGCCCGCGTAGCGCACGACGCCGTGGGCGAGCGCCCAGCGCGTGACCTCCGGCGCATCGACGCCGATCTGGAGCGAATCGGTGTTCGCGCAGAACTCCTCGCCCGTGAGGACGCAATGCACGCCGGCGTGAGCCAGCGCTGCTTCCGTGCGGATCGACGCGATGCGTGCGCTCGGATGCGGCGAGGCGACCAGCGCCACGTGCTTCATCCCGGGCAGCGCCACATCGGCGACGTAGCGGCCGCGCCCCATCACGAAGCGTGGGTCTTCCTTGGTGCGGCGTTTCTTCCCGATATAGAGGTAGGTCATGGTGTGATTTTCCCCGCGCCCCGCTCGGCAGCGAGGCGAATCGCCTCCACGACTTGCTGATAGCCGGTGCAGCGACAGAGATTGCCGCCGATCGCCTCGCGGATTTGCGCATCGCTCGGATGCGGATTGGCATCGAGCAGCGCCTGCGCCGCGATCAACAACCCCGAGGTGCAATACCCGCACTGCAGACCGTGCGCTTCGCAGAAGCTGTCCTGCAGCACGCTCAACGATCCGTCGGGTTGCGCGAGCCCTTCCACCGTGGTGACGCGGTGCCCGTCCGCCTGCACTGCGTACAGCAGGCACGACCTGATCGGTTCGCCATCCAGAAGGATCGAGCACGCCCCGCACACGCCGTGCTCGCAGCCCACGTGCGTGCCCGTCAGCCGCAACTCGTCGCGCAGCCAGTCGACCAGCGATAGGCGCGCAGGAACGCGTGCCGTACGAGGGACACCGTTCACTTCGACCGTGATCGCGTTGAGCGTTTCGGTCACTGCACGCTCTCCGCGCGCCCGTGCGCGGCGCGCAGTGCGCGCGCGGCGAGTACCCCTGCGACATGCCGGCGATACGCCGCACTGGCGTGCAAATCCGAGCCTGGGTCGCACTGCGCCGCGGCCTCGCGCGCAAGCTGCTCGAAGTCGTTCTCGCCCAGCCGCGTGCCGACGAGGCGCGCAGTGAGGCCGGGAAATGCGAGCGGCGTGATTCCCACGCCGCCCAGCCCGAGCGCTGCACGCACGCAGCGCCCTTCGGAATCGAGTGCAATCTGCGCCGCCGCCGAGACCATCGCGAAGTCGCCGTGCCGCGCGCTGAGCTCGGTGAATTCCGAGCCGGTGCGCCGCTCCTGCCAGAGGGGCCAGTGAACCTCCTCCAGACACTCATCCGGCGCCATCGCGGTCGACATCGGTCCGGTGAAGAACTCCTCTGCTGCGATTTTGCGCGCGCCCTTCGCCGAGCGCAGCAGCATGCCTGCGCCCAGCACTTGCGCGACCAGCGGAAGCTCGGCGGACGGGTCCGCGTGCGCCAGGCTGCCTCCCGCGGTGCCGCGGTTTCGCGTCTGAACGTGTCCGACCCATGCGAGCGCCTGCTTCAAGAGCGGCATGCGCACACCGATCGTCGCGTCACGCTCGAGGACCGCTTGTCGTGCGCACGCGCCGGTCCGCACGACTTCCGACTCGACGGCGACGAACTTGAGCGCCGCGATCTCGTTGATGTCGATCAGCCAAGCGGGACGCAGCAGCCGCATCGCCATCATCGGTACCAGGCTCTGTCCGCCCGCGATGAGCTTGGCCTCGTCACCGTAGCGGCGCAGCAGCTCGCAGGCCTCTGCCAGAGAGGTGGCGCGCGCATACTCGAAAGGAGGCGCTTTCATAGCTCGACGTTGAACGGCAATTCGACGGTGATGCTTGGAGAGCGGAATGATGTACCGCAGGTTTTCGTCTATATTATCAGCACGAATGCGCGGACGACACAAACCAGGAGGAGGACAACATGTTTTCATCGAGAATGAATGCTCTGAAGGTGTTCCTGCTTGCAGCGCTTGCAGCGAGCAGCAACGCGATCGCGCAACCGCTCGACAAGGTGCAGATCGTCGTGTTCGGCCCACCGTCACTCGGCGCGTTCCTGCCGCCCGTCATCAAATCGCAGAAGCTGGACGAGAAGAACGGTCTCTCGATCGATTTTCAGCAACGCCCGCCCACCGCCTACACCGCGCAGTTCAACTCCGGTGAGTTCAAGGTCGGCGGCAGCGCCGCGCTGCTGACGGTCGGCCTCGCGGACCGGCGTGGGGTGAAAGTCGCGTACCTGTTCAATCTCTTCGACTACTGGGGTGCAGTGATCACCTCGCGGCCCGACGTGAAGTCGCTCAAAGATCTCGAGGGCAAGGAGGTCGCGGCGGCGCGCGCCACCACCAATTTCCGCATTTTCGAATGGCTCGCCGGTCGGCAAGGCGTAGACGTCTCGAAGCTGAAGGTGGTGAATACCGCACCGCCGGGACTAGTCGGCTACGCACTTGCCGATCGCGCCGCGGCCGTACAGCTGTGGGAGCCCGCGTACACGGTCCTGAAGGCCAAGAAGCCCGCAGTCCGCATGCTCGACCTCAAGATCGAGGAGAGCTGGAACAAATTCACCGGCACCAACAGCATGCCCTACCTCGGCGTCGCAGCCCACCTCGACTGGGCGAAGGCCAATGCCGCGCTGATCCCGAAGCTGTACGCCGCCTACAAGCAGGCCGCTGACTGGACCGCCGCACATCCTGACGACGCGGCCAAGCTCATCCAGGCCAAGGGCACGCCGGAGGACCAGAAGGCGATCGCCGGTCTGATTCGGGCCAACGACCGACTGGGGATGCACGTGGCCTGGGCCTCCTCGATGCGCAAGGAAATCGAGTCGGTCTACTCGGTTGGCGAATTCATCAAGTTCCTCGACGGGGCGCCGAGCGCCGAGACGATCTACCAGGCGCCGACCAAATGAGCGCCACCGCGCCGCAGTCCACGGGCGGCTCTGCCAGCGCCGTGGCCGCGGCGCGCAGGATCGCCACGCACATGGCGCCGTTCCTGCTGCTCGCCGCGGGCTGGCAGGTTGCGTCGGCGATCTTTCCGGATTACCTGTTTCCGTCGCTGGTCAAGGTCTTCGCGCGCTTCTTCGACATCGTCACCTCGGGCACGCAGTTCGTCGACGTGCTGGCGACCATCGGGAGAATCCTCGCCGGGCTCGCCGGCGCCTTTCTCATCGGCGCGGCGCTCGCGTTCCTGATGGCACGCTCGCAGGCCACGGACCGGTTCGTGGCGCCGATCCTGACGTTCTTCCAGGGCATCCCCGCGCTGTCCTGGGTGGTGTTCGCGATCATCTGGATCCACGGCATCGAGTTCCGCATCTTCTTCATCATGGTGATGACGACGCTGCCCGCGTTCACCTTCCAGATCCTCGGCGCGCTGCGAGCGATCTCGAAAGACCTGTTCGAGATGGTGCTTTCGTTCCGCCCGACACGGACCGGTATTTTTCGTGTGATGGTCCTACCGTCGATCCTGCCGGACATCCTCACCGCCTGGAAGGTCAACCTGGGCAATGCGTCGCGCGTGGTGGTGGTCGCCGAGCTCGTGGGTGCGACCGGGGGCATCGGATACGAGCTCCTGCAGCAGCAGCAGCTCTTCGACATGGCCGGTGCGCTCGCGTGGACCCTGCAGCTGGTGGTCTTCGTGCTGATCGTGCAGCGGCTCCTGACCTGGATCGAAGCGCACGCGTTCCGCTATCGGGCCGTGTCGGAGCGCTCGCTTTGATGCCTCGCGCCGAGCAAACCGAAGAGCCTGAAGTCCGCTTCGACCGCGTCACCAAGACGTTCGCGCGCCACGGCAGCGAGCGCAGCACGTTCCGCGCGGTCGACGATCTCAGCCTCGACATCCGCTCCGGCGAGCTCGTGGCCATCCTGGGGAAAACCGGCTGCGGCAAGTCGACGATGTTCAACATGATCGCCGGGCTGCTCGATCCGACCGAAGGCCGGGTCACGGTGCGCGGGCGGGATCCGTTTCGCGAGTTCAACTGGTTTCGCGGCAGGATTGCAGTCGTGTTCCAGAACGACCGGTTGCTGCCCTGGCGCACCGCGCTCGGCAACGTGGAGCTCGCGCTCGAGATGCTCGATCTGTCGCCGCAGCAGCGCCGCGACATGGCGGTGCGCTGGCTTTCCCAGCTGGGGCTCGGCGGCCACGAGCATGATTACCCGCACGCGCTCTCGGGAGGTATGCGCCAGCGTGTGAGCATCGCGCGCGCCTTCGCCACCAACGCGGGCCTGCTGCTGTGCGACGAGCCGTTCTCGGCACTCGACGAGATCACCGGTCAGCGGCTGCGCGAGGAATTCGTCAGCCTGGTGCGGGAGAAGAACAAGACCGCGGTGTTCATCACCCACTCGATCAACGAAGCGCTGCAGATCGGCGACCGCATCGTGGTGCTCAAGCGACCGGCGACGATCGCCTACGACGTCAAGCTCCCGCCCGGTCTCGACATCACCGCAAAGGACGCGATCCGCGC
>JAJDOG010000043.1 GCA_022340285.1 Betaproteobacteria bacterium
GTGCGGGCTGGTGGCGGCGCTCGCGGCGCGCGAGCGCGGCGCCGAGGTGCTGGTCGTGGAACGGGACGCGACGCCGTCCGGATCGACCGCACTCTCTTCCGGCTTCATTCCTGCCGCGCTCACACGATTCCAGCGCGCGGCCGGGGTATCCGACTCGCCGGAGCGGATGGCCGAGGACATCCAGCGCAAGAATCACGGCGAGGCCGCTGCGCGCCTCGTCGACACCCTCTGTCGCGAATCGGGACCCACGATCGAATGGCTGGCGGACGCACACGGCGTGCCGTTCGTGCTCGTGGAAGGGTTTCTCTATCCCGGTCACAGCGCGCTCCGGATGCACGCGGTCACGGACAAGACCGGCGCGGCGCTGATGGCCGCGCTTCTGAACGCCTGCGCCAGGGCGGGCGTCGACTTGCTCACCTCGGCGCGTGTTGCCGATGTCTTCGCGACGGCGGAGCGACGGGTTACCGGAGTTCGTGTGCTGCGACCGGACGGTTCGCACGAAGAAATCGGCTGCGATGCACTCGTGCTCGCGTGCTCGGGATTCGGCGGCAATGCGGCGATGGTGCGCGAGCACATTCCCGAGATCGCCGATGCGCTCTACTTCGGCCACGTCGGCAACCAGGGCGACGCCGTCGCATGGGGCCGTGCCCTCGGCGCGGCGGTGCGCGACATGACCGCCTACCAGGGCCACGGCTCGGTGGCGACGCCGCACGGCATTCTCATCACCTGGGCACTCATGATGGAGGGCGGGATCCAGGTGAATGCAAAGGGCGAGCGTTTCTCGAACGAGCACCTGGGATACTCCGAGCAGTGCCTGCCGGTGCTCGAGCAGCCGGGCGGCATCGCATGGGATGTCTATGACGCGCGCCTGCACCGCATGGCACTCGACTTCGAGGACTATCGACAGGCCCAATCCGCGGGTGCGATCCGGTCGGGCGAGGATCTGTGCGCGCTCGCCGCGGCACCGGGACTGCCTGGCGAGGGGCTCACGCGCACGCTGGCCGAGGTCGAACGGTACGTTGCCGGCGACGCGCGCGACCCGTTCGGCCGGGATTTCACCGGCAAGCCCATCCTGGAGCCACCCTATTACGCCGTGAAGGTCACCGGCGCGCTCTTCCACACCCAGGGCGGACTGACAATCGACACGGATGCGCGGGTCGTCGATGAGCACGCCAAGCCGCTGCCCAATCTCTTCGCGGGCGGCGGCGCGGCGGGCGGCGTGTCGGGCGCTCACGTGTGGGGTTATCTGTCCGGGAACGGGCTGCTGGCGGCCGTGACCCTGGGGCGCATCGCCGGTCGCGCCGCTGCAGAGATGTCGGACTGAGGCGTTGGTTCTTTCCCCTCCTTTCTAAGGAGGGGTGCCCGCGAAGCGGGCGGGGTGGTTGTGAGTGCGCTGATCGAAAATTGAACCACCCCCCGCCCTTCGGGCGGACCCCTCCTTGAAAAGGAGGGGAAAAACTTAAAGCTTTAAACCCGTTCTCATCGGCTCTCGCCGCGCCCGGCGTAACATTGCGCCGTCCAAGAACAGAAGAACCCGGCTCGCTGCGTGCTCTTTAATTCCTACGAATTCATCTTCGGCTTCCTGCCGATCGTCTTTCTGGGGTTCCTGTGGCTCGCGAGCGTGAACCACTTTCTGGCCGCGGGCTGGCTGACGCTCGCGTCGCTCTTCTTCTACGGCTGGTGGAATCCGGCCTACGTCGGGCTGCTGCTCGGCTCGATCGTGTTCAACTTCATGATCGGCGTCTCCATCGGGCGCGCGTCGGGTCAAGGCCAGCGACGCCGGGCCCGGTGGCTGCTCACTGCAGGCGTCACCGGCGATCTCGCGCTGCTCGGCTATTACAAGTACGCCGACTTCTTTCTCCGCAATGTCGACGCCCTCGCCGGCACGCACTACGCCGGGCTGGGCATCGTGTTGCCGCTCGGCATCTCGTTCTTCACGTTCACGCAGATCGCGTATCTGGCGGACGCCTACCAGGGCAAGGCACGCGAGTACCGATTCGTGCACTACGCGCTCTTCGTGACCTACTTCCCGCACCTGATCGCCGGGCCGGTGCTGCACCACAAGGAGATGATGCCGCAGTTCGCGCTCGCCTCCACCTACCGTTTGCGGTGGGAGAACATAGCCGTAGGGCTGACGATCTTCATGATCGGCCTTTTCAAGAAGACGGTCCTGGCCGACGGCATCGCCGACTATGTCGGGCCGGTCTTCTCTGCCCACGCGAGTGGCGCGCGGCTGCCGATCCTCGACGCCTGGGGCGGCGCGCTTGCGTACACCTTCCAGCTGTACTTCGACTTCTCCGGCTATTCCGACATGGCGATCGGCCTGTCGCGGCTATTCGGCGTGCGCCTGCCGCTCAACTTCCACTCGCCCTACAAGGCGGTGAACATCATCGAGTTCTGGCGCCGCTGGCACATGACGCTGTCGCGGTTCCTGCGTGACTACCTGTACTTTCCGCTGGGTGGTAACCGCAAAGGGCCCTCGCGCCGCTACGTGAACCTGATGGTAACGATGCTGCTCGGCGGCCTCTGGCACGGCGCGAACTGGACCTTCGTGATCTGGGGCGGACTGCACGGGATCTACCTGATCATCAACCATGCGTGGCGCGCGCTGGCCGCGCGGCTCGGCTGGATACGCAGCACCCCGAGCGTGCTTGGCAGCGCAGCTGCCCGGCTGCTCACCTTTCTCGCAGTCGTGGTGGCCTGGGTGTTCTTCCGGGCGGAAAGCCTCGATGGCGCGATCTACATCCTCAAGGGCATGATCGGAATGAATGGCCTCGTGCTCCCGTATCGCTGGCTCGAGAAATGGGGCGCTGTCGGCGAATGGCTCGCCGCGCATGGCGTGGAATTCCACAACCTGCCGACATTCGGTGGTGGCGGGCAGGTCAACTTCATCATCATTTCCCTCATCATCGTCTGGGCGCTTCCCAACACCCAGCAGCTCCTGAGCGGCTACCGGCCGGCTCTCAACGTTCCCGACAGCGGACCCTCGCTCGCGCATCACTGGTGGCGCTGGCGCCCGACCACGCCCTGGCTGGCGCTCGGCATTGTCACGGGCGTCTGGGCCATCCTCAGCATTTCCGAGCTCTCCGAATTCATCTACTTTCAGTTTTAGAGGCAATCTGGAAATCGCTGGCGTGGTTCTGCGAACAAGAGCGGTCGTACGAACAAGGGGGGAATCCCCCTTGTATATCCCTGGACGAACAAGGGGCGAGCCCCTTGTATATCCCCCGCTTTGCCACGGCAGTCATTTTTCGAGATAGGCGCCACATGGGCTTTCCTTTCTTCCGTCGCTTTTCGATCTGGCTGCTCGTCGGCCTGCTGGGGACGCTCGGATTGGCAGGACTGTTCAATCGCATCGTCGATCCGTTCTGGTACTACCGCGACACGAGCATCGACGGCTTCAACGCGGTCAAGACGAAGTTCCGGCGCTTCGAGCGCCACGTGAAGCCCGCGATCGTGGCAAGAGAGAAGCCGGAGGCGATCGTGCTGGGCAGCTCGTTCGCGGAGATCGGCCTCGACCCGCGCAACCCGTCTTTCACCGACGGCGGACGCCTCGCGGGGTACAACTTCGGCATCGCTGGTGCAGACTGGCCGATGACCCGGTGCTATCTCGAGTTCGCCCTGCGCAACGCCGATCCGAAGCGAATCGTCGTCGGCATCCCCTTGACCGACCTGCCCACGGTCGACTGCGCTGAGCAGGTCGCGACCATGGGAAACCCGGGCGTCGGGGCGCTTCTCTTCTCCGCGAGGGCGCTGCGTGCATCGGTGCAGACCGTGCTCGAGCAACGCAAGCAGCGGCCCAGCCACACCCGGGAAGGCCTCTACTTCTACGCGCGCGCGGCGGGCGCGGCGCAACGCAGCTTCAGCGAGATGTTCGCCGCACGCTTGCGGTCGCAATCGTGCGATCTGCGAAAGCTCGGCGCAGCAACCGCTCCCATCACGCCCGTCGCGAGCCCGCGCCGCAGGCTCGATCTCGCCGGACTGCGGCAGGTGGTGCATACCGCGGTCGAGCGCGGCATCGAGCTCAGGCTGGTGATCTATCCGCAGCACGCCTTCAACCTCGAGCTCGACGTGCTCTGTGGCGGCGGCGTGGACCGCTGGGACGCGCTGGAGCAGATGGCGAGAGCCGTCGAGGAGGCCGGCGGCGGATCGAGCCTCGTGCAGCTCTGGGAGTTCTTCGGGTACAACGACGTGACGGGCGAACCGGTCGCCCCCGACATGAAGTACTGGCAGGACCCGCAGCACTTCAATGTCGAGGTCGGGAACATGATGCTCGGGGAGATGTTCGGTGCGCCCCCGGCGGACCATCCCATGCTGGGGCGACGTGTCGTGCCGGGAGCCCAGGACGCTGCACGACGCGGATTCGATGCCGCGCGGCAGGCATTCATTGCCGCAAACGCTTGGTTCTATCCTGGACTGGCTCGCGTCCTGCCCGAGTAGCAACCCCACCTCTTCCCCCTCACTGTCCTTTACTGGAGTCCATCTCCACATGAGTGGTTGCTCACATTTCACGTTGATCTCAATTTCCTATTGACCGACCGGTCAGTAAGTAGTAAATTACCGACCAGTCAGTTAGTGACTTGGCCCGAAAGATCACGAGAGAGAATTCCATGCAAACGACCGCAACCCGAACCGAATCGCGCCGGGAGCGCCGCCCCGAAGATCGTCCCCAGGAACTCGTCGCTGCGGCGCTCGACCTCTTCGTGGAGAAAGGCTTCGCCGCGACCCGGCTCGACGACGTTGCCGCCCGCGCGGGCGTCTCGAAAGGCACGCTCTACCTCTACTTCGACAGCAAGGAAGCGCTGTTCAAGGCGGTCATCGAAAGCGCGGTGATCCCTGCGGTGGCTCAGGGCGAGCAAGTGGTCCGCGACTTCCAGGGAAGCTCCGCCGATCTGCTGCGCCAACTGGTGCACGGCTGGTGGCGGCTCTTCGGCGGGACGAAGCTCGGCGGCATTCCCAAGCTGATGGTCTCGGAGGCGCGCAACTTCCCGGGGGTCGCGCAGTTCTATCACGAGCAGGTGATCCAGCGCGGTGTGCGTCTCTTCGCCGGCACCGTCCAGCGCGGAATCGACTCGGGCGAGTTCCGCCCGGTGGACGTCGAGTGCGCGGTCGGCGCCTTGCTTGGCCCGCTGATGATGAAAGCGCTGTGGCGGCATTCCTTCGTCGCTTGCGGGTGCGGCATCAGCGAGATCGAGCCCGAGCACTTTCTCGAGACCACCGTCGACCTCTTCCTGAACGGCCTGCGCGCGTCGCGCTAAACCACATTCGATCCTGAATCCGGGTACCGCCATGACCACACTTCGCCTTCTCGTCGCCTCCATCGCCCTCGCCACCGTCGCGGCCTGCAGTCAACCGCAGCCTGTCGCCACGACGCCGCGCCCGGTGCTCGCCCAGGTCGTGCAAGCGTCCACGAGCGGCCTCGGCAACCTCTATTCCGGGGAAGTCCGCGCCCGCCGCGAGACCGACCTTGCCTTCCGCGTCGGCGGGAAGCTCGTCGCGCGCCACGTGGACGTCGGCAGCCGCGTGACGCGCGGCACCGTGCTCGCGCGGCTCGACCCCCAGGACGCCAAGCTCGCGGTGGACGCCGCGCGCTCGCAGCTCGCCGCGGCCGAGGCCGATCATTCCCTCGCCAGAGCGGAGCTGGAGCGCTATCGGCAACTCTTCGCGCAAAGCTTCGTCAGCCAGGCCGTGCTGGATGCGCGCCTGACGACGTTCAACGCGACGAAGGCCAAGCTCGAGCAGGCGCGCGCCCAGCTCGAAACCGCTCGCAATCAGTCGGCCTACACGACCCTGACCGCTGACGCCGACGGCGTCATCACCGCGGTCTCGGCCGAGCTCGGCCAGGTCGTCGCCGCCGGCCAGCCGATCGTGCGGCTCGCGCGCCCGGAGGAACGGGAAGTGGTCATCAATGTTCCGGAAAGCCGGCTCGCCGAGCTCCGTGAAACAAGCCAGGTACTCGTCGCGCTGTGGACCCAGCCACAGCGGCCGTACCGCGGCGAGGTGCGGGAGATCTCGCCGACCGCGGACCCCGTCACTCGCACCTTCACCGTGAAGGTTTCGGTGCCCGACGCGGATGCGTCAGTGCGGCTCGGGATGACGGCGAACGTGATCGTCGGGGGAAGCGGCCACGGTGCGGTCGTTACCCTTCCGCTGAGTGCGCTCGACCACTCGGGCGGCTCGGCACGAGTGTGGATCGTCGACCGGGACACGCGCAAAGCGACGCCCCGCCCGGTCGCGATCGGCGCCTACCGCGAAGACGGGGTAACGGTGCGTTCGGGGGTGTCGGCGGGCGACGTGGTGATCACGGCCGGCGTGCACAAGCTCCTCGCCGGCGAGGTCGTCAGGCTGGCGCCCGAGGTCGAGCGCGCGATGGGCCTCGCCGCGCGCACGGTCAATCCGGTCACGGCGACCGGTGGCTGAGAGTGTCGCCATGAAGCGCTTCAACATCTCCGAGTGGGCCCTCAATCATCGCGGGCTGGTGGTCTACTTCATGGTCGCGCTGTTTCTCACCGGCGCGCTCGCCTTCACGCAGCTCGGCCAGTCCGAGGACCCGCCGTTCACGTTCAAGGTGATGGTGATCAGCACCAAGTGGCCCGGCGCGACCGCGCACGAGGTCGGAGAGCAGATCACCGACAAGATCGAGAAGAAGCTCCAGGAGGAACCGCGGCTCGATTACCTTCGCAGCTACTCGAAGGCGGGCGAGTCGCTGGTGTTCTTCGTCGCCAAGGATTCCGCTCCTTCCTCGCTGATGCCCGACATCTTCTACCAGGTGCGCAAGAAGATCGGCGACATCCGCCATACGCTGCCGCCAGGCATCCAGGGGCCGTACATCAACGACGAGTTCGGCGAGGTGTACGGGAACATCTACGCCCTCTCGGGCCAGGGCTTCTCGTACGCCGACCTGGAGCGCTACGCGGACCGCGTGCGCCAGGAGCTCCTGCGCGTTCCCGACGTGGCGAAGGTCGACCTCTTCGGCAAGCAGGACCAGCGCATCTACATCGAGCTCTCCAACACCAAGCTTGCCACGCTCGGCGTGGACACCCAGACCATCGTCAGCGCGCTCGCCCAGCAGAACGCCGTGACGAGCTCGGGGTTCTTCGAGACCCCGAGCGACCGGATCTTCCTGCGTACCTCGGGCGATTTCGATTCCGTTGAAGCCATCCGCGAGACCACGCTACGTGCCGGCGACCGCCTCTTCCGCCTTGGCGACATCGCGCGGGTGTACCGCGGCTACGTCGATCCGCCGGCCCCCGAGGTGCGGTTCCAGGGCAAGGCGGCGCTCGGGATCGGCGTCTCGATGGCGAAGGGCGGCGACATCATCGCGCTCGGCGAGCGCCTGGACCACGAGGTGGCGCGGATCCGCGCCGACCTGCCGGTCGGGCTAGAGCTCGAGCAGATCACGAGCCAGCCGCGTGCCGTGGAGCGGAGCGTCGGCGAGTTCGTTCACGTTCTGGCCGAGGCGGTCGCGATCGTGCTGATCGTGAGCCTCGCCTCGCTCGGACTGCGCACCGGCATCGTCGTGGCGATCTCGATTCCGGTCGTTCTCGCGGCGACCTTTCTCGCGATGTATCTCTTCGGCATCGGCCTGCACAAGATCTCGCTCGGCGCGCTGATCCTGGCGCTCGGCCTCCTGGTCGACGACGCGATCATCGCGGTGGAGATGATGTCGGCCAAGATGGAGCAGGGCTGGGAACGGTTCCGCGCGGCGAGCTTCGCCTACACCAGCACGGCCTGGCCGATGCTCTCCGGCACGCTCGTCACCGTCGCGGGGTTCCTCCCGATCGCAACGGCCGCCTCGTCGGTCGGCGAATACACCCGCTCGATCTTCCAGGTCACGGCGATCGCCCTCGCAATCTCCTGGATCGCGGCGGTGCTCTTCGTTCCCTATCTCGGCTTCCGGCTGCTGCCCGAGCGTGCGCGGAAGAGTGATGGGCCGAGCACCGATCCTTCGGCGGCCCACCATGACATCTATCACACCGCCTTCTACCAGCGGTTCCGCCGCCTCGTGGAGTGGTGCGTGGCGCGGCGCAAGACCGTGATCGCCACGACCCTCGCCGTCTTCGCGATCTCGCTCGTCGGATTCGGCTTCGTCCCGCAGCAGTTCTTCCCGGACTCGACCCGGCCCGAGCTGCTGGTGGACCTGCGCCTTGCGCAGGGCGCTTCGCACACCGCGACCGAGACCGCCGTGAAGAAGTTCGAGCGGATTCTCTCGCGCGAGGAAGGCATCGAGAACTTCGTCGCATATGTCGGCTCGGGCAGTCCCCGGTTCTACCTCCCGCTCGACCAACAGCTCGCCAACGAGAACTTCGCCCAGTTCGTGATCCTCACCACCGGCCCCGATGAGCGCGAGCGGCTGCGCACGAAGCTGATCGAGCTCTTCAAGAACGATTTCCCGGCCCTGCGGGCGAGCATCGCACGCCTGGAGAACGGCCCCCCGGTCGGCTTCCCGGTGCAGTTCCGGGTCTCCGGCGAGGACATCCCGACCGTGCGGCGGTTCGCCAACCGGGTCGCCGAGGTCATGCGCGCGAACCCGAACCTCTCCAACGTGCAGTTCGACTGGGACGAGAAATCCAAGGCGATCCGCGTCGACATCGATCAGGACAAGGCCCGATTGCTCGGCCTCTCCTCGCAGGATCTCTCGACGTTCCTCGACACCTCGATCAACGGCCTCACCGTCACGCGGTTTCGCGAGCGCGACAAGTCGATCGAGGTGGTTTTGCGCGGCGCCACCGAGGAGCGCGCCCGACTCTCCTATTTGCAGGATCTCGC
>JAJDOG010000039.1 GCA_022340285.1 Betaproteobacteria bacterium
CAGCCGCTCGCGCGCTATCCGCTGGACGCGGCCATCCTGTTCTCCGACATCCTCACGATTCCCGACGCGATGGGGCTGGGGCTCTACTTCAGCGAAGGCGAAGGGCCGCGCTTCGAGCGTCCGCTGCGCGACGAGGCCACCATTCGCGCGCTGGCGGCCCCCGATCCGACCCGCGAACTCCGCTACGTGCTCGACGCCGTGACGCACATCCGCACCGCGCTCGCGGGTCGCGTGCCGCTGATCGGCTTCTCCGGCAGCCCGTTCACGCTTGCCTGCTACATGGTCGAAGGCGGCGGGAGCGACGACTTCCGGCTGGTGAAAAGCATGCTGTACGGCCGCCCGGAACTGCTGCATCGCATCCTCGCGGTGAACGCGCGCGCCGTCGCCGACTACCTGAACGCGCAGATCGAAGCCGGCGCCCAGGCCGTGATGATCTTCGACACCTGGGGCGGCACGCTTGCCGAGGCGGCCTATCACGAGTTCTCGCTCGCCTACATCAAGGACGTCGTGGCGCACCTCACGCGCGAGCGCGCCGGCGCGCGGGTGCCGAGCATCGTCTTCACCAAGGGCGGCGGGCTATGGCTGGAAGCGATCGCCGGTTGCGGGAGCGATGCCGTGGGCATCGACTGGACGATCGATATCGGCGCCGCCCGCCGCCGCGTCGGCGATCGCGTGGCGCTGCAGGGAAATCTCGATCCGATCGCGCTCTTCGCGCCGCCCGACGCGATTCGCCGCGCTGCAGAGCAGGTGCTTACTTCCTTTGGAACTGGCGCGGGACACGTCTTCAATCTGGGTCATGGGATCTCCCAGTTCACGCCACCCGACCATGTCGCGGTCCTGGTCGACACGGTCCACTCGGTGAGCCGGAAGCTGCGGGCGTGAACTAAATCACGCATTTTCTTGGGGCCGCGGCGCTTGACTTATGCACAATTCCGTGCCCCGCCCCGTCAGACGGGGCTTTCCGGGCTGCTCCCTGGGGAGAAGCGCTTAACTCGTTGTTTCGAGACACGAAAATCGCGCGCCCAAAACGCAAGCGAAATCAAAAATCCGTTATGCACAGCCAAGTTACGAGTTTGTTGCAATGTTGCGCACAGGTTTATCCACAGAAATTGTGCACAACCCGGAAATTGTTTCCGATCAAACAGTTCACTTGTGCCTCGCGCCGCCTCGGATGACTTGATCCGGATGGCGCAGAAACGCCGATGAGCATCCTGCGCGTCGCGCTCGACGTTCCGCTGGCGAAGCTCTTCGACTACGACGCCCCGAACGCGAGCGAAGCGGACATCGGTCGGCGGGTGATCGTGCCGTTCGGGAGCCGGCACGTGGTCGGCGTGATCGTGGACATTGCGGCGACCAGCGAGGTGCCCGCCGGGCGGCTCCGCGCCGCGGGCGAGGTGTTGCGCGATCTCGCGCCGCTCACCCGGGAGTGGTTGGACCTCGCGCGCTTCTGCAGCGACTACTACCAGCGTGCGCTCGGTGAGGTGATCCATGCCGCGCTTCCGCCGCGGTTGCGCCGGACTCGGGGTCTGACCGCCGCACCCGAGGCATTCGCCATCACCGATGCCGGACGCGACGCGCTAGCGACGCTTCCTGCGCGTAGCCGCGCGAAGCGGGAGCTCCTCGAGCGGCTGGCGGGCGCGGGCCCCCTTCCGGCAAGCGAACTAGAGTCCTCCGGCGCATTGCGCGATGCACGTACCCGCGGTTGGGTCGAACCGGTAGCCATGTCCCGGCCCGCCGCGGCATTCGTCGCGCGCCACGTCCTGACTTCAGACCAGCAGGCAGCGACCGATGCGATCTGCGGCGCGCTGGACGGCTACGCGCCCTTCCTCCTCCTCGGCGTGACCGGCAGCGGCAAGACCGAGGTCTACCTGCGCGTCATCGCCGAGGTGGTACGCCGGGGTCGGCAGGCGCTCATCCTGGTGCCCGAGATCAACCTCACGCCCCAGCTCGAGCACGAGTTCGCGAGCCGCTTCCCGGGCGCGCACGTCGTCACCCTGCACAGCGCGCTGGCGGAGAACGAACGGGCCGCCAACTGGCTGGCCGCCCAGGCCGGAGCGGCCCGCATCGTCCTCGGCACGCGGCTGGCCGTTTTCACGCCGCTCCCGGCGCTCGGCGTGGTGATCGTGGACGAGGAGCACGACACTTCCTTCAAGCAGCAGGACGGCGTGCGTTACTCGGCGCGCGACCTCGCCGTCTTCCGGGCCCATGCCGCCGGCGTGCCGATCGTCCTCGGCACGGCGACTCCGTCGCTCGAGAGCTATGCGCACGCGCGTGCGGGTCGCTACCGGTTGCTCGCTCTGCCGGAGCGCGCGCGGGAAGGTGCGCGGCTTCCCGCGGTGCGCCTCGCGGACACGCGTATGGAAAAGGTCGTGGATGGCTTGTGCGAGTCGCTCGCGACCGCCATCGAGACTCGCCTCTCGCGCGGCGAGCAGTCGCTCCTTTTTCTGAACCGCCGCGGATACGCGCCCGTGCTGGTCTGCAATGCCTGCGGCTGGACGGCAGGCTGCCCGCGCTGCTCCGCGCACCTCGTCGTGCACCTCGCCGATCGCCAGCTGCGTTGCCATCACTGCGGCCTGATCGAGGCGATACCTCGCACCTGCGTGCAATGCGGAAACATCGACCTCGTACCGTTCGGGCGCGGGACGCAGCGGTTGGAAGCGGCGCTTGCCCAGCGCTTTCCGGCAGCGCGGCTCCTGCGCGTCGACAGCGACAGCACACGCGCGAAAGGCCGCTGGGAGACGATGCGTGGCCAGATCCAGGCTGGCGACGCGGATCTGCTGGTGGGAACTCAGATCATGGCGAAGGGACACGACTTTCCGCGCCTCACGCTGGTGGGCATCCTGAACGCCGATGCCGCGCTACTCGCCGCCGACTACCGGGCGCCCGAGCGACTCTTCGCACAGCTCTATCAGGTTGCCGGTCGCGCGGGGCGCGCCGAGATTCCCGGCGAGGTCATCGTGCAGACCCGCTATCCGGGCCATCCGCTCTATCGCGCGCTGATCGAGCACGACTACGCGCGTTTCGCCGATACGCAGCTCGCCGAGCGCGAACAGGCCGGCTTTCCGCCCTTTGTCTTCGAAGCGGTGTTGCGCGCGGAGAGCGACGCGCTCGACGACGCACTCGGATTCCTGCGCCGCGCCGGCACGGTCGCGCCGCGCGACGCCGCCATCACCCTTTACGACCCGGTGCCGATGAGCGTCATGCGAATCGGCGGGCGCGAGCGCGCCCACGTTCTCGTGCAGTCGCGCTCACGGCGCACGTTGCAGAACTTCCTGCACGAATGGGTGGCGCGGCTCCACGAGGTCAAAGCCGGCCGCGTCCGCTGGCACATCGACGTCGATCCCATCGAATTCTGACGAGGAGTCAGCACACGTGCCGCTTCGATTCAAAATCGGGGCAAGCGACTCTTAATGTCGCAAGAGAACTTCGCCCTCGATCTCCACCGGGATGTCAAAGGGCAGCTCGGCCATACCGACCGCCGAGCGGGCATGGGTGCCGCGCTCGGGACCGAATAACTCGGTGATCAATTCCGTGAAGCCGTTGATGACCGCGGGCGTCCGGTTGAATCCCGGCGCGGCATTCACCATGCCGAACACACGCACCCATCGATCGATGCGATCGAGGTCGCCCAATGCGCG
>JAJDOG010000059.1 GCA_022340285.1 Betaproteobacteria bacterium
GGGTCGTGCTCGCGCTGATTCTTGTAGGCCTTGGCGAGACCCGGGCTGATCTTGAGGCCACGCTCGTGCCACAGCAGCAACGTGCGCTGCGGGTCGTGCAACCACGGATCGAACATCTTCGGCAGGAATTCCGGGCAGCGCTGGATGATGCGCACGAACGAGAAGCCCTTGTGACGGTAGGCCGCGGCAAGGATGTCGTAGAGCAGCTCGGGGATCCAGTCCACCGCCTGGGCGACGAAGGAAACGTTCTGAATGCCGAGCGTCACCGTGAGGGGATTGAGCGCCTCGAGGTAAGCGCCGCGCGGCGTGGTGTTGCTCTTCAGGCCGAGCGGCGAGGTCGGCGAGGCCTGTTTCTTCGTGAGCCCGTAGACGTGGTTGTCGTGCAGCAGCATGGTGAGGTTCATGTTGTAGCGCACCGCGTGCACCCAGTGCGCCGCGCCGATGCTGCAGCAGTCTCCATCGCCGGTGTTCACGAAGACGTGCAGATCCGGACGCGCCATCTTCACACCCTCCGCGATCGGCAGCGCGCGGCCGTGGATCCCGTGGAACCCATAAGTCTTCATGTAGTGCGGGAAGCGGCTCGAGCAGCCGATCCCGGAGACGAACACCGTCTTCTCTGCACGCAGCTCGTTATCGCGGCACAGCCGCTGCACGGCGGCGAGGATTGCATTGTCGCCGCAGCCGTTGCACCAGCGCGGCACCCCGCCCTGGTAATCCTCCAGGTCGTGGTGCTCCTCGTACATGCGAAGGAGGCAATGCGTGGCGGGCGTTGTCATGAGCTAACTCCTCATTGCGCCAGCTTGGCGCACATTGCGGCGCAGATGCTGCCGGGCTTGATCGGCCGGCCGCGCACCTCGCTCCAGCAATCCACGTCCACGAGGTAGCGCGCGCGCAGCAGGAGCGCGAGCGCCGAGTAGCGCCGGTTCTCCGAGTCGATGATCGAATCCTCGGTGCGATCCGACCAGTTCGCCTCCACCGTCATGACCTTGTCGAAGCGGCGCATCAGCTCGCCGATGCCCGAAGGCATGGGCTGGATAAATTGCAGGTGCAGCGACGCGACCTTTTTGCCCTCGGCGCGCAGGCGCGCGACAGCTTCTTCGATCGCCCCCTTGGTGCTGCCCCAGGCGATGACGAGCAGGTCGCCGGTCTCGTCGCCGTAGAGAGGCGGGCATTTGAGCGTCTTTTGGAGCGCCGCCAGCTTGAGACTGCGAAGCCGGATGCCCTCCTCGTTCAGTGCCGGGTCGTACGCGACATGGCTTTGGCGATCGTGCGCGAGTCCGGTCAGCGTGTGCATGCCGTCGGGCTGCCCGGGCATGAAGCGGCGGAAGAGCCCCGTCGCGTCGTCCCAGTCATAGGGGCGGGCGCCGGGCGGCACCGCGCTCTGGTCCACCGGGGGCGCGAGCCAATCCTCGCTGAATCGCGGGCGCGGAAACGGCTGCTGGGCCGTGGCGAGACTCGCATCCGAGAGCACCACCACGACCATGTTGAACGTCTCGGCAATCTTGCGGGCCGTGATCATCGAGTAGAAGCAATCCTCGATGCTGCTTGCCGCGAGCACGACTTTCGGCGCGTCGCCGTGGCTGCCGAAGATCGCGCTCATCAGATCGCCCTGCTCGGCTTTGGTCGGCTGGCCTGTGCTCGGACCGCCGCGCTGCACGTTCACCACGACGAGCGGAATCTCGGCCATCACCGCGAGGCCAATTGCCTCTTGCTTGAGGGAGAATCCGGGCCCCGAGGTGATGGTCACCGCACACTTGCCGGCATAGGAAGCGCCCAGCGCGAAGGCGCAGGCCGCGATCTCGTCCTCGGCTTGATGCACCATGCCGCCGACGTTCTCGAAGACGTCGCTCAGGTAGTGCGAAGCCGACGTCGCAGGCGTGATCGGGTACATCGCGCAGATTTCCATGCCCGAGGCGAGGGTGCCGAGCGCGAGCGCCGTATTGCCGTTCACCACGATCTGTGGCTCCGTCGCGCGGTCGGCCGGGATGCGGAACTGGAAGTCCAGGTTTGCGTCGGCCCATTGCCAGCCCTTCTCGAGCAGGCGCAGGTTGGCGCTCACGACCTTCGCGTCCTTCTTGCCGAACGCGATGCCGACTTGCTCGCGCGCCAGGCGGAGATCGAGGCTGTAGAGGTTGCAGAGCATCCCGAGCACGAACATGTTCTTGCCACGCCGCGGGTCGGCGACGAGCTGCCGGCACTCGCGCTCCATGGGGACTTCGATCAAGCGGTAGCCGCCCGCGACGAGGCGCTCGCAGGTTTCCGCATAGGACCGCGCGATCTTCGGATCGCGATCCTCGCGCCACATGCTCTCCAGCAGCACGATGCAGCCCGGCTTCAGCTCGCCGGCGCCGAGGCGCCCGATCAGGACCTGCTCGTTGAACGCAACCACCATGTCGGCCTCGTCTCCGCCGTTGGTGATGCGCCGCGCCCCGAGGCGCACTCGGTTCCCGCTCGCACCCGCGATGCTGCGCGCGGGCGGCTGGATCTCGGCCGGGATGATCTCGACCGTCCAGACGCCGTTGCCGGACTTCGCGGCAATCGCGCCGAGCGACTGGCCACACCGCTGGGCGCCTTCGCCGGAATCGCTGATCACCTCGACGATGTGCTCGGCGACCGTGGTGATCTGCCTGGGGCGAACGGGAGCGTCGGACGCGGCGGATTCGATGATGGGGGCGTACTTCATGGTCAGAGAGATTTCGCGCTATGCGACGCGCAGGCGCGCGTAGTTACGCTCCCCCGGCGGGATTCCAAACAGTCGGCCCTCGCCGCTGTCGGCTGCTTGCGAGTAAATCGTCTCGGTGTCGCGCAGTCCGAGGTAAGCCTTCATCGCGCGGGCCGCCTTGCGGCCCGCGCCCATCGCCTCGATCACGGTGGCAGCGCCGGTCACGATGTCGCCGCCGGCGAACACGCCGTCCAGCGAAGTGGCGAGCGTCTCGTCCGCGGCGATGTAGCCGCGCTTGTCGAGCTTGATCTGCGAGGTCTGCCCGAGGATCGGGTTCGCGTTGGTGCCGATCGCGAAGACGACCATGTCGCACTCGAACTCGAACTCGCTGCCGGGCGTCGCGACCGGCCGGCGGCGGCCCGAGGCGTCCGGCTCGCCGAGCTCCATGCGCTGGCAGCGCATGCCGCGCACCCCGCGGTTTCCGTCGTCGAGGATCTCGAGCGGGCTCGTCAGCCAATTGAACTCGATGCCTTCTTCCTCGGCATGATGGATCTCCTCGGCGCGCGCCGGGGCCTCGGCCTTGGTGCGGCGGTAGACACAATAGACTCGCTCGGCGCCGAGACGCAGGCAGACGCGCATCGCGTCCATGGCGGTGTTGCCGGCGCCGATCACGGCGACACGGCGACCGAGTTCGATCGGCGTGTCATGGGCCGGGAACTCGCGTGCCCGCATCAGGTTGCAGCGGGTGAGGAGCTCATTCGCCGAGAGCACGCCGTTCAGCGACTCGCCGGGTATGCCCATGAAGCTCGGGTAACCCGCACCGGTGCCGATGAAGACGGTATGAAAGCCCATCTCGCCGACCATCTCTTCGATGGTGAACAGCCTTCCGACGAGGGTGTTGCACTTGAACTTGATACCGAGCCGGGTGAGCTTCTCGATTTCGGCGTCGATCACCTCGTTCGGCAGCCGGAAGTCGGGAATGCCGTAGCGCAGCACGCCGCCCGGTTGATGGAAAGCCTCGAACACGGTGACGCTGCAGCCCGCTTTCGCCATGTCGGCCGCGCAGGCCATGCCTGCGGGTCCCGAGCCCACGATGCCCACCTTGAATCCGTTCGGCTCGATGTAGGGAACATTCGCCCAGCCCTCGGCGATCGCCATGTCGCCGACCCAGCGCTCGAGGCGCCCAATCGCAACCGGCGCGAGCGTGTCGCCCACCGTGCACACGCCCTCGCACTGCGTCTCCTGCGGACAGACGCGCCCGCAGATGGCGGGCAAGAGGTTCGTGTCGGTGAGAGTGTCGTAGGCGCCACGAAAATCCTTCTCCCCGATCTTGTGGATGAACCCGGGGATGTCGATCCCGACCGGGCAGCCTGCGACGCAGGGTTGCTCCGGGCAAAGCAGGCAGCGCTCGGATTCACGCAGCGCCTCTTCCTGTCGGTAGCCGCACGACACCTCGCCGAAATTACTGATCCGCTCGCGCGCCGGCTGCTCGGCGATCGCAGTGCGCTCTTGCGGGATGGTGCGAATGGTTCTTTTCTTGACCATAAGCGCTCCTGAATTCGGTGCGCCTCCTTCTGGTAGCGTGTCCGCCGACGCCGCGGCGGCTACGAATCACGGCCGGCGTCGCGGCCCTCGATGCGGCAGCCTTGCTGCCAGCGCTCCAGCGCGAGCTTTTCCTCCGGCTTGAAGCGCTGCAAGCGAAACATCAGGTCGTCGAAGTCAACCTGGTGGCCGTCGAAATCCGGTCCGTCCACGCAGGCGAACATCACCTTGTCGCCGACCTTGACGCGGCAGCCACCGCACATGCCAGTTCCGTCGACCATCACCGGGTTGAGGCTCACGACGGTACGGATACGGCGCGGGCGCGTTGCCGCGGCGCAGCCCTTCATCATGATCGGCGGACCGATCGCGACGAGCTCGTCGATGTCGCCGTGCCGGTCGAGCACCTGCCTGATGCCTTCGGTGACGAGCCCCTTGATGCCGGCCGACCCGTCATCGGTGCAGATGATGAACTCGTCGCAGTTCGCGCGAAACTTGTCTTCCCAGAAGATTAGATCGCGACTGCGGAATCCGACAATCCCGATGACGTAGGCGCCGCTCTCCTTGTGGGCGCGCGCCTGCGGGAAGACCGGTGCCACGCCAAGGCCCCCGCCAACGCACACGACCTTTTTGGCGTTCCCGATATGGCTCGGCTCGCCCATCGGGCCCACGATGCCGTAGAGGTGCGTGCCGACCGTGCAATTGCGCTGCATCTCGCGGGTGGTCTTGCCCACCGCCTGGATGACCAGCGTGATGGTCCCGCGAGCGCGATCGAAGTCGGCGATCGTGAGCGGGATCCGCTCGCCGTGCTCGTGCGACATCACGATGACGAATTGGCCGGGCCGGGCCGCCTTCGCCATCAGCGGATGCCGGACCTCGAGGAGGTAGGTGACGTCGGAGAAGTCCTCGCGCGCCACAATCTCGAAGCTTGAATCCGGGTTCGCTTCTTGCATGGGGCGTCAGCAAGCTATCCTGGTCAGAGGTGGCCGCCTCCCCGCGAGCCGGCCGCCATTCGATGGTTAAACCTTACTGGGCCACGTCACGTTGGCCTTTGATCTGGAACAAGAAGTCGGCAGCGCCGGAAAACGTGTTGCGCCGCTCCCACGGACCCCGAACTGGCGCGGATCGGCGTGTCCCCCGCGTTGAGAAGAAAGCGCGTGCTTTGAGCTAGATCACGCTATTCGGCGTGGACACGCGCTAGCGTGTGTCGTTGTGGCCTTCGCAAAGGAGGACCATGCATGGACTTCGATGACTACCTGCGGTACCAGGCGGCCAATTATCGGCAGCTCGCCGAAATGGCCGAGAGCGAAACCGACAAGGAAGAGTACCTGGACCTGGCGGCCACCTGCGAGGAGGTCGCCAACGAGATCGAGGATCGGCTGACAGGCGGTTGACCGCGGGGCAGATATCGCCTCGAAGCGATCGGCGGATCAGACCGGCCAGCCGTTCCAGGTATCGCGAAGGCTGCGCCGACTACCGCGCAGGGTCCACCTGCGCAGAATTGGTTGATGCGGAGTTTCGTGCGCCTTGCGCCGGAACCAGGTGCTCGGGCATCGATTCGAGCGGGCGCGTCTCGCCGTGCTTCAGCACCCAGAAGACGTCGTTTGATAATCCGCGGGCGGCGAGCGCCGCGCGGAGCCGCCCGGGCGGCTCGTACAGCGATTCGTCGGTGAGATCGTCGAACGTGCCCCAGTGGATCGCGACCGATTGGCGTGCACCGAGGTCGAGATGAATCTGGACGGCTTCCTCGGGATCGACATGCATGACTTTCATGAACCACCGTGGCGCGTAACCGCCGATCGGGATGGCAGCAAGATCGACGGAGCCGATGCGCGCGGCGATGTCACGAAAGTCCGGTGAGTAGCCGGTGTCTCCGGCGAAAAAGAACTTCAGTGCGGGATGCTCGACGACGAAGCCGCCCCACAGCGTCTGGTTGCGGTCCCACGGCGTGCGTGCGCTCCAGTGCTGCACCGGCACGAAATGAATCCTCGCGCCGTCGAGGCTGCGCGACTCCCACCAGTCCATTTCTTCCACGTTCGCGATGCCGAGCGAGGCGAACCAGCGCTTGAGTCCGAGGCCGACATAGAAGCGCGGCGGACCGCCCGGCTGCGCCGCGAGTGCCTGCACCGACGCGGCATCGAGATGATCGTAGTGGCTGTGAGAGACCAGCACTGCATCGATGTGCGGCAGCTCGGCCAACGGAATCGCTGGTTGCACCACGCGCATTGGTCCCAAGAAGGAAAACGGCGACGCGCGCGGCGAGAACTGCGGGTCGGTGAGGATGTTGAGCCCACCGACGCGCAGAAGCAGCGTCGCGTGACCGATCCACGTGAGGCTCGGGTTGACGAGCGCCGCCGCGCTCTCGTGACGCACTACCTCGAACCGGTAACCGCCGTCCGGCTTCTTCGGCAGGCCATCCCGCAGCTGCTCCCACTTCCATTTCCAGAAACTCTGGCGGCCTTCGTGAGGATAGTTGTTGCGAAAGCCCTCGGGCGTGTGATGGGGTTTCGAGGGGTCGTGGTAGGGATTCTGCATGGCGCACGCGGCGAGACAGCTCGCGAGCAGGGCGGGAACGAATCGTAGCATCAGCGACTCAGCCCTTTCCGTCAGCCGTCCCGGCGAGGCCGCCGGGTGGCAGCTCCGGTACCTCTGATGCCGGGAATTCGCCCGAGTTCCCGCTAGCCCGACAGGACCTTCGGGAGCCACAGCGTCAGCATCGGAAACGCGATCAGCAGCGCGACGCGGAAGAGCTCCGCGACGAAGAACGGCACCACGCCGATGAACGTCTGGCTCATCGGCACATCCTTGGCGATCGACGTGATCACGAACACGTTCATTCCGACGGGTGGCGTGATCAGACCGAGCTCCACGACGATCAGCGCGAGGATGCCGAACCAGACCTTCAGATCCTCGGGCGCCATGCCGAAGTCGAACTCGGAGATAACGGGCCAGAAGAACGGAATCGCAAGCAGGATCATCGAGAGGCTGTCCATCAGACAGCCCAGGAGAATCAGCGCGATGAGGAGCAGCACGAGGACCGTGAGCGGCGAGAGCCCAGAGGTCGCCATCATGTGCGCGGCTGCCTGCGGCACGCCGCCGCGCGACATGAAGATCTTGAGGAGCTCGGCACCGAGCAGGATCAGATAGATCATCCCGGAGGTCTTGGCCGTGTCGAGCAGCGCCACGCGCAGCTCGCCCATGCGGACCAGGCCCCGCGCCATCCCGTAGGCCGTGACGAGAAACACGCCAACGGCCGCCGCCGGAGTCGGATTGAAGAAACCGAGGTAGATCCCGCCGATCACCGACCCGAAGATCAGCGCGACCGGCAATACCTGAAGCGTCGCAGCGATGAATTCCTCGCGCGAGACACGATCGCCGGGCGGGCCCGATTCGGGCCGCCACCGGACGTAGATCGCGATCGTCATCATGAAGAAGAACACGGCGATCAGGCCGGGGATGAACGCGGCCGTGAACATCGTGACGATGCTTGCCTCGACGACGATCGCGTAGATGACGAGCACCACAGAGGGTGGGATCAGGATTCCGAGCACGCCGCCGGCGGCCAGCGTGCCGGTCGCGAGCGATGGGTGGTACTTGTAGCGCCGCAGCTCCGGCAGCGCCACCTGCCCCATGGTGGAGGCTGTCGCCAGCGACGAGCCGCAGACCGAGCCGAATCCCGCGCACGCGGCAATCGCGGACATCGCCACGCCGCCGCGCATCCAGCCGAGCCAGGCGTTGGCCGCACGGAAGAGATCGCGGCTGAGCCCCGCGCGCGTCGCGACGTTCCCCATCAGCACGAACATCGGCACGACCGACAGGTCGTAGATCGAGAACTGCGAGTAGGCGAGGTTCTTGAGCTGGGAGAGAAGGATCGCCGGGCCGCTGAGGATGGCGATGCCGACGCCGCCCACGAGGATCATCGAGTAGGCGATCGGGATTCGAATGGCGATGAGCGCCACCAGCGAGCCGAGGCCGACGAGCCCGATGAGGAGGCTATCGTCCACTACGGACCGCTCCGGTCAGTCGCGCCGCACGACGTCGCGCGCCGCGTCCTTCAAGGTGATCAGGCAGGCCACCGTCAGGAGCGCGAGCGAGATGAGCGCGGGAATGTACGCCATCCAGATCGGAAAGCGCAGGATCGCCGTGGTCTCGACGTATTGCCGGTAGTCGAGCAGGCCGGCGTACATGCGCCACAGGAGCAGCAGGGCGAAACCGAGCGCGACCAGGGACGCGATCAGGCCGAACACGGCGATCGTCCGCCGACCCGCCCGGGCGGTGAAGATGTCCGCGGTGACGTTGGCGTCGGTGAGCTGGCAGTACGGCAGGAAGGCGAATGCTGCGACGGCCACCAGCACCTCGACCATCTCGAAATCACCCGGCAGCGGCTTGCCGAAGAGGACGCCGCTGGTCGCGCTCCAGGTGCTCATCACGGCGATGCCGAGCAGGACAATCCCGCCCAGCAGGGCCCAGTATTCGATGGCGTGCCGGGCGAAGCGGATGATCCCCGCCTCGCCGTGCCTTGCCTCCCCCGCCATGCGGCTACTTCGAGTGTGCGGCGATGCGCGCCCGCGCCTCCTTCACCAGCGCAGCGCCGTCGATGCCCTTGGACTTGACCTCGTCGATCCAGCGCTGCACCACCGGCTCGAGCTGGACCTTGAACGGCTCGAGCTCGGCTTCGGTCAGCACGATGTGCTTGTTGCCGGCCTTCACCGCGACGGCGATGCCGACGTCTTCGCTCTTCGTCCAGATCACCCCGACCTGGCGCCACCAGTCCGGTCCCGACTGGTCGTTGAACGCCTTCTTCACGTCGGGGGGAAGCTTGGCCCAGGTGTTCGGGTTCATCGACACCTGAAAGGTCGTGGTGCCAAAGCGCACCCGGTTCGGGCCTTCGATCTGATAGTCGGTCACGTCCTGGAGCTTGAGCGGCGGGATGATCTCCCAGGGAATGAGCGCGCCGTCGACGACCTTCTTGGACAGCGCCTGAGGAAGATCCGGCACTGGCATTGCAGCCGGCGCGGCGCCGAGCGCCTCGATGATCCACGCCCCGGTGCGCGTCGGAATGCGCATCTTCAGGCCCTTCAGATCGTCGGGCTTGCGCACTTCCTTGTCGGCCATCTGGATCCCCTGGCCGGCATGCACGTGCAGGAATAGCACGTGGACGCCCTTGTAGTCGTCCTTCAGGTACTTGTCGAACATGTCGTACATCGCCAGATTGGTGGCGACCGCGCTGTTCGTGTGCACGAACGGCAGCTCGAACACCTCGGAGCGCGGGAACAAGCTGGGCGTGTACCCGTTGACCGTCCAGATGATGTCGACGACGCCGTCGCGAACCTGATTGATCAGCTGCGGCGGCTTGCCGCCGAGCGACATCGACGGGTAGATCTCGATCTTGACCTTCCCGCCGGACGCCTTCTCGACGTTGCGGGCCCAGGGCGTGAGCATCTGGGTGTGCGCCGGTGACTTGGGGCCCAGCAGATGATGCAGCTTGAGTGTGATCTGCTGTGCTGCAGCGCTGCCCGCGACCAACGCGAGCGCGGCCCCCACGGCGCAGGCCGTCACCGAATGGCGAATGATTCTCATATCCACCTCCTCCAGTCCTTGAATATGCGCGGGAGTTCCCGCGAAACAATCGGCAGCTGAGCGCTGCCTTGCCAGTGTGCCCCCTGGTCTGAAGCGAAGAATAGCCGAAATCTAAAATCCCGCCCGATCCGCGCCTCGCCCGCTCGTATCGCTCGAGGCCCGATTGAGCAAGGGGAAACATCCCTTGTTCATGAAGCGCGATGCGCGCGCCTCGCGCGCTCATATCGCTCGAGGGTGGATTTCCTCGCGACGGCGTGGTCCACGACTGGCGGCGGGTAGTCGCGTCCGATCACGCACCCGCACGCAGACTGCTCGGCGTGAGACATGCGCCAGGGCGCGTGGATGAATCTCTCGGGAACCCGGGCGAGCTCCGGCATGTAGTGGCGAATGAAGCGTCCGCCCGGATCGAACTTCTCCGACTGCGTCACGGGATTGAATACCCGGAAGTAGGGCTGCGCGTCGCAGCCGGTCGACGCGGCCCACTGCCAGCCGCCGTTATTGGCGGCGAGGTCGAAATCGTTGAGGTTGTCGGCGAAATACCTCTCTCCCCAGCGCCAGTCCACGAGCAGGTCCTTCACGAGGAAGGATGCGACGACCATGCGCAGGCGATTGTGCATGTACCCGGTGCGGTTGATCTGTCGCATCGCCGCGTCGACCAGGGGGTAGCCGGTACGCGCCTCGCACCACGCCGCATACCGCTCCGGATCGTTCTCGAACGCCACATGCTCGAGCTCGGGCTTGAACGCGTGACCGACCACGCGCGGATGATGGTGCAGGATCATGAAATAGAAATCCCGCCAGATGAGCTCCGACAGCCAGGTCTCCGCGCCGCGGCCGCCGATCGCCTGCGCGCGGCCGGCAAGCTCGCGAATCGAGATCGTGCCGAACCGGAGGTGCACCGAGAGATACGACGGTCCGTGCAGCGCGGGATAGTCGCGCCGCTCGTCGTACTTCCCGATTCGTTCGAGAAATGCGTCGAACAGCCGGCGGGCACCCGACATGCCGGTTGGAATCGGCAACTCGGTGAGATTGGTGCGGCGAAATCCGATCTGGTCAAGAGTCGGCATCTCCCGCTCGGGAGGGCGGGCAAGATGTGCGAGCCGGTCCTCGACGGGATGTCGTGCGAAATCCGCTGCGGAGACCCGGCGCAGCCAGGCGTTCTTGTAAGGTGTGAAAACCGAGAACGGTGTGCGCGCCCCGGTCAGGAGCTCGTCGCGCTCGAAGACGACCTGGTCTTTGAAGGTCTCGAAGCCTATCCCCTGCGCTTGGAGCGCCTCGCGCACGGCCGCATCCCGGTCACGTGCCGCCGGCTCGTAGTCGCGGTTCGCGAACACCGTCGCGACGTCGAGCGTGGCCGCAAGCCGCGGCACTTCCTCGCGCGCCCGGCCGTGAAGCACGATGAGTCCTCCCCCCCGTTCGGCGAGCGCCTCGTCGAGTTCCTGGACCGCGTGCCAGATGAACTCGACCCGCCGGTCGAGTCGCGACGGAAGCGGATCGAGAATCTCGGTGTCGAAGCAGAAGGCGCAATACACGGCGCCGTGCGCTTCCAGCGCATGGGACAGGGCAGCATGGTCGGCTAGGCGCAGATCGCGCCGGAACCACACCAGGGCGGGCTCATTGAACACGGGGGACATGGAAGGCAGGTCGAAACCGGAATTTTCGGGGTTTTGCCACGGCATCGCCGGGCGCCTGCCGGCTGCGTTTGAAAGTAGAATATCGCAACGTGCGGGCCGTCAATCTCACCCACCACTTCCTGATCGCCATGCCAGCGATGGTGGATCCGTACTTTGCGCGTACCCTGACCTACGTCTGCGAGCATAACGACCAGGGCGCGCTCGGCGTCGTGATCAACCGCCCGATCGAGCTGACGGTGGCCGAGCTGTTCGAGCGGCTCGAGCTGGAGCTCGACGTGGCCGACCTGCGCAAGCTCCCGGTGTTCTTCGGCGGTCCGGTCCAGACGGATCGGGGATTCGTGCTGCACAACCCGGTCGGCGAGTGGAACTCGACGCTGCCGGTGCGTGACGGGATCGCACTCACCACATCACGGGACATCCTGGAAGCTGTCGGCAAGGGCTCCGGTCCGGGGAAGCTGATGATCACGCTCGGCTACGCCGGATGGGCGGCCGGGCAGCTCGAGCACGAGATGCAGCAGAACGCCTGGCTAACGGTCGAGGCGCAGGAGCACATCATCTTCGACCTGCCGGTCGAGGAGCGGATGGCCGCCGCGATGGAGCTGCTTGGCGTCTCGTACGCGAGTCTCTCGGACGAGGCGGGACATGCGTGATGGCAGCGAGGAGCGAGACGTTGCTCGCATTCGACTTCGGTGAGCGGTTCCTTGGCGTGGCGGTAGGCGACACGGAGGTGGGCATGGCGCATCCGCTCGTCGCCATCGACGCCCGCGCGGCGGCGCAGCGCTTCAAGGCGGTGGCGGCACTCATCAACGAGTGGAAGCCGACGCGACTGGTTGTCGGTCTGCCTTTGTCGCTCGAAGGCGAGGCGCACGACCTGACACGCAAGGCGCAGCGCTTCGCGCGCCAGCTCCAAGGGCGTTTCGGACTGCCGGTGTCGCTGCAGGACGAGCGGCTCTCTTCGGTCGAGGCCGAGTCACGTCTGCGCGCCATCGGGCGGGGCGGGCGCCGGCACAAGGATCTGACCCATCCGGTTGCCGCGCAGGTCATTCTGCAGGCATATCTCGACGAGGCTGCGCGATGAGCGTGACGCTGCCCGACGCCGAGAAGGTCTACACGGATCTCCTTGCACGCCTGAAACCTGCGGTGACCGGCGAGACCGTGATGGTGGGCATCCAGACCGGCGGCGCGTGGGTTGCCGAGCGTCTGCATCGCGACCTCGGGATCGCAGCGCCGCTCGGCACCCTGAACATCTCCTTCTATCGCGACGACTACTCGAGCTCCGGATTGCATTCCAATGTCCGCCCCAGCCAGATCCCCTTCGATGTGAACGGCAAGCGGATGCTGCTGGTGGACGACGTGCTGTACACCGGTCGCACCGTGCGCGGCGCGATGAACGAGCTCTTCGACTACGGTCGGCCCGACACGATCGACCTCGTGGTGCTGGTCGACCGCGGCGAGCGGCAGCTGCCGATCTGCGCACAGTTCGTCGGTGCGACCGTGACGGTGCCGAAGGGCGCCAAGCTCGACCTGCGACGCGACGATTCGGGTCGTCTCTCCCTGCATCTCGAAGAAAAATAACCGGATGCGTAACCCGCAACTGAACGAGAAAGGGGACCTGCAGCACCTGCTCAACGTGGAGGGATTGCCGCGCGAGCATCTCGTGCGGATTCTCGACACCGCGGCGTCGTTCGTCGGCGTCACGGAGCGCGACGTGAAGAAGGTGCCGCTACTGCGCGGGAAGAGCGTCTTCAACCTCTTCTTCGAGCCTTCGACCCGCACGCGCACGACGTTCGAGATCGCCGCCAAGCGTCTCTCCGCCGACGTCATCAATCTGAATATCAGCACCTCGTCGCAATCCAAGGGTGAGACGCTGCTCGACACCATCGACAATCTCGCGGCGATGCATGCCGACATGTTCGTCGTGCGGCACGCAGCGAGCGGCGCGGCGCACCTCATCGCCCGGCACGTGGCGCCGCATCACCACGTGATCAACGCGGGCGACGGCCGCCATGCGCACCCGACGCAGGGACTGCTGGACGCGTACACCATCCGGCACTACAAGAGCGACTTCTCGCGACTCTCCGTCGCGATCGTAGGCGACATCCTGCATTCTCGAGTCGCGCGCTCGCTGATCCATGCGCTGAACATCCTCGGCACGCCGGACGTTCGGGTCATCGCGCCGCAGACGCTGCTGCCGACGGGCGTCGCGCAGCTCGGCGTGAGAGTGTTCCACAACATGAACGAAGGGCTGCGCGACGTCGATGTGGTGGTGATGCTGCGTTTGCAGAACGAGCGCATGAAGGGTCCGCTGCTGCCCTCCGCGCAGGAATTCTTCAAGTGCTACGGCCTGACGGCCGAGAAGCTCGCGCTCGCCAAGCCCGATGCGATCGTGATGCATCCCGGACCCATGAATCGTGGCGTGGAGATCGATTCGTCGGTCGCCGACGGCGGCCAAGCGGTGATCCTGCCGCAGGTCACGTTCGGGATCGCGGTGCGCATGGCGGTGATGTCGATCCTTGGGGGCGGCAGCTAGGTGAAGATCCACGTCAAGGGAGGCCGTCTCGTCGACCCGAAGAACAGAGTCGACGCCGCGCGCGACCTCTTTATTGCAGAGGGGCGCATCGCGGGCGTCGGCGCATCGCCCGGCGGATTCAAGGCCGATCGCACGATCGACGCGACCGGCCTCATGGTCATGCCGGGTCTTGTGGATCTCTCGGCGCGTCTGCGCGAGCCCGGCCTGGAGTACAAGGCGACGCTCGATTCCGAGCTCTATGCCGCGGTCGCCGGCGGCGTCACGAGCCTTGCGTGCCCTCCCGATACCGACCCGCCGCTCGACGAGCCGGGGCTTGTGGAAATGCTCACGCGGCGCGCGTCGAGCCTGCACCTCGCACAGATCTATCCGGTCGGCGCCCTAACCGCGAAGCTCGAAGGCGAACGCCTCGCCGAGATGGCGATGCTGCGTCATGCAGGTTGCGTGGCGTTCTCCCAGGCCGACGCTCCGATCAAGGACACCATGGTGCTCTGGCGCGCCCTACAGTATGCGGCCACGCTGGGCTACAGCGTGTGGCTGCGCCCGCAGGATCCGTTCGTCTCGCGCGAAGGCGTCGCCCACGACGGCGACGTCGCGACACGACTCGGCTTGCCGGGCATCCCCGCGTTCGCGGAGACCATCGCGCTGGCGACGATCCTCGAGCTCGTCCGGGCGACGGGCACGACCGTGCATATCTGCAGGCTGTCCACCGCGACCGCCGTCGACATGGTGCGGCAGGCAAAGGCCGAAGGATTGCCCGTCACGAGCGACGTCGGAGCGCATCACGTCCATCTTTCCGAGATGGATCTCGGCTACTACGACTCGCACTGTCACCTCGTACCGCCGCTTCGCAGCCTGCGCGACCGCGACGCGCTCCAGGCGGGTGTGGGCGACGGCACGATCGACGCGATCTGCTCGGATCACACGCCGGTGGACGAAGACGCGAAGCTGATGCCCTTCAGCGAGTCGGGGCCGGGTGCGACCGGTCTCGAGCTTCTCCTTCCGCTCACGCTGAAATGGGCGCAGGAAAAGAAGGTGTCGATCGTCGACGCGCTCGCCCGAGTCACCAGCGAGCCGGCGCGAATTCTGAAGATCGAGGCCGGCCATCTCGGAGTCGGTGCGCCCGCCGACGTCTGCGTCTTCGATCCGGAGATCTACGTCAAGGTGACGCCGCGCAGTCTGCGCAGCCAGGGTAAGAACACGCCGTTCCTCGGATATGAGTTGCCTGGGCAGGTCCGTTACACGTTGGTGGCGGGTGACGTGACGTACCAGGTGGAGACGAGGAACGAGTAGGTTACGAACGGGAGGAAACCGGCTGGTTTCCTCCCGTTACCCTCCTTCCCGCTAAGAGCGGAACCGCGAAGTGGTTTCGGGTTCTTCCCCTCCTTTTCAAGGGTGAGCCGGGGTTTCGAGAACGTGCCTGCGCACGTTCGAGCCGGCGAACGCCCGAAGCCTCCGCGCTTCGGGCCGCGCGGGGTGGCGCGAAGCGCCGGGGTGGTTGCTGCATCACTCCTCGCTACTCAGCAAGCTCTTCGGGTCGCAATCCAGCACTTCGATCTCAATTAGTTTGTCGCGCGAGCGCTCGCCGCGGGCCACTTTAACTTGCGCACGCGGCACGCCGAGGCGCTCGGCGATGAACGCAACGATCGCCGCGTTCGCGCGGCCCTCGATCGGGGGCGCCGCAATGCGCACCTTCAGGCGCTCTCCATGGATACCGGCCACGGCGGAGCGCTTTGCGCCGGGTTGCACGTGGATCGCGATGGTCCATCCGGCTGGCGTGCGGGCCAGCCAGGGCGTCTCGATGCCCTTCAATGCATGCCCGTGAGCATCATCCGGGGCGCGTTGTCGAGCGCGATCAGCAATACCTGAATCAACAGCACGACGAAGAGCGGCGAGAGATCGATGTTGCCGATCGGCGGGATGAAGCGGCGGAAGATGCCGTAGAGCGGCCGCGTGAGGGCGTCGAACACGGGCGCGATCGGCGAATACGGGCTCACCCAGCTCAAGATGACCTGGATGATGACGACGAACAATCCGAGATGAAGGCAAGCGCGCGCGAGCTCGAACAGCGAGGCGACGAGGAGCAGCGATCCGCCGGTGGCCAGCCCGCCCCCGGCGAGGGAGAAGAGCACCGCACGCTCGGCAAACGCGGCGATCCACGCGAAGACCAGGCTCGGCAGGTCGTAGCCGCGGAAGGTCGGCACGACTCGGCGTAGCGGCAGCACTGCCCAGTCGGTCAACGCGATGACGAAATGGCCGACGGGATTGCGGAACGGCGCGCGGACCGCTTGCATGAAGAACCGTCCAAGCGCAAGAAAGATGATCAGCCCGAAGGCGGTCTGCACCAGAAGATTGGCGATCTGCTCGAACATCAATTTCCCCCGAGCTCGTCGCCCAGCTCGCGCGCGCGCCGGTTCGCGGCATGGATCGCCCGAACGATCGCGTCCTGGACGCCGTCCGCGTTCATCGATTCGAGCGCCCGCTCGGTCGTGCCGCCCTTGGACGTCACGCGCTGCCGCAGCACGGCTGCTGTTTCCGGCGAGCGGGCTGCCAGCTCGGCCGCGCCGCGTACGGTCTCGATGGCGAGCGTCTTGCCGATATCTTCCGGCAGCCCCATCTCCGCTGCGGCCCGTTGCATCGCTTCGAGAAAATAGAAGACGTAGGCTGGACCGCTTCCGGAAAGCGCGGTCACCGGATCGAGCAGCGCTTCGTCATCGACCCATACGACCTTGCCTGCCGCCTCCAGGATCGTGCGCACGATCTCGCGCTGGTTCGCGTCCACGACGGGCCGCGCGTAAATGGCGCTGATTCCCGCGCCGATCAGCGCGGGTGTGTTCGGCATGCAGCGAGCAAGGCGCGTCTTACCGCCCAGCCAGCGTCCGATGTCGGCGAGACGGGTTCCCGCCGCAATGGAGAGCACGAGCTGATCCCCGAGATGCGGCGCGAGCGCTTGGCAGACTTCACGCATGCTCTGCGGCTTGACTGCCAGCACGACCGCGTCGCCATGCGGGGCCGCCTCCGCAGGCGTTTCGACACACACGATGCCGAACTGCTCCGTATGGCGCGCGCGCGCCTCGTGCAGCACCTCGACGACCTTGATTCCGGACGTGTCGACACCTCGCGCCACGAGGCCGCCGATCAGCGCGGTCGCCATGTTGCCGCCGCCGATGAATGTGACGTCCAATCCTCCCCCTATTCGACGCTCATGCGGGACACGCAAGGATCCAGTTTATCAGCCGCAGGTCGATCCTCACCTGACCCGTGGCCCGAAGATCGCCGTTCCGACTCGCACGATCGTACTGCCCGCGGCGATCGCCGCCTCGAAATCGTCGGACATGCCCATCGAGAGCGTGTCGAGCGCAAGCCCGTCCCGATTCAACGTGTCGCGCAGCTCGCGCAGGGACGCGAAACGCTTGCGCTGAAGCGCGGCGTCCTCGGTCAGTTCGGGAATTGCCATCAGGCCGCGCAGCCTGATGCGCGCCATCCGAGACACCGCCTTCGCGATCGCCCGGACCTCTTCCGGCGCGACACCCGCCTTCGTCGCTTCCCCGCTCACGTTCACTTCGATGCAGACCTGGAGCGGCGGCAGGGCGGCGGGTCGCTGGGCCGAGAGTCGCTCGGCGATCTTCACCCGGTCCACCGAGTGCACCCAGGCGAAGGATTCGGCGATCGGCCGCGTCTTGTTGCTCTGGATGGGGCCGATGAAATGCCAGACGAGATCCAGGTCGGCGAGCCCGGGGATCTTTTCGAGCGCCTCCTGCATGTAGCTCTCCCCGAAATCGCGCTGGCCGGCCGCATGGGCGGCGCGTATGGCGTCCGGGCCGAAAGTCTTGGTGACCGCCACGAGAACTATGTCACGAGGGTCGCGGCCCGCCTCACGGGCACTCTTCTCGATCCGGGAAATTACGCCTTGTAGGTTCGCTGCGATTGTGTTCATAATTCTCAAGTTCGCACGGGAACCGACTGAATTACAGAGATATTTCGGCCCGAACTCAAATCCGAAACGAGACCGAAGCCCGGCATCACCCCGCCGCTCAACCTGGGACGATTATATGGACATCACCGAGCTCCTCGCCTTCGTCGTCAAGAACAAGGCGTCCGACCTGCACCTCTCCTCCGGCCTGCCGCCGATGATCCGCGTGCACGGCGACGTGCGGCGCATCAACCTGCCGCCAATGGAGCACAAGGACGTGCACGCGATGGTGTACGACATCATGAACGACGCCCAGCGCAAGGCCTACGAGGAAAATCTGGAGTGCGACTTCTCGTTCGCCGTGCCGGGGCTGGCGCGCTTCCGGGTGAACGCCTTCAACCAGAATCGCGGGGCCGCGGCGGTAATGCGGACGATTCCGTCGAAGGTGCTCACGCTCGAGGAGCTCAACGCGCCGAAGATCTTCGCCGAGATCGCGAAGCAGCCGCGCGGGATCGTGCTCGTGACGGGTCCGACCGGTTCCGGCAAGTCCACGACGCTTGCGGCGATGGTCAACGACATCAACGAGAACGAGCACGGCCACATCCTCACGATCGAGGACCCGATCGAATTCGTTCACGAGAGCAAGAAGTGCCTGATCAACCAGCGGGAGGTCGGGCCGCACACGCTGTCGTTCTCCAACGCGCTGCGAAGCGCACTGCGGGAGGACCCGGACGTCATCCTCGTCGGCGAGATGCGAGATCTCGAGACCATCCGCCTGGCGCTGACCGGCGCCGAGACGGGTCACCTGGTATTCGGCACG
Organism: Betaproteobacteria bacterium; assembly: GCA_022340285.1. Lineage (GTDB taxonomy): Bacteria > Pseudomonadota > Gammaproteobacteria > Burkholderiales > SG8-39 > JAABRB01. The sequence continues at coordinate 18,676 of JAJDOG010000059.1, forward strand.
CTGCACACGAGCTCGGCGGCCAAGACCATCGACCGGATCGTGGACGTCTTCCCAGCGGCCGAGAAGGACATGGTGCGCGCCATGCTTTCGGAGTCGTTGCGCGCGGTCATCTCGCAGACGCTGATGAAGACCAAGGACGGCCAGGGCCGCGTGGCGGCGCACGAGATCATGATCGGCACGCCCGCCATCCGCAACCTGATCCGCGAGAACAAGATCGCGCAGATGTACTCGGCCATCCAGACCGGCCAGCAGATCGGCATGCAGACGCTCGACCAGAACCTGACTGAACTCGTCAAACGGGGCGTGGTGGGGGTTGCCGAAGCGCGGGCGCGGGCGCAGAACAAGGACGCCTTCATCGGCTGACCGGCGACTTTCGCCAGCCTTAGGGCGGGGGATTCCAATCATCCGGACGTGGCGCATAATGGGCGCGTTGCGCGTCCCTGGAACGAGGTAGACCATGGAACGAGACCAGGCATCGAAATTCATCAACGACCTTCTGCGGCTGATGGTCAGCAAGAAGGCCTCCGACCTCTTCATAACGGTCGGGTTTCCGCCGGCCATCAAGGTCGACGGCAAGGTGACGCCGGTTTCGCAGCAGCCGCTCACGCCGCAGCACACTCAGGATCTCGTGCGTGCGGTGATGAACGACCGGCAGGCGGCGGAATTCGAATCGAGCAAGGAGTGCAACTTCGCGATCAGCCCGTCCGGCATCGGCCGCTTCCGGGTCAACGCGTTCGTGCAGATGGGCACCATCGGCATGGTGCTGAGGACGATCAACGCCAAGATCCCGACCTTCGAGGAGCTCGGCCTGCCACCGGTTCTGAGGGACGTCGCGCTAACCAAGCGCGGCCTGGTGATCATGGTCGGCGCAACCGGCTCCGGCAAGTCCACCAGCCTCGCCGCGATGGTCGGGCACCGGAACGCCAACTCCTACGGCCACATCATCACGATCGAAGATCCGGTCGAGTACGTGCATCCCCACCAGAATTGCATCATCACCCAGCGCGAGATCGGCGTGGACACCGAGTCCTGGGAGGTCGCGCTGAAGAACACGCTGCGCCAGGCTCCGGATGTCATCCTGATGGGCGAGATCCGCGACCGCAACACGATGGACTACGGGATCGCCTTCGCGGAAACCGGCCACTTGTGCATGGCGACCTTGCACGCGAACAGCGCCAACCAGGCGCTCGACCGGATCATCAACTTCTTCCCGGAAGAGCGGCGCCCGCAGCTCCTGATGGACCTGTCGCTCAACCTGCGCGGCATGGTGTCGCAGCGCCTCGTTCCGCGGAAGGAAGGCAAGGGCCGTATCGCGGTGGTGGAGGTGATGCTGAACTCGCCGCTGATCTCGGACCTCATCTTCAAGGGCGAGGTGCACGAGATCAAGGAGATCATGAAGCGCTCGCGTGAGCTCGGTATGCAGACCTTCGACCAGCACTTGTTCGATCTTTACGACTCGGGCGTCATCACGTACGAGGACGCGCTGCGCAACGCCGACAGCGTGAACGACCTGCGCCTCTCGATCAAGCTGCATTCCACCGAGGCGAAGAACCGCGACATGACGCAGGGGATCGATCACCTCTCCATCAGCAGCTGACCGAGCCGACCTGCCGCTAGCTCGGTCGCCCGTTGGCCCACGCACGAATCGCGTCGCCCGCGGCTTCGTAGCCGCGCGCGACGATCTCGTCGATCCGATCGAAGGCGAGCAATCGCAGATCGGCCATCGGAATGCGCAGATACAGGCTCGCCGTCTCCGCGGTGCGCCGCTCGCGGTTCCAGTAGACGCTTGCGACGAGCGCGCTGCGCGCCAGCAGGCTCATGATCGAGGGAATCCCGCTTCGCGCGGCCCCTGGATGCAATCTGTCCCAGAGAATGCGCCACCCGGACGTCTCGAGCGCGAAGTCCGACGGTGCGCGCATCTCGACTTCGGCGCTCACGTCGACGGCGATCACCGTGCCGATCTCCGGCTTCCCCGCCATCACGTCGATCGGCACATTGTTCACGAGGCCGCCGTCGACGTGCAGGTCTCCGCCCATGCTCACCGGAGGCAGGACCCCCGGCAACGCGATGCTCGCGCGTATCGCGCGTACCAGGGGTCCGCGCTCGTGCACGGACTGGGCCGCGCGGGAGAGATTGGTGGAAACGCACAAGTAGGGCAGCGGCAAATCCTCGATCGCCTGCGTGCCGAATACCCGCTCGAGCTTGCTGCGGATGCGCCTGCCGGCGAGCAGCGCGACAACCGGAAGGGTCGGGTCCTTGAGGGAGGAAAAGTGCTCTTTGCACTGCGCGAGCGATTCGTCGGGAGAAAGCCTTTGCGCGACGAGCGCGGCGATGATCCCACCCACGCTCGTGCCGCCTACCCAGTCGATGGGAATGCCCGCCTCGGCGAGCGCGCGCAGGACGCCCAGGTGCGCGAAGCCGCGCGCGCCTCCACCTCCAAGCACCAGGCCAATGCCCGCCCCGGTCAGGCAGCGCGCGAGGCGCGCGAAGTCCGCTGCGCGGTCCATAGCGACGTGGTAGTGGCAGTCGACCTCGCGGGCCCTGAGGAAGCCCACCGTGTCGCCGGACCGGCCGGCGCCGTCGCTCACGAAAACAACGCTACGCCGCGGAGCACGCCCGGCGCGCCAGCGCGCGGCGAGCCCCTGTTCGATTTCGTCCGGCTCCGATGTCGCCGTTGAATCGGCAACGAACACCACGTGATCGGCCTGGCGAACGGCTCGCTCGGTCCAGCTGTTAAGGTGCGCATCGGCCTCGTAGAGCACGAAGCGATGCGCGAGCTCCTGCTCGTTCAGCCACTGCACGAGCCTGGCGCTTGCGTGGTCATGCTCCGCGCAACGCGCGATGCCCTCGCGCCCGAGGGCTTGATCCACGCGCCCGGCATCGAGATGCAGCGTGCTGCCCAGACGCGCCAGCGCCTCGGCGAGTCGACGCGCAAACGCCGCTGCGCCCGGGCTGGGTCCAGTGGGCACGACAGCAAGCGTGCGGACCAACGCCCTCTGACGCCTTGCTGAAGTGCTCTGACTTCGCAGCCTCGCGCTCAGGAGCGCGCTGATTCGCCGCAGCACGGCCGGCTCGCGCTCGATCAGGCGATGAAAGGCTGCCGCTGGGAGCCGCGCAAGCAGCGAATCGCGCACGGCCAGGACGGTCGCCGAGCGCCGCTCTGCAGAGAGCAGCGCCATCTCGCCGACGATCTCTCCGGCGCCTATTTCATTCAGTGCGAGCTCGCCCGCGCTGTCGTCGACGACTCGCACGCGGCCGCACAGCACGGTGTAAGCCGCGTTGCCCGGGTCACCGCGCCGGAAGAGGACCTCGCCCCCGCGCAGCGAAACCCACTCGGCGTCCGCCTGCAGCTCCGCAAGCGCGGTGGGATCGGCGGAGCCGAAGAGCGCCGCGAGGTGCGACGCGAGTTGCGCGTCCCAGAACTCGCGCCATGCAGCGTCACCTCCGCTTTCAGGGATGGACTCGAACGACGACATGGGCGCTCTTGCAGCCGGTCACGGCGCGTGGACACGACGCAGGATGATACGCCGAGTGCCTCGACCGTTCGGAGGCGCCAACTTGCCTCGATCGGCAGCGGAGTGTGCAGAGTTCACAGATTCGGACCGTCACCGGACACGGATCTTTCCCGCGGGAAGGGCCACGATACGCTCCATCAGCACTGCGCTGGAATGGTTCCGGAAACAGACGCTGATATCAACCTAACTGACCCAAAGGAGCTTCAAATGAAAACGCTTAACAGTCTGATCGTTGTTGTCGCACTTGCCGCCGTTTCTCCGTTCGCGCTTGCCGATGCGGATCCGTATGAGAACATGCCCCAGGTGGGCGGCGCCGAGACCACCACCTTCCACGTGGAAGCGGATCGCACCGGCATCAACGCCGACCCCACGTCGGATTCGTTCTGGTATGCCGGCACCAGCGGCGTGCCGTCGAACTAAGGCTGCATCGCAGTAGAGTTGAAATACCGCCCGGCGAACTCTGCAGGAACAGGAATGCTCGCCTAAGCGTAAGTCGCCTCTGCACAACGCCCGCGCCGTTTTTGGCGCGGGCGTTGTGTTTTATGCACACCGATTCAGGCGATACCTTTGACAAGACGGTCCCGGCAACCGTGAAGACTTCACAGCGATTCGGTGCGCTGACGCGCAGTCAGGTCCATTGCCGCGGCGTACGCTGTCAGCATCGGTCGGAGCCGTACACGCCGACAGATCTTGACCAACGGAGCATCGCTTGAGACTCGATCAAATCGCCGTAGCGCTCGCGGCGGCACTTATCGCCGCCTCGCCAGGAATGGGCAGTGCTTGGGAGTACGGATTCTTTCCCGAGGATCTGCGCCCGTCGTGCACGGCCGAGCTGCAGAAATGCCTGGAAAAGCGCGAGAAGCTGGCGCTACAGCTCGGCGTCTACGGTCGCGCCCACGACTGGGGCCAGATCGAGAACGCTCTGCTCAGGCTGAATGAGACCGACCCGCAGTGTGCCCAGCTCCTCCAGGGCATGGGCCGGGACGGGTTCTAGTACGCCGAAGTCGTTCGCCCGATTGCTCCCGCGCCTCCGGTGCTTTCGTCGCGAACCCAGCTCTCGGTCGCCGCGGAGCCCTCGGGCTCCGTCTCGTCCCTACC
>JAJDOG010000065.1 GCA_022340285.1 Betaproteobacteria bacterium
GAGACGCACGATCGCACCCGGAGACAGCACGCCTTCGCAGTAGAGACGAGGCGCGCGTGCAAGGTTGGTCTGCATAGTCGGCATGCTAGAATTTTACCAATCGCGTCTGTTTCTCCTGGCCTTATCTTCGATCTTTTTTCCTCGGATGGCTGCACAAGCGTCGGTTTGCGATTTTGGCTGGAAGGCGGTCGACTTCGACCTGCCGAGCGTCGACGGCCGTCGCTACGACATTGCGGCGGCGCGTGGTCCGCAAGGACTGCTCGTCGTGTTCATCTCCAACCACTGTCCGTACGTCAAGGCGATCCGCACACGGCTCGTGCGCGATTGCGGCGAGCTCGCGCAACACGGGATCGGCACAATCGCGATCAACTCGAACGATCCAACGGACTATCCTGAAGACTCGTTCGAGAACATGAAGCGCATCGCCACCGAGCATGCCTTTCCTTTTCCCTATGTTTTCGACGAGACCCAGGAAGTTGCGAGAGCGTATGGCGCCGTGTGCACGCCCGATTTCTTCGGGTTCAACGCGGCGCTCGAGCTGCAGTACCGCGGGCGGCTCGACGCGTCGCGGAACCAACCCGTTCCCAACGCTCGACGTGAGTTGTTCGAAGCAATGACGGAGATCGCGCGATCCGGTCGGGGGCCCGCTGAACAGATTCCCTCGATCGGCTGCAGCATCAAATGGAAGCGGGCCGCATAGCAATCAATTCTGCGGCCACGCGGTCCGATGCTTGCTGACGTCGTAGCGGCCGTGCGCGCCGTCGCGCACGCCGAGATCACGCCGCGCTATCTACGCGCCGCCGCCACGCGGAAGTACGACGGCAGCCTCGTGTCGGAAGCCGACCCGGCCGCCCAGCAAGCGTTGACCGCCCGGCTGCGCGCCATTCTGGATGTTCCGGTGCTCGGCGAGGAGATGCCGGCCGAGGAGCAGCGCGCAGTCTGGGACCGCGCGTCCACCGAGTTGTGGTGCGTCGATCCGATCGACGGGACGACCAACTTCGTCAGCGGCATCCCGTATTTCGGCGTATCGGTGGCACTGATGCGCGAGCGGCGACCCCACCTGGGCGTCGTGTTCAATCCCGCGACCGACGAGTTGTTCGCCGCGGAGCACGGCCAGGGCGCGACGCTGAACGGCGTCGCGCTGCCGCTGCGAAGGGCCAAGGTCCCGCTGACGCAGGCCGTGGCTTCGGTCGAGTTCAAGCGGCTCGCCCGGTCGCTCACGCGTGCGCTGATCGAGGAGCGACCCTACTACTCGCAACGCAACTATGGCGCCGCGGCGCTCGACTGGTGCTACGTCGCTGCCGGGCGATTCGACCTGTACCTGCACGCCTCGCACCTGCTCTGGGATTGCGCGGCCGGGAGCGTCATCTTGGACGAGGCGGGCGGGCGAGCCGGCACGTTCGCTGCGGAAGCGTTCTGGGACGATCCGGAATGGGCGCGTCCGGTGATCGCAGCGCTGGATCCCGATCTGTATGTCCAATGGCGGGAGTGGCTGCGCGCGCGCGTCGGCGCGTGACGCGTGGCCCGCCCGCTTCCCGCATGAGTGATGTGCAACGCCGCGGCGGGCCCGCGGATCACGCGATCGAGGTCGTCGGGCTCGTCAAACGGTTCAAGAAGGTCGAGGCCGTGCGCGGCATCTCGTTTGCCGTGCCGCGCGGCAGCGCGACTGCGCTGCTCGGCGGCAACGGCGCGGGCAAGACCAGCACCCTCTCCATGCTGCTCGGGCTCCTGCTCCCGACCGCCGGCACGATCACGATACTCGGCGATGACATCGCGCACCACCGTTACCGTGTCTTGCCCCGCATGAACTTCACGTCCCCTTACGTCGATCTGCCGAAGAGCCTCACGGTCGCGGAGAACCTCAAGGTCTTCGCGCGGCTATATGGCGTGCCTCGGATTCGCGTGCGCATCGCGGAGCTCGTGGATCAGCTCGACATCGGCGATTTCCTGAATCGACCGTACGGGACGCTCTCGGCCGGGCAACGCACCCGCGTGTCGATCGCGAAGGCCCTGCTGAACGAACCGGAGGTGCTGCTTCTCGACGAGCCCACGGCATCGCTCGACCCGGACGTCGGCGACCGCGTGCGCGCACAGCTCATGGACTACCGGCATCGCTCGGGGGCGACGCTGCTCCTCGCCTCGCACAACATGCCGGAAGTCGAGCGCATGTGCGATGCCGTGCTGATGATGCGCGCGGGGCGCATCGTGGACACCGGTTCTCCGGCCGATCTGATCGCCCGCTACGGGCGACGGACCATGGAGGAGGTCTTTCTCGACGTCGCGCGCGGCGCCGAAGCTGCGGCGGCGCCTGGCGCGAGTCCGGAGCCGCGCGAATGAGCGGGCCGACCACGCTTGCGGCTCGCCGGGTGTATGCGATCGTCCTGCGACATCTCTACCTGCTGCGAAAGTCGTGGGTGCGGATCGTCGAAATGGCCTACTGGCCGACCATGCAGATGGTGCTGTGGGGCTTCATCGCGAAGTTTCTTGCCACCAATTCCTCCTGGGTGGCGCAGGTTCCAGGCGTACTGGTGTCCGCGCTCCTTCTCTGGGAGATCCTGTTTCGCGGGCAGCTCGGCCTCTCGCTCTCGTTCATCGAGGAGCTCTATTCGCGCAATCTCGGCCACCTGTTCGCGAGCCCGCTTCGGCCCATGGAGCTCGTGGCCGCGATGATCTGCGTCTCGGCGGTGCGAACCGTGATCGGGGTGGGCACCGCGGCAGTGCTTGCCTGGGTTCTCTACAAAACGTCGATCTTCAGCCTCGGCTTGCCGCTCGTCGCGTTCTTCGCCAACCTGCTGCTGACCGGCTGGGGCATCGGGCTCATGGTCTCCGCGCTGGTGATGCGCTACGGCCTGGCGGCCGAGAATCTCGCTTGGGGAGCGATCTTCGTCACCGCGCCGATCAGCGGGATCTACTACCCGATCAGCGTGCTTCCCGGCTGGCTGCAGTCGATCGCCTGGTGGCTACCCACGAGCCACGTCTTCGAAGGCATGCGCGGCGTCCTGATGGCGGGCACGTTTCTTTGGAATGAGTTCTGGACGGCAGCGGCGCTCAACGTGCTCTTCCTCGCCGTCGGAACCGGGCTCTTCCTGGCGTCGTTCAACGGCGCGCGCAAGCGCGGCATGCTCGTCCAGATCGGCGAATAGCGCGACCAGCGCCCTGCCGGTTCTAGCTGCCGAACGACTCCGGAATATTGGCGTTCTTGCGGCCGGCAAGGCCAAAGTAGTAGAGCGGACGCCCGTCGATCGACAGGCGATGCTGGTACCGCTCCAGGTGGTGGATGTCGAGATACTCGGTGAGGATGAGGTTCTTGATGAATACCGAGAAGCCACTCGTGTCGCGATTATCGAGGAACGTTTCCTTGATGTTGAACGCGATCCAGCCGCCATCCTCGACGTAGTTGAAGGCTTCGCGGAAGGCGCTCGGCGGAATGTCGCCGAACCCGAGCGCCGCGACCGTGATGAGGCAATTGAATCGCCACTCGTAGAGCTCCGGGCGCGGCTCGGTCCCCGGCATGCCCAGCTCGCGCACGTAGTATTCGTCGTAGATTCCCGGCCGGTCGCGGTCGGTGGCCATCTTGGCCTCTTCCAGGATATCGAGGCCGACGATCCGCGCCACGCCGTGACGGGCCAGCTCCTCCCCTACCATGCCGTTGCCGGCGCCGAACTCGAGTACCCGCAGTTCCGAGAAGTTCTCGCGACCCGTTTCCATCGTGTAGCGCAAGATGTCCACGACCTTCTCCGGGGACTGGCACTTCAGCCGGTCGTAGAAGAGCTGCTCGTAGAGACCCGGTCGCTCGTAGATCGCCCCGTAGTCGTGGAACCGGATCGACACTTCCTTGCCGTCTTCGACCAGGGAGAAGTGGGCCTCGTCCTGGGCGAGCGAGTGCGGATCGGCCGCGGGGAAGCGGATGCGGTGGCGGAAGCGGGGTCTGGGTGGAATACCGGTCATGGGCTGGCGGGCGCCATGAAGGCGCGGGGGACGACGTTCAGGGAGCACAACCCGTCAATTGTCCCCTTCTTTGGGGTGATGGATCAACCCGTGCCGACGAGTTCGAGGCGGAGCCTGCGAGGGTTTTGAGCCGAATCTCGGCGCAATTGCGGCGAATTTGGGCCAGAAAACGGTCCGATTTCGCCATTTCGGCAAAAATTCTGACCGTTCGGCGAATGCTAGGATATCGGCATGATTTCCGCGCGACGAGTGAACGACTATTTCTTGGCGCGCCTGCTCGCCACCGCGCTGCTGTTTGCGCCCGCCGCATGGGCGGGGGAGGCCGACGTGGTCGCGGCCAAGGTGCGCCGGACCGCCGACGGCACCTACAACTTCGACGTGACCGTGAAGAGCAACGACCGCGGCTGGGATTACTTCGCGGACGCGTTCGAGGTGCTCACGCCGGAGGGAAAGGTGCTCGGAACGCGCGTCCTGCTGCACCCGCACGAGACCGAGCAGCCGTTCACGCGGGATCTGTACGGCGTGAAGATCCCGCAGGGCACCGAGCGCGTCGTGATCCGCGCGCGCCACAAGCCGAAGGGGTATGACGGCAAGACGCTGACGGTCGAGCTGCCGAAGTAGGCCCAATCGCTGGATAGGCGCCGGCAGAAGATCGTTCTTTCCCCTCCTTGAAAAGGAGGGGAAAGCAAACCGTATTACTACATCGTCGCGCCCAGGACCCAGGGCGCGAACTCGTCCTCGCCGAAGCCAAGCTGCTCGCTCTTCGAGCGCTGACCGGATGCGGTTTCGACAATGAGCTGGAAGATTCGCGCGCCCACCTGCGCGACGGTCTCGGAGCCGTCCACGACGGTGCCGCAGTTCACGTCCATGTCGTCCTCCATGTGCTGGTACATGGCGGTGTTGGTCGCGAGTTTGAGCGAAGGCGCGGGCTTGCAACCGAAGACCGATCCGCGGCCGGTCGTGAAGCAGACGATGTTGGCGCCGCCCGCGACGTGCCCGGTGACAGAAACCGGATCGTAGCCCGGCGTGTCCATGAAGACGAAACCCTTCTTGGTGACGGGCTCTGCGAACTCGTAGACGTCCTCGAGGTTCATGGTGCCGCCCTTGGCCGCGGCGCCGAGCGATTTCTCGAGAATGGTGGTGAGCCCGCCCGCCTTGTTCCCGGGGGTGGGATTGTTGTTCATCTCGTTGCCGTTGCGACGGGTGTAGTCCTCCCACCAGCGAATGCGCCCGAGCAGTTTCTCGGCCACCTCCGGTGTCACGGCGCGGCGCGTGAGGAGATGCTCGGCGCCGTAGATCTCGGGCGTTTCCGAGAGGATCGCTGTGCCGCCGTGGCGCACGAGGAGATCGGCCGCCGCGCCGAGTGCGGGATTGGCCGAGATGCCCGAATAGCCGTCGGATCCGCCGCATTCGAGGCCGAGGGTCAAGTGGCTCACCGGCACCGTCTCGCGCTTCGCCCGGTTCGCTTCCGGCAGCAACGCCTCCACGCGCGCGATGCCTTCGCGCACCGTCTTCATCGTGCCGCCCTTCTCCTGGATGGTGAACGCGTGGAGCGTTTCGCCCTGCTCCAGCCGCTGGGCAGCCAACATCGGAACGATCTGTGCCGCCTCGCAACCGAGGCCGACCACGAGCACGGAGTGGAAGTTCGGATGGCGCGCAAAGCCGCCGATCGTGCGCCGCAGGTATTCCATCGGCTCGCCTTCGGTGGCCATGCCGCAGCCGGTCTTGTGCGTGAGCGCGACCACGCCGTCCACGTTCGGATAATCGCCGAGGCGGCCGCGGAAATGATCGGCGACCATGCGCGCGACGGTGGCCGAGCAGTTGACGCTCGTGAGCACCCCGATGTAGTTGCGCGTCGCGACGCAACCGTTCTTGCGGACGATGCCCTCGAAAGTCGCCTGCGGCGTGATGTAGTCGATCGGCTTCACGTCTGCGCAGAACGCGTAGTCCTTCTCGAACTCGCCCATGGCGACGTTGTGCACGTGTACGTGTGCGCCCGGCGCGATGTCGGCCGTGGCGAACCCGATGATCTGGTTGTAGCGCCGCACCGGTCCACCGGCCTTGATCTCGCGCACCGCGATCTTGTGACCGGCCGGGATCTTTGTCGTGACGCGGACGTTTCCCTCCTTCACGAGCGTGGTGCCCTCCGGGATGCCGACGCGCGCGATGACCACATCGTCGGCGGCATTGAGGCGGATGGTGAGATCGGCGGTCTGGAGCATGGCGTTCTCCTGTCCCTGTATCGCTATCCTGGTCAGTGATTGTCGCGCGGAACCAGCGGACCGGTGCGACCCACCAGAAAATCGAGATCGGCGCCGCGGTCGGCCTGCAGCACGTGATCGATGTAGAGCTTCCAGTAGCCGCGGCGCATCGCGGGCTTGGGGGCCTTCCAGCGTTTACGGCGACGCGCGAGCTCTGCCTCGGGCACGTGCAAGTGGAGCCTGCGTTTCGCGACGTCGAGCTCGATGAGGTCGCCGTTCTTCACCAAGGCAAGCGGCCCGCCCGCCGCCGCTTCGGGTGCGGCGTGCAGCACCACCGTGCCGTAGGCGGTGCCGCTCATGCGCGCATCGGAAATGCGCACCATGTCGGTGATGCCCCGCTTGAGCACCTTCGGCGGCAACGGCATGTTGCCGACTTCCGCCATGCCGGGATAGCCTTTCGGGCCGCAGTTCTTGAGGACCATGACGCAGGACTCGTCGATGTCGAGCTTCGGATCGTCGATGCGGCGGTGAAAGTCCTCGATGTTCTCGAACACGACGGCGCGCCCCTTGTGCTTCATGAGCTTCGGTGTCGCGGCGGAGGGCTTGATGATTGCGCCGTTCGGGCAAAGGTTCCCGCGCAGCACGGCGATACCGGTGTTGCGTTTGAAGGGCTTTTCGAACGGCATGATGACGTCGGTGTTCCAGCAGGGCGCGCGCTTGTTGTTCTCCCAGATCGTCTTGCCGTTGGCGGTCAGCGCGCTCTTGTTGAGCATCGCCCGATTGCCGAGCTCACGGATGATCACCGGCAGGCCGCCCGCATAGTAGAAATCCTCCATGAGGTACTTGCCGTTCGGCATGAGGTTCACCAGGGTGTGAACGCCCTTGCCGAGCGCATCCCAGTCGTCGAGTGAAAGCTTGACTCCGAGCCGTCCTGCGATCGCGATCAGGTGGATCACTGCGTTCGTGGAGCCGCCGATGGCAGCGTTCACGCGAATGGCGTTCTCGAACGCCGGCCGTGTGAGGAGCGCCGAGAGGGGCACCCTTTCCTTCACGAGGTCGACGATGCGCCGCCCCGCTTGCCGCGCGAGCACGTTGCGGCGCGCGTCCACTGCGGGAATTGCGGCGTTGCCCGGCATGCCGAGGCCGAGCGCTTCGACCATCGAGGCCATCGTCGAGGCCGTGCCCATGGTCATGCAGTGCCCGTGCGAGCGGTGCATGCAGGACTCCGCCTCGTGAAACTCCTCCAGCGTGATCTGGCCTGCGCGCAGCTCCTCGGACATCGACCACACGTTGGTCCCGGAACCGATGTCGTGGCCCCGGTATTTTCCGGAAAGCATTGGCCCCCCGGAGACGCCGATCGTCGGCAGGTCAACGCTCGCCGCGCCCATGATGAGCGACGGGGTCGTCTTGTCGCAGCCCATCAGCAGCACGACGCCGTCGATCGGATTGGCGCGAATGGATTCCTCGACGTCCATGCTGGCGAGGTTTCGGTAAAGCATCGCCGTCGGGCGCATCAATGTCTCGCCGAGCGATGTCACCGGAAACTCCAGCGGGAACCCGCCGGCTTCGAGCACGCCGTTTCGCACATGCTCGGCCAGCACGCGGAAATGGGTGTTGCAGGGAGTGAGCTCGGACCAGGTGTTGCAGATGCCGATCACCGGCCGCCCGTCGAACTGGTCTTGCGGCACGCCCCGGTTCTTGGTCCAGCTCCGGTAGATGAATCCGTAGATGTCCTCCCTTCCGAACCATTCGGAGGAGCGGAGCCGGGGCTTCTTCTTGTTCACCATGTTTCCTCCTTGCGACTCCAGAAGCTATCTAAAAATACGACTGCCCTCGCAAAGGGGGGATTTACAAGGGCGCATGTAGAACCATAACCGTAATCTCGAGATGACTTCTAGTAAGTGGCGCGCCCGCCGGAGATGTCGAACACACCCCCGGTCGAGAACGCGCATTCTTCCGAGGCGAGCCAGCACACGAGCGAAGCGACTTCGTCCACCGTGACGAACCGCCCCATCGGAATCTTCGCGAGCATGTAGTCGATGTGCGTCTCGGTCATCTGATCGAAGATCGCGGTGCGCGCCGCAGCGGGGGTCACGCAATTCACCAGGACCCCGCTCTGCGCGAGCTCCTTGCCCAGGGATTTCGTGAGCGAGATCACACCGGCTTTCGACGCCGAGTAGGCCACCGCGTTCGGATTGCCTTCCTTCCCGGCGACCGAGGCGATGTTGACGACGCGTCCGTACTGCTTCGCCACCATGTGCGGCACGATGTAACGGCAGCACAGGAACTGGCCGGTCAGATTGGTCCGGATGACGCGCTCCCACTCGTCGATGGGGTAATCGACCGTCGGCGCATTCGCTCCCGCGATGCCGGCGTTGTTGACCAGCACGTCGATCCTGCCGAGGGACTCGGCCGTCGACCCGGCGGCTTTCTCCACCGCCTCAGCGTCGGTCACATCGACGGCGCTTCCGGACACGTTGTTGCCCAATGCGGTGATCGATTGCTGCAGGAGCTTGGCGTCGTGATCCCAGATGCGCACGGTCGCCCCCGATGCCGCGAGGCGCTTGACGATCGCATAGCCGATGCCCTGGGCGCCGCCCGTCACGATGGCCGTGCGCCCCTTGAAGTCGAGCTGGTTCATTCGCGAGTTCCTCAGGGAGTCGGATATTTGCGGCGCAGGTCGGCGACTTCGCTCGCGGTGAGCAGCCGCACGTTCTCACCTCGCAGCATCAGGTAAAGCCGCGCGGTCGCTTCCAGCTCCTCGATCGCGTCGGTCGCGGCCGCAAGCGTCGTTCCGCCGACCACGGGACCGTGATTCGCGAGCAGTACGGCGTGGTGCCGGGTCGCGACCTCGCGCACTGCATCGGCGAGTGCCATGTCGCCGGGGGCGAAGTAGGGCACGAGAGGCAATCTTCCGACGCGCATGACGTAGTAAGCCGTGAGCGGCGGCAGCACGTCCTCCGGATCGACGTCCTCGAGCACCGAGACGGCGACCGAGTACGTGGAATGCAGGTGCACCACGGCGCCGAGATTCGAGCGCTCGCGGTACATCCCGAGGTGCAGAAAGTTTTCCTTCGAGGGCGGATCGCCGCCGACCAGCGTGCCTTCCCAGTCGAGCTTCGAGATGCGGGCGGGATCGAGGTGGCCAAGCGACGAGCCGGTGGGCGTGAGCAGCCAACCGTCGTCCAGCCTGGCGCTGATGTTTCCCGTCGATCCGTGGGTGAGGCCGCGGTCGAATATCGACTTGGCGATGCGTGCGATCTCCTCGCGGAGCTTCGATTCGCTCATGACACCGTCTCCAGCGCTCTTGGGAAAAAATCCGGCGCGCCGAAATTCCCCGACTTGAGAGCGAGCAGCAGGGGCGGCTCGCCCAGCGACATCGTCCATGGCACGCCGGGATCGATTTGCGGTCCGATGCGCAGGCCCGTCACGCCGAGCGCTTGCACGACTGCGCCGGACGTCTCGCCGCCCGCGACCACCAGACGGCGCACGCCGAGCGCGACGAGCTCGCGTGCCACCTCGGCGATGCAGGTTTCCACGAGCAACCCGGCGCGCTCGACGCCGAGCCTTGCCTGCGCAGCCTTGACTTGGGCGGGGCCCGCCGTCGCGTAGATGAGCACCGGTTCACGAGGCAGCCGCTTTTCGGCCCACTGGATCGCGTGTACGGCGACCGGCTCGCCTTCGGCGAGCCGTAGCGGATCGATCTGGAAGCCCGGCCGTGACTTGAGCCACTCTGCGACCTGGCCGTTCGTGGCAGCCGAGCAGCTTCCGGATAGCACCGCTGCGCGTCCCGCGACGGCCGGCAGCTCGGCGGCGCGTTCGGGTGCGCCGAGCAGGCCTCGCTCCCGGAAGTTGTCAGGCAGGCCGATCGCGACACCCGATCCGCCGGTGACCAGCGGCAGGTCGGCGCAAGCGGCGCCGATGGCATGGAGATCGGCATCCGACACCGCATCCACGATCGCGATGCCGGTGCCCTCTTCGCGCAGCGCGTCGAAGCGTGCCCGGATGGCTGCATCGCCCGCCGCAACGGTGTCATGGCGCACCAGGCCGACTCGGCGTGCGGTCTGGCGCTGCAGCACGCGCACCAGGTTGGCATCGGTCATCGGCGTGAGGGGATGATCCTTCATGCCCGACTCGGATAGCAGTACATCTCCGACGAAAAGGTGCCCGCGGAAGATGGTCCGGCCGTTCTCCGGAAACGCCGGGCACGCAATCGTGAAGTCGGTACCGAGTGCGCTCATCAGCGCATCGGCGACCGGACCGATGTTCCCGCGTTCCGTGGAGTCGAATGTGGAGCAGTATTTGAAGAAGAGCTGTCGCGCTTGGGCCTTGCGCAGCCATTCGAGGGCCGCCAACGATTGAGCGACGGCGTCGTGCGGCGCGATGGTGCGCGACTTCAGCGCGACGACGACCGCGTCGGCGTCCGGTGCCGATTCCCGTGGCACGCCGAGCAGCTGCACTGTGCGCATTCCGCCGCGCACGAGCATGTTCGCGAGGTCCGTCGCCCCCGTGTAATCGTCAGCGATTGTCCCTAGCAGCATATTGCGAGTTTCTCTAGGTGGCCTGAAGAGGATCAAAATCGGCCAGCTCGATTCTGCGGCCCTCCGCATGCGAACGGTACACTGCTTCCTGGACGCGCAGATTGACGAGGTATTCACGCGCGGTGTTTTCGAACGGCGTTCCCTCATGCAATCCGCGCACGACATGGCGCTGCAACCGCTCGCAGGCGCCGCCGGCAAAGGTGTCGGTGGGGCCGCTGTCGTAGCGATGTTCCGCCTCATCCTGGTGATGGGGCTTCCACCACAGCCGGGCGTCGCCATCCAGGCGCAACACACCGCTCGAACCCTCGATCCACATCTCGCCCATCGTCCGGCGCGGATTCGCCGCGATGTGGTCGTTCAGCCGGTTTCCGTCGAAGAGCCCCGCAGCGCCGCCGGCAAACTCGAACACGATGTAGCCGGCGTCTTCGCCCGCTATCGCTGGATTCATCTTGCGCAGTCTCCCGTACACCGCACTCACCTCGCCCATCAGGAAGCGGAACGTGTCGATCCAGTGGATCGCGGTCTCGTAGACGAGGAAGCGCGGCATCTGCTGGAAATACGGCTGGCGATCGAGGTAGGCGTGCGACCCCTGACCGTCGCCGGGACGCAGCCGAAACGCCACGCAATGCAGGTCGCCGAGGCGACCTTCATCGATGAGTCGACGTGCCTCGCGATGCCACGGAGCCCAACGGAAGTTCTCGTGAATGATCAGGGGCACCCCGGCGCGCTCGGCTGTCTCCGTGATCGCTGCGGCCTCTGCGTACGTTCGGCCGAACGGCTTCTGGCAGATCACCGGGATGCGGCGCTCGACGGCGGCGGCCACGAATTCGCGGTGCGTCGACGGCGGCGTGATGACGTCGAGGAGCTCGGGTCGTATCGTGTCGAGCATCTCTTCCAGCCCGGCGAAGACCTGAGGGACAGCGAATCGCTCGGCCATCTGGCGGCCCTTTTCGGTGTCGCGGTTCGCGAGCGCAGCGCATTCCGCCTCGGCGATGTTGCGCCAGCCCTGATACTGGAACTGGCTGAAGTAGCCCGCGCCCGCGCAGGCGACGCGCAGCTTGCGCATCACCTCGTCCCGAGCGTTTCGAGCACGGCCCGGGTCACCGCCGCCGTGCCGTCTTTCCCTCCGAATTCCGGCGTGACGATCCTGCCGCTCGCAAAGGCCCTGTCCACGGCGTGCTCGAGTAGCGCGGCGGCCTCGACGCACTGCGGTAAGCCGTGGCGCTCGCCGAGCCAGTCGAGCATCATCGCCGCCGAGAGAATCATCGCGGTCGGGTTTGCGAGGCCCTTCCCCGCGATGTCCGGCGCCGTGCCGTGCGCGGGTTGAAACAGGCCGTGCGCATCGCCCACGTCGCCCGACGGCGCCATCCCCATGCCGCCGATGAGCGCGGCGCCCAGGTCCGAGAGGATGTCGCCGAATTGATTCTCGGTGGCGAGGACGTCGTACTCCCAGGGTTTCCGGATGAGGTTGAGCGACATCGCATCCACGTAGCAGTGGTCGGAGGCGATGTGCGCGTGGCCTTTGGCGCAATCCCAGAACACCTGGTGAAAGAGCGCCAGGCTGCGATGCACGTTCGCCTTGTCGACGCAGGTCACGCGGCCCTTTTTCGGACTCCGCGCACGCCGCTTCTCCGCCAGACGAAAGGCGAAGTCGAAAAGGCGCACGGAGCCCGCCCGGGTGATCCGTCCGATGTCGTAGGCTTCGTCCCGTGTAGAGCGCGGCCCGACGTCGGGGTGATATCGCCCGTAGAACCAGCCCTCCGACTGTTCGCGCACGAGAACGAAGTCGATCTCGGCCGCGCGCGGGTCCGCGAGCGGCAACCTCGTGCCGGGCAAGGCGCGCACCGGCCGCACTCCCGCATAGAGGTCGAGATCGAGACGCAATCTGAGCTGCGGGGCGATCTCGGTGCCGTCGGGATAGCGCACGTCCGGCAGGCCCATCGCGCCGAAGAGGATGGCGTCGGCCTCTTCACACGCCTTCCAGACGGAATCCGGGAGGTCGGTGCCGGTCTCGCGATAGAGTTCGGCGCCGGCCCGGTGATGCTCGTACGCGAGCTGGAATCCGCCCATCCGGGCGACGAGCCGGTCGAGGACCTCGATCGCCGCTTCCATCACCTCGATGCCGATGCCGTCGCCCGGCAATACTGCGATCTGAAACGTCTTGTCGGTCATCTCGGTTCATCCCCGGACTCGTTCATGTCTGTGCGCTGGCTGTCAACGCGCGTTCAGAGTTGCTTGAGTTGATGGCGTTCCAGGATCTCCAGCAATTCGCGGCTGGCGCGCTCGCGATGAGCCCGGTTTGCCTCGAGGGCACCGCGAGCGTCTCCGGCGCGCAATCGCTCCAGCAGCGAGACGTGCTCCTTTGTGGAATTCAAGGGCTTCGCGCGCAGACGCAGCGTGGACATGCGCGCGCGATGCGCGCGGTCCCAGAGGTTCAGAACCGCTTCGATCAGCAACCGATTGCCCGATAGTTCGACCAGCCCGCGGTGAAAGCGCTCGTCGGCTTCCGCCCAGGCTTCCAGGTCGTCGTTCTTGAGCGCTTTCGCCATGTCGCGGGTCGCCTGCGCGAGCGGCGCCAGCGCTTCCTCGCCGGGCGCGCGACGCGCGACGATCTCCGCGGCAGCGCCTTCGAGCGCGGAGAGCAGCTCGTAGATGTCCCTCATGTCCGAGGGCGATACCGGCAGCACCTTCATGCCGTGCCGGGGAATGACTTCGACCAGGCCTTCCTTCTGCAGTCGGATGAGCGCTTCCCGCACGGGCGTGCGGCTGATGCCGAGCCGGTCGGCGAGTTCCTGCTCGAGTGCCCGGAATCCCGGCGGGAGGGTATTGTCGAGGATCTGCGCTCTCAGCCGCTGGTACGCCACCTCCACGAGCGAGCCCGACGACGTCGGTTCACGAGCGGTGTCCGCGGTGCGCGTGTCACGAGTGCCGACGTTCATCGGGACACCGGGTATCGCCAGTGCACGGGCGGATGCCCGGCAACCGGCGCACGAAAGGTTGTGATCGCATCGCCCACGAGACAGCCGAGAAAGGCGGTCCGCAGGTCGGCGCCTCCGAACGCCAGGCTGGAGATGTTCTTGAGCCTGCGCCCAGCCGCCTGATCGAGGTGCGGTCGGTCCATCGTGCCGGCGAGAAACGCTGCCTCGACCCAGTCGACGTGTGCGGCGTCCGCGTCCTCGAGCATGATTTGCTGGGAGCCGTCGGCCGCGACCCGGATCACCCGGTTGGACACGATGCTCGTGATCCACAGCGCGCCGTCGCGGTCGAACGCGAGGCCGTCCGGAAACGTCCCCTTGCCGAAGGTCGTCACGGTCTCGCGCTGGGAAAGCGCTCCGTCGGTTCCGATCCGAAAGCGGGTGAGCCGGCGACCGAACGTTTCGTTCACGTAGAGAAACCGTTCATCGGGGCTGACGAGCGCTTCGTTCGTGTAGCCCAATCCGTCGGCGACGATGCGGGTTCCGCGCCGGTCGGCGACGACGATGAATCCACTGTCCGCATCGGGACGATAGTCGGTGGCGCGCGGAATCTTTCGCGTGCTCACCGTAGCCCAGATGCGGCCCTGCGCATCCTCGTGCGCGAAATTGGTGGGCGGGAACGGATCACCGTCGATCTCCTCGACAATCGGCCGGACTGTCCCGTCGCGCCGAAGCTCGAAGACCCCGCCGAGCTCCTCGCCCAGGTCGGCGATCAGAAACGACCCGTCGGGACGCATCGCGATGCCGTTCGGGCGGAGCGGCCGCCCCTCCGGATGCTCCCCCCGGTAGAGGGTCTGCGAGCCATCCGGCCAGACCTGGGCCACGCCGCCCCGCCAGTCCGCCGTGAAGAGCTCGCCATGCTCGGTTGCAAGGACGCATTCGGGGCGGTGCAGCCCGCTCCCGACCCGCCCCAAGTCGTTCAGGGCGACGGGAAAGACGTCGGATTGCGGCGCGGTTTCGTTCATGCAGCGACGGGAGAAAGGGTGGGCGAGGCGCCGATGGCGGATACAACAATGTATACGTTGTGCCGAGGTTTCGCAAGCCGCAAGGGGGTGGAGCGACGCGCGGTTGCCGCAACCCCGTGTCAACAGGGGTGAATTGGGCGGCACGAGTCGCTATAATTCCGCGTTCCGGCTGGAACGGAGCCGAAAAAGAAGGGGGATGCCGCCGACGCTTGCCGGCGGACCGGCTGCCGGGCAGCACCTTGCGTTTCTGTTGCAGCCTCCCCTTTGTCCAGTTGTCCGGCGCCTCTCGCGGCGCCACTGGCCGGTTTCCGCCGGACGGCGCTTCGCGCCGCCGACTTTGAACTCGCTCGAGCAGGAGAGAAAGCAAGATGAAACTATGCCGCTGGGGCAAGAACGGCTACGAGAAGCCCGGAATGATCGATTCGCAGGGAATGCTGCGCGATCTTTCGGTGACCGGCCTGGCGAACATCGACCAGGACACGATCGCGCCGAAAGGGCTGGCGAAGCTGCGCAAGATCCGGCCGGAGTCGCTGCCGTTGATCAAGACCGAGCCGCGCTTCGGGGTGCCCTACACCGGCATCAGCAAGGTGCTCGCGATCGGCCTCAACTATTCTGATCACGCTGCGGAGGCGGGCATGCCGATTCCGTCCGAGCCGATCGTCTTCATGAAGGCCACGACCAGTATTACCGGCCCGAACGACGACGTGATCCAGCCCAAGGGCTCGACCAAGCTCGACTGGGAGCTCGAGCTCGGGGTCGTGATCGGAACCAAGGCTCAGTACGTTCCGGAGGAAAAGGCGCTCGACCACGTTGCCGGTTACACGATCGTCAACGACGTGTCCGAGCGGAATTTCCAGCTCGAGCGGGGACCGCAGTGGGACAAGGGCAAGGGTTGCGACACGTTCTGCCCGATCGGTCCGTGGCTGGTGACCACCGACGAGATTCCGAATTCGCAAAACCTCGACATGTGGCTCGACGTGAACGGCGAGCGCATGCAGGTCGGCAACACGCGCACGATGATCTTTGGCGTCACGAAGATCGTCTCGTACCTCAGTCACTTCATGACGCTCCTGCCGGGCGACATCATCGCGACTGGCACGCCGCCCGGAGTCGCGCTGGGTATGAAGCCGGAGCCGCGCTGGCTGAAGCCCGGCGACGTGATGCAGCTCTACGTCCAGGGGCTGGGCGAGCAGCGGCAAAAAGTTGTCGCGTGGCCGGGGAAGTAGGCAGGCGTCGTCAATACACGACAAGACGCCAACAGCTAGAAAAGAAAATCCCCGCGAACGCGGGGATTTTTTTGCCCATTCAGATTGCGAATCCCGGCGCCTGCGAAGCGTCATGACATCGTCATTGCGGTGGGATATGCTTCTTTTTTGGGGTCGGGTCGTTGCGCACCGCGCAACGGGGTGAACCTGTGCATGCGGCGCGAGTCGAAATTCTCAGATGGTTCGCAATCAAGCTTGGCCCGCACTGACGCGGGTAAGAAGCTTGATGATCGCTCATGAAGATCCTCGTCCTCGGAGCAGGCGTCGTCGGCACGGCTAGCGCGTGGTATCTCGCGCGCGCGGGTCACGCCGTGACGGTCATCGACCGCCAGGGCGCGGCCGGACTCGAGACCAGCCTGGCGAACGGTGGCCAGATTTCGGCGAGTCACGCCGAGCCCTGGGCCAACCCTTCGGCGCCCGGCAAGATCCTGCAGTGGCTCGGCCGCGAGGACGCGCCGCTGCTTTTCCGCATGCGTGCGGACGCGCGCCAATGGGCGTGGGGATTGCGCTTCCTGGCGGAATGCCTGCCGTGGCGCACCCGCGCCAACACGCGCGAGATCCTGTCGATCGCGCTCTACAGCCGCGCCGAGTTGCAGCACCTGCGCTCCGAGACGGGCATCCGGTACGACCAGCAGACCCGGGGCATTCTCCACTTTCACACGAACCGCAAGGACTTCGACCGTGCCGTGCGGCACGCGGAGATGCTCCGACAATATGGCTGCGAGGGGGAGATCAAGACGCCCGACGAGTGCGTCGCGATGGAGCCCGCGCTGGCTCACGCGCGGTCGCATCTCGTGGGCGCGACGTTCAGGCCGTCCGACGAGTCCGGCGACGCGCACAAGTTCACCCAAGCGCTGGCGGCGCTGGCAGAAGGCCATGGGGTCCGGTTCCGGTATGGATGTTCCGTGGAGCGTATCGAGACCGAGCACGGCCGGGTGGCAAGCGTGATCGTGCACGACGTGCACGACGGCGCCGAGGAGTCGGTGACTGCAGACGCCTATGTCGTGGCCCTCGGCAGCTATAGCCCGCTGTTGCTCGCGCGGGCCGGCATCTCGATCCCGGTCTATCCGGTCAAAGGGTACTCGATCACGATCCCGCTGGAGGAAGGCGACGAAGCGCCGCACGTGAGTCTGACCGACGAAGAGGCGAAGCTCGTGTTCACGCGCCTGGGCGAGCGGCTGCGCGTGGCGGGCACTGCCGAGCTCGCCGGTTACGACACCGAGCTCCGTCCGGAACGCTGCGAAGCGCTGTTGCGCCGAACATTCGAGCTGTTTCCGCGCGCTGGTCGGCCGGAGCGCGCCGAGCACTGGACGGGCTTGCGGCCCGCGACCCCCTCTAACGTGCCACTGATTGGCCGCATGCACCTCCCCAATCTGTACCTGAACACCGGGCACGGCACGCTCGGATGGACACTGGCGTGCGGCTCGGGGAAAGCGCTCGCCGACATCGTCGACGGCAAACGACCCGAACCGAAGTTCGGATTCCTCGGCGTTCCCGAGCGGCGGCGCAGCCCCGTTCTGGAAACCGCTCCCCGATCCGGGTATTGACCGCTGACGCCCGCGCGCGGCGTCGTCTAAGGTCTTGCGTCGATCATGTCCCGGACGACTGCGTCGATCAGTCGCCGGGCGATGCTGATTCGCTGCGGAAGCCGCGGCAGCGCGCGGACGTTGAACCATCCCGCGGCCTCGATCTCGAGGGGATTGGCCTGCACTTCGCCGGATTCCCAGTCGCACACGAATGCGATCATGAGGGAATGTGGAAACGGCCAGGGCTGGCTCGCGAAATAGCGCAGCCCCCGGACGCGCACGCCGACTTCCTCGAGGACCTCGCGCTCGAGGCATTGCTCGAGCGTCTCGCCCGGCTCGACGAATCCGGCCAGCGCGGAATACATCTCGGGCGGAAAGCGCGGGCTCCGCGCGAGCAGCACCTCGTCGGGCAGGCGGCGCACCATGGCCATGACCGCTGGCGCGAGGCGCGGATAGACCACCAGGCCGCATGCCGGGCATTCCCGCGAGCGCTCGCCTGCCTTGTGCGCCGTGGGCGTGCCGCAGCGGCCGCAGTACTGGTGTGTGCGGTCCCAGTCGACGACCTGCAGCGCGCGCCCGGCGAGCGCGAACAGGCCGTCGTCCATTGCACCGAAGAGCGCGCGCAGTCCCTCCCAGCGCCAGCCCGCGGGGGGCTCGGCGTTGCCGGCGACCTCGGCGGCGAAGAGGTGCGCACCGCGCAGCCGGCCCAGGTACTGCGTCTCGCGTAGCGGGTCGAGCCCGAGTGCACGGGGGTCGTGCGTTTCGGGAAGCGCGATGGATTCCGGTGCTTCGCCGACAAGCAAGCGGCTTTCGCGAAATACGAACCACAATGCCGATTCCGGAACGCCCCCCGGCGGCGCCACCTCGGCCACGTAATCGTCGGGCGCCGAAAATGGCATCGCCGACGGGCGCAGCACCTCACTCATCTCCGGCCGCTCTTTCACGAGACGCGTGGAACCCGGAACCCACGTGGCGAACGGTGCGCGATTCGAGGGGGGATCAGCGCAGCCGCCGGATCAGGCTGGTGGTGTCCCAGCGTCCGCCGCCCATCTTCTGGACTTCGGCATAGAACCCATCGATCATCTCGATCGTCGGCAGCTTGGCGCCGATCTCGCGCGCCTGCTCCATCGCAATGCGCAGATCCTTGCGCATCCAGTCCACCGCGAAACCGAAGTCGAACTTGTCGTCGACCATGGTGTTGCCGCGGTTCTCCATCTGCCAGGACGTCGCGGCGCCTTTCGACAGGCATTCGAGCACGCGCTTCATGTCGAGACCCGATTTGAGTCCGAAGGCGATGCCTTCGGAGAGGCCTTCCATGATCGCGACGCCGCAGATCTGATTGACCATCTTCGCGAGCTGGCCAGCGCCGCTCGGTCCGAGCAGCGTCACCGCGCGGGCGAAACTCGCGATGACCGGCTGCGCCCGCTCGAATGCCGCGGCGTCGCCGCCCACCATGACGGTGAGGACGCCGTTCTCCGCGCCGGACTGTCCGCCCGACACGGGCGCGTCGAGAAGATGAAAGCCGCGCTCCACGGCCGTCGCGGCGAGCTCACGGGCGATCTTCGCCGAAGCGGTGGTGTGATCGATGTGAATCGCACCTTTCGCCATGCTCTCGAACGAGCCGTTCGAGCCGAGCGTCACTTCACGCAGATCCGGATCGTCGCCGACGCACGAGAAGACGAACTCGGCGCCTTCGGCGGCGCGCGCCGGGGTGTCGGCGAACGCGCCCCCGTGCTTCGCCACCCAGCTCTCCGCCTTTGCGCGGGTGCGGTTGTAGACGGTCACCTCGTGACCCTTGGCTGCGAGGTGCCCCGCCATGGGAAAGCCCATGACGCCGAGCCCGATGAATGCCACTTTCGCCATGCGTCGTCTCCCCGGGATGTGGTGCGCATCCGCCCCGGGTATTGACCTCCCTGCAGGCGCGATGGCAATTTCCGATTACGCAACAGGCCGCGCCGAAGGCGGCCCGATTCAAGTTTCAATTATATGGCGCGCGCCCTGCGGCGCGGTGGTCGCGCCGGAGATCGCCGGCTTTCGAGAAACGCCGCGCCCTCGTGCAGCAGGAATTGCTTGCAAGCGAGGGCAACAGGCGAAAGGCGCTTGCGGGCGAGGTGCGCGATGTGCCATTGACGCACGACCGGAAGCCCCTCGACGTCGAGCATGACGAGACGCCCCGTCTCCAGCTCGAGCCCCACCGTGTGCAGCGAGAGAAGCGAGATACCCATTCCGGCGAGAACCGCCTGCTTGATTGATTCGTTGGAGGCCATCTCCATGCTCACGTTGAGCGAGAGGCCATGGCTGACGAAGAGTCGCTCCAGCAGGCCGCGCGTGCCGGAGCCGGGCTCGCGCACGATGAAGGTCTCGTTGGCGAGCCGCCCGAGCGGAATGCGCCGGCGCCCGGCAAGCGGATGCAGCGGCGGCGCGATGATCACGTGGGGGTGCCGTGCGAACGCCTCGGCGGTGATCTCCAGATCCTCGGGCGGACGTCCGATGATGGCGAGATCGACCTCGTTGTCGGCGAGCTGGCGCAGCACCTCCGCGCGGTTGTCGACGGCAAGACGCAGGGCTACACCTGGGTGCGCGCCGATGAAACGCGCAAGCAGCGGGGGTGCCACGTACGTGGCGGTCGAAACCACCGCGATGGCAAGTCGTCCGTGCTGCAGGCCGCGCATCGCGTCGAGTGCCTCCTCCGCGGCGCGGAGCTCGTCGCCGATCGTCCGACTGTGCCGCTGGAGCGCCTCGCCGGCCTCGGTGAGATGGATGCGCTTGCCGATCTGCTCGAAGAGCGGAAGTCCCGCTTGCGCCTCGAGCGCCTTCACCTGCATCGAGACTGCAGGTTGCGTGAGGTGCAGCTCTTCGGCCGCTCGCGAAAACGAGAGGTGGCGGGCGACGGCCTCGAAGACGCGGAGCTGGCGCAGCGTGGCGTGGCGGATCGACACGCCGCATTATATCAATGAAAGCTTATAGGAAAGATAACAAAGAGTGACTATCTCTTATGCATCCATGGGCCTAGAGTGGCGGTCTCATTGAACGACACGCGTGCGGGGAGGGGCCAGATGGCGACCGATCAGGGCAAGACCTACAGCGCCGGCGTCAAGGAGTATCGCCACACCTACTGGGAGCCGACCTACCAGGTGAAAGACACCGATCTCCTCGCCTGTTTCAAGATCACGCCCCAGGCCGGGGTGCCGCGCGAGGAAGCGGCGGCGGCCGTCGCGGCCGAGTCGTCGACCGGGACGTGGACGACGGTGTGGACCGACCTGCTCACGGATCTCGACCACTACAAGGGACGCGCGTACCGGATCGAGGACGTCCCGGGCGACGATTCCTGTTTCTACGCATTCGTCGCGTACCCGATCGATCTCTTCGAGGAGGGATCGGTGGTGAACGTGTTCACGTCGCTGGTCGGGAATGTCTTCGGGTTCAAGGCGATTCGCGCGCTGCGGCTGGAAGACGTGCGCTTCCCGATCGCCTACGTGATGACCTGCGGCGGCCCGCCGAACGGCATTCAGGTCGAGCGCGACAAGATGAACAAGTACGGTCGGCCGCTGCTCGGCTGCACGATCAAGCCCAAGCTCGGATTGTCGGCAAAGAACTACGGTCGCGCGGTCTACGAGTGCCTGCGCGGCGGACTGGATTTCACGAAGGACGACGAGAATGTCAATTCGCAGCCGTTCATGCGCTGGCGCGACCGGTTCGGCTACGTGATGGAAGCCGTGAAGAAGGCGGAAGCGGAAACCGGGGAGCGCAAGGGGCACTACCTGAACGTGACTGCGCCGACGCCGGAAGACATGTACAAGCGCGCCGAGTACGCGAAATCACTCGACGCCCCGATCATCATGCACGATTTCCTGACCGGCGGGTTCTGCGCGAACACGGGCCTCGCGAACTGGTGTCGCGAGAACCGGATGCTGTTGCACATCCACCGTGCCATGCACGCGGTCATCGACCGCAATCCGTACCACGGCATTCACTTCCGCGTGCTGCTCAAGGCGCTGCGCCTCTCGGGCGGCGACCACCTGCACACCGGCACGGTGGTGGGCAAGCTCGAGGGCGATCGTCAGGCCACGCTCGGATGGATCGATCTCCTGCGCGAGCGTCACGTCCGCGAAGACCGGTCGCGCGGAATCTTTTTCGACCAGGATTGGGGCTCGATGCCCGGCGCGCTGGCGGTCGCATCGGGCGGCATCCACGTCTGGCACATGCCGGCGCTGCTCGCGATCTTTGGCGACGAGGCCGTCTTCCAGTTCGGCGGCGGAACCCTCGGGCACCCCTGGGGCAACGCCGCCGGCGCGTGCGCGAACCGCGTCGCGCTGGAAGCCTGTGTCCGGGCGCGGAACGAAGGTCGGGAGGTCGAGAAGGAGGGCAAGGACATCCTGGCCCAGGCCGCGAAATCGAGCCCGGAGCTCAAGGTGGCAATGGAGACTTGGAAAGAGATCAAATTCGAGTTCGACGTCGTGGACCGTCTCGACGCGGCCAAGGCCGCCGCATAGCAGGGCGTCGAACCGTGAAAGCGAGAAAACGATCATGAGCGAGATCCTGGAATACAAATCGCGGCTCTCCGACCCCCGCAGCCGCAAGTTCGAAACCTTCTCCTATCTGCCGCCGCTCTCGAAGGCCGAGATTCGCAAGCAGGTGGAGTACATCGTCGCGCGGGGCTGGAACCCGGCCGTCGAGCATGCCGAGCCGTCGCATGCGGGCGGGGCATACTGGTACATGTGGAAGCTGCCGATGTTCGGCGAACGCGATGTGGACCGGATCCTTGCGGAGGCGGAGGCTTGCCACAAGGCGAACCCCGATGACCACGTACGGCTGGTCGGCTACGATAACCTGCGCCAGACGCAGGGGACGGCCATGGTCGTCTACCGGGGACGGATGGACTAGGCCCGCGGTTTTGACGGGCCCGGTTGGCGGGCCAAGTGGACCCGTGGTACACAGGCTGCGCCGGCACCGCGAGGCGCGCGGCGAGGAGGCAAAGATGGGGATCGAAGCACTGATTTTCGACGTCGACGGCACGATGGCCGACACCGAGGAGACGCACCGTCAGGCGTTCAACGCTGCATTTCTCGAGCACGACCTGCACTGGAACTGGAGCAGCCACGAGTATCTGGAGCTGCTCAAGATCTCCGGCGGCAGGGAGCGCATCACGGCGTACATCGATTCGCTGAAGGTGCCCGGCGAGGAGAAGCAGCGCCTGCTCGGGAGCGTTGCGGCGATACACCGCACCAAGACGCGAACGTTCGCGGAGCTGATCCGCGATGGCCGCTCGCCCTTGCGCCCAGGCGTGGCCCGGCTGATTCGCGAGGCGCGCGATGCAGGGGTCAAGCTGGGGCTCGCGTCGACCACGACCTCCGCGAACGTCGAAGCGCTGCTTTCGGCGGGGCTCGGCGAGGAGGGCTATCACTGGTTCAACGCGATCGCCTGTGCCGACGAGGTGTCGCACAAGAAGCCGGCACCCGATGTCTACAACGGCGTGCTCACGACACTAGGACTGACGGCTTCCTCGTGCGTCGCTTTCGAGGACTCGGGCAATGGCGTTCGGGCCGCCAAGGCGGCGGGTCTCTTCACGGTCGCGACGCCGACCATCTGGACGCAGACGCAGGACCTGACCGGCGCGGATCTCGTGCTCTACAGCCTGGGCGACCCCGACCAGCCGCTGGATCCGGGCGCGGCGGCGCGGATCGGCGCGCCCTATCTAGGGCTCGCCCAGCTCGCGGCCCTGCACGGCCGCGCGGCCGCGGCTTGAGAATAGCGATGTGCGCCCGGGGCGGGATGCCCCGGCGAGCGTCAAAGGAGAGGACATGTCCGTCCAGCATCCGATCATCGCGGTGACCGGATCATCCGGCGCCGGCACCAGCACGGTGCAGAAGGCTTTCGACAAGATCTTCCGGCGCGAAAACATCACGGCGGCCCACGTCGAGGGCGATGCGTTTCATCGCTACGACCGGAATGAAATGAAGAAGCGCATGGACGAGGCCGTCCGCAAGGGGCGCACCTTCAGCCATTTCGGGCGGGAGGCGAATCTGTTCGAGGAGCTCGAGGCGCTCTTCAAGGAGTATGGCGAGCGGGGCACCGGAAAGGTGCGGAAGTATCTGCACAACGACGAGGAGGCAGCGCCGTACGGCCAGGAGCCAGGCACCTTCACGCCCTGGATCGCGATTCCCGAGAACACCGACGTTCTGCTCTACGAGGGCCTGCACGGCGGGGTCAAGACCGACAAGATCGACATGCCCCAGTACGTCGACCTGATGATCGGCGTGGTGCCGATCATCAACCTCGAGTGGATCCAGAAGATCCATCGCGACACCAACCTGCGCGGCTACTCGCGCGAGGCCGTGACCGATACGATCCTGCGCCGCATGCACGACTACGTTCACTACATCTGCCCGCAGTTCACCGAAACGCATATCAACTTCCAGCGCATTCCGGTGGTCGACACCTCCAACCCCTTCATAGCCAAGGATATCCCGAGTCTCGACGAGTCGATGGTGGTGATCCGCTTTCGCAATCCGATCGGCGTCGACTTCCCCTATCTCCTGACGATGATCAACGATTCGTTCATGTCGCGCCCGAACAATATCGTCGTCCCGGGCGGCAAGCTCGAGCTGGCGATGCAGCTCATGGTCACGCCGATGATCTGGCGCCTGATGGAGGACCGGAAGCGCATGGGCGCACGCCTCGGGCCGGTCGAGCACGCGATCGGCGTCTTCCGCCCCACGCGGGTCTGACCCGGAAATTTTCAGTGCGATCGCCGCGGGCGCACCGGAGCAGAGCGCCCGAGGTGTCGGCTCGCGTATAATTTCCACTCCCCAGCCGCATCCCTCCTCGAAAGAATTTCCAGAGGCCTCCTTCGCAATGGACGCTCCCGTTCACAACGATCTCACCAACGTGCTGCGCGCGCTCGCGATGGACGCCGTGCAGCAGGCGAACTCCGGGCATCCCGGCATGCCGATGGGAATGGCCGAGATCGCGTACGCGCTGTGGAATCGGCATCTGCGCTTCAATCCGACCGATCCGAAGTGGCCGAACCGCGACCGCTTCGTGCTTTCCAACGGGCATGGCTGCATGCTTCTCTATTCGGTGCTGCATCTCACCGGCTACGATCTGCCGATGGCGGAGTTGCAGCGTTTTCGCCAGCTGCACTCGAAGACGCCGGGGCACCCCGAGTACGGTTGCGCGCCGGGGGTCGAGACCACCACCGGCCCGCTCGGCCAGGGCCTCGCCAACGCGGTCGGCATGGCGCTCGCCGAGCGCGAGCTCGCCGCCACCTTCAACCGCGTCGGCCACGAGATCATCGATCACCACACCTACGCGTTCTGCGGCGACGGCTGCCTGATGGAGGGCATCTCCCACGAGGCTTGCTCGCTCGCGGGCACGCTCGGCCTCGGCAAGCTCATCGTGCTCTACGACGACAACGGCATCTCGATCGACGGGCACGTCAAGCTCTGGTTCACCGACGACACGCCGAAACGCTTCGAGGCCTACGGCTGGCACGTCGTGCCGCACGTGAACGGCCACGACGTCGACGCCGTCGATCAGGCGATCCAGGAGGCGAAAGCTGTCACGGACCGGCCGAGCCTGATCTGCTGCAAGACCATCATCGGAATGGGCTCGCCGCACAAGGCCGACACGCACGACGCGCACGGGGCGCCGCTCGGCAAGGACGAGGTGGCGGCGACGCGCAAGGCGATCGGCTGGAACTATCCGCCATTCGAAGTCCCGGCGCACGTGTACGAAGCCTGGGATGCGCGCGCGCGAGGCGCGGAGCTGGAGAAGTCCTGGAGCGAAAAATTCGCCGCCTACGAAAAGAATCATCCGGAGCTGGCCGCCGAATTCAGGCGGCGGACGGCGGGGGAGCTCCCGGCCGACTGGCAGAAGCGCTGCGCCGCCATCGTGAAGAAGATCAACGCAAAGGCCGAGACGATCGCCACTCGCAAGGCGTCGCAGAATGCGATCGAGGCGCTCGGGCCGTTGTTGCCCGAATTCTTCGGCGGTTCGGCGGACCTGACGGGCTCGAACCTCACCAACTGGTCGGGCTCGCAGCGACTCGAGGGCAAGGCCGGCGGCGGGAACTACCTGTCGTACGGTGTGCGCGAGTTCGGCATGGCCGGCATCATGACCGGAATGTCCCTGCACGGCGGGCTGCTTCCCTACGGCGGGACCTTCCTGGTGTTCACGGATTACTGCCGCAACGCGCTGCGCCTCTCCTGTCTGATCGGGGCACGCGAGATCTTCGTCTTGTCGCACGATTCGATCGGCCTCGGCGAGGACGGTCCGACCCATCAACCCATCGAGCACGTCGCGTCGCTTCGCCTGATGCCGAAGATGACCCTGTGGCGCCCTTGCGACACCGTGGAGACCGCGGCGGCCTGGATCGCCGCCGTCGAGCACCACGGCCCGACCGCGCTCGTGCTGTCACGGCAGAGCCTGCCGTTCCAGAAGCGCACGCCTGCGACGATCGCGTCGATCTCGAGGGGTGGCTACACGCTCAGCAAGGCGCCGCGCGCGAAGGCTGTCATCATCGCCACGGGCTCGGAGGTCCAGCTCGCCATGGGCGCCCAGGCCAAGCTCGCGGAGGAAGGGATCGGCGTTCGCGTGGTGTCGATGCCCTGCACCGAGGTCTTCGATCAGCAGGACGAGGACTACCGGGAGAGCGTCCTGCCGCGACGCTTGCCGCGGGTTGCGGTGGAGGCCGGGGTCACCGACTACTGGCGGAAATACGTCGGGCTCGACGGCGAGGTGGTTGGCATCGACCGCTTCGGCGAGTCCGCGCCGGCCGCGGAACTTTTCAAGTTCTTCGACTTCACCGTCGATCACGTGGCCGCGGCCGTGAAACGCGTGTTGGACAAGAAGTCACGGCGCCGATGAGGACCGGCCTACTCTCAGCGGGAAGGAGGGTAACGGGAGGAAACCAGCCGGTTGCCTCCTGTTCGTAACCTACCGGCATGCCTGCAGTGGCGCCTTATTGAATTTCGTGACGTAATGATCTGAGGAAGAGACTATGACTATCAGAGTAGCAATCAATGGTTACGGCCGGATCGGCCGGAACATCCTGCGTGCCCACTACGAGGGCGGCAAGCGGCACGACATCCAGTTCGTCGCGCTGAACGACCTGGGCGACGCGAACACGAACGCGCACCTGACCAAGTACGACACCGCCCACGGCAAGTTTCCCGGAACGGTCGCAGTCGACGGCGACAACCTGGTGGTGAACGGCGACAAGATCCGCGTGTGCGCGCAGAAGAATCCGGCCGAGCTGCCGTGGAAGGAGCTGAAGGTGGACCTCGTGCTCGAGTGCACGGGCCTGTTCAACAGCAAAGCCAAGACCACAGCTCACATCCAGGCCGGCGCGAAGAAGGTGCTCATCTCGGCCCCGGGCGACAAGGACGTCGATGCGACCGTCGTCTACGGTGTGAACGACAAGACGCTCAAGGCATC
>JAJDOG010000029.1 GCA_022340285.1 Betaproteobacteria bacterium
ACGACCGGAATCCCGAGCTTCACGGCCTCCGAGATGGCGCCCTTCTGGTAGCCCACGTCGATGACGAACATCGCGTCCGGCAGCGCGTCGAGATTCTTGATGCCGCCGAGACTGCGATTCAGCTTGGCGAGCTCGCGCTGAAAATGCAGCGCCTCCTTCTTCGGCATCCGCTCGACCGAGCCGTCCTCGACCATCTGCTCCATTTCCTTCAGGCGCTTGATGGACTGGCGGACGGTCTTGAAGTTCGTCAGCATGCCCCCCAGCCACCGATAGTCGACGTACGGCATTCCGCAGCGCACGGCTTCTTCCTGGACGGTCTCGCGCGCCTGGCGCTTGGTACCGACAAACAGGATGACGCCCTTGTTTGCGGCCAGCTTGCGCACGTAGCTCGTGGCTTCGTTGTAGAGCTCGAGCGTTCTTTCGAGATTGATGATGTGGATCTTGTTCCGATGGCCGAAGATGTAGGGGGCCATCCGCGGGTTCCAGAACCGCGTCTGGTGGCCAAAATGCACGCCGGCCTCCAGCATTTGACGCATGGTCGTTGCCATTCACTTCTCCGTATAGGGTTGTCGACAACCGCCGCGCTCACGCAAAACCCGGCAGCCGTCGGCTGGCAGGCACCCTAAGGAGCGGGCGGGAGAATTTCCGAGCCCGACAATGTCGGCCCCGGGTCTCGCCATTGATCATTGAATCCATGGCAAAACAGCCGGAGATGATAGCACACCGTGGCCGACATGCTCAAGAATTGCCTTGCGTTACAGCGGATTATCGTCTTCACCCGGACGCCATCCTGCGCCCGTCCAAGGCAAAATTGCCACCACGGTAGCGTTCCCTTATTCTTTCCCGTTTTTCGAAGGATTCTCATTACACGATGCCCGTCGTACCGAAGAGCGCCGAGGAGATCGAGTACATGCGCCACGCCGGCCGCCTGGCCGCCGAGGTGCTCGACTTCGTCGCACCCAAGGTCCGGGCGGGCATGAGCACGGGTGAACTCGACAAGCTCTGCCACGATTACATGGTCGAGATCCAAGGCACCGTGCCGGCGCCCCTCAACTACGCCCCGCCCGGATACAAACCGTTTCCGAAGTCGATCTGCACTTCGGTGAATCACCAGGTCTGTCACGGCATCCCCGGGGATCGCGTGCTGAAGGCGGGCGACATCGTCAATATCGACATCACCGTCATCAAGGATGGCTACCATGGGGATACCAGCCGCATGTTCTTCGTGGGCGAGCCGTCCATCCAGGCACGGCGGCTGGTGGACGCGACGTTCGAGTGCATGTGGCTGGGCATTGCGGCCGTGCGACCCGGCGGTCACCTCGGCGACATCGGCGCCGCGATCCAGAGGCGGGCCGAGGAGCACGGATACAGCGTCGTGCGGGAGTTTTGCGGACATGGAATCGGCCGCAAATTTCACGAAGAGCCGCAGGTGCTGCATTACGGCAAGGCCGGGACCGGCCTGAGGCTGGAGCCTGGGATGATCTTCACGGTCGAGCCCATGATCAACGCGGGAAAGCCGGCCATCCGCGAGCTCGCGGATGGCTGGACGATCGTCACCAAGGATCACAGCCTGTCGGCGCAATGGGAGCACACTGTGCTGGTGACAGAAACCGGCTTCGAGGTCCTGACTCGTTCGGCGGGCGCGCCGCCGATGCCGGAGCACTTGGCCGCCGCTTAGCGGGAGTCCGGTCTTCGCCGGCCATGGTATGAGCGCCGTCCAGCCGCGCCGATCCATCGAGTCGGCGCCCATCTCGGATTCACGCGAGCGGTTGCGCGAGGCGCGTGCCGCACTCGGCGAGGCCTACCTGGCCCGGCCCGAAGCCGCCAGATACCTGCACGGACACCGCCGTCTGGTCGACAACTTGCTGCGGACGATCTGGCAACAAGCATCGTTTCCGCCAACCTTTGCCCTGGTCGCGGTGGGCGGCTACGGGCGCGGCGAGCTCTTTCCGCACTCGGACGTCGATATCTTGATCCTCCTGTCCGCCCCACTTTCGAGCGACCTTCGCGAAACGGTCGAGCGATTCGTGGGGAATCTCTGGGACGTCGGGCTCGAGATCGGACACAGCGTGCGCACTGTCGCGGAATGCGCCGAAGAGGCGGCCAAGGACATCACGATCCGAACGACCTTGTTCGAGGCCCGCCATCTCGCCGGCAGCCGGACATCGTTTCGGGCTCTCGAGGAAGCGGTCCGGCGGGATTTCGACGTTCGGCGGTATTTCAAGGCCAAGCGTATCGAGCAGGAGCAACGACACGAAAAATTTCAGGATACGCCCTACAGCCTGGAGCCCAACCTCAAGGAGTCACCGGGTGGGCTGCGCGATCTCCAGGTCATTCTCTGGGTGAGCCGCGCGGCGCGGCTCGCGAAGGATTGGCGGGCGCTGGCGGCACAAGGCCTGATTACTACGGCGGAAGCGCATCAGCTCAAACGCCATGAAGACCTGCTTCGCCATATCCGGATTCGCCTGCACCTTGCCACGGCTCGCCGCGAGGACCGCATCCTCTTTGACTACCAGGATGCGCTGGCGACGCAATTCGGGATCCAGCCGACGGGCTCCAAGCGGGCCAGCGAAGTCTTCATGCAGCGCTACTACCGCACGGCCAAGGCGGTGACGCAGCTGAACACGATCCTGCTGCAGAACCTGGGTGCCGCGATCTTTCCGAGCCACGGAACGGAGCCGGAGGTCATCAACGAGCGCTTCCAGAGCGTGCGCGAGCTGCTGGATGCCCGCGATACGGAAGTCTTCGAGCGCGAACCCGGCGCGATCCTGGAGAGTTTTCTCATCATGCAGCAGCGCTCGGGGCTGAAGGGAATGACCGCGCCAACGCTGCGGGCGCTCTGGCGCGCCCGTGCCCATATCGATGCCTCGTACCGGCGCGACCCCGCGAACCGGGCGCGATTCGTGGAGATCCTCCAGCAGCCACGCGGCATCGTCCACGAGTTCCGGCGCATGAATCAGTACAGCATCCTCGGTCGTTACCTGCCCCCTTTCGGGCGCATCGTCGGGCAGATGCAGCACGATCTGTATCACGTCTACACCGTCGATCAGCACATTCTCCAGGTCGTGCGCAATCTGCGTCGTTTCACCATGGTCGAGCACGCCCACGAGTATCCCCTGTGCAGTCGGCTCATCGCGGACTTCGATCGGCACTGGCTGCTGTACGTCGCGGCAATCTTCCACGATATCGCCAAGGGACGCGGTGGCGACCATTCCAAGCTGGGGCAAATCGACGCCCGGCGTTTCTGCGTCGCACACGACCTCGCGCCGGAGGATACCGATCTGGTCGCCTTCCTGGTCGAGCACCACCTCACGATGTCGACTTTTGCCCAGAAGCGTGACCTGGCCGATCCCGATGTCGTGGCCGAATTCGCGCGCATCGTCCGCACCGAGCGCCGCCTGATCGCGCTGTATCTGCTGACCGTCGCGGACATTCGCGGCACGAGCCCCAAGGTGTGGAATGCCTGGAAGGGGAAGCTGCTGGAGGACCTCCTGCGGGCCGCGCGCGCCGTTCTGCGCGGCGACGCCGCCGGGTTCGACCAGGACGTGCAAGCCAAGCAGGCCGAAGCCAAGCGTTTGCTGCGCCTCTATGCGCTCTCGGACAACGCAAGCAAGGAGCTGTGGCGCCAGCTGGACCTTGCCTATTTCCTGCGTCACGATCCGCAGGAGATTGCCTGGCAGACCCGCCACCTGCACTACCGCGCCGCGCCGGAAAAACCGGTGGTCAAGGCACGCCTCTCGCCCATCGGCGAAGGCATTCAGGTCATGATCTACTGCCGCGACCAGCCCGATCTGTTCGCACGCATCTGCGGCTATTTCGGTCAGATCGGCGACAACATCCTCGACGCGAAGATTCACACCACGCGCCACGGGTACGCGCTGGACACGTTTCTGGTGCTGTCGCCACCCGGGTCATCGCCCTACCGGGAGATGAGCAGCTTGATCGAGCACGATCTCGCGGAACGGCTGGAACGCCATGCGCCGCTTCCGCCGCCCGTGAACGGACGCGTATCCCGTCAGCTCAAGCACTTCCCCGTGACCCCGGAAGTACACATCCAGCCCGACGAGAGAGGCCCGTACCACGTGCTGTCAATCACCGCCGGCGACCGGCCCGGCCTGCTCTATGCCATCGCGCGAGTGCTCGGCAAGTATCACATCAGCCTGCACACCGCAAAGATCGTCACCCTCGGCGAGCGCGCCGAGGACGTCTTCGTCGTCACCGGTGCGGCGCTGGAGAAGGAGCGCACAATGCTGCGGTTGGAGAACGAACTCCTCGCCGCGCTGCAGTGACGCCTCGACCGCGGCGCCCGGATCGTCGCGGGTCAGTCGTCGCGAATGTCCTGATTCGGGAACAGGACGTCGACGAAGCCGAAATTTGCGAGGTTGCGTATCCGCATCGGATAGAGGATTCCGTCCAGGTGGTCGCACTCGTGCTGGACAACCCGGCCGTGAAAACCGGTCACGGTCCGATCGATTTCAGCGCCGTACGCGTCGAAACCCCGATAGCGCAATTGCCGATAGCGCGGCACGACCCCACGCATCCCGGGTACCGAGAGACACCCCTCCCAGCCATCCTCCTGGTCGCTCCCGATCGGCGTGAGGATGGGATTGACGAGCACCGTGTCGGGCACTTCCTCCGCGTCCGGATACCGCGGATTGCTATGCACGCCGAAGATGACCACCCGCAGTCCCACGCCGATCTGCGGCGCGGCAAGGCCCGCGCCATCGAGGTGGGCCATCGTGTCGCGCATGTCTGTGATCAGCGCAAGAAGCTCCGGCGTTCCGAATGCCTCGACCGGCTTGGCAACCTCCAGCAGGCGTGGATCGCCCATGCGCAGCACGTCGCGAATCATGCCAGTGCCACCAGGGTCTCGATCACACGCCGCGCGCGGCCAATGGTCTCTGGCAGCATTGCCTCGATGCGATCGAGTGCGATGCCGTCCTTCGATTCTCCACGCCCCGCCGCGTGGTTGACGACGACCGCGATCGTGGCGTACTCGAGGCCAAGCTCGCGCGCCAGCGCAGCCTCCGGCATGCCGGTCATGCCGACCATGTCTGCCCCATCCCGCTCGAGGCGGTCGATCTCCGCCGCCGACTCCAGCCGCGGCCCCTGCGTCGCCGCGTAAACACCCCCGTCGAGAACCGTCTCTCCGGCTGCGCGGGCGGCCTCGAGGATGCGCTGGCGTAGTTCCCCGGTGTAGGGATACGTGAAATCGATGTGCGTGACGGGGACGTTACCTCCTTCGAAGTACGTCGAGGGTCGTCCCCAGGTGTAGTCGATGATCTGATGCGGGACGACGAGCACGCCCGGACCGAGATCGGCTCGCACTCCGCCCACCGAGGCGACCGACACGATTCTGGTCGCGCCCCCCTCCTTCAGTGCCCAGAGGTTCGCGCGGTAGTTGATCTCGTGGGGCGGAATGGTGTGGCCATCTCCGTGGCGCGCGAGGAACATGACTGCACGCCCGCGAATCGTTCCGTGCGTAACGGCCCCGGATGGCTCGCCATAGGGCGTGCGAACGGCAGTGCGCCGGACTTCCCCCAGGCTGGACAGTTCGGTGAGCCCACTTCCCCCGATCACCGCCAGCATCTAGAAGCTCTCACGAGTTCGGGCGTTAGTGCCACGACGCAACAAAAGTCGGCGCACGAACAAGGGACGACTGCCCCTTGTAAATCCCCTACGTTTCGGAGCTTGTCCATTCTAGAGGAACCGTCTAAGCGCCCTTCAACGCATAGATCGCGGGCAGGTTGCGCCACGAGCCGTACGCATCGAGGCCGCAGCCGAAGACGAATCGGTCGGGGATTTCGAGTCCGAGAAAG
Source organism: Betaproteobacteria bacterium (assembly GCA_022340285.1). Taxonomy (GTDB): domain Bacteria; phylum Pseudomonadota; class Gammaproteobacteria; order Burkholderiales; family SG8-39; genus JAABRB01. Next base: position 5,820 of record JAJDOG010000029.1, read on the forward strand.
TCGGCGGAGATCGGCTTGGGATCGGGCTTCTTCTTGTCCGTCAGCACCGCGACATGGCAGGCGGTCGCACCGAGCTCGAGCACGCGGGTCTTGATCGCCGCAAGCGTCTCGCCGACATCGAGGATGTCATCGAGAACGATGACCTCGCGACCCTTCACGCTATCCGGCGGATGGGCACGCCACACGAGCCGCTGTCCCTCAATCTCCGATCCGTAGCGAGACGCGTGCACGTAGTCGAAATGGAGCGGGAAACGCAGCAGTGGCAGGAGCTTGCCGCAGAAGAACACGGCCCCGTTCATGACGCAAAGGAGCAGTGGATAGCTGTTCCGGAAGCGCGCCGTGATCTCGCCGGCCATCCGCTCGATGGCGCGGTCGACCTCCTCGCTCGACACGAGCAGATCCGCCTCCTCCAGCATCCGCCAGGCCTGCGCCTCGGTCAGCATGCGCGGGAAATTCAGTACGTGAATGTCACGACATCGTCGTCCATTGCCTGACCGATCACGTACGCGCCACCCACTGTCTCCTCGATCTCGGGGATGAGATCCTGGCCCCACAGGTCCAGCGTCGGGGTGCAGACCTTGAACTTCACCCCCGCTTCATGAGCGTCCTTGATGAAGTCGTAGACGCTCTTGGGCGAGCCTTCCTTCACGTGCAGTTTCTCGGCGACGCCCTTTACGGCAAGCTCGCCCGAGCGCCCGGTCAGGATGACTTCAACCTCGAACTCCATGGCTGCCGCAACGGTGGCCTGAAAGAACGGAGCGCCCAGCTCCGGACCGTCGCGCGGATCCGTGTTTACCATGACAATCATCAGCTTATCGGCCATATCTGCCCTCCGCGGGGTATATCAGTAACTGCTGAAATAGCACGAGTATAGCCCGCCACGCGCCGTGCAGTCCCTCGCCAGCCACCACCGTCAGTGCTCGCCGAACTCCTTCAAATACGCCGAGAAAGCCTTGCCGACTTCCGGATGCCGCACACCCAGCGCCACCGTTGCCTGCAGGTAACCCAGCTTCGACCCGCAGTCGTATCGCACGCCCTCGAATCGATAGGCTAGCACGCGCTCCTCGGCAAGCAGCGCCCCGATCGCGTCGGTCAACTGGATCTCACCGCCTGCGCCGGGCCGAACCCGCGCGAGGTGATCGAATATCGCCGGCGTCAGCACATAGCGGCCGATGACGGCGAGATTGGAGGGCGCGTCGGCCGGCTTTGGCTTCTCCACGATGCCCTTCACCTTTTCCAGCCGCGCACGGAAGGATTCCGCAATGACGATGCCGTAGCTGGCGGTCTGGTCGCGCGGCACCTCCTGGACCCCGAGCACCGACGCGTGTTCCTTCTCGAACACGTCGACCATCTGGCGCATCACCGGGGTGGGTGCGTCCACCAGGTCGTCCGCGAGAATCACGGCGAACGGCTCCCCCTCGAGGACGGGACGGGCGCAAAGCACCGCATGCCCGAGGCCCAGCTGCTCCGACTGCCGGATGTAGATGCAATTCACGTGGCGCGGAATGATGTCCTGCACGAGCTTGAGAAGCTCCGTCTTTCCGCGCCCTGCAAGCTCGCTTTCGATCTCGTAGGCCTTGTCGAAATGGTCCTCGATGGCGCGCTTCTGGCGGCCGGTGATGAACACCATGTCGGTGAGTCCCGCGGCAACGGCCTCCTCGACCGCGTATTGGATGAGCGGCTTGTCGACGATCGGCATCATCTCCTTCGGGCTCGCCTTGGTCGCAGGAAGAAACCGGCTGCCGAAGCCCGCCACCGGAAATACAGCCTTCGTGATTCGTCTCATGTCCGCCTCGCCTATGCAGAGTTCGCTATCCAAGCAACTTGCGCAGTGCCGCCTCGTCCAGGATCGTGATGCCCAATTCCTCGGCCTTGGCAAGCTTTGAGCCGGGGTCGACTCCGGCAACCACGTAGTCTGTCTTCCGGGACACCGAGCCGCTCACCTTGCCACCGTGCGACTCGATCAGCGCGGTCGCCTCTTCACGCGTCATGTCCGGCAACGTGCCCGTCAGCACGAACGTCTTTCCAACCGCTCGACCACGCGCGGGCCGTGTCCTCGCCGTTTCCGACCAGCCGACACCCGCCCGCCGCAACGCCTCGACGACCTGGACGTTGTGCCGCTCGGCGAAGAACTTGCGGATGGACTCGGCGACCACCGGACCGATGTCCGGCACTTCCTGCAAAGCCGCCTCATCGGCTTCCATGAGCGCATCGATATCGCCGAAGTGATTCGCGAGATCCTTGGCCGTCGCTTCCCCCACATTGCGGATGCCCAGCGCGTAGATGAAGCGCGCCAAAGTCGTCCGCTTGGATTTCTCCAGGGCCGCGAGCAAGTTGCGCGCGGATTTTTCGCCCATCCGATCCAGTCCCGACAGCGCCTCGAGCCCGAGCCGGTAGAGCTGCGCCGGCCCCTTCACGATCTCCGCGTCCACGAGCTGATCGACGAGCTTCTCCCCCAGTCCGTCGATATCCATCGCGCGTCGGGAGGCGAAATGCAGCAATGCCTGCTTGCGTTGCGCGGGGCAGACCAACCCCCCCGAGCAGCGCGCCACTGCCTCGTCGGGAAGCCGGATCACCGCCGAGCCGCACGCCGGGCACTTGCGCGGCAGGTGGTAAGCAGGCGCGCCGGAACGGCGCTTGCCCGGTACCACGCTGATCACTTCGGGAATCACGTCGCCCGCGCGCCGCACCATCACGGTGTCACCCACCCGCACGTCCTTGCGGCGGACCTCGTCCTCATTGTGCAGCGTCGCATTCGTGACGGTCACGCCGCCGACGAATACCGGCTTGAGCCGGGCGACCGGGGTGATCGCGCCGGTTCTGCCGACCTGCACCTCGATTGCGACGACTTCGGTCATCGCTTCCTCGGCTGGAAACTTGTGAGCGATAGCAAAGCGCGGCGCCCGTGAGACGTAGCCCAGACGCTCCTGATCGGCGAGCCGGTTCACCTTGTACACCACGCCATCGACGTCGTAGGGGAGCGCCTCGCGCTTCCCGAGCAGTTCGCGGTAGAACTTGAGAAGCCCCTTGGCTCCCGAGGCGACGCGGCGCTCGACGCAAACCGGCAGCCCGAAATCGGCAAGCAGGTCGAGCAACGCGTCCTGGGACGCCGGCAGATCCTTGCCCCGCAACTGCCCGACGCCGTACGCGAACAGCCTCAGCGGACGTCCCGCGGTAACGCGAGAGTCGAGCTGGCGGAGGCTTCCCGCCGCAGCGTTCCTCGGATTCACGAATTCCTTCTCTTCGCTTTCGCGCTGACGCGCGTTCAGCCGGTCGAAGTCATCCCGATAGATGATCACCTCGCCGCGGATGTCGATCCGCGTCGGCGGATGCTTCGCGCGAAGCCGCAGCGGAACGCTCCGAAGCGTGCGCAGATTGGCGGTGACGTCTTCGCCGGTATACCCGTCGCCCCGCGTCGCACCTCGAACCAGCCGGCCCTCATCGTAGGTCAGGCTAATGGCAAGGCCGTCGAACTTGGGCTCACAGTTGTATTCGACCTCATCCACTTCGAGACCTTCGCGCACCCGCCGGTCAAAGGCTTCCACTTCCGCTTCGCCGAAGGCATTGTTGAGCGAGAGCATCGGCACCTCGTGCGTAACGCTCTCAAACTGTGGAAGCGGTGCACTGCCGACCCGCTGCGTCGGCGAATCCGGGCTTGCGAGCTCCGGATGCGCTGCCTCGAGCTCCTGCAGCTCCCGGAACAGCCGATCGTACTCGGCGTCGCTGATCGTCGGACGATCAAGGGCGTAGTAGCGGTAGTTGTGCTCCTCGATCTCGCGGCGCAGGCGCTCGATGCGCGCGCTCGCATCGCGCGGCTTGGACACTAGGAGAAGAGGCGCAGCGCGAGGGGGCCGCCGGGCGCGATTCCGCGCGCGGACATCGTCTTGTGAATCGCCTCGAGCTGCATGGCGATCGAATCGAGTGCCGCCTGATCGATCGGCTTGCGGTTGTCATCGACGAGCGCCCCGCCGAGCGAGTGCTCGGCCTGGCGCGCGAATTCGACGTAGGCGCGGAAGGTCGCGGCCGCCGGCGGCGCGCGGGGCACATCGAGGAGGATCGTGACGCCTTGCGTCGCGAGCGATCGCATCGTCTCGGAGTGGAACGGCATCGGCTCGAGATTGGCCAGCCCGAACAGCTCCGCCCCGCTCTCGCTCAGGCGGTGAAATCGTCCGTCCTTGCCATATTGCATTCCGGCGCTCTCCGCCAGCGCCCGGATCTTGGTTCCCGGAAACGTCCCGCCGTCGACGGCCACAACGTTGAGGCCGACCTGCACGTCGACATCCGCGCAGAAGCGATCGATCTCGGTGGCGCGGCGCATAGCGTCTTCCGGGTCCGGCAAATCGAGGTCCGCCCCCAGCGCAAGGGCGATTTCCTGCAATCCCAGACAGAATGCGCCGAGGTCCTCAGCGGTTGCCGGGCCAGCGCGGCTAGCGAGTTGCATTCCGGCCCGAACGCGCCGGTAGCGCTTCTGCGGATTAGGTTGCTCCCACTCGCTCTGCGTCGAATCGAGCGCTTCCCAGTGCATGGGCCGCCGCATCGCTTCGTGGGCCAGCGTCTCCGCCTGCCTGAGAATGTCCGCGCCCGAGGTGGCGGTGGGACATTCGATGGAAACGATGAAGTCGACAGCGTCCTCCAGCACTGGCGGCCCACCCTGTGTCGAGACGGGTGAGGCTTGCGGCGGTTCAGCTGGGGCAGGCTCCGGACTCGGTTCGTCCTGCGCGAGCGTGTGCTCGATGGCGCGCGAAACGTGTCCGCGCTCGTTTTCCCGATCGGGCAGGTCCCCCGGGGCAGACGACCCGGCGACCCCTCCTCCCTCCAGGAGAACGTCCTGATGGCGGGACCCGAATTCGGATTGCGCCTTGCGCCGCAGGCGCATTTCCTGCCATTTGTTGTACGCAATGACGCCAGCGACGACCAGGAGGCCAATCACGAGCAGGCCGAGCTGCAGGTCGCTCACGTTCCGACCTCCAACGCCGCGCGGCCCCTCCGCGAGATCATGCCGCCACAGCCTCCTTCATCCGCAGCGCCTCCTCGATGTCCACCGCGACGACCCGCGAGACGCCCGACTCCTGCATCGTCACCCCGATGAGCTGCTCGGCGATTTCCATCGTGATCTTGTTGTGGCTGATGAACGCGAACTGAGTCTGCTCCGACATCTTTCTGACGAGACCGCAGAAGCGCTCGGTGTTCGTGTCGTCGAGCGGCGCATCCACCTCGTCAAGCAGGCAGAAGGGCGCCGGATTGAGCTGGAACAGCGAGAACACCAGCGCGATCGCCGTGAGCGCCTTCTCGCCGCCTGAAAGAAGATGAATGGTCGTGTTGCGCTTGCCCGGCGGCTGTGCGCGCACCTCGACGCCGCAGTCCAGGATCTCCTCGCCGGTCATCACCAGCCGCGCCTCGCCGCCTCCGAAGAGAACGGGGAACAGCTGGCCGAACTGGCGGTTGGCGTCCTCGAACGTCTGTCGCAGCATCTCGCGCGTCTCGCGGTCGATGCGCCGGATCGCGTTCTCGAGCGTCGCCAGCGCCTCGGTGAGGTCGCCGGCCTGCGCGTCAAGAAATGCCTTGCGCTCCCGCGAGGACGCGAGCTCTTCGAGCGCCGCCATGTTGATTGCACCCAGGTCGGCCATCGCCTGATTGAGCCGCCCGATTTCGGCTTGCAGGGCGTTCGGCCTCATGCCCCGTTCCAATCGCTCTGCGAGGGCCTCTTCATCTGCCCCCGCCTCCGCAAGCTGGCCCGCGAACTGATCGTGATTCATGTTGGCGGCCTGCTCCTTCAGACGAAGGTCGCCCACACGGTCCCGGAGCGGGGGCAGACGCTGCTCGCACGCCAAACGCTCCTCATCGGCGGCCCGTAGTTGGGCCCCAAACTCTTCCTGGCGATTGCGAGCCTCCGCCAGTGCGCGTTCCCGATCGACGCGCACGGTCAACATCTCATTCAGGCTCTCACGGAGTGCACCGTCCTCCAGGCCGGCGAGCTCCTCCTGCGCAGCGTCACGCTGTCCCTCAGCCCCCAGAACTTGCTCATGTAAATTCTCAAGAGACCGTTCTATCTCATTGATTTTACTTTCTGATTCCCTTGCACTAAACAGCGCCTCCTGGACTGCGCGCTCGCCGCCTTGAACCGTCTCCCGCTGTGCTTCGAGCTGCCGCTGGACGTCGTCATGCTCAGCCTGAACCGCCTCGAAGGCGGCGTAGGCACGGTCGATTTCTCCTTGATGCGCCAGAAGGCTCGCCTCCGAAGCCTCCTGGTTGGCCTTTTCGGCTGCACTCTGCTGCCGCAACTCCGCCAGTTCGCCCAGAACCTGGTCGCGCCGTTCCCGGACCCGCGTCGCCCCCTCGGCGAGCCGGAGATGCTCGAGCTCCTGGTCATGACGACGTTGCTTGAGCGCGGACTCCCGACCCCGAAGGTCGACAAGCCGGGCGCGGTGCTCGGACAGGGCCGCTTCCGCGCGGGCGACTTCGCCCTGCGCCGCTGTCACCCTGGGCACGTAATCGGCGAGCTCGGCGGTCAACGCCTCGATCTCGCGTTGCCGGATCAGGATCCCCGCGTCGCCCGAATCCGGACCATGGAATCCGACCGAGTAGCGGCCGAACTGGTGTCCCTCGCGGTTGACCAGGACCGCCCCAGCGGGCAGGGAAAGCCGGTCCATCAGCCGGGGAATGCCCTCGACCGCGTAAAACCCGCGCAGCCAGTCCTCCATCAGCCCCTTGATCCCAGGATCCCCGTAGCGCACCTTGCCCGCGAGTGGCGTCAACCCGCCTTCGGCCGGCGGGCTCGCCGCATCACCGCGGGAGAAAACGGCGAGCTTTGCGGCCGGCGGGTCCTCGAGAAGTGCCTGAATCGCCTGAGGGTCCGCGAGCTCCAGCGAGTGCAGCCGCTCGCGCAGCACCGACTCCACGGCAGTCTCCCAGCCGGGGTCCACGGTGACTTTCTGCCAGAGTCGCGGCAGCGCCTTCAGCGCATGGCGCTCGAGCCAATCCTGGATCTCGGCGTCCTCGTCCACGCGCTCCTGGATCCGCTTGAGCGTCGACAGCCGTCCTTCCAGGGCGCTTTGCTCGCGCTCGAGGCGCTGCAACCGATCGAGGGCGGCACGCTGCCCCGATTCGACGTCTGGCAACACGCTTTCGGCCCGCTCGATGTCCGTGCCGAGTGCCGCTAGATCGCGGACCGATGCCTCCGCGAGCGATTGAATCTCGTTCACCCTTGCCGCGTCCGGCTCGATGAGCTGCCCAAGCTCCGATTCCAGTCGCTCCGCGCGGCTCTCGAGCTGCAGCAACACGCGACCGAGGTGCGCCAGCGTGTTCTGCTCGACCTGGAGCATCTGTTCCGTCCGCCCGATCGCATCCCGTGCGTCACCGAGACGTGTCTGCGCTTCCCGAAAGCGCAGCTCGGCCGCAGGGACGCGCGCGCGCTCGTCAGCAACCCGCCGCTCGGCTTCGCTTACGCGCTCCCGAGCCTCTTCCCGCCGCGCCGTCCACGTGGACCGACCCGCCTCGAACTCGTCGCGCTGACGTTCCCATTGCTCGAGCTGAAGGGCGATCTTGCCGATCTGCGCGTCCAGCCTCTGGCGCGTCTCCCCGACAAACCGAATCTCGGTCTCGAGACGGGAAACCTCCGTGTTGACGGAATAGAATTCACCCTGCGCCGCATTCACAGAATCGGCCGCCGCGTAATGATCGGCACGTGCCGCCTCGACGCGCCGCTCGATCTCCCGCAGCCGAGCCGTCTCGGCCTCCAGCTCGTTCGTGACCTTCTCGATTTCACGGCGCTGGCGCGCGGCGTCGTTGCCCGCCTCCTGCTTGCGCAGCAGCCAGAGCAGTTGCTGCTTGAGCTGGGCTTCCTCGTGCAGCGCGTTGTACTGCTGCGCGATCTCCGCTTGCTGAGTGAGCTTCTCGATCTGTGCCTCAAGCTCACGCCGGATGTCGTCGACGCGCGCGAGGTTCTCGCGCGTATCCTCGAGCCGGTTCTCCGTCTCGCGGCGCCGCTCCTTGTACTTGGAGACTCCCGCAGCCTCCTCGAGGAACACCCGCAACTCCTCGGGCTTTGCCTCGATGACGCGCGAGATCATCCCCTGCTCCATGATCGCGTAGGCGCGCGGCCCGACGCCGGTTCCCAGGAAGATGTCCTGGACATCCCGCCGCCGCACGTGGGTATTGTTGATGAAATACGACGACTCGCCGTCGCGCTGCAGGATTCGCTTCACCGATATCTCGGCGTATTGCGACCACTGGCCGGCTGCTTTCCCGAGTGAATTGTCGAAGACCAGCTCGACGCTGGCGCGCGCCACGGGATTTCTGAGCGCGGAGCCGTTGAAAATCACATCCTGCATCGACTCGCCGCGCAACGCGGAGGCCTTGCTCTCGCCCAGGACCCAGCGCACCGCGTCGATGATGTTCGACTTGCCGCATCCGTTCGGGCCGACTACGCCGACGAGCTGGCCGGGAAAGTCGATATGAGTCGGGTCCACGAAAGACTTGAACCCTGCTAGCTTGATTTGTGTGAGGCGCAATGTCGTGTGCCGGAGGGCCTGCCGAGAGGAATGGGGGAGCTACCGCAGAAATCGAAAGGAAATCACGGCCGATATAATAGCATCTCGTCTTCTTCGTCCCGATCCCCGCCGCCCCTTCGCGCCCCCCGTTAGCATCCCTATCAGCGTCCACCGATGCCCAACAAACCGAGTAAAGCGCTGGCCACCTTTCCGAACCCGGCGCCGTCGCGAGACTACCTGATCCACATGGAAATTCCGGAGTTCACGTGCCTCTGCCCGATGACCGGACAGCCGGATTTCGCGACCCTGTGCCTCGACTACGTGGCTGATCGCCGGTGCGTGGAGCTCAAGAGCCTCAAGCTCTATATCTGGTCGTTTCGAAACGAAGGCGCATTCCACGAAGCGGTGACCAACCGGATTCTCGACGATCTGGTGAAGGCGATTGCGCCGCGCTTTGCGCGTCTCACGGCTCGGTTCCTCGTGCGCGGCGGCATCTACACGACGATCGTGGCCGAGCATCGCAAGTCCCGCTGGAAGCCCGCCGTTCAGATCGAACCAGTCCGCTTCGACCCGACGGGCCCGCCCCGCTGAGCGCCGCGCCTGGCGCGATGCCCCACGTCCTCCTCTCGATAGCTCGATGAACTCGAACCTCACGAAGCTGCAGCCGTATCCGTTCGAAAGGCTGCGGCGCCTCTTCGCAGAGGTCTCGCCCAACGAGAATCTGCGTCCGATCAGTCTTTCGATCGGCGAGCCGAAGCACGCCACGCCGGAGTTCATCAAGCGCGCCCTGACCGACCACCTGGGCGGGCTCGCAAGCTACCCGGCGACTGCTGGTCTACCCGCGCTGCGCGCGGCGATCGCTGCGTGGCTGGATCGACGGTATGCGCTGGATGCGGTGGATCCGGACACCCAGGTGCTTCCAGTAAACGGGTCGCGCGAGGCGCTGTTCGCAATCGCCCAGACCGTCGTGGATCCGCAGCAGGGCGATGCTGTCGTGATCTGTCCGAATCCGTTCTATCAGATCTACGAAGGCGCAGCGCTTCTGGCCGGCGCAACGCCCTACTACGTGCACCAGCAGCGCGACCACGCCTTTGCGCTCGATCTCGACGCGGTGCCCGAATCGGTGTGGCGCCGCGTTCAGCTCCTCTACACTTGCTCGCCCGGTAATCCGACTGGCCGGGTCATGTCGTTCGACGAGTGGCAGCGCGTGTTCGCGCTTTCGGACCGCTGGGGATTCGTCGTCGTGGCGGACGAATGTTACTCGGAGCTGTACCTGGACGAGAGCAATCCGCCGCTGGGCGCGCTGGAAGCGGCGCATCGTCTCGGTCGTCGGGACTTTCCGCGCCTGATCGTCGTTTCCAGTCTGTCCAAGCGGTCCAATGCGCCCGGCATGCGCTCGGGTTTCGCGGCCGGCGATGCGGGGCTCATGCGGAACTTCCTGCTCTTCCGCACCTACCACGGCAGCGCCATGAATCCGGCCGTGCAGGCGGCGAGCGAAGCCGCGTGGCGCGATGAGCGGCACGTCGTGGAGAATCGGGCGCTCTACCGAGTCAAGTTCGAAGCGGCGCTGCCCATGCTCGGGACACCGCTCGAGACAGCACTGCCCGATGGCGGTTTCTACTTCTGGATCCGCACCCCGATTCCAGACACCGAGTTCGCCCAGGCGCTCTACCGTGACTATAATGTCGCCGTCTTACCGGGGAGCTTCCTGGCGCGCGAGGCGCGCGGCGTCAACCCGGGCCGCAATCACATTCGCGTCGCTCTCGTCGCGCCGCACGAGGAGTGCATCGAGGGTATAGACCGCATCCGGCGCTTCGCCGAGAAGATCTAAAGAAGGATCGCATGCAGGAGATCGAGAGCATCATCGACCGGGCGTGGGAGAACCGGGCACAGGTTTCGCCGTCGAGCGCGGATCCGCAACTGCGCGAAGCGGTTTCCGAGGTGTTGGGTCGGCTGGACCGAGGCAAGCTGCGCGTTGCCGAAAAGGTCGACGGCGGCTGGCACACCCATCAGTGGATCAAGAAGGCCGTGCTGCTTTCGTTCCGCCTGGAAGACAACACGGTGACCGACGCCGGCGTAACGCGCTACTTCGACAAGGTACCCGCCAAGTTCGCCGAGTACTCCAGCGCCGATTTTGCGGCCGGTGGCTTCCGGGTCGTCCCACCCGCTATGGCCCGACGCGGTGCCTATATCGCGAAGAATGTTGTCCTCATGCCCTCGTATGTCAACATCGGCGCCTACGTCGACGAGGGAACGATGGTGGATACGTGGGCGACCGTGGGATCCTGTGCGCAGATCGGACGCAACGTTCATCTCTCCGGCGGTGTGGGAATCGGCGGCGTGCTCGAGCCCATCCAGGCCAATCCGACCATCATCGAGGACAACTGCTTCATCGGCGCGCGATCGGAGATTGTGGAAGGCGTGGTCGTGGAGGAGAATTCGGTCATCTCGATGGGCGTATTCATCGGGGTCAGCACGAGGATCTATGACCGGGCGTCGGGGGAGATTTCCTATGGGCGGGTCCCGGCCGGATCGGTAGTAGTTCCTGGAACGCTGCCGTCCGCGGACGGAAAATACGGCCTTTACTGTGCCGTCATCGTGAAACGGGTCGACGCCAAGACCCGCGCGAAGACCGGCATCAACGAATTGCTGCGCGGAGACTAGCCCGGCTCCCGCGCCCGGAGGAACGCCATGAGTGCGATGCGACGGCTGCTGGAGCTGATGGCCGAGAAGAAGGCCTCGGACATCTTCATTTCGTGCGGCGCGCCAATCAATATCAAGATCAACGGCGTCACGATGCCCATCAATCAGCAGATCGTGACTCCGGACGCCGCGCGTACGCTCATGAAGGAGATTCTGAACGAGCGGCAGCTCAAGGAATTCGAGGACGAGTTCGAGCTCAACACCTCCTACCCGATCCCCGGACTGGGGAGCTTCCGCATCAGCTGCTTCATGCAGCGCACCACGCCCGGCGTGGTCGTGCGCTACATTCCCGGCGACGTTCCCCAATTCGATTCGCTGGGCCTCCCGCCCACCCTCAAGGACGTCGTGCTCGAGAAGCGCGGTCTGATCCTCATGGTCGGAGCAACGGGCTCCGGGAAGTCGACTTCTCTTGCCGCGATGATCGACCATCGGAATGCCCTGATGTCGGGTCACATCATCACGATCGAGGACCCGATCGAGTTCCTCTTCAAGCACAGGAAATCGATCGTCAACCAGCGTGAGCTGGGTACGGACGCAAAGTCCTACTACATCGCCCTCAAGAACGCGATGCGTCAGGCGCCCGACGTGATCCTGATCGGCGAGATCCGCGACCGCGAGACCATGACCGCCGCCATCGCCTACGCGCAATCGGGGCACCTGTGCCTCGCCACGCTGCATGCCAACAACAGCTATCACGCGCTCAACCGGATCATCAGCTTCTATCCGCTGGAGAACCGGCCGGCGCTGCTGCAGGATCTTTCCGCGTCGCTGAAGTGCATCGTCGCCCAGCGCCTCATCCGCAACCTGAAGGGCGGGCGATCCCCCGCCACCGAGGTCATGCTCAATTCGCGTCACGTCGCCGATCTCATCGAGAAGGGCGAGGTGAACGAGATCAAGGAGGCCATGGAGAAGAGCATGTCGCCGGGCTCCCAGACCTTCGAGCAGTCGCTGTTCAAGCTGATCAGGGACGGTGTGATCTCGCAGGACGAGGCGCTAGCGAACGCCGACTCGGCCAACAACCTTCTCTGGCAGATCAACAATGCCAAGCTCGGCGGCGACGCGCCGAAGCCCAAAGAGGAAGAAAAGCCGAAGGAAGCCCCGAGCGCGTCGTTCGCGGAGTTCAAGCTCAGCCTCGACGACGAGCGCGCTGCCTGACCGACCCCGCGGCGCCCACCGCCGCTGGTAGACTTCGTCTCATCCCCGCGCCTCGCGCCGCGGAGCGCACGTACCGCTGTGCGGGCTGATGCGCGCGGGCCGGCAACCTGATGCGTGATCCCGTTCAGATGAGCGACACCCTCGAACTCGCCCGCGCGCTGATCGCGCGCCCTTCGGTCACGCCTGACGACGCCGGATGTCAGGCGCTCATTGCCGAGCGTCTGCGCGCCATCGGTTTCACGATCGAAAGCCTGCCGAGCGGTCCGGTCACCAATCTCTGGGCCCGGCACGGTCGCGGCAGCCCGCTGCTCTGCTTTGCGGGCCATACGGACGTCGTTCCTCCCGGCCCTCTGGAAGCATGGCGTTCGCCCCCGTTCGTGCCGGCGGAGCGCGCGGGTCACTTGTATGGGCGCGGCGCGGCGGACATGAAGACCGCGGTGGCCGCGTTTGTCACGGCGAGTGAGGCATTCATTCGCGAGCGCCCGTCGCACCGCGGGTCGCTCGCCCTCCTCATCACCTCCGACGAGGAAGGCGTGGCGACGGACGGAACGGTCAAGGTGGTCGAGACACTCGCGGAGCGTGGGGAGCGGATCGACTACTGCGTTGTGGGCGAGCCCACCTCCGTCGAACGATTCGGCGACATGATCAAGAACGGCCGCCGCGGATCCCTCTCCGGACGACTCGTGGTTAGGGGCGTCCAGGGTCATGTAGCCTATCCCCACCTTGCCCGCAACCCGATTCACGCGCTCGCACCGGCACTTGCGGAACTGGCGGCGACCGAGTGGGATCAGGGCAACGAGCATTTCCCGCCGACCACCTGGCAGGTTTCCAACATCCGTGGCGGCGCCGGGGCCGCGAACGTCATCCCGGGCGACGTCGAAGTGCTTTTCAACTTCCGCTACGCCACGTCCAGTACGCCGGAAGGCCTCAGGCGGGACCTCCATGCGATCCTGGATCGGCACGGACTCGAGTACACGCTGGAGTGGTCGCTGTCCGCGGAGCCATTCCTCACCGAGCGCGGCGCACTCGTCGATGCCATGCGCGACGCGATTCGCGAAGTGACAGGATCCGATGCGGAAGTTTCGACGACCGGTGGAACATCGGATGGCCGGTTCATCGCACGGATCTGCGCGCAGGTCGTGGAGTTCGGCGTCCGGAACGCATCCATTCACAAGATCGACGAGCACGTCGCGCTTGCGGACATCGAGCCGCTCAGCGCCATCTATCGCGGCGTGCTCGACAGACTCCTCGCTTGACCCGGGGTAAGCGTAGGGCGCCTGGCGCGCCGCTCACCGTCCGGGACCATTGGCGCAGGATCACGCGGCGATTCGCCGCAGCCCGGCTTGCTTTCGGCCATGGGACTCGCACCGCCCGCGACGAGGCGGCATGGCTGGTGTGCAGCGCGCTCGGCATCGCGTTCGACGATCTGGACGCCACGCTCGACAGACCGGTCGAGGGCGCACCTGCGCGGCGCCTTGAGGAACTGGCGAGCCGCCGGATCGAATCACGCGCCCCGCTCGCCTATCTCCTGAATGAGGCCTGGCTGGACGGTCACCGCTTCTACGTGGACGAGCGGGTCATCGTGCCGCGATCGCATATCGCAGCGTTGCTCGGCGACGGGCTTGCGACGTGGATCGAATCGCCCGCGTCGATCGGCCGGATCCTCGACCTGTGCACCGGCTCGGGATGCCTGGCGATCCTGGCAGCTTTGGCCTTCCCCGAGTCACGCGTTGATGCGGCGGACGTCTCCAGCAAGGCGCTGGCTGTCGCACAGATCAACGTGGATGCATACCGCCTCGGTGACCGGCTGCGCCTCGTTGAATCGGATCTTTTTGCCGCGCTGGGAGACCAGCGCTTCGATCTGATTCTTTCGAACCCGCCTTATGTGGACGCGGAGGCGATGCGCAGGCTTCCGCAGGAATATCGACACGAGCCCGGCCTGGCGCTCGCCGGGGGCGTGGACGGTCTGGATATCGTGCGCCGCATTCTCGACGAAGCGCCGGATCACCTGTCGGCACGCGGGCTGCTCGTCGTGGAAATCGGCGCAAGCCGAGCAGGCCTCGAAGCCGCCTATCCGCGGCTTCCTTTCTCCTGGCTGGCAACCGCCGCAGGAGACGATGAAGTGTTTCTACTTCATCGCGCGGACCTGGCCTGCTCGGGCTGAATCAATATCCCCACGCCTCCACTTCCACTACACGGCTGTAGCGGTTTGCCGCGGCATTGACCCGCACCCGGACGCGATCAGTGCTCACCGCCGCGAAGCTGAACTTCCGCCACACCCGGTTGTTGCCACTCACCGACCCACCGGGCACCGTCACCCAGGCAGAGCTGTCCCAGTACTGCACGTCGAACGCGGTGATGCCGTAGCGAGCGAAGGTCATCGCCTCGGTCGGCTCCGCCGGGTTCCGGTAGCTGTCCTGGAGGGTGAACACATCGATCTCGTCGATCGTCTTCACGCCGTTGAACGCGACCTCCACCCAGTCCGGGTAGGCACTTCTCGTCCCGTCATTCCAACCGCCGCCGCTGCCCCAGTTGAGGCCCTTCCGGTCACCGTTGTTCACCGCCGACGCCGGATAGCTCGCGCCGTAACTCGACGAAGCACTCGCGACCCCACCGCTGGATTGAAGCGCCACGTTGGTGCGAGTTCCGCCCGGCTCGGTAACGACGATGCTCACCGGCGTCGACACGGTACTGGCAAGCTGGTCGTCGTAGGCCTTTGCGGTCAGCACATAGACGCCTGCCGGCACGTCGACCCAGGACACCGCGTACGGTGACGAGGTCGTCTCGCCGATCTTGGCGCCGCCCGCGTAGTACTCGACCTTCGAGATGCTGCCGTCCGGGTCGGCCGCGTTGGCGTTGAACGTGAGGTTCACAGGCCGCACGAATGCTGCCCCGCTCAGCGGCTGGCTGATCGACACCGACGGTGGCTGGTTGCCCGGTGCAGCGCCGACGCCGTAGACTTCTACCTCCACCACGCGGCTGAAGCCGTTGGACGCGGCATTGATCAGCACGCGGACGCGATCGGTGCTCACCGCGGCGAAGCCGAACTTCCGCCACACCAGGTTGTTGCCGCTCACCGAACCACCCGGCACCGTCACCCAGGCAGAGCCGTCCCAG
>JAJDOG010000119.1 GCA_022340285.1 Betaproteobacteria bacterium
GCGTCTGCTGGAACGTACGCATCATGCCGAGGCGGGCGATCTTCTGCACGTTCAGCTTCGAGATTTCCCGCCCCTCGAACTTGATCGAACCGCCGTCGATCGGGTGATAGCCGACGATCGAGTTGAAAAGCGTCGTCTTGCCGGAGCCGTTGGGTCCGATGAGGCCGGTGATGCGTCCCTCGGGAACGTCGATCGAGATGTCGCGGTTGGCGACCACGCCTCCGAATGCCTTACTGACGCCGCGCACCTCGATCAGCGAGGTGCTCACTGCGCCTCCTCGCTGGCCGAGATCGTGGCCCGCCGGTCGACCACTATCCCGAACCGCTCGGGCCATTTCTCCCGCATCCAGCCCATGATTCCCTGCTGGAAGAAGATCACGTTGATGATGATCAGCGCGCCGAGCGTGATCCATTGCCACCCGAGGAGATAGGTCCAGGTCACCTCCTTGATGACGTGAAAGAGCGTCGCGCCGATCACCGGGCCCCAGAGGGTGCCCTTGCCGCCCAGCAGCACCATCAGCACCATGAAAATGCCGAACGTGACCGTCGGGAAGGCGACCTCGAGGGGCTCGATGAAACCCACCATGTTGCCGAACACCGCACCGACGATGCCGAGGAAGAAGGCCGAGATGCCCCACGCCACGGTCTTGTAGCGCTCGGTGTGGATGCCCATCGCCTCGGCCTTCTCCTCGTCGTCCCGGATCGCGTTCACCGCGAGCCCGAAGCGCGTCGAATAGAGCCACTTCAGGAAGGCGAAGGTGGCGATGGCGGCCACAAAGCACAGGAAGTAATAGAGCAGCGAGCGGTCGTTCGGGTCGCCCGGGTAGACCGGCAGCGAAATTCCACCACCGCCGCCGACGTAGTCCCAGGTGCCCATCAGCTCCCCGGCCGCGAGCGCGACGCCCAGGGTTCCGATCGCGAAATACGGTCCGCGCAGCCCGAACACGATGCGGCCGAAGAACAGCGCGAGCAGCACCGATCCGATCCCCGCGGCAACCGTGCCTAGCCCGAGCCCGAGCATGTACTGGCCCATGGTGAAGTCCACCTTGATCTCGCCTGACGACGCGGTGTACTCGGCGATGTCGTAGTAGAGACCGATCTGGGTCAGCGCGCAGATGTACATGCCGGCGCCGAAGAAGAGAATGTTGCCGAGCGAGTTGTAGCCCATCTGGCCGCCGAGGATGTCCCAGGTGAGCGCGAAAAGGATCATGATCCACAGGACCGCGAGCTGCAGGGTGTAGTGGGGAAACACCAGCGGCGCCGCGACGCCTGCGACGAGAATCGCGGCGTACAGTCCAACGGTTGCCGGCTTCGCCTTCATCGCACGGCCTGCCGGTGGCGCGCCTGCTGGATCTGACGCCAGATCAAGACCAGCACGAGGAGGCCGACGACGGTGGCCTGCTGGAACTGCGCGCCCAGCACGAACCCTCCGTACTGCTCGGCGAGCCCGAGCCCGAAGCCCGCCGCGATGACGCCCGGAAGGTTGCCGAACCCTGCGGCAGTCACGATCACGAACGACCGGATCGAGTACGTGATGCCGAAGAACGGCTGAATCACCCAGATCATCGAGATCAGCACCCCGGACGCGCCGCAGATCGCCGCGTTAAGCGCGAACGTGAAGGCATAGACGCGGTCGGTGTCGATCCCCATCACCCGTGCCGCACGCGCGTCCTGCGCGGTGGCGCGTATGGCCTGCCCCATGCGGCTTCGCTTCATGAACAGGATCACGATGACTGCAAGCGCTGCGGCGAGCCCGAACGATGCCAGC
Source organism: Betaproteobacteria bacterium (assembly GCA_022340285.1). Taxonomy (GTDB): domain Bacteria; phylum Pseudomonadota; class Gammaproteobacteria; order Burkholderiales; family SG8-39; genus JAABRB01. The sequence goes on from JAJDOG010000119.1 coordinate 1,768, forward strand.
TTGATCTCGGCAATCGTGACGAGGCCCCCGAAGATCGAGCGGATCGCGAGACCCGAATCGGCGGTCCGGACCTCGGGCCCGAAGATGAGATTGAGGCCCTGGGCGATGACGATCGCCAGGCCGAACGTGGCGAGCAGCGACGTGAAGAGGTCGCGATCGATCACGTAGCGGATGACGAGCTTGTAGACCACCCAACCGAAAATGAACATCACGACGATGGCTACCGGCAGCGCGAGGATCGGGTGGATGCCCGCTTGGGCAAGTGCCACGGTGATGTACCCGCCCATCATCACGAAATCGCCCTGCGCCAGGTTCTTCACGTTCATGACGCCCCATACCAGCGCGAGGCCATACGCGGCGAGCGCAAACGTGGCGCCGATGAAGAGGCCGTCCAGCAGGAGCTGGACGTTGAGCACCGGCGCCTGCACGAGCAGGGACAGATTCTGGAACATGCAAAACCTTGCTGAATAGCGCCGACGCCCACCCCGCGGAAGCGCGGCGCGAGCGTCGGTGCCGGAACTGCTATGTCAGCCGATGCGAGCGGCGCTCACTGGTCGGCGTTGCGCGGATACACGAGGGGCGCCGCGGCGTACTTGGTGGGCGCCACCACGACGTAGTTCCCATTCTGGATCTGGCGCAGCACCATCGGCTTGCCGATACCGTTTCCGGCCGGCGAGAACTTCATGTGCCCGTAGAACGTGTCGAGCTGGGTAGAGGCGAGCGCCTCACGCACCGCTTCGGTGTCGAACGAGTTGGCGCGCTCGAACGCGTCCTTCCACACCAGCACCGCCGCGGAGGCCTGGGCGGTCTGGTAGGGCACCGTCTTGTAGCTCGGGTAGGCCGCCTTGAACGCCTTGTCATAGTCCGCCGCCGAGCCGAAGGTCGCGCCTCTGTAGGTCAGCGTCTCCGCCCACTGCGTCGGGCAGAGGAAACCTTCCGTGGCCTTGCCGAACTGCTGGATGACCTTGCCGGACTCGCAGTGCGTCATGGCGATCATGGGCACGTCGATCTTCATCTCCTTGATCTGGCGCGCGGCGGTGGTCGCGCCCTTTTCGTGGCCGGAGATGACGAGCAGGTCGGGCTTGAGCGCCTTCACCTTGGTGAGCGTCGCCGAGATATCGCTGAGATCCCGCGGCATCTTGTCGTCGAGAACGGTCTGCATGCCGAACTTGGAGACATCGTCGACGACACCGGCGCGCACGTCGAGCGAGAAGGGATCGTTCTCGAAGACCATCGCGACCCGCACCTCCGACGGCTTCTTGCCGTTCTTCTCCGCCATCTCGGCGGCCAGCGCGACAGAGCTCGCCAGGTACTGCTCGGACGTGGAGAGCACCGCGAAGATGTACTTGTAGCCCTGGGTGAAGAGCGAGCGTGCCGCCCCCTCGGCCTCGACCATCGGGATCTTGTATTTCTCGGTGACCGGAGCGATCGCCTTGGTGAGCCCCGAGCTGTACGGTCCGAGCATGTACTTGATGCCGTCCTGCTGGATCAGGCGCTCGGCGAGTTGCGCACCGCGCGCCGGCGTGGACTCGTCGTCGTAGTAGACCACTTTCAGCTTGTAGGCCTTGCCACCCACCCTCACGCCGCCCCTCTTGTTGATGGTGTCGACGGCGAAGTTATAGCCGTTCTGGGCATTGACCCCGTTCGCCGAGTACTTGCCCGTGAGCGAGATGGCCGAGCCGAGAATGATCGTGTCTCCGTCGACCCTCGCGCTCGCCGGTCCTGCGAACGCGAAAGTCACCGCGGCCGCGCACGCGGTCAACAAGAGCCGTCTCCTGGGTAGATTTCTCATTTGCTCCTCCAAATCAAGAGTGGAAAAAAGGAAGACTCTGCCTGGTCTCTCTATGCGTGTGACCATAGCCGAAAATGCCAGATCGCGGCAAATCAAACGAGCAGCGTCACGCGCCAATTATGTTGCGGCGCAGAATTGTGGGTTCCACCGCATCGAGACAGTACGCGACGCCGAGTGCCGCGTAGCCCGCGACGGCACGTATTCCACGACCAGTGCAGTTCATTCCCCCGCAAGATTTCGAATCTCGAGCGCCAACGCATCGGCGATTTCGACCCCGTCTCGCACTGCAGCGTCGCCAAGCCGGTGGCGGCGCTCTCCCGGTAAGCGAACGCCTTCGTCCGCAAGCATCGCGCTGACCAGTGTCTCGAGTCGGTCGCGATAGACCGGTCCGCCCGCGAGCGCGCCGGGGTCGATCGCGAAAAACGCCTGACCGATTCGCGGACGGTTGCCCGTGTCGACGAAGAAGGAATCCGCCTCGAATCCGAATGCCGCTCCGGTTAGCGCGCAGCACAGCAGCTCTACGACGAGCGCGAGCATCGCGCCCTTCACCCCGCCCGCGGGCAGCATGCTGCCCTCCAGCGCGCGAGCGGGATCGGTCGTCGGACGACCGTCGCGATCGAGCGCCCAGCCCGATGGAATCGGCCGGCCTTCCTTCGCGGCGACCATGATCTTCCCGCGCGCCACTTCCGAAAGTGAAAGATCGACGACCAGCGGCTTCGTGCCTTCCCGGGGGAAAACTGCCGCGATCGGATTCGTGCCGAAGAGCGGCGTCTTGCCGCCCCATGCGGGCATCGCGGCGGGCGAGTTCGTGAGCATCAGGCCGACCAACTTCGCCCGTGCGATCGGCGCGAGATGGACTGCGCTGGCGCCAGAGTGGTGACTGTTCGTCACACCGACGAACGCCACCCCGAACTCGCGCGCGCGGCGTATCGCCTCACCGACCGCGAGCGCGCAAGCGGGATAGGCTAATCCGGAACCCGCATCGACGAGCGCCGCTCCACCGCGACCCGCGACGACGCGCGGCACTGCCGAGCCAACGATGCGTCCGTTGCGCAAGTGCGCGGCGTATTGCGGCACGCGCGACACGCCGTGCCCCGCGAGCCCCTGGGCATCCGCCGCAACGAGCGCAGCCGCCGTGCTCGCGGCCGCCTCGGACGACGCGCCGGCGCGCTCCAGCGCCACGCGAGCGAGCTCCTCAAGTTCAACAAGTGCGATTCTTGCCATGCAATTGTGTCAATCTCTTCCCGCAAGCACGTCCGCCACCTTCTGCGCCACCAACGTCGAGACGCGCCGGTTCGACTCGACGGTCAAGCCTGCGACGTGCGGCGTGAGGAGCGTATTCGGTGCACCCGCGAGCGGCGACCGCGAGGGAAGCGGTTCCTGGGCAAACACGTCGATCGCCGCACCGCCGATCCGGCCGAAGCGAAGAAGCTCGGCGAGCGCGGCTTCGTCCACGATCCCGCCGCGTGCGGTATTCACGAGTATCGCCCCGCGCTTCATCCGGCTCAATCGAGCCCGGTCGAACAGATTGCGGGTCTCGTTCACGAGCGGCAGGTGAAGCGAAACGACGTCACTTTCCGCGATCAGGTCGTCGAGGCCAAGCCGCAGCGTACCCAACGCTCTCCAGACTGCGTCGTCGGGTGAGAGCAGCGGATCGTAAGCCGCGATCCGCATCCCGAATGCGCGCGCCTTGCTGGCAGTGCGCTGACCGGCGGATCCGAAACCGACGAGGCCGAGCAGCTTTCCGGCGAGCTCCCGACCCTCCGAGTACTTCGCGCGTGGCCACTGACCGTCCCCGACTTCGTCGCCGGCGGCAAACGCCTGGCGCAACAGCAATCCTGCGGCGAGCAGCACGTACTCCGCGACGCTGTCCGAGTTGGCGCCCGTTGCGGGGATAACCTCGATCCCGCGTGCGGCGCACACCGCCGTATCGATGTTGTCCAGACCGACTCCGAGGCGCCCGATCACGCGCAGCGCTGGCCCGGCGGCAATCACTTCCGCGTCGACTTGCGTGCGATTGCGGACGATCAGCGCGCGCGCATTGCGCAGCAGGTTGAACAGCCCCGGCCGGTCATCGACCAACCGCGGATCGATCAGCACGTCGAACCGGGCGCTGAGCGTCGCCACTGCGGCGTCATCCATGAACTCGCTGATGACGATGTCCGGCACGATCGAGGCGCTCGAGGCGATGCCCGTTCCGTTGCTCTTATTGGCCGAGGAGTTCCTTCTTGAGATCGTCCTGTACCGGATCGTCGCCCAGCCAGACGCGCAAGAGCGCCTGGTAGAGCCCTTCACCGGCGATCGGTTTGCCCTTGGCTTGCCCGTTCACGGTGACGACCGTGCCCGTCCCCGGCACGAAGTCGAGCGTGACGACGTCGCCTTCCTTGATGGGACCGAGCTGGGTCATCACCACATCGAGCGCGGCAAGCTCCGGCTTCAGCTGCTCCCGTTCGGTGGGGGAATTGTTTGCGTCGACCCCGTCGTGCAGCGCGTCGAGGATCTGCTTTGCGGAGAGACCTCGCAGCAAGTGCATCGAGACACGCTTGGGTCCCTTGAGCGCGAGAACCCCGTCCGTGGTCTGGGTCTTCTTCTCGAGGTAGAGCCCCGCGGCGTAGACCTTGATGAAGAACCGGGTGCGCAACCCTGCGCCGTTCAGCACCAGCTCGGGGCCACCGGCACTGACGCGTGCCCGGTCGGGCAGCTTCACACCGGCGACCTCGACCGCCTGCGCAGTGCCGATCCAGGCCGCGGCAATAACAAAGAGCAGCGCTCTCATGATCTTCCTCCTCCTCTTCGGCTATCCGCGCAAAAGCGTCGCGCCGGGTCTGACACGAGTGAATGCAACCGGCGCGGTCGCCACGCGGAATCGCCCCCCCTCCAGGGAAAGGCGAGTATATGCCGACTGCTCGGGCGGCCCACGATCGGGATGGTCCTCGCGGAAATGCGCGCCGCACGAGTTCGCGCGCGCCATGGCGGCCTCCGCGATCCCGCGGCTCACCAGCACGAGGCTCTTCAGGTTCAACCAGTCGTGCCAGGTGAGATTGAAGCGTAGATCCGAACCGTCGACGCCGGTCCGGTCGAGTCGCTCGTCGAGCTCGCGCAAGCGCTCTTCCGCGCGCGCAAGCCCGGCTGCGTCGCGCAGGATTCCCACGTCCGACCACATCAGATCCCAGAGCGTTTCGCGAATCTCTCCCAGGTCGCCCGGCGGATTGCCGAAAGGATGCCGGCAGGCCGCCATCCCTGCCTCGATCGCGTCACGATCCGGCTCGGGCGCCTGCCCCGTGCGCCCGGCCCAGCCAGCCATCGTCTCTCCGGCGACGCCGCCGAACACCGTGGAGTTCGCGACGCCGTTTCCCCCCAGCCGGTTCGCACCATGCACACCGCCCGAATCCTCTCCGGCGACGAACAGACCCGGTACCGCCGTCGAGCAGTCTTCCGCGAATTCGATGCCGCCCATCAGGTAGTGCGCAGTGGGCACCACCTCGACCAGACCGCCGGCAAGATCGAATCCGCAGTCGCGGCAACGCTCCACCATTCCCCGGAAGTTCCGGCGCACGTTCTCCGGACCCAGGTGCGCCATGCTGATGTAGACGCCACCGTTCGGCGTGGTGTTGCCGGCGCGCATCTCGCGGAAGATCGACCGCGACACGATATCCCGCGTTGCGCGCTCCAGGTGCGGGTCGTAGCGATGCATGAACCGCTCGCGCGCCCCGTTCAGCAGGTATCCACCCGAACCCCGCAATCCCTCTTCGAGCACGGTGCCGGTCATCCGCGTGTCCGGGCCGGCAAGCAGGCCGGTTGGATGGAACTGCACCATTTCCATGTCACGGAGCGTGAGGCCGGCGGCCAGCGCCATCGCCAGACCGTCGCAGCTCTTGTCGCCGGACGGCGTGTGAAACTTGTACATCGTGGGCCCGCCGCCCGTCGCGAGGAGGACCGCCTTCGCCTGGACGAGCACGAATTCGCCTTCGCGCATGTCGATCATCAGCACTCCGGCGATCCCGGCTGCATCGCGTGCGGGGATCAGCGCGACGGCGCGGTGCTCCTCGAGACGGTTGATGCGGCGCGCCCAGACCTGCTCGGCCAGCCGGTTGATGATCTCGATTCCGGTCAGGTCGCCCTTGTGCACCGTGCGATCGAACGTCTGGCCAGCGAATGCTTTCTGGTGGATGGTGCCGTCGGGACTGCGGTCGAAGAAGCACCCCAGCTCGTTCTCGAGCTCGCGCACGCGCTCGACCGCGAGCGTCACGAGCTTCCAGGCAAGCTCCTGGTTGGGCAGCCACGCGCCGCCCTCGATGGTGTCCATGAAGTGGCGCTCGACCGAGTCGCCGGGAGCGATCGCGACGTTGTAGCCGCCCTGGACCATGCGCGTGCAGCCGCACTTTCCCAGCAGGCCCTTCACCGCAACCGTGATGTCGAGCTCGGGCGCGGATTGGTGGGCGTGGAGCGCGGCGAAGAGCCCCGCCCCGCCCGAACCGAGGATCAGGATGTCAGTCGCGAGGTTGCGCACGCTCAGTTTTCACGCCGAGGCTCGCGAGCACCTCGGCACGCGCGCGCCGGGCTGCCATTCCAACCTCCGAGTACAGGCTCGCGCCGTGCGCGTCCATCGCGACCAGCAGCGGCCCGAATCCGCGCACCCGGAAACGCCAGAGCGATTCGGGATTGAGGTCGTCCAGATCGACGTCCTCGATCGCTTCCACCCATGTGGTCTCGAGCGCGGCGGTGCCGCCGATGATGGCGAGATACGCGCCACCGAGCTCGCCGAACGCTTTGCTCGAAGCCTCGCCGAGGCCACCCTTGCCGATGATGAGCCGCACGCCACACGTGCTCATGAGCGGTCGGGTGAAACGCTCCATGCGAATCGAGGTGGTCGTGCCCACGCACACCGGCGCGTAGCCAGCGGGATATTCGGGCGATCGCGGTACTTTGCGCACGTTGGGCGCGGTGTGGATCACCGCATGGCCGCGCAGATCGAAGCGCGTCGTGCGACCTCGGTCGAACATGTGAATCTGCGTCGCATCGCGAATCCCGAAAAGCGCCCCTTCGAGCGTCACGGTGTCGTTTACCTGCAGCAGTCGGACCTGCTCTTCCGTGATCGGCGTGACGAAGTGATGATGGGCCATCGCGATTTCCCGTCCGTCTTGCGCCCCAGTTTGCGCCTCAGAATCCGTAGTCCACGCCCGACGGCGTGAAAGTCGCCCGGGCACGCCGCGCCGAGTGGCACTGCATGTTCACGGCGACCGGATTCATCGTGATGTGCGTGGCGGCGAGCTCGACGTGCACGGCGAAGGCGGTCGAGTCACCCCCGAGGCCTTGCGGGCCAACCCCGAGGCGGTTCACCGCCGTTGAGAGCGCCTCCTCCAGCTTGGCCCCGTCCGGATCGTCGCAATGCGACCCGAGCGGCCGGGTGGCGGCACGCTTCGCGAGGTGCACGCACAGGTCCGCCGTGCCACCGACGCCGACCCCCACGATGGTGGGCGGGCAGGTTTTCCCGCCAGCCTCGAGCACGCAGTCCACGACGAAGGTCCGGATCGCGTCCACCCCCTCCGCCGGTATCGCCATGCGCAGCCAGGAGTTGTTCTCCGATCCCGAGCCTTTGGGAATCATCTCGATCTCCAGCCGCTCGGGCGCATCCGAGAAGTCGATGTGAATGACCGGCACTTCGCGGCCGGTCGACGTGTGGGCGTTGGCGCGCGAGATCGGATGCACGACGGAGGAGCGGAGCGGGTGCTCGCGTGTCGCGCGCTCGCATCCCCGCCGGATCGCCGCCTTGAGCCCCATGCCGTCGACGACGACATCGCGGCCGAGAATGACGTTGTAGATCGGGATGCCGGTGTCCTGGCAGAGCAAATTACGCGTTTCCTCGGCTACGGCGATGTTGCGGACCATCGTGTCGAGCACGCTCTTCGCCGTCGCATGGGTCTCGCCCGCCTGCAGGGTCGCGAATCCCTGCTTGATGTCGTCGGGCAGGATCTTGAGCGCCCGGATATAGAGCTCCTTCGCGGCCTCTTCGACAGACTTGAGATCGACGTCCACGCGTCATCCTCCTCCGACCAGTGCAAGCGCGAACGCGAGTCCGAACAGAACCGTTGCGCCGGCGGCAAGCGCGGCCAGGCTCTTCTGCCAGTCGCGCCACGGAAGGAATTCAAGGGCAAGCATTCGCACGCCGCCGGTGAGATGCGCGGCCAGCAGGACGACGATGGCGATCTCCGCCACTTTGACGAGCGGCGAGTCGGTCCAGCGCAGAGCGCCCTCGAGGCCGGCCTCTCCGCGCAGCGCCTGCCCCAGCACCAGGAAATGCGCCGGCAGGAACACGGCGAGCGCAAGCCCCGACAGGCGATGGACCAGAAAGGCCCAGTAGGCCGGATGATTGCGCGCGCGCCAGGCGCGGTTCATGCGCACACCGCCCACACCGCGCGCCACCCCAGTGCGAGCAGCGCGAACGCGATCGCCACGACGATCACGTCGAGCCCGGCGCCGCGCCACCCGGCCCATTCCTGCGCGATCGTCCGGAGCCCGATCGGGACATGCACCGCCACGGCAAGCACGAACACCCCGTAGAACAGCAGCCAGCCCAGGCTGCCTCGCGTGCGCGCGAGAATCTCCGCCGCACTGATGCCTCCGCGCACCGCGTACGACATCGTCGCGAGATGGATCAGCACGGCGATACCGAGCACGGCCGCGCTGGCCCGCTGCGCAAGCCAGAGCAGCACTTCCGCCCGCACGGCGCCCCGCGAGCTCCTCCCCTCCTTTTCAAGGAGGGGTGGCTGCGAAGCAGCCGGGGTGGTTGGGCCCACACCCTTCACTCCTTACTCCTCACTCGCCACATTTCACAGTTCGCCCTTCACCGCCGCCCGTGCCGTCGCACGCTTCAGGCCGGCGATCGACGCCGTCGGCGCAATCTCTTTCGGGCAACGCTCCGTGCAGCCCATCTGTGTATGGCACGCGTGGCAGCCGGCGTCACCCGCCACGGCGGCGAGGCGGGTGCGGTGGTCGCCGTCGCGCACGTCGTTCACGAGCGTCCACGCGCGATTGAGGGCCGCCGGCCCGAGATATGCGGGATTCCATCGCACGACGTCGCAGGACGCGTAGCACACGCCGCATCCGATGCACTCGATCGCGGCATCGGCGGCCCGGCGCTCGGGCCTGTCGGGGCAGACCACCGCAAAGTCGTCGCGACGCGTCGCAGTCGGCACGAAACGGCCCTTTGCGCGCGCCCACTTGTCGAAGAACTCACGCATGTCGGTGACCAGATCCCGGATCACGGGCAGATTCGCGAGCGGCGCGATCTCGAGCGTGTCGTGGACGACCGCTTTCGCAACATGCGTCCGGCACGTCCAGCGCGCGACGCCATTGACGGTCATCGCGCAGGAGCCGCACATTCCAACCCGGCAGGCGAATCGGTACGCGAGTCCCGGCTCGAGCCGGCGCTGGATGTAGGTGACCACGTCGAGCACCGTCTGGCTCTCGCGCCGTGGAACCTCATAACTGCGGAATGCTCCGGTCGCGCCGCCACGCCAGACCCTGACTTGAAGGAGCGACGCGCTCACGCGCTCTCGTAGAGCCGCGTTAGCACGAACTCGCGATGGCCCAGCGCCTCCGCGGCGGTGAACCGCCCGTTCGCGGTTCGCAGCATGCAGTCCAGCAACGCATCGCCGGCCTGATCGGGCGTCATCTCGCGGCGGAGCAGCGCGGAGACGTCGACGTCGATG
>JAJDOG010000013.1 GCA_022340285.1 Betaproteobacteria bacterium
GGATTGACGGGATCAACGGGAAGGCAACCATGAGCCATCTGCTGAACGATGACCTTGCGGTGGTCAATGTGGGGGTCGGCGCGTTTGCGAACAGCGTGCTCGATCAGGGCAAGCCGGTCCTGCAGATCGACTGGCGCCCGCCCGGAGACGGCGATGCCGCGCTGTCGTGGCAGCTTGCCCAGCTCCTGGGCGACAAGGCGGACCCTGAATCACCGGGTGCGAGGGTCGACCGCGCGAACGACAAGGCGACCTCCCGGCTGCTCGCGGCTCAGCCCCGCCTGGTGGATGTCGCGCTCAAGGCGCAGGAGGTGTGGCCCGACATGGATCGCACGCTGCTGCACGCGGGTGCCCCCGTGCCGTGGGACAAGATGTGTGAGCCGATGCAGGGATCGATGATCGGCGCCGTGCTCTACGAGGGCTGGGCAAAGACGCCGGAGGAAGCGCGCGCGCTCCTCGCCGGAGGCAAGATCCCGTTCGCCCAGTGTCACGACTGGAACGCGGTCGGGCCGATGTCGGGCGTCATCTCGCGGTCGATGCCCGTCTACGTCGTGAAGAACGGCACCCACGGCAACACCGCGTACACCAACTTCAGCGAGGGCATCGGCAAGGTGCTGCGGTTCGGCGCGTACAGCCCGGACGTGATCGCGCGGCTCCAGTGGATCGCAGAGGTCTTGGCGCCGGCGGTCAAGGCCGCGTTGAAGAACGTGCCCGACGGCATCGACCTGAAGTTCATCCAGTCGCAGGCGCTGTTGATGGGTGACGAGGTGCACAGTCGCAACGCGGCGGCGACTGCGCTCTTCTTCATGACACTGGCGCCGGCGCTCGTCGCGTCGGACTTCGACCGCGAGCGATCCCAGGAGGCGCTCGCGTTCATTGCGGCCAACTCGCAGTTCTTCCTCAATCTCTCCATGGTGTCGTCAAAGGCCATCATGGATGCCGCGCATGGCATCGAGGACTCGAGCATCGTCACGGCGATCGCCCGCAACGGCGTGACCACCGCGATTCGCGTCAGCGGACTCGGCAAGCGCTGGTTCGAGGCGCCGTCGGACACGCCGGTCGGCCTGTTCTTTCCGGGCTTCAAGCAGTCCGACTCCAACCCGGATCTCGGCGACAGCGCGATCTGCGAGACGGCGGGGTTTGGCGGGCAATCGCTTGCGGCCTCGCCCGCGCTCGTGAAGCTGGTCGGGGGCAGCGTAGCGGAAGCAATCGGCTACTCGCGGGAAATGGGCCACGTCACGTGGACGCGCAATCCGACGATGTCGCTGCCCAATCTCGATTTTGCCGGCGCGCCGACGGGCATCGACATTCGCAAGGTCGTGGACACCGGCATTCGCCCGGTTCTCACGACCGGTATCGCCCACAAGCAGGCCGGCGTCGGCCAGATCGGCGCCGGCATCGTCCGCGCGCCGATGGCCTGCTTCACCCAGGCCGTCACGGCCCTGGCGGAGAAGCTGGGCGTTCAGTGAGCGAGTAGTGGTTTCCCCTCCTTGAAAAAGGAGGGGAGCGTGGTTCCTGTTGACCTCTCACGTCTCCCCACCCGTGGCTTCTTCGACCTGCAGCGGCAGAATAACCATCTGCTTGCCTTCGAGGTGGAGGCGGCGCTGGATCGCGAGCGCGGCCTGGTTGTGCAGGAGACGGATCAGCCAGTTGTCGCGGCGGAAGATCAGCTTGCTGGTAAAGAATATGGTGTTCGGAAACTCCTTCTGCACTTCATCGGCCAGCCGCACGAACTCGTCGATCGCATCTGTGCCGAACCCGACGTAGGACTTCGCCGCCATCCCGTAGCTGTTGCAGAAGTTCACGAAGTAGTTGAGGCTTGCGTGCGCCAGCGTCTGCAGCGCCTCGAAATCCTCGCGCCCGCCGTACACGTGCGCATCCACGGTGCGCACGTTGATGAACACGAAATTCTTGAAGTTGCCCGGGAAGAGCCGCTGCACCCAGAGCAGCGCGTGCAATCCGCCGCCGCGACTCGAGCCGACCAGGAAGGCGGCGGTGGGCTGCGTCGGATCGGGGGTTGGCGGGCTTGCTTCGCTGCCGAACGGCTGCTGCGAGAACACTGCGTCGAGCTGGCGCAGACGCTCGCGCGTGGAGTCGTAGTGGCTCCGGATCGCGAGGCACAATCCGGTGATCGCCGCGATCAGGAAGAGCGCGAGCCAGCCGCCGTCCGGCAGCCGGCGCGCGATCAGCATCGCCAGGATCATTGCGCAGACCGCGAACCCGACGCCCGACAGCGCCAGCCGCCAGAGCCACGTCGCCGCGGCACGACGGCTGCGCCACCAGTACACGCACAGCCCGAACAGCGACACCGCGAAGGTGAGAAAGACGCTCACGCTGTAGATCACCACCAGGATCGTCACGTCTCCGCGGGTCCAGAAAAGGACGCCCAGTGCCGCCGCGCCCATGAGCACGATTCCGTTCTCGGTCACGAGCCGCGACGAAAGGTAGCGGAACTGGTGCGGCACCCAGGAATCAGCGGCCATGTTGGCGAGCACCGCCGGCCCGCCGAGGAAGCCGGTATTGGCCGCAACGAACAGCAGGCCCGCTTCCAGGGCGAGCACGACGACGATCGCCGAGTCCGTTGCCCACGCGCTCTTCCAGTGGAATTCCCGGATGATCGATTCGAACACCACGGCGTTGAGCGTCCGTCCCTCGACCGGCACCGCGTTCCACAGGAGATAGAGCACGATGATTCCGCCCGCCGTGAAGGCAAGTGAAATGGCCATGTAGAGCATGGTGAGCTTGCCCGTGCGCACGCGTGGCTCGGCGAGCACGTTGACGTTGTTCGACACCGCCTCGAGACCCGTGTAGGTTCCGCCGCCCTGCGCATAGGCCAGGAGCAGCAGCGCAGCGACGCCGGTCCAGCCGACTTCGCCAACTAGCATCCCCGTGTCGGCGAGGGTTTCGGGAACCAGCGCGGGCAATCCGGTGGCGTGCGACGTGATGCCGTAGATGATGAGATAGGCGTGCGTGAACACGAACCCGAGGAAGATGGGCATCAGGACCCGCACCGCCTCTTTCATGCCGCGCAGGTTGAGCGCGGTGAGCAGGATGATCAGCGCGGCGCCGGCGGTGATCTTGTAGGTCTGGAACGGGAGCGGCAAGAGGCTGAAGAGCGCGTCGACGCCCGCCGCCACCGAGATTGCGATGGTGAGGACGTAGTCGACTACGAGCGCCGCACCGGCCGCCAGCCCGGCATGCGCGCCGAGAAGCCGCGTCGAGACGCGGTAGCCGCCACCGCCCGTCGGGAAGAGCTCGATGACCTGGTTGTAGGCCAGCGCGATGATGAAGACCGTGAGTGACGTGGCGAGCGCGAGATAGAGCCCGAGGTGCGTGTGCTCCCCGAGCGCGCGAAACGCTTCCTCCGGTCCGTACGCGGAGGAGGAGATGCCGTCCGCGCCGAGGCCGATCCACGCGAAGAACGCCACCAGCGCGATCGAGTGGCGAGTCTTCCGCGAGAGCGGATCGAGCGGCTTGCCGAGAACCTTCTCGCGCAGCGCGCGCGCGAAATCGGACATCTCAGCGCTCCGCCCCGCCGTCGCCGAGCGTTTTCTCGAGCCGGCGCGCGAAGACGCTCATCTCCTTCGCAGCCTGCTTGTCGCCGCGGCGTTCGGCGACCGCGATCCCCGAGCGATAGGCCTCGAGAGCCTCGCCGGGTCGGTTTGCATCCGTGAGCGCTTTGCCGAGGAGCTTCCAGGCGGCGGAGTATTCCGGGTCCCGCGTGACTGCCTCGCGCAGCTGTTCGGCCGCCTTCACGGTCTCGCCGGCCTTCAGATACTCGTGGCCGAGCGAAAACCGCAGCAGCGGCGTGTCCCGCGGTCCGCCGAGCAGGCTCTCGAGATTGGCGACGACCGGAGCGGTCATTGTAAGATCGGCCGAAGTAGACTGGCCGATTATAGGTTCTTCAACGCAGAGACTGGTTTTGCCATGAGCAAGAGGACCAAGACGATCATCTCGACGCCGAAAGCGCCCGCCGCGATCGGCACCTACTCGCAGGCGGTGCGCTGTGCCGACACCGTCTATCTCTCCGGGCAGATCGGGCTCGACCCGGCGTCCATGCAGCTCGTCGACGGCATCGACGCGCAGATCGAGCGGGTGTTCGCGAACCTCGCGGCGGTGGCTGAGGCGGCCGGAGCGTCGCTTGCCGATGCCGTGCGCGTGACGATCTATCTCACCGATCTCGCGCACTTCGCGAAGGTGAACGAGGTCATGGCGAAGTATTTTCCCGAGCCCTTTCCGGCGCGCGCCGCGATCGGCGTCGCGTCGCTGCCGCGGGGCGCGCTGGTCGAGGCGGATGCGGTGATTTGGTTGGGGTGATGAAAGACTGGGAAGTGAACAGAAACCACCCCGGCTGCTTCGCAGCCCGACTGACGGGGAACCACCCCGCCGCCTTCGGCGGCACCCCTCCTTGAAAAGGAGGGGAAAAGGATCTATCCCCTCCTCTCCGAGGAGGGGTGGCCGCGCAGCGGCCGGGGTGGTGAGTTCCGACACCTCCCTGAAATCGAAGCTCGCGAAGCTCGGCATCCACTCGCAGCGCGATCTCGTGCTGCACTTGCCGCTGCGCTACGAAGACGAGACGACGCTCACGCCTATCGCCGAGGCGCACGAAGGCCACCCGGTCCAGATCGAGGGCGAGGTGCTCTCCTGCGAGATCGCATACCGGCCGCGACGCCAGCTGGTGGTGAAGCTGCGCGATCCGACCGGCATCCTCTTCATCCGCTTTCTGAACTTCTATCCGAGCCAGCAGAAGGCGCTCGTGGAGGGCGCGCTCGTGCGCGCATTCGGCGAAGTGCGGCCGGGCTTCTTCGGCGGGGAGATGGTGCACCCGCGCTACCGCGTGCTGCGCGCGCCGGAGCCGCTGCCCGACGCGCTCACGCCCGTCTATCCGACCACGGCCGGTCTCGCGCAGCAGGCGTTGCGAAAGCTGATCGATCAGGCGCTCGCGAACGTGGACCTCTCCGATACGCTGCCGGAGGCCGTGCGCAAGCGTCTCAAGCTGTCGCCTTTCGAGGAGGCCGTGCGCGTGCTGCATCATCCGCAGCCCGATGCCGACCCCCAGGCGCTCGATGAGCGCACGCATCCCGCATGGCAGCGCGTGAAATTCGACGAGCTCCTCGGCCAGCAGCTCTCGATGCGCGCGCACTACCGGGCGCGCAGCCGCGAGGCCGCCGCACCGCTCAGCGCGGACACGCTGACCAAGCGCTTTCTGGAGAGCCTGCCGTTCCGGCTCACGGGCGCGCAGCGGCGCGCATGGGGCGAGATCGAGCGCGATCTCGGGCGCACGCACCCGATGCACCGCCTGCTGCAGGGCGACGTGGGAAGCGGCAAGACGGTGGTGGCTGCGCTCGCCGCGCTGCGCGCGGTCGAATCCGGCCGCCAGGCCGCGGTGATGGCGCCCACGGAGATTCTCGCCGAGCAGCACTTCCGGAAATTCTCCGCCTGGCTCACGCCGCTCGGCGTGGAAGTGGCCTGGTTGACCGGCAGCCAGCGCAAGCCCGAGCGGAAGCGGATCGCGACGGAGATCGCGGCCGGGAAGCTGCCGCTGGTCGTGGGCACGCACGCGCTCTTCCAGGAGGGCGTGGCCTTCCGCAATCTCGCGGTGGCCATCGTGGACGAGCAGCATCGTTTCGGCGTGCGCCAGCGCCTTGCGCTGCGCGAGAAGGGCACCGTGAGCGACGCGCTGCCTCACCTGCTGATGATGAGCGCGACGCCGATCCCGCGCACGCTCTCGATGAGCTACTACGCCGACCTCGACGTGTCGGTGATCGACGAGCTGCCGCCGGGCCGCACGCCCGTCATCACCAAGCTCGTGGCCGACACCCGGCGCGACGAAGTCATCGCGCGCATTCGCGATGCCTGTGCGGAGGGCCGGCAGGCCTACTGGGTCTGCCCGCTGATCGAGGAATCGGAGGCGCTCGACCTGCAGACCGCAATCGATACTCACGCGCGGCTCGCCGCCGAGCTGCCCGAGCTCTCGGTCGGACTCGTGCACGGGCGGCTTCCGCCCGCGGAGAAAGCGGCCGTGATGGATGCGTTCGTGGCGGGGAAGGTGCACGTGCTCGTCGCCACCACCGTGATCGAGGTCGGTGTGGATGTCCCCAACGCGTCGCTGATGGTGATCGAGCACGCCGAGCGGTTCGGGCTCGCGCAACTGCACCAGCTGCGCGGTCGGATCGGGCGCGGCGCGGCCGCGAGCGTGTGCATCATGCTCTACCAGAATCCGCTGTCGGAGGGCGCGCGGCGGCGTCTCAAGATCGTCTTCGAGACCAGCGACGGTTTTCGGATCGCGCACGAGGACCTGATGCTGCGCGGCCCCGGCGAATATCTCGGCGCGCGCCAGAGCGGCGTGCCGCTGCTGCGCTTCGCGGACCTGGTCCGCGACGAGGCGCTCTTGCGCGAGGCCCGCGCGCTTGCGGACGAGCTTCTCGAGCGTGCGCCTGACGCCGCGCGGCGCCACCTCGAGCGGTGGATGAGCGGCCGGGCGGATCTCGTCAACGCCTGACCGTGCGGACGCGAACGACTGGATAAAGTGCCGGTTGCGCTTCATGTCTTCATAGCGCCGCGGCGGCCGCCGCGCCACAATAGGCGCCATGAGCGTCGCGGCGATCGTCAAGGAGCGGCTTGCCCTCTACGAGCGGCTGATGCGGCTCGACAAGCCGATCGGCACGTTGCTCCTGCTGTGGCCGACGCTGTGGGCGGTGTGGATCGCCGGCAGCGGCCGGCCGCCCTGGGTGGTGGTGTGGATCTTCGCCCTCGGCACGCTGCTCATGCGCTCGGCCGGCTGCGTGCTGAACGACATGGCCGACTTCCGGTTCGACGCGCACGTCGAGCGGACCCGCGAGCGGCCGCTCGCCGCCGGCACCGTGAGTCGCGCCGAGGCGCTGGCCCTCGCCGCCGTGCTCATCTTCGTGTCGTTCCAGCTGGTCCTGTTCCTCAACTGGCAGACGATCGCCCTGTCGGTCGTGGCGCTCTTTCTCGCGGCGAGCTACCCCTTCACCAAGCGCTTCCTCGCCATCCCGCAGGCCTATCTCGGCATCGCTTTCGGGTTCGGCATTCCGATGGGGTTCACCGCGCAGCTGGAAATGATCCCGCCTGTCGGGTGGTGGCTGCTCGCCGCGAACATTTTCTGGGCGATCGCCTACGACACCGAGTACGCGATGGTCGACCGCAACGACGACATCCGCATCGGCATCAAGACCTCGGCGATCACCTTCGGCCGCTTCGACGTCGCGGCGGTGATGATCTCCTATGCCGCGATGCTCGCCATTCTCGTCTACGTCGGCACGGACCGGGTGTTCGGCTGGGCGTACTACGCGGGACTCGTGGCGGCGGCCGGCACGATGGTCTACCACTACTTCCTGATCCGCGGACGCGAGCGCATGTCGTGCTTCAAGGCTTTCCTGCACAATAACTGGACCGGGGCGGCCATCTTTGCCGGTATCCTCGTGGAGTTCGCACTCAAGGGCGCCTGGCCGAAGTGGTAGAAACTCGAGGCGGGAGGTCTTTGGTTGATTTTTTTCCCCTCCTCTCCGAGGAGGGGTGCCGCCGGAGGCGGCGGGGTGGTGTGCTGCGCTGATCGTAGACTCAACCACCCCGGCTGCTTCGCAGCCACCTCTCCTTGAAAAGGCGGGGAAAATGATTTGATTCACGATCTCGATCCATGGACATCCGAACCTTCCTCACCCAGTTCAAGTTGCCGTTCGACCGGACGACGCCACCCTATCCGCATCTGACCGGCACCGAGCGGGTGATCGCGGAGGCGCCGCTCGGCGCCGAGACGGCGGTGCTCACCGACCGCCGGGTCGTGGTCGGCGACGGGGACGACGAGCAGAGCTTCGCGCTCGGCCAGATCGCGGCGGTGCGCACGCGGTTCGAGCGCTCGATGCGCGAGATCGCGCGCGGCGCGCTGTTCATCTTCGTGGCGATGATCCTGATCGCGGTGTCCTCCCCGGCGCGGACCTTTCTCCTGAACTACGGCACCAAGCTCGAGCCGACGATCCAGCGCGAGCAAGCTGCGGAAGGCGGCGGCCTCGCGGGGGCGCTGATCGCCGTACAGCAGGGCCTCAACCTGCTTGCCGACGTCGCCGGCGCATTGCCCATTCTCGGATGGGTGCTGATCGTGCTGGGGCTTGTGCGCATCATGCTCGGTGCGTTCGGGCGCACCGTGGTGACGATTTTCGCTGGCAGCGGCGAGTTCGAGTTCTACCGGCGCGGCCGACGACGAGACCTCGCGGATTTCGCGCGCGAGATCGGCAAGCACCTGTCGGTGCCGCGCGCTGCCGGATGAGCGGGTCGTGAGCTATCGCGACCTGCGCGACTTCGTCGCGCAAATGCAGAGCCTCGGTGAGCTGAAACGCGTCGACGCCGAGATCGACACGCGGCTCGAGATGACCGAGATCTGCGACCGGGTGCTGCAGGCGGGCGGCCCGGCGATTCTGTTCGAGAAGCCGAAGGGGCACACGATTCCGGTGCTGGCGAACCTCTTCGGCACGCCGCGGCGCGTCGCGCTCGGCATGGGCGCCGACTCGCCCGACGCGCTGCGTGAAATCGGTGTGCTGCTCGCGAATCTTCGCGAGCCCGAGGCGCCGCAGGGCATGCGCGACGCGCTCGACAAGATCGGCATGCTGAAGAACGCGCTGTGGGACATGCGGCCGAAGGAGCGCAGCGGCGCGCCCTGTCACGAGGTCGTGTGGGAAGGGCAAGACGTGGATCTCGCCCGGCTGCCGATCCAGGTATGCTGGCCGGGCGACGCCGGACCGCTGATCACGTGGGGTCTCGTCGTCACGCGCGGCCCCGCCCGCAAGCGCCAGAACCTCGGCATCTACCGCCAGCAGGTGATCGGTCCGAACAAGGCGATCATGCGCTGGCTTGCGCATCGCGGCGGCGCGCTCGA
>JAJDOG010000040.1 GCA_022340285.1 Betaproteobacteria bacterium
TCGATAGACGGACAGTACCGGGGACCGACGCCTTCGATCTTGCCGGTGTACATCGGCGAGCGATCGAGACCTTGTCGAATGATGGCGTGAGTGCGCTCGTTCGTATGGGTAATCCAGCAGGGAAGCTGTGCAGGGTGCATCGCCCGGTTGCTCATGAAGGAGAAAACCGGCTCAGGGCTATCCCCCGGCTGCGCGCTCATAGCTGAGAAATCGATCGTTCGCCCATCGATGCGAGGGGGCGTTCCGGTCTTGAGCCTTCCGACGGGTAGCGCGAGCTCTCTCAGCCGGGCCGCGAGAGTGTTTGCGGGCGGATCCCCTGCCCGGCCTGCTTGATAATTCTGGAGTCCGATATGGATCAGGCCGCCCAGAAACGTGCCCGTGGTCAGCACCACTGCGGGGGCGTTGAATCGAACTCCTAGCTGGGTGAGAACGCCGGCAATGCGGTCGCCTTCGAGGACCAGATCATCGACGGCGGCCTGAAAAAGCGTCAAGCCGGCTTGATTTTCCAGACCGTTTCGAATTGCCTGCTTGTAGAGGACGCGGTCGGCCTGGGCGCGGGTCGCCCTGACGGCGTGCCCCTTCGACGCATTCAGCGTCCGGAACTGGATCCCGGCGACATCGGTTGCGAGGGCCATCGCCCCGCCGAGTGCGTCGATCTCTTTGACCAAGTGGCCCTTCCCAATGCCGCCAATGGACGGATTGCAGGACATCTGGCCCAGCGTTTCGATGCTGTGGGTCAAAAGAAGCGTGTCGCAACCGGACCTGGCGGCCGCAAGCGCGGCCTCAGTGCCTGCGTGACCACCCCCTACAACGATGACATCGAAGGTTCTCGCGAACTGCATGAAACACGCCCTCTCGGGAGGCCGCAATGATACGCGTTTTGGCCAGCCGGCGCTCAGGTGCAGCAGAAGTTCCACGTGGAACCGCACCGGGCCAGTTCCCGTTCGGAATCGTTGTTTCACGTGGAACAGGCCGAATCTAGGGTACGGCCTAGAGCGGACTCAGACCCCGATCCTCATTTCATCACCTTGATATAAAATACTTTTGTATGGAGTGTGCGCTCACATATCGCGGCGCCTTGAAGCAAACCTCGAGCCCCGCGCGTTGCACACCCTCGGCCGCTTCCAGGCGAAGATTTCCCGGCGGTGGTACGCTCATCTTGTCCCCCTAGAGACAGACGTTGGGTCACCCTGGCCCGGGACGTCTGGCATGGGGGTATGCATTTCGTGCGCGCGCTTTGGCTGGCGCGGGCGATCGCTGTCCTCGCTCCGAGGGAGCCTCCGGCGGTCGATCGCCTTGCATGGCCGCCATGCTCGTCTGGGTACAATCTCCATCCATCCCGCATCGTGCAAAACAAGGAGGGAAAAATGTCGAAGTTCAGCATTCGGGGCGGCACCGCCGCATTACTTGCGATTGCGTTGCTAGCGCCCAGCGCAGCCCTCGCGCAGAAAACCAAATTCGTCACCATTGGCACCGGCGGAACCACCGGGGTCTATTACGTGGTCGGCCAATCGATCTGCTCGCTCGTCAACCGTGGTGGCAAGGAACACGGCATCAAGTGCACGGCGCCCTCCACCGGCGGCTCCGTGGCGAACATCAACTCGATCCGCTCCGGCGAGATGCAGATGGGCGTCGCACAGTCCGACTGGCAATACCACGCCTACCACGGCACCTCCAAGTTCAAGGAACAAGGCCCCTTCAAGGATTTGCGCTCGGTCTTCTCGGTGCATGCCGAGCCGTTCACCGTCGTCGCCAGGAAAGACGCCAACATCAAGAGCTTCAACGACCTCAAGGGCAAGCGCGTCAATATCGGCAACCCCGGGTCCGGTCAGCGCGGGACGATGGAAGTGGTCATGGAGGCCAAAGGCTGGAAGATGAGCGACTTCAAGCTCGCGTCCGAGCTCAAGGCGGCCGAGCAATCCGCCGCGCTCTGCGACAACAAGGTTGACGCGATCGTCTATACCGTGGGGCACCCCAACGGATCGATCCAGGAAGCCACGACTTCGTGCGACGCCGTCATCGTGCCAGTGACCGGACCCGAGATCGAAAAGCTCGTGAGCGGCAACGCGTACTACGGTAAGGCCACGATTCCCGGCAAGATGTACAAGGGCAATGACAAAGACATCGTGACGTTTGGCGTCGGGGCAACGTTCGTGACTTCGGCCAAGACCGATCCCGAGGTGATCTATCAAGTGGTCAAGGCCGTGTTCGAGAACTTCGACCGATTCAAGAAGCTGCATCCGGCGTTCGCGCACCTCGATCCGAAAGTCATGATCACCCGAAACCTCTCTGCCCCACTGCACGAGGGTGCGGTGAAGTACTACAAAGAAAAAGGCTGGATGTAGTCAGCCTCGAGCAAGGCGGGAAGCGCAACGCTTCCCGCCAATCCCGCGAGAACCAGAGGAGGCCAACATGGCCGCGCAGTCGCGCGCCGGCGAAGCGACGTCCGGGCAAGGCTTGCAGGACCTCGTTGCCCAGGCGGACACGGGCGGGCGTAATCCGCGTGGCGTAGTGAAGCAGGTGCTGTTGGGCACCGCACTGATCTGGTCGCTCTTCCAGCTATGGATCGCCTCTCCGATTCCGTTCATGGTCGGGTTCGGCGTCTTCAACGACACGGAGGCGCGCTCGATTCACCTGGCGTTCGCGGTCTTTCTCGCGTTTCTCGCGTATCCAGCGCTGCGACGTTCACCCCGCGCATATGTCCCGGTTCAGGACTGGGCGTTCGCATTGGTCGGCGCTTTCTGCGCCGCCTATCTCTTCCTGTTCAATCTCGAGCTTTCGGCCCGCCCTGGTGCGCCCATCCTTCAGGACATCATCGTCGGCTGCGTGGGGATGCTGCTGCTGCTCGAGGCGACTCGCCGTAGCCTCGGCCCGCCTCTCACTATCCTGGCCATCGTGTTTCTGGCCTACACGTTCTTCGGTCCGTACATGCCGGAGGTCATCGCGCACCGGGGTTTCTCGCTCAACGCCATAGTCAATCACCAATGGATCACGACTGAAGGCGTGTTCGGCGTGGCGCTTGGCGTGTCGACCAGCTTCGTGTTCCTGTTCGTGCTGTTTGGTGCGCTGCTGGACAAAGCCGGCGCCGGAAACTATTTCATTCAGGTCGCGTTCTCCCTGCTCGGCCATCTGCGAGGCGGCCCGGCCAAAGCCGCCGTGGTTTCTTCCGGCATGACCGGTCTCATATCCGGGTCGTCCATCGCCAATGTCGTTACCACGGGCACGTTCACCATCCCGCTGATGAAGCGAGTGGGTTACTCCGCCGAGCAGGCGGGTGCGGTGGAAGTCAGTTCCTCCGTCAACGGTCAGATCATGCCCCCGGTGATGGGCGCCGCGGCGTTCCTGATGGTCGAATTCGTCGGGATCCCGTATACGGAAGTCATCAAGAATGCCTTTCTCCCCGCACTGATCTCGTACATTGCCCTCGTCTACATCGTCCATCTCGAAGCGCTCAAGGCCAACATGCAGGCGCTACCTAAGCGTCGCTCGGTGGGGTGGGCTCAACGGCTCGTCACCTGGGGTTTGGTCATCTCCGGTACGCTCATCGTGGCCGGTGCTTCGTACTATGCGGTCGCCTGGATGCGGCCAGCATTCGGCGCCGCGGCGAGTTGGGTGATTGCCGCGCTGCTCGTCGCGGTCCACGTGGCGCTTGTCGGATACGCTGCTCGCTTTCCCGATCTCAAACTCGACGATCCCAGTGCGCCGGTCGTCGAGCTGCCAGAAGTCGGACCGACCGTCAAAGCAGGACTGCATTTCCTGCTGCCCGTCGTGGTTCTCGTCTGGGCGCTGATGGTTGAGCAGCTCTCCCCCGGTCTCTCCGCATTCTGGGCGACTGCATTCATGATCTTCATCCTGTTGACCCAGCGCCCCCTTTACGCGCTATTTCGCCGGCGCGCCGATATGGCGACCGCCGTGCGGCAGGGCTTTGCGGAACTGTTGGACGGGTTGATCACCGGTGCCCGCAATATGATCGGCATCGGTATCGCGACGGCGGCAGCCGGGGTGATCGTCGGGACGGTGACCCTGACCGGGCTCGGCGCCGTGATGGTGGATGCCGTCGAAGCGCTTTCGGGCGGCAACATCATGGCCGTGCTCGTCCTCACCGCCGTCATCAGCCTCATTCTCGGCATGGGACTTCCGACGACCGCCAACTACATCGTCGTCTCGTCGTTGATGGCGGTGGTCATCGTCGAGCTCGGGGCACAAGCCGGACTGATCGTACCGCTTATCGCAGTGCATCTTTTCGTCTTCTATTTCGGCATCATGGCGGATATCACCCCGCCCGTCGGCTTGGCGGCATTCGCCGCCGCCGCGATCTCTGGCGGCGATCCCATCAAGACCGGACTCACTTCGTTCTTCTACAGTCTGCGCACCGCGGCGCTGCCGTTCCTCTTCATCTTCAACACCGATCTGCTGCTCATTGACGTCACTTGGCTGACAGCGATTGGGACATTCGTTACCGCTACCATCGCCATGCTGCTCTTTGCCGCCGCCACGCAGGGGTACTTCCTGGTGCGCAGCCGACTCTACGAATCGGCGGTCCTCCTCCTCGTAGCCTTCACCCTCTTCCGGCCCGGTTTCTGGATGGACATGATTGCGCCACCTTTCCACGAAGTCCCCGCGGCGGGAGTGGTCGAGGCAGCCGCTTCGGCGGCGCCGGGCACGGAGATCAGACTGCAAATTGCCGGCGAGGACGATTTCGGTAATCCGAAAGTGTTCTACGTGCCGCTCGAGCTCGCAGCGGGCGCTGACGGAAAAGCGCGTCTCGAGAGCATGGGCATTGAAGTGATCCGACAGGAGGACTCGCTGGTCATCGACGCTGTCGCATTCGGCAGCCCGGCGCAGAAAGCCGGCCTGAAGTTCGACCAGAAAATCGTTTCCGCCCGCATAGCGGCCGATCAGCCACCCAAGCAGCTGATGTGGATGATCGGCCTTGTCCTGCTTGTCGGCGTCGTGCTGTCGCAGCGGCGGCGGCGACCGATTCCCGCCCCTGCTGCCGCGTGAGGAACCCCGGCATGTACACAGACATCCTGCTCCCAGTCGATCGCGAGCACGAAGCCTCCTGGAAAACGGCGTTGCCGGTTGCCATCGAATATTGCAGAGCGTTCGGCGCCAAGCTGCACGTCCTGACAGTCGTGCCGGGACTCGGCGTCGGGGACGTATCCTCCTTCTTGCCCATGGGTTATGAGCAACAGCTTCTGGACAAAGCTAATCAGTGGATGCACGCTTTCGCGCGCGACAATGTCCCGTCCGGCATCGCCGTTCAGCATATCGTCGGCCATGGCAAGGTGCATCGGGAGATTCTTCGGGTCGCCACCGAGATCGGCGCGGACCTCATCGTCATGGCCTCACATCGCCCCGAACTGAAAGACCACCTCCTCGGCTCGAATGCGGCAAATGTCGTGCAACACGCGAAGTGCTCGGTGCTGGTCGTTCGCGCCAGACCGTAGCGAGTGCTTGTAGCTGGCGGCCCCGGAACTCCGTTCAGCTCGCGACAGACACTTCGGCAAGCGTCCGATCGAGGGCACTGGCGAGCTTTTCCACGATTTCGTCAGCGTGTGCCTCTTCCATGATAAACGGGGGCGCAAGCAACACATGGTCGCCCCGCTGTCCATCCAGCGTTCCGCCCATCGGGTAGCACATCAATCCCAATTCCAGCGCCTCCGCCTTGAGCCGCGAATGCACACGCAATGCGGGGTCGAACGGTTCCTTCGTCTCCGGATCCCGCACGAACTCCAGACCCCAGAACAACCCCCTACCCCGAATATCCCCTACATTCGCATGGCGTCCGAAGCGAGTGCGCAGCCTAACGCCCAGCAAGTCGCCAAGCCGGCGAACGTTTCCGAGCAGATTGCGGTTGCGAATGGCATGCTGCACGGCAAGCGCTCCTGCGCAGGCCGCGGCGTGCCCGAGGTAGGTGTGGCCGTGCTGAAAGAATCCCGACCCGTCGCGGATCGTCTCGACGATTCGCGACGACACAATTGCCGCCCCAATGGGCTGATACCCGGCACCGAGCCCCTTGGCGACGCAAACGATGTCCGGGGTAATCCCCTCCTGCTCGCACGCGTACAACGTTCCCGTGCGCCCCATTCCGCACATGACCTCGTCCAGGATCAGCAGCACGCCGTGGCGGTCGCATACTTCTCGGATCTTGCGGAAGTAGCCGGGTACTGGCGGTACCGCTCCGAGCGTGGCCCCGACCACCGTTTCCGCGCAGAACGCGATGACGGTCTCGGCGCCGAGCGCTCGAATTGCTGCATCGAGCTCGTCGGCGAGGCGCGTCCCGTACGCTTCGTCGGTCTCGTCCGGGGTCTTGCCACGATAGGCGTAGCACGGCGACACGTGTCGCGCCGGAAACAGCAGAGGCTCGTATTGCCGGCGGCGCCATACGTTGCCGCCGGTTGCCAGAGCACCCAGCGTGTTGCCGTGGTAGCTCTGCAGTCTCGCAATGACGTGCCGCCGCTGCGGTTGCCCGGCTTCCACGAAATACTGGCGCGCAAGTTTGAGCGCGGCCTCCACCGCCTCGGAACCGCCCGAGACGAAATAGACGTGACTCATGCCTTCGGGCGCCTTCGCGATCAGCTCATCGGCGAGCGCTTCCATCGGCTCGTTGCTGAAGAAGGAGGTGTGCGCGTAGGGCAGGCGGTCGAGTTGGGCCTTGATGGCGCGGATCACTTCCGCATCGGAATGGCCGAGGCAGGACACTGCGGCGCCGCCGCAAGCATCCAGATAGCGCTTGCCGGCCGCATCGATGACGTACATGCCGTCACCGCGCACCGCTAGGGGATAGTCCTGCCGAAGGCTGCGATGGAAGACGTGAGTCATCGTGCCGGGTCCATTCTGGGTGCCCGGAGGTGCGCGGAACGGCCGCGCCAAGCGGCCCTTGCCGCGCGTCCGCCCGCCTTCAGGCGCCCAGAACGAGATGCAACATCTCGCGACGGAGCGCGAGTTGCCGGGGCAGCCTGTCTTGCAGCTTCCCGAGGAGCTCGTCGTGCAACGCGAGCTCGGCTTCCCATTCATCGTGCTTGATCGTCGTGGCCGTCTTGAACTGATCGCGTGTAAATGTGTCCAGACCGGACCACTCGAGATCGTCGTAGTCGGGCACCCAGCCGAGCGGCGTTTCAATCGCCTTGGCCCGCCCCCCGACGCGCTCCACGATCCACTTCAGCACCCGCATGTTCTCGCCGAAGCCCGGCCAGACGAATCGGCCCTGAGCGTCGGTGCGGAACCAGTTCACCTGAAAGATTTGCGGTCTTTGCGGGACGCTCCAGCCGAGCTTGAGCCAGTGGCCGAAGTAGTCCGCCATGTTGTACCCGACGAAGGGAATCATCGCGAACGGGTCACGGCGCACGACGCCGACCTTGCCCGTCGCCGCAGCGGTAGTCTCCGAACCCATCGTCGCGGCCATGTACACGCCGTCAGTCCAGCTGAATGCCTGCACCACCAGCGGCACGGTATTCGAGCGCCGACCGCCGAAGATGAACGCCGAGATCGGCACGCCGGCCGGGTTTTCCCAATCCGGATCGATGGACGGGACCTGCGAGGCGTGCACCGTGAATCGCGCATTCGGATGTGCGGCGAGTCGGCCCGAGTCGGGCGTCCAGTGGTCGCCGCGCCAGTCGATCAGCTCGGGCGGCGGCTGCTTCGTCATGCCCTCCCACCACACGTCTCCATCGGGTGTCAGGGCGACGTTCGTGAAGATGACGTTTGACCTGAGCGCCGCCATGCAATTGGGATTGGTCTTCTCGGATGTACCCGGGGCCACCCCGAACAGCCCCGACTCGGGGTTGATCGCGTACAACCGGCCGTCTTTGCCGGGCTTGATCCAGGCGATGTCTTCGCCGATGGTCGTGACTTTCCACCCCTTGAAGGCCGGAGGCGGAACGATCATCGCGAAATTCGTCTTGCCGCACGCGCTCGGAAACGCGGCCGTCACGTAGCTCTTCTCGCCCGAGGGTGCGGTGACGCCGAGAATGAGCATGTGCTCGGCCAGCCAGCCCTCGTCGCGCCCCATCACCGATGCAATGCGCAGAGCAAGGCACTTCTTGCCGAGCAGGGCGTTGCCGCCGTAGCCCGAGCCGAAGGACCAGATTTCCCGCGTTTCCGGAAAATGGACGATGTATTTGTGGTCCTTGTTGCAAGGCCACCGGACGTCCGCCGCGCCGCGTCCGAGCGGCGCTCCGACCGAATGAACGCACGGGACGAACTGGCCTTCGTGTCCCAGCAGGTCCCAAACCTTGGGAGATACCCGCGTCATGATGTGCATGTTGACCACGACGTAGGGCGAGTCTGAGAGCTCGATCCCGATCTGCGCGATGTGCGAACCGAGTGGCCCCATCGAGAAAGGCACGACATACATCGTTCGACCGCGCATGCAACCGTCGAAGAGTCCGGCGAGCGTGGCCCGCATCTCCTTTGGCGCGACCCAGTTGTTCGTCGGGCCGGCGTCCACCTTCTTTTCGCTGCAGATGAAGGTGCGGTCTTCCATACGCGCGACGTCGGTTGGATCGGAGAGCGCAAGAAAGCTGTTCGGACGCTTGGCGGGATTGAGCCGCTGGAGCATGCCGGACTTCACCATCTCGTCGCAGAGCCGGTCGTACTCCGCCTTGCTTCCGTCGCACCAGACAATGCGATCCGGCTTGGTCAGTGCCGCTACCTCGGCGACCCACTCGGTCGCTCGGCGGTTGCGAACGTTGCTGGGCACGTCAATATGCGGCGTATAGGGCTGGTTCATTGGGGTTGCCTCGGACGTCAATACGGGCGCAGGCTGCAGCGCAAATCATTGAGTGGGCAGCCTCTGCGCAGAGGCGCACTTTCGGCCGCCATGGAGGGAGTAGGGCTTTAAATCGTAACACGATCCGAGTCGAAGAGGCCGGCCGGGGGAGCAATTCCCGGTTTGGCCCGCCCCGACTTC
Organism: Betaproteobacteria bacterium; assembly: GCA_022340285.1. Lineage (GTDB taxonomy): Bacteria > Pseudomonadota > Gammaproteobacteria > Burkholderiales > SG8-39 > JAABRB01. The sequence continues at coordinate 8,915 of JAJDOG010000040.1, forward strand.
TTCAGGTGCCACCCCGTGCGGCATGCCATGCCCGCCGCACGAGTCTGAAGAGGGGCGCCGTCGTCGTGACCAGCATGATGACCCGCGTTACATGGGCCGCCGTGACCATGGGGACACCGAGCTGCAGGACCTTGGCCGTGATGCACATCTCCGCAATGCCTCCCGGTGCGGTCGCGAGGATCATGGTGGGCACGGCCAGCCCGCTCGCCCGCGCGATTCCTGCGCCGAAAATGGCCGAAAGACCGATGGCAGCGATGGTGCTGACGCATACGACGAGGGCGAATTTCGGCGCGTGCCGCATGAATTCCCGCTCGAAGCGCGATCCAAGCGCGCAGCCGAGCAGCAGCTGCCCCGCATTGCTGACCGGGCGGGGAACGGCCGACCACTGAAACCCCGCAGCGGTCAGCCCGATGGAGACTGCCAACGCACCGAGCAACCACGCATTCGGCAGGTTGAGCCGTGACATGAGAAAGCCGCCAGTCGTCGTGCACGCGAATAGCAGCACGAGCCCCCGTGCATCCACCGACTTGCCGGCCGGAACGACGAGATCTGTCCCATGAACGCCGAGGAACGTGAACGCGAAAGGAACCACCACCACGACCAGAAGGATCCGAAGGGACTGTGCCAGGGCAATGCGATCTGGCTTCGCCCCGAACCGCTCGCCGAGTATCGCCATCTCGGTCGCCCCGCCCGGGACGCTCGCGAAGAACGCCGTGGTCCGGTCCGTATCGGTCAGCCGAGAGATCGGGTAGGCGCCGAGGTACGCGAGCGCGGTGGCGAAGAGCGCCGCCGCAACCAGCACCTGCCACTTTCCGAGCACTTCTTGTGTCACGACGGGTGTGAAGTAGAGTCCGAGCGCCGTGGCGATGATGATCTGCCCGACTTCGCGCCCACCCCGCGGCGCGGTGACGTCCGCGCCGGAAAACCTGAGGGTCGCCATGGCGAGCAGCGGCCCGATCATCCAGGGGAGCGGCGTACCCAGCGACTGGGACAGCGCGCCCGCGATGACACACGCCCCGAAGCCCGCGACGACCGACCGGCTGGGCCAGCGCCCGCGCATCCACGACTTCACCTCCCGCCCTTCCGCACCGTCATTTACCGATGCAGAAGCGCGAGAAGATCTCGCCCAGCAGATCGTCGGCCGTGAACTCGCCCGTGATGCCCTCCAGGTCACGCTGCGCGAGCCGCAATTCCTCCGCAAAGAGTTCAACCTGGTCAAACAGACCTTCAGCCGTCGCGAGTCGCGTGGACGCCTGGCGCAGCGCCTGCAAGTGCCGTTCCCGGGCCATGAAGACACTCTCCGCGGAGGATTCCCAGCCGACGAGCGTGAGGAGCGTCTTCTTGAGGCGATCCAGCCCTTCGCCGGTCTTCGCGGAGGTGAAGACGTGCACGGCGCTGCCGGCTTCCTCTAGGTCAGTTCGCTCGTCCATGAGGTCCAGCTTGTTGTGCACCACTACGCGCTTGAGTCGTGCAGGGATTCTGGCCACGATCGCCTCATCCGCGGCCGTGACTCCCACCCGGGCATCCACGATCAAGAGCAGCAGATCGGCCCGTTCGATCTCGCTCCAGGTTCGCGAGATGCCGATCTGCTCGACCTCGTCGCGCGCATCCCTGAGACCCGCGGTATCCACAATGTTCAGCGGTACCCCCTCGAACTGGATCGCCTGACGGACCGTGTCGCGCGTCGTTCCAGGGATCGCAGTGACGATCGCCAGCTCTTCGCCGGCAAGCCGATTGAGCAGGCTCGACTTGCCGACGTTGGGTTGGCCCGCGAGAACGACGTTCATGCCACTACGAAGGAGGCTCCCCTGACGGGCGCGCCCGAGCGCGCTAGCAAGCGCGTTGCGCACATCCGCGAGGCGCCGGCGCGCATCGGCGCGGTCCAGCGGATCGAGCTCCTCCTCCGGAAAATCCAGCGTCGCCTCGACAAGCATCCGCAGTTCCACGAGACCTTCCGTTACCTCGCGCACCGCCGCCGAAAAATCGCCCTGAAGCGCCCGAACAGCACACCGCGCGGCCGAATCGGTTGCGGCTTCGATGACGTCCGCCACGGCCTCCGCCTGGGCGAGATCCAACTTGTCGTTGAGATACGCGCGCCGCGTGAACTCGCCCGGCTCCGCGAGGCGAGCACCGACCTCCAGCGCGCGCCCGAGCACCATTTGCAGAACGACTGGACCGCCATGGCCGTGTAACTCGAGCACGTCCTCGCCGGTGTAGGAATGCGGGGCCGGGAAGAAGAGCGCGATGCAATCGTCGAGTGCCGCTCCTGCACCGTCGACAATCGTTGCGCGGGTCGCTCGTCGTGGCGCGGGAATCTTGCCGATCAACTGCTCGGCAAGGGCGCTCAGCGCGGGCCCCGAGATGCGCACAATGCCGATGCCGGCGCGGCCCTGCGCGGTCGCAATAGCCGCAATGATGTCGCTCGAAGGTGCGCCCATATCACGCCATCCACATAGGGCCGCTGACGCACCGGCGACCTCTCACGAGGGAGATGTAAGCCGGTGTCCGCTGGTTCGCCCTACTTGGCGCTGCGCGCCAGCGTGCGCGTAATGTGCCACTGCTGAGTGATCGAAAGAATGTTGTTGACAAGCCAGTACAAGACCAAGCCAGCCGGAAAGAAGAAGAACATCACGCCAAACGCGAAGGGCATGATCATCATTACTTTCGCTTGCACCGGGTCTGGCGGCGTGGGGTTCAGCTTGGTCTGGATGATCATGGACGTCATCATCAGGACAGGCAGGATGTACCAGGGGTCCGGCGACGACAGGTCCGTAATCCAGCCGAAAAAGGGCGCCTGCCGCAGCTCCACGCTGCCGAGCAATACCCAATACAGCGCGATGAACACGGGGATCTGAACCACGATCGGCAGGCAGCCGCCGAGCGGATTAATCTTCTCCTCCTTGTACAGCTCCATCATCGCCTGGTTCATCTTGGCGCGGTCGCCGCCGTACTGCTCGCGGATCTTCGTGAGCCGCGGTGTCACCTTTTTCATTCGCGCCATCGACTTGTAGCTTGCCGCCGACAACGGATAGAACACCAGCTTGATCAGGACGGTGAGGAGGATGATCGCGACCCCCCAGTTCTTCACCACCCCATGAATCCAGTTCAGGAGCCAGAAGATCGGTGCCGCGAGTAACGTGAGCCAACCATAGTCGACTACCAGCTCAAGGCCGGGCGCCACCGTCTTGAGCGACTCGAGGTCCTGCGGACCGGCGTAAACCGGTACGTCGATTTTCCCGGTTTGACCAGGTGCCACGGTCGAAACAGGGACGATGACGCCCGCGCTGTAGAGACCTTCCGACACGCGGCGGGTGTAGAACTCCCGCGGGACCTTTCCGGGGGGCACCAGCGCGGTCACGAAGTAGTGCTGAACCATGGCGATCCAGCCGTTGTCGCTATTCTTCGAGTAGGCGGCTTTGCCTTTTTCGATGTCGTCGAAACTCACCTTCACGTACTTGTCCTGCTCGGTGTACACCGCCGGGCCGTGGAAGGTCCTCAACATGAATGTGTCGCCTGGTGACGGCTGGTTGTCCCGCGTCACCTGGAAATAAGCGTGCGCGCTTATTGGCTCTGACCCACCATTCACGATCTCCTGGGTGATGTCGATGAGGTAGCTCGAGCGCCTGAGCGTATAGGTCTTGATGACGCGTACGCCTTGCGGGCTAGTGGCCTCGAGCTGCACTTCGAGGCTCTCCTGGCCGGGCTTGAGCGTGTATTCCCTCGCGCTCGAGCTGAACTGGGTCTTGTGATTCGGCAGATCATCACCGATTAGGCCGCTCTGCAACGCGCTGTGAAACGCCGGACTGAGAAGAACGAAGTTCTTCTTAAGGTCCACCGTGTCCTTATGCTTGAGAAGCTCGAGCCTGACGATGTCGCCGCCGCGCGGGCTCACGTCCATCTCGACAAGATCCGTTCGCACGCGGATGAGGTCTTGCTGCGGGTGCTCACCGCCAGCCGGCGCGGGCACCCCTGCGTGATCTGCCGCCGGTTTGGTCGCGCCGTCGCTGGCCGGTATGGACGGCACCGGTACGCCCGGCGGCGCAGTGGCCTTGCCCGCCTGCGACGCAGCTTTCTCCTGAGGTGCAGGAGGCGGTTGATGCTCGCGTTGCCACGCCTCCCAGAGCATGAGCACCGAGAAGGAGAAGATAATGAAAAGAATCAGACGTTGCGTGTCCATCGGCCTCAATCAGATGCGCGGCGCCCGAAGGGGTTGCGCAGCAGTGCGCTGCGTCGGGCTCGGGAATCTCCGTGCGTTACACCCCGAACTCAGCTGCGGTGCGACGACCCGTCGGGAAAGCCAGCCGGCGGAGGAACCGGATCGAATCCGCCGTGATGCCACGGATGACAACATGCCAGCCGACGCACCGTGAGCCAGCTGCCACGCCAGACGCCGTGTCGTTGCAGGGCTTCGACCGCGTACGCCGAACACGACGGATCAAAGCGGCAATGCTGCCCAAGAAATGGGCTCAGGGCATATCGATATGCCTGAATGATCGCGATCAGAATCCTACTCATCCCGGTATGACGCGAACAACGCGTCGATTTCGAGAAACGTTACCGGACGATCTTCGGGCCCGCGGATCAGACGCAGGACGAAGTCGTGGCCACCCAATTCTGCCTGACGCCGACGGAATGCCTCGCGTGCCTGGCGCCTGATGCGATTCCGGTCGACCGCTTTCCTCACCAGTCGCTTCGGAACGACCAGCGCAAGTCGCGGATACCCGAGTGAATTGACACGAGTGTGAAGCACGAAGCGCTGCGCGCGCGCAGTGCGGCCTGACTGGAGCGCAGCTGCTACGGCGGCGGACTGGAGCCGCTGGATTCGCCGCAGGCGAGCGCCGACCGTCAAACAGCCAAGCGAGCGCGCCCTTTCGCCCGTCGGGCACGAATGACCGCCCGGCCGCCCCGGGTTCGCATCCTGACCAGGAAACCGTGGGTTCGCTTGCGCCGAACGCGCGAAGGTTGGTACGTGCGCTTCATGGGAGATTCCTGACGTCGGACATAACCCACTATTAAACCAAGGGGCTGCGAAACCTGTCAACGAAACCGCCATAGCCTGTGGATAACTCATGTCAATCAGCGTATCATTCCGGTACTGCAACGTTGATCGATTCCGGGTCCGGCCGAGCCGTTCTGCAATGATGGAAACCCTCTGGGAAGCCTGCACCGCTCGGCTGCAGAAAGAGCTTCCTTCTCAACAATTTAATACCTGGATTCGGCCGCTTAGACCAGGCGCTGAATCCATTGCCGACAGCGAGCTGGCGCTCATTGCGCCAAATCGCTTCGTACTTCAGTGGATCAAGGACCGGTTCGTACCGAAAATCGAGGCACTCGCCAGCGAGCTGGCCGGCCATCCCGTGCGCCTTTCGCTAGCGCTTCCGGAGACCGACGCCCTCATTGAGCCGCTTGCCACGGCACCGGTCAAAGCGCAGCCCAAGCCCGCAGCGGCCGTCCGCGCGAAGCTTGAGCGCTCCAATCTGATCGGGGAGTTTACGTTCGATAGCTTCGTGCCGGGCAAGGCCAATCAGCTCGCGCGCGCAGCCGCGCTCCAGGTCGCCGAGAATCCCGGCACGTCCTACAACCCGCTCTTCATCTACGGGGGGGTCGGCCTTGGCAAGACCCATCTCATCCATGCCGTCGGCAACCATGTGCTGAGCCGGCAGCCGAATGCCAGAGCCCGCTACCTGCACGCCGCGCAATACATCTCCGACGTCGTCCGTGCATATCAGCAGCGATCATTCGATGCGTTCAAGCGCTACTACCATTCGCTCGACATCCTGTTGATCGACGATATTCAGTTCTTTACCGGGAAGGATCGCACGCAGGAGGAGTTTTTCTACGCGTTTAACGCGCTCATCGAGACCCATAAGCAGATCATCATCACCTGCGATACCTATCCGCGCGATATCTCGGGCATCGACGAGCGTCTCAAGACGCGGTTTTCCTGGGGCCTGACGGTCGCGATCGAGCCGCCCGAGCAGGAGATGCGCGTGGCTATCGTGCTCAAGAAGGCCGAAGTGCTCGGTGTCGAGCTAGCCGAGGACGTTGCATTCTTTATTGCCAAGCATATCCGCTCGAATGTCCGCGAGCTCGAGGGTGCACTCAAGAACGTCATCGCATTTTCCCGTTTCAACGGCCGCGATATCACGATCGACCTCGCCAAGGACGCCCTGCGCGACCTGCTTACCGTCCACAATCGGCAGATCTCCGTCGAGAACATCCAGAAAACGGTTGCCGAATTCTACAAGATCAAGGTTGCGGATCTGCATGCCAAGAAACGCACGCGAAACATCGCGCGACCACGGCAGATTGCCATGGCGCTCGCCAAGGAGCTCACCCAGATGAGCCTCCCCGAAATCGGCGATGCCTTCGGCAACCGTGATCATACGACCGTCCTGCACGCCTGTCGCACGATTGCGGCCCTGCGCACCAAGGACACCGAGATCAACCGGGACTTCCATGTTCTGGAACAAACGCTCAAGGGTTGATGACCGTTGGATATCCTGTCATTCGCTGTGGACATCTTCGCCTACAACATTTCACATCGACCGATTTCCAGGAGTTGCTCACTGGGCGTCCACAGGAACGTCCACAGCCATTCCACAACCTAAGCTCTTGACCTCGCGCCATTCGCATGCGTAATCCCCTCTGATGCAGCGCTTCATCATCATCATCAGGAAAAGAATATGAATCTAGTAAAGACAACGCGGGAAGTGCTCCTCAAGCCATTGCAGGCTGTGTCCGGAATCATCGAGCGGCGGCACACAATGCCGATTCTTTCCAACGTCTTGCTGCAGCGGGCCGGCGAGCGCCTCGCGTTCGTGGCGACCGACATCGAGATCGAGATCACTGCAGCCGTTGGCCTGGATTCCGCGTCCGATTCGAAGGGCGTAACGGTGGGAGCGCGCAAGCTTCTGGATATTCTTCGGGCCCTGCCGGACGGAGCCGAGATTTCGCTTGCGTCCGCGGACAAGCGATTGCAGGTGAAAAGCGGGAAGAGCCGCTTCAACTTGCAGACTCTGCCGCCGGAGGATTTCCCTAGGCTCGCCGCGCCGGTGGGGGAAAGCGTAAAGATCGAGTTGCCGCAGAAGCTATTGAAGGCGCTCTTTGCTCTGGTGCAGTACGCCATGGCTCAGCAGGACATCCGTTACTACCTCAATGGACTGCTGATGCTGATCGAGGCGGGCGAGCTGCGAGTCGTCACGACCGACGGCCACCGGCTGGCGCTCGCCACTCACGCCGTGGCGTCGAAGGATATCGGCCGGCAGGAGGTGATCCTACCGCGCAAGACGATCCTAGAGCTTTCCAAGCTGCTGTCGGACAGCGACGATCCGGTTGCCATCGAGCTCTCGGCCAGCCAGGCCCGGTTCACGTTCGGAGACATCGTGCTGGTCTCCAAGCTGGTCGACGGCAAGTTCCCCGACTATCAGCGGGTCATTCCGGCCCAGCAGCCGAAGCACCTGCAGCTCGGTCGTGTCCCGCTCCAGCAGGCGCTACAGCGTGCTTCGATCCTAACCAGTGACAAGTTCCGGGGCGTGCGCTGGGTCTTGACTCCCGGAAGCCTGAGGATCAGCTGCAGCAATACCGAGCAGGAGGAGGCGCAGGAGGAACTTGATGTGGGGTACTCCGGCGAGGCGCTCGATATCGGATTCAACGTGAGCTACCTGCTCGATGTGCTCAACAACCTCGACGCGGAGGAGATTGAGTGCGCACTGGGCGACGCCAATTCGAGCGCCCTGTTCACTTTGCCGGGGCGTGACGATTTCAAGTATGTCGTTATGCCGATGCGGATCTGAGGCGGCCCGGACGATGACCCAGGAAAATCCAGCCGGCAACGGCGCTGAATACGACTCCTCGAGCATCAAGGTGCTCAAGGGCTTGGACGCCGTTCGCAAGCGGCCGGGGATGTATATCGGGGACACCTCGGATGGCACCGGCCTGCATCACATGGTCTTCGAAGTGGTCGATAACGCCGTCGACGAGGCGCTCGGGGGACACTGCGACGAGATAATCGTCACGATCCATACCGACAATTCGATAAGCGTGATCGACAACGGCCGAGGGATACCGATAGAAGTTCACCCGGACGACGAGGCGGGGCGGTCGACCGCCGAGATCGTGATGACCGAGCTGCACGCCGGTGGAAAATTCGATAACAACGCCTACAAGGTGGCGGGCGGGCTGCACGGTGTCGGCGTGTCGGTGGTCAATGCTCTTTCCGAGTGGCTGCGATTGACTATCCGTCGCCACGGCAAGGTCCATGCGCTGGAGTTCCGCCGTGGCGAGCTCGTCGAGCCGCTGAAGATAATCGGGCCAACCGAGAAGCGGGGCACCGAAGTGCACTTTCTGGCTTCAGGGGACACCTTTGGCAAGGTGGAATATCACTACGAGATTCTCGCCAAGCGGCTGCGCGAACTTTCATTCCTGAACAACGGAGTGCGCATCAAGCTGGTCGACCAGCGCGACGGGCGTGAGGAGGATTTCGCCTTTGCGGGGGGCGTAAAGGGATTCGTCGAGTATCTCAATCGCACGAAAACGGTCCTGCATCCGAACATCTTTCACGCGGTAGGCACGAAGGAAGGAATCACCGTCGAGGTCGCGATGCAGTGGAACGATTCCTATCAGGAGTCGGTTCTCTGTTTTACCAACAATATTCCACAGCGCGACGGAGGGACTCACCTGACCGGGCTGCGAGCGGCGATGACGCGCACGCTCAACCAGTACATCGAGCAGCATGAGATAGCCAAGCGTGCAAGGGTCGAGACAACCGGGGACGACATGCGGGAAGGGCTCGCTTGCGTGCTCTCGGTCAAGGTTCCCGAGCCGAAGTTCTCGTCCCAGACGAAGGACAAGCTGGTGTCGTCGGAAGTCCAGCCGGTCGTGAGCGAGATCGTCGGACAGAAACTAGCGGAGTTTCTGCTGGAGAAGCCCGCGGATGCGCGAACCATCACCGGCAAGATCTGTGATGCCGCTCGCGCGCGGGAAGCCGCGCGAAAAGCGCGCGAACTGACCCGTCGCAAGGGTGTCCTGGACTCGTTCGGGCTATCGGCGAAGCTCGCCGACTGCCAGGAGAAGGATCCGAGCCGTTCAGAGCTGTACCTGGTGGAGGGCGACTCTGCGGGGGGGTCGGCCAAGCAGGGTCGCGATCGCAAATTCCAGGCGATTCTCCCGCTCAAGGGGAAGATCCTGAACGTCGAGCGGGCACGCTTCGACAAGCTGCTGTCCTCCGCGGAAATCGCTACGCTCATCCAGACGCTCGGCACCGGGATCGGGAAGGATGAGTTCAACGCCGATAAGCTGCGCTATCACCGCATCATCATCATGACCGATGCCGACGTCGACGGCGCGCATATTCGCACTCTCCTCCTCACGTTCTTCTATCGCCAGATGCCCGAACTCGTGGAACGTGGGCACGTCTATATCGCGCAGCCGCCGCTCTACAAGGTGAAGCTCGGCAAGGAGGAGCGGTATCTCAAGGACGATCACGAGCGCGAGCATTTCATGCTTTCGCAGGCGTTGCAGGGGGCCACGCTTCACCCAGCCGAGGGCGCACCTCCGATCCAGGGCGACGCACTGGAGAGGATCGCGCGCTCCTACCTGCTCGCTGAGGCGGTCATCCAGCGGCTTTCACGTATCATCGATGAAAGGGCGCTCTACGCGCTGCTCGGTGGACTCCAGCTCGACATGTCCGACGGCGACCGCGCGCGGGAGAGCGCTGCGGCACTTCGGGCCGCGCTCGGAAATGGCGAGACGCGCGTACAGGAGCGGTATCTCGAGAAGCACGAGCGCTGGCAACTCGTCGTCGAGCACATTCATCACGGCAATGCGAAGACGAGCGTGATTGACGACGATTTCCTGAAGTCGGGCGATTGCGACCAGATTCGGGAGACTGCGCAGATCCTGCAGGGACTGATCGGGTCGGGTGCGTACGTCGTGCGCGGCGAACGCCAGCATGCGGTGAGCGATTTCGGGGATGCCATGCGCTGGCTCCTCCATGAGGTGGAGGAGAAAGCGAGTGTGCAGCGCTACAAGGGTCTCGGCGAGATGAACCCGGGACAGCTCTGGGAAACGACGATGGACCCGGCGTCGAGACGATTGCTCAAGGTCCAGATCGAGGATGGCATCGCTGCAGACGAGATCTTCACCAAGCTGATGGGCGACGAGGTCGAGCCGCGCCGCGAATTCATCGAGCGAAATGCCCTGATCGCCCAGCTGGACGTCTAGCGCGAATTCGGTCGGGGCGCTCGGTTCCTGAGCTGGGCGCGGGCAGTTGCAAACACGGATTCGATGCCGTCGCGAAGCCAGCGATGCCCTGCATCCTTCTCGCGGCTCTGGTGCCACACCAGATGAACGCTCGCGCTCGGAAGCTTGAACGGAGGCGAGAAGATATTGAGCCGCAACTTGCCTGCGAGCTTGCTTGCAAGAGCCCGCCCCATCACGCCGAGCGCATTGGATTCGCTCACAACCACTGCCAGAGCGAGCGTGCTCGACACCTCGAGGGCGACATCTCGGTCGAACTCGTGGAGCTTCTGACGGACTGCGAGTCGCATCTCCTCCGGGCTTTTCGGCCGGAGCACGACGTGGCGCTCTGCTAGATAGGCTTCCCGGGTCAGCGGGCCACGAACCCGCGGGTGGCCGCGGCGCGCTACCACCGCGATGTCCGCGTCGAGCAGGTGCTGCGCGACGAAGTCCTTTGCGGTGGGGAGCACGACATCGACGACTACGTCCAGCGCGCCGTCCCGCAGCGCGGTCCAGACCGATTCGCGATGCCCGATTAGACGTCCCGAAATCCGTACGTGCGGAGCGTGGGCACTCACCCAGTCGAGAAAGTCGGGACCGAAAACGACCTCCATCCCGTAGCCGGTCGCCACGACAAACTCGCGGTCCGAGCTTCGTGGATCGAATGTCCTGGCGCCGGCCAGACCGCGACGAATGAGGTCCAACGCTTCACGCACGGGCTGGTGGAGATTGTGTGCATAAGGCGTCGGGGCGACCCCGCGGCTCGCCTTCACGAACAGTGGGTCATCGGCCATCGCTCGCAGCCGGGCGAGCGCATTGCTCACCGCAGGCTGTGTCATGGCGAGTCGTTGGGCCGCATGGCCGAGATTGCCTTCCGAATACACGGCGTCGAACACGGTGAGCAGGTTGAGATCGATGCTGCGCAAGTTCAGGGACATGGCCGCTCCGCGTGAATGAGACTCATCACGAAAATCAAGTGGAATGATATGCCAGGGTCCGGCATTCTCGCCGCGGCGTGCGACCCGGGCGGGAACGGTCGGCGATCGCAGAGGAGCCACTCGTCCCATCGCACCAGGAGTGGGACGAGCCTGCCGTTGCGCGGGTCAGGGGGGACGATTGTCTCCCGAACCCGCCCGGCGTCGCCGCATTCGCTTGATGGAAACCCTGATGGACCGAGAAGACGACGGAAAGCCGCCGGCGACCGCGAGCGACGCGGTTGCTCTCGCAACGCGCCTGCTGCGTTTTCAGGTCGATCTGAGCGGTTGCGCCGGCGACACTGTCAATCGCGATCCCTTCGTCGCCGGATATTTATGGGGGTTCTGCGGTGGGATCCTCGCGGGCCTGCGCACGGTCTCTCCGGGGCTATTCCCTCTTCACAGCATGGTGTGCAGAGCCCTGTTCGGCGATCGCGACGGCGCGAGCATGGTGGAACATGTCGCCCGCGTGCGAGAGACTTCCGCTTTTGTAACGGGCGAGCGGGTGGGATTTGCAGATGCTCTGCGATACGCCATGGAAGGTCATGCAGGAGGTGGCCTCGTCACCCACCTGGCCGGTGCGATTTCGCGCGACAGGGGTGGGACAGGCCGGCCGGATTAGTCTGGGTGGCTGCTGGTCAGCGTGCAAGAAACGCGAAATATCCCGCCAGCGCGTAGAAAGCTGCGACCTGCGCGAGGTTTCGCAATCCGTGATTGCGAACGAAGGTCCCCCAATCGAAATACGCGATCCGGCCCCCGGGATGCGGGGTCAGACGCGGCAGGAAGCGCGGGACCGCAGCGCAATATCGCGCGTAGGCATCGCCGAACGTCGGCGCCAGCAGGGCTTCTTCGCGCCGCACACGATTAACCATGTAGAAGTAGTACACCACCGTGAAGACCCACGGCATCCAGGCATTGCCGGGCAGCATCAGCATTCCCAGCAGCAGGAAATAGCGTCCGAGGTACATGGGATTTCGCACCATCGCGTACGGGCCGTTTGCCGCCAGCACCTCATTCTTCTGCAAGCTCGCGAAGCACCACAGTTGGATTGCCTCGCCGAAGAGCGAGACGGCGAGAGCGGGCACGAACCAGTCGCGCTTCGCGTACCAGATCAGCGCAAACCCGAGCAGGACGAAGAGCGGCACACGCAAGCGCACCAGCGTTCGGCGCAACGCAGGATTATTGAAGAGTCCGTGAACGCCCGTTGCCATCGCGGCGTGGACTACGCGTCTCCGGGTGGTCGATTCTTGTGATGCTGCGGCTTAAACCCGAAGTATCCCTTCAATACCCATAGCTTCCGCCAGGAATTCGCGCGGCCCAGAAATGCCAGGCGCTCGGCACCAAGCGAGTCGGGATGGCGATGCGACCAGTGCTTGTAGACGCCGGCGAGATCCACGCTCACGAGTAGTCGCTTGACGAAGCGTGGTAGTCCGCGAAGCTTGACGTGAGACTGAAAGTCCACCAGGAGCGGCTCGTCCGCATCGCTCACGAGGATGTTGCCCCCATAGCGCAGGTCCAGGTGCACGATGTTGCGCCGGTGCATCGAAAGGACGACTGCCTCGAGTGCGCGGAAGAAGTCGGGTGTCGCGCGCTCCGGGCCGGCGTCGGCCATCTCGATCCCCGGAACGAAACGGTACGCGAGCGCATACGCGTCGATGCGGAACGTGTCGGCCGGAACGCCAGAGAGCCCGCGAAGCCGTTCGAGGGCGGATAGCTCTCGGCTTACCATCAACCTGCCGAGCGTTTCCCGGTATGGGACTGGGCAGTCATGAAAATCCTTGACGACCCATTTCACGCCAGCATGCTCGTGGACGAATACGGTCGCGTTCGCCCAGCGGCCCTTGTTGAGAATCCGGGCCGTGCCGTTGCCGAGATCTGCGCGCGTGAAGGGCTGATCGGTTCGAGGAGCGTTGGCGGTGGCGCTCATCCGCGCGGGCCGGGCGTCACTCAACTTCGCTTGGCCGCCGTCTTGCGCACGCTCGACGGCTTCTTCGGCGGGGGTCTGTTCACGCGGGCGGTCGGTTTGCGAGCCGACGGGCGTTTCGGTGTCTTGGTAGCCGCCGTCCGTCTCGTCGTCGCAGGCGGCGCCTTAGCCGCGCGTGGGGGCTTGGTCGGGCGGACCGGGGATTCGGGCTCTGCCTTCGCTTGGCTCGGCGGTTTGCCGACCGGCGTTTTGCGCTCGCGCGGCGCGAACTCGAAGCCGATTCTTCCGTCCGGCTGCCGCGCGAGAAATGCGGAAAACGGACGACCTTTCTTCGAAATGAACCGATGGAGCAGATCGGTCTTCCCGGTCGCGAGCAGCTTCTTGACCTGCTCGACCTCGATGGGTCGCTGCAGAATGATCTTACCCGTTCGGAAATCGCAGCTCCGGTTGGGTCCCACTGACTTCTCGCAGACGTAGGCTAGCTCATGATCGTATACGCGCGCGCCGCATTTCGGACAATTTCCAAGTGGCGTGTGACCCGAGAAATCCACGGGTTCAGCATCCCGTTCGTCATTCGAGCCCTGTCCGAAGTCGAGGTCGATCCCGAAATCGTCCTTGAGCTTGAGCATCGCGGCGAAACGCTTGCCCATCCGGCTGCGGAATCCCTGTAGCGGGCCGATCGACCGCGTCTCGATCAACGCCTCGGCCTCCTCAGCTTCGATACGCCGCCCTGCAATCACCTTCCACATCGCGAAGTCGCACTTGGTGCAGGCGAACTTTTTGTAGTTTTCGATCACCTTCGCGCCGCACTTCGGACATTTTGCCTTGAGCGTCGAAATCGGCTCGTCCAGCTTGCCGGCCCGCTTGATCCGGGCCACGAGATCACTGGTGGTATCGACGATGTGATCCATGAATTCGCGACGCTGCAGCTTGCCCTGCTCCATTTGCTTGAGCTTGAACTCCCACGTCCCCGTCAGCTCGGGCGAGGAGATCTCCTCGATGCCGAATTTGTGGAGTGCGAACATCAAATCGAACGCCTTGGCCGTGGGATGAAGGTCGCGGCCCTCGCGGACCACATATTCCTCGTAGATTAGCCCTTCGATGATCGCTGACCGGGTGGCGGGCGTACCGAGCCCTTTTTCGCGCATCGCCTCGCGCAGCTCGTCGTCTTCCACGAGCTTACCGGCGCCTTCCATGGCGCTGAGCAGCGTTGCCTCCGTGTACCGTGCGGGGGGTTTGGTCTGGTTCGGCTGCACCTCGATGTCGATGGTGTCCGCCTTCCCATCCGGAACGGGCGCGAGCGTAGGCGTGTCAACGGACTCCGCCTCGCGGCCATAGACGGCCAGCCAGCCGGGATTGACCATCACACGGCCTTCGCTCTTGAACGGCTCCTCGACCACGCGCGTGATGCGTGTCGTGACCAGGTACTCGGCGGACGGGAAGAAGACCGCCAGAAAACGCTTGGTCACCATGTCATAGAGCTTCGCCTCAGCCTCGCTGAGGTGCTTGGGCGCCTGCAACGTCGGAATGATCGCGAAGTGGTCCGACACCTTCTCGTTGTTGAAGATGCGCTTGTTGGGCTGCACCCAGCCCTCCTTCAGCACACGCTGGGCATGCGGCGAGTAGCCGGCGATGAGCGCCGAGTCTCCGCCGCGCGCGCCTTTCTTGCCTTTCTCGCCGCGAAGCATCTCCAGGGTGGACTTGACGGTTCCTAGATAGTCCTCCGGCAACGCACGGGAGTCCGTGCGGGGATAGGTCAACACCTTGTGCTTTTCGTAGAGCGCTTGCGCGATTGAAAGCGTGCCCTTTGCGGAAAAGCCGAAGCGCGAGTTTGCCTCGCGCTGGAGACTGGTCAGATCATAGAGGAGCGGTGGCGCCTGGGTCGTCGGCTTCGATTCCTCGGTGACGATGCCCGGTTTGTCGAGGCACTTCGCGCGAATCGCTTCGGCCCGCGCTGCATCCCACAAGCGCTCCGGCCGGAGGTCGGGATCCTCCGCCTTCTTATCTTTCTCGAAGGCCTCGTCGAACCAGCGCCCGCGGTACTCCCCACCCTTGCCGCCGAACGTCCCTTCGACTTCCCAGTAGTCGCGCGCGACGAAGCTCTTGATGCGCTCCTCGCGTTCGACCAGGATCGCGAGTGTCGGGGTCTGAACGCGTCCGACGGTGGTCTTGTAGAAGCCGCCGTCTTTGGAGTTGAACGCCGTCATGGCGCGCGTGCCGTTTATGCCGACGAGCCAGTCGGATTCGGACCGACTACGCGCCGCATCGGCGAGCGGCCGCATGGCCGAGTCGGTCCGTAGACTCTCGAATCCCTCGCGGATCGCGCCCTGCGTCATCGACTGCAGCCAAAGCCGCTCGATCGGCTTCTTTGTCCCTGTGTGATCGACGATGTACCGGAAGATAAGCTCGCCCTCACGGCCCGCGTCGCAGGCGTTGATCAGCGCGTCGACGTCCTTGCGCTTTATCAGGCGCGTGAGCAACTTCAGCCGATCTTCGGTCCTTTCGATCGGTTTCAGATCGAAATGCGGTGGAAGCACCGGAAGATTCTGCAGCGACCACTTGCCGCGCTTAACCTCGTAATTCTCAGGGGCCGCGATTTCGACCAGGTGGCCGATCGCGGACGAAAGCACGTACTTGCTGCTTTCGAAGTAATCGCCATGGCGCGTGAACCCGCCCAATGCGCGCGCGATGTCGTTGGCGACGGAGGGTTTCTCGGCGATGATGAGTTTCTTTGCCATGTGCGGTTATTGCGCGCGCTCTCTAAGCCTCATGCGCGATGTCGTTGGCGACGCAGGGCGGCTCGGCGATGATGAGTTTGTCAGCCATCGGGGACGGGATGTTAACTTGCACGCTCTCTGTAGGCGACACCGGCTTATAGCCGACGACGAATCTGTGGCAAGGCCTCTCCCTTTTAGCGCGCGCTTCGTTCGCGCGGGCTCGTTGAGGCGGCGTGCATGACCCTGAAGCGAGTAAGGTGCTCCGGGGCGCGAAAGGCGGCAATGATAAGGAGTCGCGGCGAGCGAAGCAAGGCGCCTGTGCCGCGCAGGTCTTCGAGTCAGTGTATGTACTGGGGCCCGCCGCTGGGAAGCAACTCTTCGAGCATCAGGGTGTCCACGTCACCCCGGCGCGTCCAGAGCACCATCAGCACGATCACCTTGAACTTCTCCAGCTCGACGATGTCGTCCTCGACGGCCATCGCCTTGTCGAGGATCAGTTCGCGCAGGCCCGGTGAGAGCACGCGCGCGCTTTCCAGGAATATCAGGAATCCACGGCTTTCGGCACTCAGCTTCGCAAGCTCGGCCTGTGCGAAGGCGCGAAAAGCGCCGGGAGCATCGATGTGCTCATAGGAAGCGCCTTCGCCCGGACCGACGAGGCCGTTCAGCCAGTCCAATGCCTCGGTGATCTCGTCGTTCTCGAACCCGGCGGCGGTCAGCTTGCGGGCAAGCGTGTCCTGGTCGGGATAGTTCTCGGACTGGTAGTAATTCTCGAACAGGTAGACGAGCACTTCAAACATCGTTTGGCGTCGCTCCTCAAGAGACGCGCTGGTACACCCCGCCGGGCAGGCTCATGACCCTCCCTTCGAGCTCCAGCTGCAACAGGATCGCTGATACCTTGTCGGGCGTCAAGCCGCTGCGCTCGCACAGGGTGTCAACATTGCACGGGTCGTATCCCATGTGTTCGAGCACTGGGACATCCGTCACGCCCGGTGCCAAATGCGTCGCATCGGACGCACCGACGACCCCCAACTCGCTCAGCACGTCCTCCGCGCTTTCGACGAGTTTCGCGCCCTGCTTAATGAGTGCGTGACACCCTTTGGCAAGCGGAGAATGTATCGAGCCCGGAACTGCGTACACGTCGCGTCCCTGGTCTACGGCCATACGCGCCGTGATGAGTGACCCGCTCGAGATCGCGGCCTCCACGACCAGTACCCCCCGCGCAAGGCCGCTGATGATCCGGTTCCGACGGGGAAAATTCTCGCGCACGGGCGGTGCGCCGATTGGAAACTCGGTCACCATCACGCCGCGTGTCGCGATCTCCTCGGCAAGCTGTGCGTTGCGCGGAGGATAGATCACGTCGATTCCTGTCCCGAGCACCGCAACGGTGCTGCTACGACCGGCCAATGCGCCACGGTGTGCTGCGGCATCGATGCCGAGCGCAAGCCCGCTCACTATCGGAAACCCTGCGTTGCTGAAATGCCTGGCGAAGCTTTCCGCGTTGGCGAGCCCCTGCGGCGTCGCATTCCGGCTGCCGACCATGGCGAGGCTCCGCTGTGCAAGCAGCGATGCGTCGCCGCACACGTACAGAAGTGCCGGGGGGTCCGGGATCTCGAGAAGCTGCGGTGGGTAGTTCGAATCGGCGAGCGTGACGATGCTGTGACGGGGTTGCGCCAGCCACTCGAAAGTACGCTCGAGCAGGTCCCGGTCCGGTATCTCGTGTATGCGGTCGGCCAAGTCCTCACCGACCTGGGCAGCAAGCGCCCGCCGCCCCGCGGCCAGCACGTGTTGCGGAAGGCCGTGCGCAGCGAGAAGCTTGCGAAGACCTTGGCCGCCGAGTCCGGGGACGAGCGTGAGCCGGATCCAGGCGGCAAGATCGCTATCGCGCTCCACGGCCGCCAGGACGGCGCCGGTCAAGGGGTTCGAGCGACGTCGCGCGGCGTGACCGGCTCCGTAGACTGCACAACCAGCGCGAACGACACGTGCTGAAAGGTCCGGAACACGAAGACCAGCCCATAGCGCTCTTCCGGAAGCGTCACGTCAGCCGGGCGCGGCTTGCCCATGTAGAAAGGGCCGGTGCTCTTGTCGTAGCTTACCGTCACGCTTCGATACAGGGCGAGCACATTGCCCAGCTCGACTCCGTCCTGCGCGCCTTTGTTGAGGATCACGATTTGCAGTGGACCCGCCTCGCGACGGAACGTTCCGACCTTGTTTTCGACCGCATACGCCCAGGGATCCTCGCCCTTGGCATTCTCGCCGTAGACCTCGCTCCGCGTGTCGAACTCGCCGTCGGAAATCCTCGCTACGCGGGCGTTGATCATCCGATCGGGCTTGCGCGGGATGTAACTGAACACCACCGAGGGTCCGACAGCGACCAACCGGTCGCCACGGGTGATTTCGCGGTTCCCGCTGGTGATCGTCAGCGTGCTCGGCTCGCCACGCTTGACGACGCGCGCCACGCCCAGGTTGACTGCCTCGAAACCGAGTGTCGTGTCCGTATCCGGATCGATGATCGGTCGGCCTTCGCGATAGACGAACCAGAGCTTCTCGTCGCTCTGGCTGATGCCGTTGGCGTAGACCTTGCCGCCCTGGCCGACGTTATAGCGGCCAAGCTCCGTGGCCACGATTTCGGGCGCCTTGTCGAGTCCACCGTGCTCGATGACCAGCGGCCGGGTGAGGAAGGGCTCGATCAACTTCGGCGGGATGCTAGGGATCGCCTCGCCCGCCAGCTGTTCCTCGCGCACACGAGGCTCGACGCGCTGAATGGTCAGTCGCCCGGTCGCGCGATCGAAGATCACCACGTCGCCGGGGTAGATGAGATGCGGGTTGCGGATCTCGTCCTTATTGAGACGCCAGATCTCCGGCCAGCGCCAGGGCTCGTGGAAGAACTTGCTGGAAATGCCCCAGAGCGTGTCGCCCTTTCGGACCGTATAACGGTCGGGGGCGTCCGGCCGAATCTCGAGGACGTTTCCGCTGACACGTGGATCCGGCTGTTGCGCCAGCGCCGGAATGGACAGGGCGCAGGCGAACAGCAGCGCTATGCTAAAATTTTTGAACATATACACCTCGACCCCGTCGAATCCCTACCTAGCCAAGGGCTTGATTATTATCCTGGTGTGGCGCAAGTCTCAGGGATTTGTTGAGATTCTGCACGTAATTAATTCACGCAGCAAGTATTTGTGGCACAACTGACCATCCTCCGCTATCCCGACCCGCGGCTCTACACGGTCGCGAAGCCTGTCGAGGAAGTTGACGACCGGATCCGGACCCTCGTGCGCGACATGGCGGAAACCATGTATTCGGCGCCAGGGATCGGCCTGGCGGCCACTCAAGTGGACGTCCACCTCCGGGTCATCGTCATCGACGTCTCCGAAACGCGCGACCAGCTGACCGTGCTGATCAACCCGGAACTGCTCCACGCCGAGGGCATGCAGGAGTGCGAGGAGGGTTGCCTGTCCGTCCCGGGAGTCTACGAAATCGTACCCCGGGCCCAGAAGGTCAAAGTGCGCGCCCTGGGACTCGACGGGAAGCAATATGAATCCGACGCCGAGGGGTTGCTCGCCCTGTGCATCCAGCACGAAATGGATCACCTTGAGGGCAAGGTCTTCGTCGATTACCTCTCGCGGCTGAAGCAGACGCGTATTCGCGCGAAGCTCCAGAAGCAGCAGCGGCGCCAGGCGGCCTGACCGCCGGCCCAACCGCGGCCTACCTGTTCGTATGCGAGTCGTCTTCGCCGGCACGCCGGGGTTTGCGGTGCCGGCCCTGCATGCGCTTAACGAGGGCGGGCACGACGTGACGTTGGTATTGACGCAGCCTGATCGGCCGGCCGGCCGGGGGCTGGATCCGGCCGAGAGCGCAGTGAAGCGCGCCGCCGTGGCCTTGGGCTTGCCCGTTTTTCAGCCCACGACACTAAGTGACCCGGCGGCCCGCACGCGGCTCCACGCCGCGGCACCCGAAATCCTGGTCGTGGCGGCTTACGGCCTGATCCTTCCCCAGGCGGTGCTCGACGTTCCCGACCGCGGTGCCGTGAACATTCACGCCTCGCTGCTTCCGCGGTGGCGCGGTGCGGCGCCCATTCAGCGGGCCATTCTGGCCGGAGACCCGGTTACCGGCGTGAGCATCATGCAGATGGACGCCGGGCTCGATACCGGGCCTGTCCTGATGCGAGCCGAAGCCGCAATCACTCCCGAGGACACGACCGGAACGCTGCATGATCGGCTCGCGGTCCTCGGGGCGGCGTTGCTGCTCGACGCCTTGAAGGGGATTCTGGCGGGTACCATTGCGCCGGTGCCGCAAGCGACCGATGGCGTAACCTACGCGCGGAAGATCGAGAAGTCGGAAGCGCGCATCGACTGGACAGGCGCAGCTGCGACGGTCGACCGGCAGATTCGCGCGTTCAACCCTTTTCCGGGTGCCGTCGCGCAGATTCGCGACACGCAACTCAAGGTGTGGCGGGCTGCGCTGGGCATCGAGTCCGGGCAGCCTGGAATGATCCTGCGCGCGGGCGCAGAAGGCATCGTCGTTGCGTGCGGCGTGGATTCAGTCATTCTGACCGAGCTGCAGCGCGCCGGCGGCAAGCGCCTTTCCGCCGGCGAACTGCTGCGCGGTTTTCCTCTTGCGTCGGGCGAGCGCTTCACGACTGCGCACGCTGGGCTAGGCAAGCGGTGATCCAGCCTCTCGAGCGGCTGTACGCGCGAGCGATGTGACGCGCGGGGCTCGGCGCGCCGGCTATAATTCGCGTCTCCGCCATGGCCACCGCCCAACCCAAGAGCCTGGCCGAGGATCTCGCCGACGCGAGCCGAGTGGTCGCGCGAGTGGCCGCCGGCGAAAGCTTGAATTCCGTGCGTGCACGGCGGCCACTGCGGCCCGCCGTACTCGATCTCGTGTACGGGTGCCTGCGCGATTTCGGCCGCGGAGACCTCCTAATCGATGCGCTCACGAATCGGGCGGCTCCCACCCCGGCAGTGCGTGCGCTTCTGCTTGTCGCATTGCGCGGGCTGCACGCCGGGCGGGCCGAGCATGTTCTCGTGAGCCAGGCGGTCGAGGCGGCGGGGCGACTTCGCGTCGGCGCCGCGAAGGGTTTCGTGAATGCCGTCCTGCGCAATTATCTGCGCAGGCGGAACGCGTTGAACGCGCAGATCGCGCGGTCCCCGATCGGCCGCTATTGCCATCCGCAATGGTGGGTGGACCGGGTACGCAACCAGTATCCCGACGAATGGGAGCGCGCGCTCGACGCGGGCAATCAGCACCCGCCGATGACCCTGCGCGTGAACGTGCGACGGACCGGCGTGGCCGACTACCTTCATATGTTGGCGGGGAAAGGCATCGATGCGCGGCAGGTCGGTCCAGTAGCAATTCGTGTCGGCGCACCGCTTCCGGTAGAGGAAATCCCCGGGTTCGCAGATGGAGCCGTGTCGGTGCAGGATGCGGGGGCGCAGCTTGCGGCTCCGCTCCTCGCGGCAGCTTCCGGACAGCGTGTGCTCGACGCCTGTGCCGCGCCGGGCGGCAAGGCGGCACACATCCTCGAATTGGCCGACGTCGATCTCACCGCCCTCGACATCGACCCGGTGCGGGTGGATCGCGTGCGTGCCACGCTTGCGCGATTGGGTCTCGCAGCCACCATCCTGCAGGGTGATGCCACCGAACCTGCGCAGTGGGCAAACGGCCGTACATTCGAACGCGTACTGCTCGACGCGCCGTGCACCGCGTCGGGTGTCGCCCGCCGCTATCCGGACGTGAAATGGCTGCGACGCGAGCGGGACATCGCAGGATTTGCGACGCTCCAACGCAAGCTCGTTTCCGCACTGTGGCGGGTGTTGGAGCCGGGTGGTAAATTGCTCTACGTCACCTGTTCGGTGTTCGGCGAGGAGAACGACGCCGTGGTGGAATGGTTTCTCGAGCGTCAATCGGATGCGGCGCGCATCGCCGTCCCGGAGCTTGCCGGGGGCCAGTTGCTGCCTGACGAGGAGCACGACGGCTTCTTCTATGCCCTGCTGGGCAAAGAACTCGGCTGACGCTCTCCGGCAAGTGCTCGTGCGAAGGCGGAGGATGCGGCCGGGCTCACGCGGGGAACATGGCTAAACGTTTCGCTGATCAGGAACGAAAAGATCTTGCTCTCCAACTCCGCGCCGCAGACGAACCCGAGGGTTCTGCTCCATCGATTCGCCGAGGGACTGCGCTGGTCGATGTTTGCGATCGTGGCAGTGACTGCAACGACCAGCATGCTCGCGTCCGACGCGGCGCACGCCGACGAGATCGCGGTTCGCGACGCGCGCTTGAGACCGGGAGAGGACGGTGTTGCGTTGATGGCAGATTTCGTCGTGACCCTCACGCCCCGCCTCGAGGACGCCCTGCACAAAGGGGTGGCGCTCTACTTCACGACCGAATTCGAGTGCACGCGTCCGCGCTGGTACTGGCTGGACGAGCGGATCGCATCGGTCTCGCGCCCGACACGCCTGTCATTTCACGCGTTGACGCGTACCTATCGTCTCAGCACGGGGACGTTGCACCAAAGCTTTCCCACGCTCGGCGAGGCGCTGCACGTGCTTGGTCGCATACGCCATTGGATCGTTCTGGGAAATGATCAGCTGCGTCCCGAAACCATTTACCAGGCCGCGGTCCGAATGCGACTCGATGTCTCGCAGCTTCCGAAACCGTTCCAGGTGAGCGCGCTTGCCAATCGCGAGTGGACCCTTGCCTCGGAGTGGCAACGCTGGGGGTTCATCACGCCGGCGGGCAACCCGAAGGCAGACGCGAAATGACCTACCTTCTCGTTGCCAGCGCTGCGCTCGCCGGAATTCTGTTGTTCCTGCTTGCGGCGGCGAGTGGGCAGACGACGTTCTTCGCCGAGCATTATCCGTTGCTGCTCCTTTTGAACGGGGCGATGGTGGTCGGGCTGTTTCTCCTCGTCGGCTACCAGCTGATCACCTTGTGGCGTGCGCTGAAGGCGCGGGCGTTCGGTTCGCGATTGACGCTTCGGTTTCTTGCCATATTCGTCGTCATGGCGCTGGTGCCGGGCGCGCTCGTCTACACGGTGTCGGTTCAGTTCCTCACCCGCAGCATCGAATCCTGGTTCGACGTTCGCGTCGATGCTGCGTTGGAGAAAGGGCTGGATCTCGCGCGCAACCTGCTCGACAGCCGTCTCGCCGATCTGCGCGGCAAGGCGACGACGATGGCGATCGAGCTGTCCGAACTGCCGCCTGCCCTTCAGCCCATCGCGCTCAATCGCATGCGCGAGCAGGCGGGTGCCACGGAGGCGGTACTGATTGCCGGCAACGGCTCGGTGATCGCGAGCGCGTCCCGGGATGTGACGCGTCTTGTCGCCGAGCCCCCGCCCGCGGCGGCGCTTCGCGCAGCTCGCGCCGCGCGCGGCTACGCGGCCATCGAGGGTGTGGGCGAGCGGGGCCTGCTGCTGAGAGCGATCGTGCCGCTTTCGGCCGCTGCGATCTCCGAGGAGACGCGTTGGCTCCAGCTGATCGACGCCGTGCCCGCAAACCTCGTCGACAGCGCCGAGACGGTGCAGTCCGTCTATGGAGACTACAAGGAACTTTCCCTGCTCCGCAGTGGCCTCAAGCGGATCTATCTCCTGACGTTGACCTTGACGCTGCTTCTCACACTCTTCTCGTCGATCGCGCTCGCATACGTGCTTTCGCGGCGATTGTCCGCGCCGCTCGCAGCGCTTGCCGAGGGCACCGAGGCCGTCGCCCGAGGCGACTTCAGCCGGCGTGCCGAGGTGACTAGCCGGGATGAACTGGGCGTGCTGACGCGCTCCTTCAACTCGATGACCGCGCAGCTCGGGCAGGCGAGGGCGACCGCCGAGGCAAACCGCGAACAGGTCGAAGCCGCCAAGGCGTACCTGGAAAACATTCTCGCCAACCTTTCCGCGGGTGTGCTCACGTTCGACGAGCGATTCCGGTTGTTGATCGCGAACGCGGGTGCCGGGTCGATTCTTGGTGAAGACCTCACCCGCCGCGAAGGCGCGCCGCTCGCGGGAACCGCGACGCTTGATTCCCTTGCACAGGAGATCGGCGCTGCATTTGCGGGATCCGGCGAGGGTTCGTGGCAGCGCGAGATCGAGCTCGCTGAGCGCGGTCAGGTGATTCTCGCGCGAGGCTCGCGGCTGCCTGCCCCTGCCGGAAGCGGGTTCGTAGTGGTGTTCGACGACATCACGCAGCTGATCGCCGCGCAGCGTGCCACGGCATGGGGCGAGGTCGCCCGGCGGCTCGCACACGAGATCAAGAATCCGCTGACTCCGATCCAGCTTTCGGCGGAGCGATTGCAGGCCAAGCTTGCGAGTCGTCTCTCGGCGGGTGACGCCGAGGCGCTCGAACGGGCGACCGACACGATCATCAACCAGGTCGCGGCGCTGAAGAACATGGTGGACGAGTTCCGCGAGTACGCGAGGTTGCCCGCGCCGACGCTGCATGCGCTGGATCTGAACGCGCTGGTGCGCGAGGTCTACGCGCTGTACGAGCATTCCGATGCGCCGGTCGAGCTCCGGCTCGGGCAGAATCTGCCGCTGGTACGCGGTGACCCAGCTCAGCTTCGGCAGGTCATCCATAATCTGATCCAGAATGCACAGGACGCACTTGCCGGCCGGCGGGACCCTCGAATCGAACTTCGCACCGAGCGGGCAGGGGACCGCGCCCGTCTCTGCGTGGCCGACAACGGCGGCGGGTTCGCCGAGAGCATCCTGAAACGGGTCTTTGAGCCCTATGTGACGACCAAGCCCAAGGGCACCGGGCTCGGGCTTGCCATTGTGAAAAAGATCATCGAAGAACATCACGGAACAGTTTCAATCGAAAATCGCCCCCAATCCGGCGCGGCCGTTACGGTCGCGTTGCCGCTGGCGGCGTGAGGCGGAGCGCATGGCGAACATTCTTGTGGTCGACGACGAGGTTGGCATCCGCGAGCTCCTGTCGGAGATCCTGACTGACGAGGGGCATACCGTACGCCTCGCCCAAAGCGCGACAGCCGCGCGGGAAGTGCGCGCTCGCGAGCGTCCGGACCTCGTGCTTCTCGACATCTGGATGCCGGACATCGATGGGATTTCCTTGCTCAAGGAATGGGCAACCAACGGGGCGCTCACCATGCCTGTGGTGATGATGTCCGGTCATGCGACGATCGACACGGCCGTGGAAGCCACGCGGATCGGCGCAATGGACTTTCTCGAGAAGCCGATCGCACTGCAGAAGCTCCTTGGCGCGGTAAAGCGGGCGCTGCGCAGCGGCGAGATGCGACAGGAGCCACGCTTGACGCTCGCCAGCCTCGGCCGCGCCCCTGCAGTCATGGAAGCGCGGAAGCGTCTCGCGCAGCTCGCCAATGCCAGCGCACCGTTGCTTCTGCGTGGCGAGTCCGGCGCAATGCCCGAGCTATATGCCAGGGAGCTGCAGCGCGCCAACACGCCCTGGGTCGGCGCGGGCAAGGCGCTTTCGGAAGCGCCGCAGGAGATTCTCGCGCAGGCGGCCGGCGGCATTATCTTCATCGACGAGCTCGCCAACCTGAGCAAATCCCAGCAGCGTAACCTCACGTTCCTCCTTGCGCGGGCAGAGCGCAGTCAGATCCGATATGTCTCGTTTTCCTCGGAGGATCCGCGCCGTCTCATCGAGGAGCGCGGCTTCGACGCGGATCTCCTCGCGCGGCTTTCGGAACTGGTTCTCGGTTTGCCCGCGTTGCGCGATTTCGCGCAGGAAATTCCGGAGCTCGCCTCGACACTGCTTGTCCAGCTGGTCGAGACGCGTTTCTGTCCGCCGCGCGTCTTCTCGACGGCCGCGCTGAACGCGTTGCGGCAATACGAATGGCCACGCAATCTCGAGGAGTTGCAGCAGGCCGTTAAAAGCGCCGGACTGGCCGCGCTCGAGGAAGAGATCAGCGCCGCGGACATCGAGCGGGTCCTGATGCGGCCCGCGTCGAGGCCCGCGGGAATCGGCGTCCCGCTCGATCTTCCGCTGCGCGAAGCGCGTGACGTTTTCGAGCGCGCATATTTCGAGCATCATCTCGCGCGCGATCCATCGATCAGTCGGCTCGCGGAGAGATCGGGGCTCGAGCGAACGCACCTTTACCGGAAGCTGAAGGCACTCGGCATTCCGCTCGGCCGCAAGGAAGAGTGAGCGGCCTCAGGCAGGCCATCGTGCTTTCGCACGAGCCGCACTCGCTGACGCTGTTGGAACAAGCTACAATCCGCGCGCGCAATCTCGAGGGAGCGCTGTGAAGATCCTCATCCTGGGCGCGGGTCAAGTCGGCTCGACCCTTGCCGAGAACCTTGTCTCCGAGCAGAACGACATCACGGTCATCGATCTGGACGCCGCGAAGCTCAAGGAACTTCAGGACCGGTTCGATCTACGTGCCGTTTCCGGCAGCGCGGCGGATCCGCGCGTTCTCACCGAGGCCGGCATCGAGGACGCCGACATGCTGATCGCGGTGACGCAGAGCGACGAGACGAATCTGGTCGCCTGCAAGATCGGATCCAAGCTCTTCAACGTGCCCACCAAGATCGCACGGGTGCGGGCGACGGGTTTCATGCGCCGCCCAGAAATCCTGTCCGAGGACGGATTCGACGTCGATTTCGCGATCTGCCCCGAGCAGATCGTCACCGAGAACATCTCCAAGCTCATAGAGTTTCCCGAAGCGCTGCAAGTGCTGGATTTCGCAGCTGGCCGCGTCACGATGGTGGCCGTGCGCGCATTCGAGGGCGGGCCACTCGTCGGCCACCCGCTGAAGGACATGCGCCGGCACATCCCGTCCGTCGACGCGCGCGTGGTCGCGATCTTTCGAGGCGACCAGGCCATCATCCCCGATGGCGAGACGATCGTGCAGGCGGGCGACGAGGTGTTCTGCATCGCGGACACCGATCATGTCCGCAGGGTGATGCACGAGCTGCGCAAGATGGACAAGCCGGTCAAGCGGGTCATGATCGCCGGGGGCGGCAACATCGGGCTGCGGCTCGCCAAGGCGCTCGAGTCCCGCTACCAGGTGAAGGTCATCGAATATAACAAGCGCCGCGCGAGCGAGATCGCCGGCCAGCTCTCCGATGCGCTGGTGCTGCACGGCGATGCCACCGACGAAGAGCTCCTCGAGAGCGAGAACGTCGCCGAGATGGACCTTTTTCTGGCGCTCACCAACGACGACGAGAACAACATCATGTCATCGCTGCTTGCCAAGCGGATGGGGGCGCGTCGCGTGGTCGCATTGATCAACCGGCGTTCGTACGCCGAGCTGATGCAGGGCGGCGAGATCGACATCGCGATCTCTCCCGCGCAGGCGACGATCGGCAAGCTGCTCACGCGAATCCGCCGCGGCGACGTCGTCGCGGTGCACAGCCTGCGTCGTGGTGCCGCCGAGGCGCTCGAGCTGATTGCTCATGGAGACGAGAAGACGTGCAAGGTGATCGGCAAGCGCGTGGAGGAGATCCAGCTTCCGCGCGGCGCTGCAATCGGAGCGATCGTGCGCCGGCTGGAGCGGCCCGAGACCGAGCGGATCAACGACCTCGTCGCCACGACCCGCGACAGCCAGGTGCTGATGGCCCATCACGACCTCACGATAAAGCCCGACGATCACGTCATCATGTTCGTCGCGAACAAGCGGATGATTCCCAGGATCGAGAAGTTGTTCCAGGTGGGATTCGCATTTATCTAGGCGAAGCCTTGAGACCACCCACCCGGTGCGCAACCGAATAGACTCATGGACCGATTTCTTCCGGTCCTGAACGTTCTCGGGATCGTCGTCCTGATCTTCGGGCTGTCGGTCCTTCTGCCGATCGGCGTGTCCTGGTGGATCGACGACGGAGCGCTGACATCTTTCGACGAGGCGCTCCTGTTGAGTGTCGGGCTCGGCGCGCTTGTCTACGGAGCGACGCGGAAGTTCCGGCGGGAGCTTTCAACCCGCGACGGATTTCTCCTGGTGCTCTCGGTGTGGGTGATCCTGCCGGCGGTCGCGTCGCTGCCGTTACTGATCGCGATACCGGGATTGTCGTTTTCGGATGCCTACTTCGAAGCGACGAGCGGCCTGACCGCAACCGGCGCCACGGTTCTCTCGGGTCTGGACAGCCTGCCCGGCTCGTTGAACCTCTGGCGCACCCTCCTCCATTGGATCGGCGGACTCGGAATCATCGTGCTGGCAGTGGCGATTCTGCCGATGCTGGGCGTGGGCGGACGCCAGCTCTACCGCGCGGAGACGCCCGGACCGATGAAGGACACGAAGCTCACGCCCCGCATCGCGGAGACGGCGAAGGGCTTCTGGATCATCTATGTGGGGCTGACCACCGCCTGCGCGGTCGCGTACCGAATAGCGGGGATGAGTTGGCTCGACGCGGTGATTCACGCCTTTTCGACCCTCGCCCTGGGCGGCTTTTCGTCGCACGATGCCAGCATCGGGTATTTCAACTCCGTCGCGGTCGAATCCGTGGCGATCACTTTCATGTTCATCGCCGGATTGAGCTATGGCACGCACTTCCTCGCCCTGACGCGCCGATCGTTCCTGCCGTATATCCGTGACCCGGAGGCGAAGGCATTCGTGGTGATCCTGGCGGGAAGTTGTGTGGGCATCGCGCTGTATCTCTGGACCACGGGCGTCTACGCGGAATTCCCCACCGCGCTGCGTTATGCCGCCTTCAACACCGCTTCGGTCGCGACGACGCTCGGTTTCTCCAACACCGATTACGGCGCATGGCCGGTGTTCGCGCCGTTGTGGATGCTTTTCCTGTGCGGATTCGTCACCTGTTCCGGTTCGACTGGCGGCGGGATCAAGCTGATCCGGGCGAGGCTGCTCATCAAGCAGATGTTCCGGGAAACATCGATGCTCGTTCACCCGCGCGCCGAGATACCCGTGCGTCTCGGTCGGCAGGTCGTTGCGCCGCGGGTGGTTTTCGCGGTGCTGGCCTTCATGTCGTTCTACGGAGCGAGCATGCTTCTGGTCGTGTTTCTGCTCACTTTGAGCGGCCTCGACCTTCTCACCGCGCTCTCCGCCGCGGTTGCATGCCTCAACAACACCGGCCCTGGCCTCGGGCATGTCGGTCCCGCGACGACCTACGCAGGCCTGACGACCTTCCAAATCTGGGTTTGCACCGCGGCAATGCTGCTGGGCAGGCTGGAGCTCTTTACACTGGTGGTGGTGCTCAATCGGCGGTTCTGGCACGCGTAGCACTTGCCGTGGACCGGATCACTTCCGCGTCAGTCGAAACGAGCCGAGGAAGAGGTCTACGTCCGCATCGGTGAAGCGGTCGCTTTGGCCCACGAACACCACCTGATAGAAACGGGAGCCGGCGAGGAGAAGCCGGGCCACGAGCCGCATCGAGCGTCCGCCGAGGTTCCCCTCTGCGTAAAATTCTTGTCCTGCGGCGCCGTCGATCGTCACTTCGTGGGCGGAAGTGATTCGACCGTCGATATTGCGCACGAGCCCGTCGCGCGCGGCGGCGAGAAATTCGGCGTGGCGAGCATAGTCGGCAGGAAGGTCCGCGTACGCCACGCCAAACGCCATGCCGTCTCTGCGCACCGAGGCCATCGACATGACAACCACGAGGCCACCAAGGGCGATCTCGCGCTGTGCATGGTCCGGCTGCGCCGGCATCAGCACGGCATAACCGCCACTGGCCGAGGTCACTTCGCGCCAGTCGAGCGCGGGGTAGCAGGCGGACACGAGCAAGGCGACGGACATGGCGCATGCCCGGGCGATCCGGTCGAGGGTCATCGGCTCAGCCGCCGCGCAGATATCGCTCGTCGGAGAAGGTGCCGATCCAATGTGGTCGGTACACGGCCATCAGCGTCGCCAGCATGCCGGTAAGCGTCGCCTCCGCAAGACCAAGCATCAGCAGGACGGCTGTGAGCGGCGCATCGGGAGGCAGTGCTGCGGGCGTGTAGAGGTCGAGCAGCGCCGCAGTGAGGGCCCCTGCGCTCACCATCGCCGCGGCGCCGCCGAAGAATGCGGCGCCGAACACATAGATGAAGAAGTTGGGTGGCAGCTTCTCCTCGCATACGCGCAGCATCAGATGGCTGACCGCGATGGGCAGTACACCTCCGACGAGCGCCCGAAACGGGGCGGTCGACAGGCTTTCCGGCATCATGACGCCGCTCAGCGCGATAGCAGCGGTCATACCGATTACCGCAAGCCGCGATCCAAACATCAAGACCATGAGCGTCGCACCCAGGAGATGCAGCCGCGGCAGCATCCCGACCGCGGAGCTGATGCTCCACAACAGCGCGACCGCGACGATCGCGCCGAGAAACACGTGGCTCTGCACACCGTCGCGAAGGCGCGCCCAGGGCGCGCGCAGTGCTGCCCAGCCCACGCAGGCACAGAGCGCAACCAGGCTCGCGAGCGTCTGGCCCAGGGAGAGCGTCATGACATCCCGTTCCTCGCCGGGACTATTTGGCGGCGGTGCACGCGATCTCCACGAGGATGCGCGGGTTGGCGAGCTTGGCCTCGACCGTTGCGCGAGCGGGCGGGTTCTTCGGATCCATCCACGCCATCCAGGCGGCGTTCATTTCGTCCCGAGCGCGGATGTCGGCAACCCAGACATTCGCCCAGACGATGTTCGACTTGTTCGTGCCGGCCTTCGCGAGCAATGCATCGATCTTCGCGAGAACCTGTTCAGTCTGCCCCCGCACGCCCTGATCCAGATCGTCGGGCACCTGGCCTGCCAGGAAGACGAAGCCGTTGGCCTCCACCGCGCCGGAGAGGAACTTGCCCGGATCGTGACGTTTGAGCTGCATGGTCTCGTGCTCCTTTTGTCGACTGGGAAATCGGGTCGCCCGCGCCGCATCAGGCGTCGTATGCAAGCGCGGGCGCGAGCCAGCGTTCCGTTTTCGCCACATCCGCGCGCTTGCGTCGCGCATAGTCCTCGACCTGGTCACGGTCGATCTTGCCGACCGCGAAGTAACGGGCCTGCGGGTGTGAGAAGTAGAAACCCGAGACGCTCGCCGCGGGCAGCATGGCGTAGCTCTCTGTGAGCGTCATGCCGATATCGGTCGCGCGCAGGATGTCGAAGAGCGTGCCCTTTTCCGTGTGGTCCGGGCAGGCCGGGTAGCCGGGCGCGGGGCGAATACCTCGATAGCGTTCCGTGATGAGCGCGTCATTCGGAAGATCCTCGTTCGCGGCGTAGCCCCAGAAATCCCTGCGAACCCTCAGGTGCATGAGTTCGGCGAACGCCTCTGCGAGCCGATCGGCCAGCGCCTTGAGCATGATCGAATTGTAATCGTCGTGGGCCGCCTCGAATGCGGAAACACGCTCCTCGCAGCCCAGTCCCGCAGTCACCGCAAACGCGCCAAGATAGTCGCGTATGCCCCGGGATTTCGGCGCTACATAGTCGGCCAGGCAAAGATTGAACCGATCCTCCGCTTTTCGGCTTTGCTGGCGCAGCATGTGAAACACGGTCGCGATTTCCCGGCGAGTCTCGTCAGTGTAGAGCTCGATGTCGTCGCCGACCGAGTTGGCGGGCGCGATGACGAACACGCCGTTGGCGGTTAGCCATTTCTCGTGGATGATGCGTTCGAGCATCGCTTGTCCGTCCCGGAATACGCTGCGCGCACTTTCGCCTACCACCGGATCCTCGAGGATCTTCGGATAGGCGCCGGTCAGATCCCAAACCTGGAAGAATGGCGACCAGTCTATGTAGCGTGCGATCTCCGCCAGGTTGTAGCCGCGAAACGCCCGCCGGTCGATCAGTCGGGGGACCGGGGGCGTGTAATTCGACCAGTCGAGCTTGCAGGCGTTCTCGCGTGCCTGGCCCAATGTCACCATCGGCGCCTGGCCCTTCTTCGCCGCATGTTGCGCCCGGATGCGTTTGTAGTCGGCGCGCACCTCAGTGACGTAGCCGTCGTGCGCATCCTCGGAAAGGAGGTTCGCGCACACGCCCACGCTCCGGGATGCGTCCGGCACGTAGATCACGAGGCCCGAGTAGCCCGGGGCAATTTTCACGGCGGTGTGCACGCGAGAGGTTGTGGCGCCGCCGATCAACAGCGGGATCTGGAATCCTTCACGTTCCATTTCCTGCGCGACATGCGCCATCTCCTCGAGCGACGGCGTGATCAGCCCGGACAAACCGATGATGTCGGCTCCCGCCTCGCGCGCCACCTGCAGGACCTTCTGCGCGGGCACCATCACCCCGAGATTGATCACCTCGTAGTTGTTGCACTGAAGCACGACCGCCACGATGTTCTTTCCGATGTCGTGCACGTCTCCCTTCACCGTGGCGACCACGATCTTGCCTTTCGGCTTGACGTCGCCCGAGACGGCTTTCTCCGCCTCGATGTAGGGCACCAGGTGCGCGACGGCCTGCTTCATCACGCGCGCCGACTTCACGACCTGCGGCAGGAACATCTTGCCCGCGCCGAAGAGGTCCCCGACGACGTTCATTCCGTCCATGAGCGGCCCTTCGATCACCTGGATCGGGCGATCAAATTTCTGCCGCGCTTCCTCGGTGTCCTCGACGACCCACGTCGTGATGCCCTGAACGAGCGCATGCGTCAGCCGCTCCTCCACCGGGCTGCTGCGCCAGGCCAGATCTTCTTCCGTGCGCCGTGCTCCGCCCTTCACCGTTTCGGCAAAAGCCACGAGCCGTTCGGTCGCGTCGCTTCTCCGATTCAGGATCACGTCCTCGACGCGCTCGAGGAGCTCCTTGGGAATCTCCGCGTAGACCCCCAGCTGGCCCGCGTTGACGATTCCCATCGTCATGCCGGCTTCGATGGCGTGGTAGAGGAAGGCGGTGTGCATGGCCTCGCGCACGGCATCATTGCCGCGGAACGAGAACGACAGGTTCGATACCCCGCCGCTTACCTGCGTGTGGGGCAGGTTGGCCCTGATCCAGCGTGTTGCCTCGATGAAATCCACGCCGTAGGCGTTGTGCTCCTCGAGCCCGGTGGCCACGGCGAAGATGTTCGGGTCGAAGATGATGTCCTCGGGAGCGAAACCGACGCGATCGAGCAGGAGGGCGTAGGCACGCCGGCAGATCTCCTCGCGGCGCGCCAGCGTGTCGGCCTGCCCCTGCTCGTCGAATGCCATCACGACCACCGCGGCGCCGTAGCGACGCGCGAGTGTCGCCTGACGCAGGAAGGATTCCTCGCCTTCCTTGAGCGAAATGGAGTTCACGATCGGCTTGCCCTGGACGCACTTGAGCCCAGCCTCGATCACCGTCCACTTCGAGGAGTCGATCATGACGGGCACGCGCGAGATGTCCGGCTCCGACGCGATGAGGTTCATGAACGTCACCATTGCCGACTGCGAGTCGAGCATCGCCTCGTCCATGTTGACGTCGATCACCTGGGCACCGTTCTCGACCTGTTGGCGCGCGATGGCGAGCGCATTCGTGTAGTCGCTCGCGAGGATCAGCCGTGCGAAGGCTTTCGAACCCGTTACGTTTGTGCGCTCGCCGACGTTCACGAAGAGCGAGTCTCTCCCGATGTTGAGCGGCTCGAGGCCCGCGAGCCGCGTCCGGTGCTCGATCTCCGGCACCTTGCGCGGCGGCAGATCGGCCACGGAGGCAGCTATCGCCTGGATGTGTTCCGGCGTCGTGCCGCAGCAGCCGCCGACGACATTGAGGAAGCCGCTTTCGGCGAATTCGCGGAGAAGACCGGAGGTGTATTCCGGAGTCTCGTCATAGCCGGTCTCCGCCAGCGGGTTGGGCAGGCCCGCGTTGGGATAGCAGCACAGCCAGGTG
Organism: Betaproteobacteria bacterium; assembly: GCA_022340285.1. Lineage (GTDB taxonomy): Bacteria > Pseudomonadota > Gammaproteobacteria > Burkholderiales > SG8-39 > JAABRB01. The sequence goes on from JAJDOG010000040.1 coordinate 42,413, forward strand.
TCGGCGCAGCGCGCGAGCTCCTCGATGTAGGGCCGCATGAGCTTTGCGCCGAGCGCGCAATTGAGCCCGATCGTGAGGGGGCGCGCGTGGCGAACCGAATTCCAGAATGCTTCCGGCGTCTGGCCGGTGAGCGTGCGCCCGGACTGGTCGGTGATCGTCCCGGACACCATTACCGGCAGGCGCTGGCCCCGCCGCTCGAACTCGCTCTCGACCGCGAAGATCGCGGCTTTCGCGTTGAGCGTGTCGAAGATCGTCTCGAGGAGGATCAAATCGGCGCCGCCGTCGAGGAGCCCGCGAGCCGAATCCGTATACGCTGCGACGAGTTCGTCAAAAGTGATGTTCCGGTATCCCGGATCGTTGACGTCGGGAGAGATCGACGCCGTCTTGCTCGTGGGTCCGAGTACGCCCGCGACAAAGCGCGGTCGTTCAGGCGTTCTGTCGCTCCATTCGTCCGCCGCCGCACGGGCTAACACGGCGGCGGCGGCGTTCAGGTCATAAGCGAGCGCCTCCATCCGGTAGTCGGCGAGCGAGGGCGCATTCGAGTTGAAGGTGTTCGTTTCGATGATGTCGGCGCCGGCTTCGAGGTAGGCCCGATGGATCGCCGCAATGATTTCCGGTCGGGACAGCGACAGGAGATCGTTGTTGCCCTTCACCTCGGACGTCCAGTCGGTGAAGCGCGCACCGCGGTAGCCGGCCTCGTCGAGCTTGTAGCCCTGGATCATGGTGCCCATGGCGCCGTCCAACACTAAAATGCGCCGTCCAAGGAGTGTGCGGAGTTCTGCGGTGCGATCTGGCTGCATGCTATAGATGGTTGGAACCGGCACCGCCCCGTGCACGGGGCGGGAAAAACAAAAACCCGATCGGCCAAGCGCGGATCGGGTCGCTGCGCTTTAGCCGGATTTCTAGAGCGCCCGCAAGCTGGCAATCAAATCGGCGCTAGGAGAAAGGCTACTTTGCGTGTAACTCTTTGTCAACCAAAGCGGTTCCCGCAGCCGTTGCGCGCGATATACTGGCCCCCTTTCCCGCAAGTGTGCCCTGAGCATGAAGCACCTCACACCCCGCGAAGCGTTCGAGTTTCTGCATAGCACGCCGCAAGCGCTCATGGTGGATTGCCGCAGCGAAATGGAGTACCTCTTCGTCGGGCATCCCGCTGGCGCCCTGCACGTCTCGTGGAATGACGGACCCGACTGGGAGGTCAATCCGCATTTCGTCGGCCAGGTAAAGAAGGTTGCAGGGACCAACCACGCGCATCGTCCGATCATATTGATCTGCCGCAGCGGCAACCGGTCGATCGAGGCGGGCGAGGCACTCGAGCGGTGCGGCTTCACGGACGTCTATAACGTGCTGCACGGGTTCGAAGGCGATCTCGACGAGAATCATCATCGAGGTTCCAAGAACGGCTGGCGCTACGAGGGACTGCCCTGGGAGCAGGTGTAGGCCGACGCCGGCCGACAGCGATTGACCCCACGCTCGGGCCCCGCCGCCGGCGCGCGGATTGGCGCTGTGTCACCGGTTCAGCTAGCATTCCGCGGAGCGAATCGTTTGGGCCTGCAATAATCAGCGTCCAAAACGGAATCCCGCGCACCGAATGTCGGCCAAACACAACCAGTCCACCCGCGAGTCGCCCGGACTCGATCACGGGATTCTCCCGACGCTGCTCGGCTACCAGCTGCGCCTCGCGCAGGTTGCGGTCTTCAAGGACTTTGCCGCCAGCGCGCGCGACTTCGATGTCTCGCCCGGGCGCTTTGGCATGCTGGTGCTGATCGAGGCGAATCCGGGCGTGACCCAGACCCGGCTGGCGGAGGCAGTGGGACTCGATCGTTCGACGTTGGTCGCGGTGCTCGACCAGCTTGAGGAGCGCGGCCTGCTCGAGCGCCGTCGCGGCGCGGACCGCCGTACCAACGGACTGTGGCTGACCCGCCGGGGTAAATCGCTCGTCGGGCGCATGAAGGAGCGAATTCGCGCGCACGAAGAACGGCTCGCGGCCGAACTGTCCGAGGCAGAGCGCAGGACGCTGCTGGGATTGCTGCGGCGCTTCGCCGAGAGGTAAGGCGCCCGCATCCGTCGCGGCCGAGCCGTCTAGAGAGACACTACCGTGGCGGCGGCGCCGTCTTCGGGGGCACCACGGTCGATGGGCCGGTCATGCCCGGCGAGAGCGTCGGTGACGTTGACGGTGAAATGGTCGACGGGCTCGTGATGCCCGGAGAGAGCGTCGGCGAGGTCGTCGTCGGTGAGGTCGCGGGGGCCGTCAGCGTCGGCGAGGTGGACGGTGCGATCGGAGTTGGCGAGATGGTCGTCGGACTGGTCAACGAAGGGGACAGGGTTGGCGCCGTCGTCGGGGACGTCAATGTACGGCTCGGGTCGATCTGCTGGGGATTGACGGGCTGCAGCTGCCGCACTGTGGGTCCACCACTCTCGCCCTGGCTTCGCTGCGGCGGTTGTGATCTTGGCGCGGGCGCGGGCGCCGGCCGCGACGGCTGCAGCATGAACCGAGGGGTCTGGGGAAGGAGACGCGGCGGCGCGGCTGCAACGGGCACGAAGCCGATCTGCGTGGATTGCACGTCAAGGTTACCTTGCGGAGTCTGCAGGAATGCGATCCCTCGGCTGACACGGAGGTAAGTGCCGGGCTCGTCGGGCGGCGCCAGGCCGCCCGGGATCGGCGCCGGAATGTAAAACGCCTCGAAGTCCGTGCCCCGCACGCCGATCGTCGCCGTCGGCGTCACCACCCGGTAGCCGCTTCGATTCTGCCGCGCCACTGCCCCCGTGATCGCACGCAGGCCACCTTTCAATAGCTGCAACACCGTTGTGGCGAGCGTGTCGCCCGGGCCAAAGAACGAGTGAGCCTCGATCTTCAGGTCCGAGTTCGCGCGGACTGAGAGCATCGCGCCGTCGGAGAAGCGGATCTGCGCTAGGCCGTTGGCGCCGGTGATGACGCGGTCGCCGGGAGCGAGCGGTCCGCCCCGTTCACCCGCGCGCGTGCGGCCTCCGGCGTCGACCACCTGCACCGAGCCGATCGCGACGATGAAGCTGGCGGCCGACTGGGCGAGCGCGTTGCCGGGCACGAACGCAGCGATCGCGATCGCGGCCATGGCGACGGCGAGGCGCGTGAGCTGGACGGTTAGCGTCATCGGCAGATCGCCGCCGGCGTCGAACGGCGGCAAGCGCGGGCGATGCCGCGGAGCCTAACATCGACCGCGGGGTCGCGCTAAGAGCACGTGCCCGCGGGCATGCATCACGTCACGACATGTGCATTGGATTCCGGGAAGAGCTTGCGGGCGCGTTCGCGGAGCACGAACTTCTGGATCTTGCCGGTCGCCGTACGCGGCATCTCGTCGATGATTTCGAGCCGCTCCGGCCAGAAATGCTTGGCCACGCCTTCCGTACGGAGATGCTGCTGGAGCCGCTCGAGCGTCAGCGAATGGCCTGGACGCAGCGTGGCGAACGCGCAAGCCCGCTCGATCAGCCTCGGATCCGGCATCGCGACGATGGCGACGTCCGCGATCTCGGGCATCTGATAGATCGCGCTTTCGACTTCGATCACCGGGATGTTCTCGCCGCCCCGGATGACGATGTCTTTCTTGCGCCCGCAGATCCGGATGTAGCCTTCGTCGTCCATGCGCGCCAGGTCGCCCGTGTCGAACCAGCCGTCCGGATCCAGGGCATAGAGATGCGGGCGCTTGAGGTAGCCGACAAAGAGCGCTGCACCGCGAATCTGGAGCGTGCCTTCAGCGCCGCGCGAAAGCGCTTCGCCGCGCTCGTCGACGATGCGCACTTCCTCGCCGTCGAGCGCGCAGCCATCCGATTCGAGGACCTTGTATCCGCTCGGCGGTGTCATGGTGACGCTGCAACACTCGGTCATGCCCCAGCAGGTCGAGACGGTGACACCGAGCCGGTCCTGCGTGGCTTGAACGACGGCCGGCGGAATCGGCGCACCCGAGCTCACGAAGAGCCGCAGGGAGTCGAGACGTCGGTGCTCGATGCCGGGAAAGTTGGCGAGGTCGGCAAGAAACGGCGTCGCCGCAAAGGAGAAAGTCGGACGGTAGCGCTCGATGAGGTCCGCGGCGCTCGCGGGATTCCAGACATCGAGCAGCACGAGCGGACTGCCCGTGAGCTGTGTCATCAGGATTCCGTACGCGAATCCGAGCTGATGCGCGAGCGGAGAGGGCATGAACACCGCGTCCGAAGCGCTCACCTGCATTCGCTCGGCGAATTTCTGCACGGTGCCGAGCAGGGTGTTGGACGTGTGCATGACGCCCTTGGGCTCTCCGGTCGTTCCGGAGGTGTAGAGGAGCTGGGTCACGTCGTTCGGCGCAAGCGCAGCGCCCGACGCATATGCGCCTTTCGAAGCGGTCCGTGCGAGTCGAGTCTCGAACGCGTCAGCGTCTTTACCGCCGATTAGCAGCACGTGTTGCAGGGAGGGAACATCGCGGGCGAGGGTACGGGCCAGTGTCGCATGATCGAAGCCACGAAATCGCGCGGGCGCGATGAAGACTTTCGACTCGGCGAGCGCCAGCATGAATGCGAGTTCGCGGTGCCGGAAGATCGGCATCAGCGGATTGCCTACAGCGCCGATGCGGACGCAGGCGAGGTACACCGCGACGAACTCCCACCAGTTGGGGAGCTGAAATGCGACCACATCGCCGCGGGCCACGCCCAGTTCGGTGAGCGTGCTCGCGATGACGACAACCCGATCATTGAGCTCGCCGTAGGTCAACCGCGTCGTGGCGCGATCTTCTTCGCGGAAGGCAATGATTGCCGGGTCGTTCGGCCGGGTGGCGACCCACTGGTCCAGATAGTCCGTCACGACGCGATCGGGCCAGATGCCGCGCGCGGCCTCGAAGGCGAGACGGGAAGCGTCGAGAAAGACTCCGTTCATGGCTCCTCCCATGAATGAATGAGCATTCATTCATGTCATCCGGCAATGCTAGGCAGTGCGAGGGAGAGCGGGTTTAGCCTGGATCAACAAATCGTCAGGTTGTGCGGGAACCCACCGAACCGACCTGAGTGCTGCAGCGCAATATCCGCCGGCCAGCGTCCGCGTCCCGTCCAGTAGTCCGCGTCAGTCGCGGCGACGCTGCTTGCGCTTGAATCGCGCCATGGCGGCGCGCCCTTTGTCTGTGAGGAACGGCTCCACGAGCAGCTTGATGCCTTCTTCGACGTACTCGTCGAGCGAGTACCGATCCCGCAGGGCCCACTGCTTGAGGGCCCACGCATGGGCGAAGAGCACGTACTGGTACACGAGGAGATGGTCGTTTACCGGACGGAGATGCCCGCCCGCTATGCACGCGCGCAGGCATGCTTCCAGCAGCCGGTTGGTGCGGATCTCGCCGTCCTTGATGAAAATGCGCCGGTCCGCTCGCAGCGACTTGGTGGAGCGGTACGTGAGTACGGTCGCTTCGCGCAGCTTATCGACCACGCGGCAATACGCGCCGATCGCGGCGCACAGGCGCTCGAGCGGGTGGTCGATGCCTTCGAGCGCGGCAGGAATCTCGTTCTCGTAGGTCTCGAGGACGAGCTTGAGCGAGAGAAACAGGACATCGTCCTTGTCGCGAAAGTATTGGTAGATCAGTCCAACGCTGATCCCCGCCTCGCGAGCGATGTGCTGGATCGTCGTGCTGTAGTAACCCTGCTCCGAAAAGAGCTTTGTCGCCGCGCTCACGATCTGCTGGCGTCGCTCACCGACCAACTTGGGATCGGTGACCACGCTCTCGACCGTGCCCGGTGTGCTCATCGCTCCCATCTCGCCGTCGCCGCTTCAGCGGCTGGCTTCGCCCGCCATGACCGTGTTGGCGATCACGAGCCGCTGGATCTCGCTCGTGCCCTCGTAGATGCGCAGCGCCCGAATCTCGCGATACAGCGTCTCGACCGTCGTACCCGAAACGACTCCCGTTCCGCCGAAGAGCTGCACGGCCTGGTCGATGACCTGCTGCGCCATCTCGGTCGCATACAGCTTCGCCATCGATGCTTCGCGCGTCACGCGCCGTCCCTGCGTGTCGCGCGTCCATGCCGAGCGGTAGACGAGCAGCGCCGCGGCGTCTATCCCGACCGCCATATCGGCGATCTTTGCCTGGCTGAGCTGGTATTCGCCGAGGTGTTTGCCGAACACGACGCGCTCCCGGCATCGGCGCAGCGCCTCGTCAAGCGCTCGGCGCGCGAGCCCCAGGGCCGCCGCCCCGACCGTGGTACGAAAGACGTCCAGCGTGCTCATCGCAATCTTGAAGCCGTCCCCCTCGGGGCCGAGCAGCGCCTGCGACGGCACGCGGCAATCGTTGAATGCGAGCGTTGCCAGCGGATGCGGTGCGATCGTGCGAATTTGTTCCGCAGTGGTGAATCCGGGCGTGCCGGCATCCACGATGAATGCCGACAAGCCCTTCGAGCCGGATTCGGGGCCGGTGCGAGCAAACACGACGTAATGGTCGGCAATGCCGCCATTGGAAATCCAGGTCTTGGTTCCATTGAGCACATACCCGTTGCCCGCACGCGTCGCCGTCGTCGCGATCGCCCCGACGTCACTACCCGCCTGCGGCTCGGAGAGCGCGAAGGCTGCGATGCGCTCGCCACCGATCACCGGGGGAAGATAGGTGGCCCGTTGCGCCGAGCTGCCGAAAAGCGAGATGGGTCCCGTGCCGAGTCCCTGCATCGCGAAGGCGAAATCCGCAAGACCCTCGTGGCGCGCCAGGATGTCGCGACTCAGGCAGAGGCTGCGGACATCGAAAGCCCCACCTGCAGTCGTCACGCAGCAGGCTTCTAGGAGGCCGGCGCGACCCAACCGGCGCACAATCTCGCGACAAGTGGCGCCGACCGAATCCGCGTCGTGCGCCTGGCTTGCGAGCCCGCCAAGCTCGTTCGACGCAAAGCGTTCGAGATCCGCAGCGCGGCGGCGGTGCCGCTCCTCGAAAAACGGCCACGCCAGGAAGGTCGAGTCGGACATGGCGGACCTATCCGTTGCGCCACAGGGCGCAGAGATTTCTCACCTCCTCCCCGCGCGCGAGAGCGGGAGTGAGGGTGGGGGCGCGTCGACCCACTAGTTTCCCTCGAACTTCGGCTTTTCCTTCTTCACGAAGGCGTTGTAAGCGCGCTCGAAATCGCGCGTCTGCATGCAGATCGCCTGCGCCTCGGCCTCGGCCTCGATGGCCTGCTCGATCGACATGTTCCATTCCTGGTGCAGGCACTTCTTGGTCATCGAGTGTGCGAACGCCGGGCCGTTCGCCAGCGTGAGCGCCATCTCGTTGGCGCGCGCCAGGAGCTTGTCCGGGAAAACGAGCTCGTTGAAGTAGCCCCACGCAAGACCTTCCTCGGCCTTCATGACGCGGCCGGTATAGAGCAGCTCTGACGCTCGTCCTTGACCGATGATGCGCGGCAGGATCGCGCACGCGCCCATGTCGCATCCGGCGAGGCCGACGCGCACGAAGAGGAACGCCGTCTTGCACTCGGGCGTCCCATAGCGGAAATCCGAAACCATCGCGACGATCGCGCCCGCACCCGTGCAGATGCCGTCCACGGCGGCGATGATCGGCTGCGGACAGTTACGCATCTCCTTGACGAGGCTTCCAGTCATGCGCGTGAAGACCATCAGGTCGTCCATTTCCATCTTCACCAGCGGGCCGATGATGTCGTGCACGTCCCCGCCCGAGCAGAAATTTCCGCCTTCACCGGTGACGACCACCGTCCGCACGTCGTCCGCGTATTGCAGCTTGTGGAACGTGTCGCGGAGCTCCGCGTAGCTCTGGAAGGTGAGCGGGTTCTTCCGCTCCGGTCGGTTGAGCGTGATGGTCGCGACGCGATTCTTCACTTCCCACTTGAAATGCTCGGGCCGCCACTCGGCCGCCTTCAACTTGTACATGATGTTCCTCCTGATGCTTCCTGAAAACTGGGTGCGGACGTTTCGAGCCCTTCCAGGCCGATACACTTACCCGGCCATGGTCAAACCGCCGCTCACGCTCAAGACCTGGCCGGTGACGAAGCTCGTCGCGTCGCTCGCAAAGAACACGACCGCATCGGCAACCTCTGCAGGCAGCGCGAGTCGCTGCATGGGCGTGACGCGGACAAACGCATCGCGGATCTTTTCGGGCACCGCGGCGAGTAGCGGGGTATCGGTCGGACCCGGGCACACGCAATTGACGGTGACGTTGTAGCGGGCCATCTCCCGCGCCAGGCCCTTGGTGAATGCGATCACGCCGCCCTTGGCCGCCGAGTACACGGTCTCACCGAGGCTCCCGACGCGGCCTGCGTCGCTCGCCACCGAGACGATCTTGCCGGCCTTGCGCTCCATCATCGGCTCGATGAACGCCCGGGTCACCATGACGGGTCCCATGAGGTTGAGGTCGACGACCTTGCGCCAGAAGTCCGGCGTGTTCTTGACGAAAGGCTCCGTCTTCCCCCAGCCCGCGACGTTTGCGACGATGTCCACCTGCTGCGCCTTGGCGAGCGCGTCGCGACGGAAGGCCTCCACCGAATCGGGATCGGTGACGTCCAAACGGAAGAAATCGGCGCGCTGCCCTTGTTCGCGCGCGCGTGCGGCCACCGCTTCGCCGGCTTCTATGGCGACGTCACCGAGCAGGACATGCGCGCCCGCTGCGGCGAGCTTCTCTGCCGTTGCACGTCCGATTCCCGATGCGGCACCGGTCACCACTGCGGTCTTTCCCTGAAGTTGCATCGTGCGATCCTCCTTGATCGGGCGGACTGCCGGCCCGGGACGGCGAGGCCGGCCCGATAGTCCGAAATGCGGTCATTGAATGATTGCTCATTCATTTTGGTGCGTCAAGCGGATCGCGCGATCGCGCCCGATCACACTGGCGGACGCGCGGAATACCGAGCTAAATGAGGATGTTATGGCGGCGCGGTGGTGCTCAGAGGGCCATGCGGAGGCCGTGCGCGACCTCGCGCGCCGACGCCTAGGACACCCTGCGTGCGTGCTTGCCCACGCTCCAACCCATCGCGGCGAGGTGCTTCTCGCCCACCTCGACCGGATCCGACTCGAGGGGCGTCGCCATGGTGTCGTTCCAGCGGTTGAGGTAGCCGAACAGCGCGATCACGGCGACGATCTCGACGATCTCGCCTTCGTTCCAGTGCTTCCGCAGCTCCGCGAACATCGCGTCGGTGACGTCATTTGGCACCTGGCCGGCCGCCAGTGCCACATCCAGCGCCGCACGCTCGGCCGCGCTGAATAGTGGGCTCGTCCGGTACTCCCACACGGCCGCAAGCTTCGCCCCGTCGACACTTTCCGAGTGCAACGCGTGGCCAGCGGTGTGCGCCATGCAGTACTGGCAGCCGGCCGCGCGACTCGCGACGTGACCGATGAGGCGCCTGAAGCCGAGGTCCACGCTTCCCTCCGGGTCCCAGATCGCGGCGGAAAGCTGGGCGTAAGCCTTGAGCAGCTTCGGGCGCCGCTGCATCGTCAGCTGGCTGTTCGGCAGATAGCCGTTGCGCTTCTCGAGCTTCGCAAAGTACTCGGTGAGGTCCGGGTCATGGTCGGGAGGAAGCGGCGCGAGCCGCGGCGCGGGAAGCATGTCGTCTTTCATGTTGGTCTCCTCTCTCTACAATCCGAGCAGGCGCGCAGCGTTTACTTCGGTGATAGCGTGCTTCGCTGCCTCGTCAAGCTTGGAATGCGCGGTCACGATTTCCACTGGTCGCTCATAGGCGATCGGGAAGCAATAGTCGCTGCCCATCAGCACCCGGTCGGCACCGATGACGCGCACCAGGTAGTCGAGCACGTCGTCCGAGTAACCCACCGTGTCGTAATAGAACCGGCGCAGATACTCGACCGGCGACTGTCGACTCGTGCTCTTGAGGTCCGCACGCTTCTCCCAGCCGCGGCTCAGTCGCCCCACGAGCCACGGGAATGCCCCGCCGGCATGCGGCAGGACGACCGTGAGCTGCGGATAGCGGTCCAGCACGCCGCCGAAGATGAGATGCGCGGCTGCGATCGCGGACTCGAACGGATTGCCCAGCAGGTTCGTGAGGTAGTGCTTCTGCAGCCGCTCGTTGGCAATCACGAAGACGGGATGCAGAAAGATCGGCAGCCCCAGTGCTTCGATGCGTTCATAGACAGGAAAGAAAGCCGGTTCGGAGAGCTCTCGGTCGTTCACGCGTGTGGACATGTAGAAACCCCGCACGCCGGGCAACTTGGCCGCGCGTTCGACTTCCTTCACTGCGAGGTCCGGCTCGTGCATCGGCAGCGCAGCGAGACCCACGAGCCGCCGCGGCGCGCGCTCGTGTGCGCGAGCGAGCTCTTCGTTAAAAGTTGCTGCGAGCCGCTCGCCGAGCTCGCGCCCGGCCCAGTACACCATGGGCTGCGAAAGTGAGAGGGCGTGCACCTTGACGCCCTGCTCGTCCATCGCGGCGAGCCGCGCGTCGAGGTCGACGAAGCGTGGGCCCAAAGGGCCGGTGGTGAGATATCCAACCTTGAACTGCGGCCCCTTGTCGTCGATTTCACGCCATTCGAGACCATGCGCGGGGCCCTTCTCCGCAAGCAGATCCAGAAAGCGCTTCGGATACCAGTGGGCGTGTACGTCCACCGGGCCATGGGAGTGAAAGGCCTGGGCTTTGCTCATCTTAGGAATTGCAGTATCCAGAGGGAAAGTTGGGGAATGAATGTCACCACGAGAAGCGCCGCGATCGCTACCGCGATGAACGGCAACAATCCCGGATAGATGGAGGACAAGGGCGCCCTGAACACTGCCTGGCCGACGAAGATGTTAAGCCCGAATGGAGGGGTGAACGTGCCGATGCTGAGGTTCATCACGAGTATTACGCCGAAGTGAATCGGGCCAACGCCGGCGGCCATGGCTATGGGCAACAGAAGCGGGGCCAGCACGAGGATGGAGGACGCCGTATCGAGCACCATGCCGACGAGCAGCAGGAACCCATTGATGGCGAGCAGCACCGCCCAGGTTGGCCACGCGAGTGCGGTGATGAAATCCGTCGCGGCTTGCGCGGCGCCGCTCACTGTCAGTAGCCATGAATACACACCGGCGCAGGCAACGATGACGAAGATCTGTGCGGTGAGGTACATCGAGCGCGCGGCAGTCCTGAAGATTTCGCGAAGTCCCATCTCGCGATAGACCAGCCCGACGACGATCATCGCGTACACGCAGGCAACACCTGCAGCTTCGGTCGGGGAGAACACGCCGCTGTAGATGCCACCCAGAATGATCACCGGCGCGGCGATCGACCAGATGCCGGCGCGCGTTGCCGCGAGGAATTCCGAAAGCCGGAACGGCGCAACGCCGCGATCGCCGCGGCGGCCGGTGTAGAACAGGATGTACGCAGCAAAGGCCGCCGCAAGCACGAGACCCGGCAAGATGCCCGCAGCGAACAACCGGACGATGGACGCCTCGGCGGCGATACCGTAGAGGATGAAGCCGATCGACGGCGGGATCAGGTTGTCGATCGCCGCTGCAGAAATGAGCAGACCGCTCGAGAACTTCTCGTCGTACCCCGCATCGCGCAGGCGCTGGTAGGTGAGCCCTCCCACCGCCGCGACGGTTGCGGCAGTGGATCCCGATATCGCGCCGAATACCGTGGTCGTGCCCAGTGCGGTGAGAGGGAGACTGCCGCGGACTCCGCCGATCATCGATGTGACCCAGCGCACGAGGCGCTCCGACACTCCGCCTCTTCCCATCAGATCACCGGCGAAGATGAAGAACGGCACGGCGAGCAGTGCGTACTTGTCAATGCTGCTGAACATGACCTGATGAACCGCCGTCGTGGGCACGTCGGCAAACACCAGCAGCACCACAATGGACGTCGCGAGCAGGATCAGGAATAGCGGAAAGCCGAGCGCCAACAGAACGATCGGCAGGAGCGCCATCACCCATCCCATCGCGATGGGCTCCTAGAACTTACCTGTCAGATAGGAGCGGATGCGAACGACGACCGCGAGGGCCGCGAGCGCGAATCCCGTCAAAAGGGCCGCGTGCGGAATGGCCTTCGGGATACCCGCCGACACGCTGACCTGCTTGGCTTGGACGAAGAGCGTCACGACCTGAAAAGACTGCAGGACGACGAAGCCGCAGCAGGCGATCATCGCCGCGGCGACGAAGCCATTGAGGATCGCTCTCCATGGCCCGCGGATGGCCGCGGAGAACAGATCCATGTTCAGGTGATCGCCGTTGTAGCTGATCGCCGCTATGCCGATGAAGACGCCCCAGATGGTGATGAAGACCATCACCTCCTCGGCCCAGAACAAGGCATAGCCGAACGCATATCGGCCGATGACATTCGCGATGTTGATTGCGACGCCGAGCAACATCAGCGTGCCGAGCGCCCAACGCGGGAGGGTGGCGAATACGAATCGGAGCATCCGGACTCGCCCCCTTCTAACGGAGCGGAATCAGTACTTCGCCGACGTCGACTTCAGCTGCTTGTAGAAACCGCTGACTGCGGGATTGCCTTTCGTCACGTCGTCGCCGATGTGCGCAAGCAGCGATCTAACCTTGGCTTGATCCGCGGCAGGAAGCTTCACAAAGCTGCCGCCGACCTCCGCCCACTTCTTGCGCATCCCGGCGTCCAGCTCCCGTGAGCGCGCCATTGTGCGCGGCTGCAGTTTGGCGCCTTCCTCGATCACGATCTGGCGCAGATCGGGGGGCAGCTTCGCGAGCCAGGGGCGACTGACGGCGCCGGTGGAGATGATCATCGTATCGTCGACTTCGGTCAGCACTTTGGCGATGTCGTAGAACTTGAAGATCACGTAGACCGCCGTCGCACTCATCGTGCCGTCGATCACGCCCTGCCGCAACCCCGGAACGACCTCCCCGAGATCCATGGGGACGGCCGTGGCGCCGAACGCACGCATCTTCGCCCGCTCGGCGTCGGTGGCGTTGACGCGCAGCTTCTTGCCCTTGAAGTCGTCCAGGGTGCGGAGCGGCTCCTTGCCGAAGTAGTGGGCGAACGCATACGTGGTCACGGATACGACCTGCAGATTCTTATCGGCGCCCAGTCCCATGATCGCCTCGTTCGTCTCCGGGTCGAGCAGTACCTTCTCCGCCTGCGCGGGATTCTTGAACAGCAGCGGGATGCTGAAGACGCCGAACCGCGGGTCGACGCCGGCGAAGAAATCCGCGGGCGCGATGAACGCCTCGACCGTGCCGAGCTGAAGCCCCTCGATCTGGCTCGCGATCGTTCCGAGCTGGTTGCGAGGGAACACCTTGACCTCGATGCGACCTTTGCTCCGCGCCTCGATTCCCTCCTTCATCCAGTTTGCCCACTGATGCTGAATGTCGTTCATGGTGCCGAGGCCGATCTTCATGGTGTAGTCGGCCGCATGGACCGGGGCGATCCAGGACGCCGCTGACAGGATCGTCGCCGCGGCGAGCGAGCGTAGTGCGAGTGCGGGTTGACGCATTTTTCTCCTCCTTTGGTCTTCCAAAACGCTCCGGCTTGACCGGAGACGGGCCGATCACCAGATGAGGTCGCCCTCGCGGATCAGCATCTTGCAGTTTTCGTTTTCTGTGAAAGGCGCGTGCGGCATGCCGCATGGCATGCGGAACCAGACTCCGGTCGTGTACGCGGCGTATTCGTCCTTGAGGCAGCCTTCGAGAACCAGCGTCTCCTCGCCGATCGAATGGTCGTGCGAAGGAAGCTGGCGGTTCGGGTGCACGTTACCGATGCGGCTTGTCTCGATGCCGTCCTTGTTCGGGTAGAGATGCAGGACGTCCGCGCCTCGATGAGGAAAGGCCATCCACTGCGCCGTTTTGGCGTCGACCACGATCCTTTCGCCGGCGGCCGCGCGGATCGGAACGCGCCACTTCGCGTAGATGACGCAGCCCGTCTTGGACGCAGGCGCGTGGTGGAACCCGGGCGGATTGCGGATGAAGGTGTGCGGCCCGTAATCGCCGTGGCCATCGGAATACGTTCCCTCGACGACGAAGATGTCGAGCCGGTCGGCGAGCGTCTCCGCCGGCATGCTCGCGCCCGGCTCGAAATTGAGGAGGGAGGTTTCGCGCCCCTTCTTCGGGTCGTTCACGAATTCGAGCACCTTCCGCGATACGCCGGGGTACTCGGTTTTCTCCCACGGAACCTCGTTCGTGTTGACGACCGCGCACTGGGTCGGGTCGGCGTTGACGGAGGCGGCGACACGCATGGGCTTCCCCCCTTGACTTCGGTTTCCGATAACGTGGCAAAATAACGATAAAGCACCGCCGGGAGCCCGGTCAAGCGCTTCGTCGAATGATCCGCGACGGGGCCTGGCAACGATTCAGGTGGTGCGTCGCCTTTGGGCGCCGCGGCAACCAACAAGGCCCACTACGATGTCCAACACCGAAGAGCCGTTGATCGCCCAGAAGGGCCCCTTCCGGATCGAGTTGCTCGCCACCTACCGGTACGCATGGTGCGCCTGCGGAATGAGCAAGATGCAGCCCTTTTGCGATGGGTCGCATACCGGGTCCAAGGCGGGCATCAAGCCCGTCATCTGGGTACAGGACAGGGATGCAACGGTGCTGCTATGCGGATGCAAACGGACCGGCAAGCAACCGTTCTGCGATTCCACGCACAAGACGCTCTGACGCGCGCCGGTTGCTGCCTGGCTTGTCCGCGATCTGGCGCTGCTTGGCGGCTGGTCCATTTTCTCGAGAAACCGAATCACCATGAGTCAACGCCATCCTGATCAGGCTTTGTTGTTAGAGGCCAGGACCGGAAGCGAATCGCCACAGGGCGGCACCCTCGCCGGCGCGATCTGCGACCGGGTGCGCACCGACATCCTTGCGGGTCGCCGCCAGCCCGGAGCGAGAATTCGTCTCGAGGATCTGAAAGCGGAGTTCGGCGTGAGCTGGAGCCCGATCCGCGAAGCCGTTTCGCGGCTCGTGGCCGAGGGGCTGATCACTACCGAGGAGAACCGCGGCTATCGCGTTGCACCGGTGTCCAGGGCCGATCTTGCCGAGGTGATCAGCTTGCGCATGCTGCTCGAGAGCATGGCGCTGCAGCGCTCGATCGAGCAGGGCGACGACGCGTGGGAGGCGGACGTCCTCGCCCACCAGCATCGCCTGGGAAAGCTCGAGAGCAGCCGGATGAATCCCGCGGAAGGCGAGCAGTGGGAGACCTGGCACCGCGCGTACCACGAAGCGCTCATTCGCGCGTGCGGCTCGCCGATCCTGCTCCAGTTTTGCGACCAGCTGCATGATCTGAACGACCGCTACCGGCGCCTGTTTCTTTCGGCGCACGACTTCGATCGCGACGTCCCCGCCGAGCATCGCAGCATCACCGAAGCCACGCTCGCGCGTGACGCGGTCACCGCCTGCGACCTTCTGCGGGGGCATATAGAGAGAACCGGCCAGAACGTCCTGCACTCCATGCAGGTTTAGTGGCGCAGGCCGGCACCATTTGGGGAACTAGGCCAGCACGGGCGGGAGCTGGCGGGCGAGCGCCTGCTTTCTAGACGTTGCCGCGCCGACGAGCGCGAACCCGGTGAGCACGCCGGCGCCATCGACGAAACGCGCTTCCACGCCCTCTTCGGCCGCTTCCGTCTCCCACGCACCATCTGATCCGGCCGGCGGGGCGACCACGACCGGCAACGCAGGCGTTTTGACCACGACGGGCATCGCCGGGTAGGTCACCGCGGTCGGCATGCCGGCAAGCGTGCGCGCTAGCGCGCGTGTTGCATGCATGATCGGGGCGACGAACGGAAGCACCTGACCGTTGACCTCGGCACAGTCGCCGAGTGCGTAGACATCGGGTGCACTCGCGGCGAGAAAACGGTCGGTCACGATGCCGCGATTGACGGTCAGGCTGGCACGGCGCGCGAGATCGGTCCGCGGCCGCAGGCCGATCGCCGCGAGTACGGCATCGGCCTCGAGGTCCATGCCGTCTGCGAGCGCAACGCGCAGCCCTTCGGTTGCGTGCGACACCGTTGTCGCGGTCGTTCCGAGATGCCAGCGCACGCCGACGCGGGCCAGCGCAGCCTCTACGCGCTCGGCGGCGGGTCCGGGCAGGAGCCTGCCGAGCGGCTGGGGCGCCGGATCGACGACGTCCACAGTGTAGCCGGCCGTCGCGAGATCGTTGGCGAACTCGCAGCCAATGAGGCCGGCACCCAAGAGCACGACACGCCTGCGCCCCTCGATCTTCGCGCGAAATCGCGCGTAGGACTCGAGGTCGTTTACGCGCTGAACTTCGTCGGCCGCGTCGCCCGCAAGCGGCACCGAAATCGGATCCGCGCCGAGCGCCAGCACGAGCTTCGAGTAAGTAAGCGTCTCCCCATCGAGCTCGATCGCCCGTCGCACTGTATCGATTGCACGGACTTCAGTGTTCGCGCGAACTTCTGCGCGGAGCTGCGCAGCCATGTCCGCGGCGCTCGCTCCGCCGAGCTGAGTCACCGTCTTTCCCGACGCGAAAGCGTTCGAGAGCATCGGCTTGGAATAAGCCCGCGCCTCGTCGCGGCTGACGACCACGAGCGCTCGCTCGGCGTCGAGCTTGCGGAGCTCGCGCGCGACACCATAGCCCGCGAGCCCGCTGCCGAGAACGATGATCGGCGCCTTTCCCATTACTGCTCCAGCAGGCTCCGCAACATCCACGCGTTCTTCTCGTGGACCTGCAGGCGCTGGGTGAGAAGGTCCGCAGTCGGCTGGTCGCCGGCCTTCTCGACCGTCGGGAACACCGAGCGAGCGGTGCGCGCCACGGCCTCCTGCGCTTCGACGAGCTGCCGGATCATGTCCCGCGCCGCTGGCACGCCCTCCTCGTCCGGAATGGACGAGAGCTTCGCGAACTGCTTGGACGAGCCAGGCGCCGGATGGCCCAGGGCCCGGATGCGCTCTGCGATGAGATCCAGCGCGTTCCACTGCTCCGTGTACTCTTCCATGAAGAGCGTGTGCAACGTCTGGAACATGGGCCCCGTCACATTCCAGTGAAAGTTGTGGGTCTTGAGGTAGAGCGCATAGGAGTCGGCGAGCAGCCGCGACAGGCCGTCCGCGATCGCTTTGCGGTCTTTCGTGTCGATGCCGATATCGATCTTCATTCCCGAGCCTCCTTTCGCTTCAAGCGGCGGCCGTCAGGCCGCCACCACTTCGACCATCTCGAAATCCGCCTTCGCGACGCCGCAGTCCGGACAGCCCCAGTCGGCCGGGATGTCCTCCCAGCGCGTTCCTGCCGCGATGCCTTCTTCGGGAAGTCCCTTGGCCTCGTCGTAGACGAAGCCGCACACCACGCATTGCCATGTCTTCATTTCGATCTCCTTTCGTTCGTGATCCGTCATGCGCTGGCTTTGGCGAGCGCTGCGCGGTACTGGTTGGCGTGCCGCTCTTCCACCTTGGCGAGCGCCGCGAAGCGCCGTGCGGCCTTCTCGAGCGTGCGCCGGAAGCTCTCGGCGTGTTCCTTGGACTCGGCGATCTGCTCGTCGAATTCCTTGACCGCCGCGGCGTTGCCTTCCTCGACCGCGAGATGGCGGAACTTCGGATACATCTCGGTGTACTCGTAGGTCTCGCCTTCGATCGCGATCTCGAGCGCCTTCGCGGGAGTGAGCTGCGCTTTCGGGTAGAGCAGATCGAGGTGGCCGAACGCGTGTTGCACTTCCTGGTCGGCGGTCTCTTCGAAGATGCGTGCCGTCTCGATGTCGCCGGCCTCGCGCGCGAGCTTGGCGAAGTAACGGTACTTGATGTGCGCCATGCTCTCGCCCGCGAAAGCGGCCTCGAGGTTCTGGACGGTGACTGATTCGGGTTTCATTGCTGCCTCCTGTGCTGGTTTTCAGAATCGACGGGTGCATTGTGCCGCCCCGTCGATATCGATTCCAACGAATAATATTGAGTGTTATGATCGAGTTTATCGATAACACATCCGGATTGCCGTCCGCTTTCCCGCCGGCTTTCTCCATGCGCGCCTTGCCCTCCCTTCGCCAGCTGCGCTATCTCGTCGCCATCGCTGAGCACCTCAACTTCACGCGCGCGGCGGAAGCCTGCTTCGTGACCCAGTCGACGCTCAGCGCCGGGCTCAAGGAGCTCGAGACCATCCTCGGCGCCCAGGTCGTTGAGCGCGACCGGCGCTCGGTCGTGGTGACGCCGTTGGGGCGGGAAATTGCGGATCGCGCCAGATCGCTGATCGCCGAGGCGGAGGATCTCGTCGATCTCGCCGCGGGCTCCGCCGAACCCATGAGTGGAACGTTGCGGCTTGGGGTCATTCCGACGATCGCGCCTTTCCTGCTGCCGAAAGCGCTCCCCGGGCTCCGCGACTGCTATCCGGCGCTCAAGCTCGTGCTGCGCGAAGACCTGACGGGAAATCTGCTGGCACGACTACGCGACGGCGAGCTCGACCTCGCGCTCATCGCGCTTCCCTACGACACGGGCGAGCTGCGTGTGCAGCCGCTCTTCGACGACGAATTCTGGCTCGCGGGGCCCGAGGGCGACCCGGCGCTCAAGGCCAAGCGCCCCCCCTTTGCTGGGCCGATCGCCGAGCGACTGCTGCTCCTCGAGGAAGGGCATTGCCTGCGGGATCACACGCTCGCCGCCTGCGAGCCCGGGAGGACACCGAGCGCGTCGGGGTTGGAGGCCACCAGCTTGCTAACCTTGATGCAGATGGTCGAATCCGGCCTCGGCCTCGCCCTCGTGCCCGAGCTCGCGTTGCGGAGCGGTGCACTGAACAACACGGGGCTTGTCGCCCGCCCACTCGCGCCGCCGGCGCCCCGGCGGACGATTGCGCTCGTGGCGCGCCACACGACCGCGCGGGCCGCGGAGCTCGGAGCTCTTGCGGAGTTTCTCGTCGATCTGCGCAAGCGCGAAGGCCGTGCGGTGCTGACCTCGCGCGGCCGACTTACCCGAAAGCCGGGAGCCCCGAAGACGTAGGGGCCGCTGCGATGCGTTGGCCGCGCCGGCGCGTCACGCTTGCGATTTCATCTGGGCGAGCGCCCGTGCCCGCCACATGGGCCAGGCGCGGTTATAGTTCTGCACCGGCACGGAGGCGTGCACCTCCTTCGCGTCGAGGTAAGTGATCTTCCCCCCGGGGCCGGCGATGGCCATGGCTTGCGCCTGCATACGGGCGCTCAGCTCCATGTAGATGCTGCGCCCTACTGCGCGGGGTAGATTCTCGCCCACGACCACGGAACCGTGGCCGCGCATCAGCGCGGCGGGCTTTTCTCCCAGCGTTCGCGCCAGCGCCTGTCCGAGATAGGGTGTCTTGACCAGGAGGTCAGTGCCTTCCTGGGCGTCGCGGATCTCGAAGATGGGCACACCGTCACCCACGAACGCGGCCATGTGAAAGATCGGGCGCAGGGGCACCGTCGTGACGCTGAACGGGACGACCGTCGGCGAATGGGTATGGACCACGGCCATTACCTCGGGCCGGGCCTTGTAGATCTCCCCGTGGATGAAGCGCTCCCGGACGGACTCGCGCCCGCGCGCTTCGCGCGGATTGCTGTCGAGGTCGTACTCCATGATGTCTTCCACGGTGACGAGCTCCGGCGCAAGCGAGCGCGCGAGCAGGTAACAGGCGGGGTCACGATCCGAGCGCACGCTGACGTGGCCGTATGCATCGATCACGCCGTGCTCCGCAAGGATGCGGTAGGCCGCGGCCAGATCTTCGATGAGATTCATCGGGAGCGTCTCCTCCGTCGGGATATCGGTCGCGCACATTGTGCAGAGATTCGGCCGGCGCGGCGAGCACGGATACGGCGCCCGGGCCGGCTAGAATGGATGACCGCCGGCGTCGTTCCGGCGGCTATGGCCAAGGGGAGACGATGGCCGATCTGAAGCTCACTTTCGCGTGCGGCGGCTACGACCGGATCGAGGCGCTGCGCAACGGCGCCGTCAAGCCGGAGGGAATCGACCTGGATTTCCTGGAGATCCAGGCGCCGCGCGAGATCTTCGACCGCATGGTCGGCAAGCGGGAATTTGACGTGTCCGAGCTGTCGAGCTCGGAGTTCATCGCCATGACGGCGGCGGGCGACTGTCCGTTCGTCGGATTGCCCGTGTTCCCCTCGAAGTGCTTTCGCCACGGCTTCATCTGCATCAATCGGAACTCGGGCATCCGCGCGCCGAAGGACCTGGAGGGGAAGCGGGTGGGCACGCCGCTCTATACCCAGACCGCGGCGATTTGGATCCGCGGTCATCTGCAACACGATTTCGGCGTGGATCTGAGCACGATCCACTGGGTGCAAGGCGCGGTGGAGAAGGGGGGCAGTCACGGCGAACCGCACGCCCGGCCGCTACTGCGCCCGGTCGAGATCGAAATCAACCGCAGCGGCAAATCCTTGAGCGACATGCTGGCCGATGGCGATATCGACGCGGTGCTCGGCTCGCGCCTGCCCGAGTCGCTCCGGACCCATCCCGACGTGGTGCGACTCCTCCCCGACTACCGCACGGTGGAACGAGATTTCTACCTGCGCACCAGGATCCATCCGATCATGCACCTCGTCGTGATTCGCCGCGACGTGTACGAACGCGACCCCTGGGTTGCCCGGAGCCTGTACAACGCGTTCGACGCCGCGAAGAATTGGGCGCTCCACGCAATGCGCTTTTCGGGCGCGCAGCGCTACATGCTGCCCTGGCTATTCGCCGACATCGACGAGATCGACGAGGTGTTCGGCGGCGATCCCTGGCCTTACGGGATCGAGCCCAACCGCCCGACTCTGGAGGCGCTCGTCCAGTACATGGCCGAGCAGCACCTTATTGCGCAGCCGCTTCCGGTGGACGAGCTGTTCGTCCCCGTCTCGTATTAGGCGAACCGAGGCAGCGGTTTCGCCCGAGGTGCCTCACGCGTAGTATAAGGCGACCCAGAATGCTCACCCGACCAGGCAACCGCCGGACGAGCATCGCAGACGACCCGTGACCGTCAGAAAAGGAAGCGCGCAATGAACGAACCGATGGTGAGAGCGGTGAGAGGCAAGGACGACGCGGCGGCGACGCGCGAGGGACGGGGTTTGCGGATCCCGTACGAGGATCTCCGGGACTGGATCGCGCAGGCCGAGAAGCTCGGCGAGGTCCGGGTCGTCAAGGGCGCCTCCTGGCAGGAGGAGATCGGGATGGCGGCCGAGCTCGTGATGCACGACGAGAACGCGCCGTGCGTGATCTTCGACGACGTGCCGGGCTGCCGGAGTGGGCAGCGGGTGCTGGTGAACTTCTTCGGCGGCAAGCGGCGGAACATGACCCTGGGCTTCCCGCTCGAATACAGCAAGCTCGAGCTCTCGGAGGCCTTCCTCGAGAACTACATGCGCGAGCTGAAGTCGGTCCCGCATCAGTTTGTCGAGACCGGTCCGATCTTCGAGAACGTGATCACCGGCGCGGACATCGACATCACGAAGTTCCCGGTGCCGACCTGGCACGAGGGCGACGGCGGGCGCTACATCGGGACGGGTAGCTACAACGTCACGATCGACCCGGAGGAGAAGTGGATCAACGTGGGCACCTACCGCGTCATGATCCACGACAAGAATTCGCTCGGCTTTTATATGTCTCCGGGCAAGCACGGCCGGATCCACCGCGACAAATACCAGGCGCGCAACGAGCCGATGCCGGTGGCGGTCGTGGTCGGCGGCGATCCGCTGCAATTTCTCGTTGCCTGCAGCGAAATGCCTTACGGCGTCTGCGAGTTCGACATCGCGGGCGGGCTGCGGGGCAAGCCGGTGCAATGCGTGCGCGGCAAGGTGACGGGCCTGCCGATTCCCGCCAATGCGGAAATGGTGATCGAAGGTTTCGTGCAACCCGGCAAGCGCAGGGCGGAGGGACCCTTCGGAGAGTGGACCGGCTACTACGGCAGCGACATCCGCGAGGAGCCGGTGCTGGACATCAAGGCCATCTGTCATCGCAACGACCCGATCCTGCTTGGTTGCCCGCCCCTGCGGCCGCCGGAGGAGATGGCCCGCTACCGCGCGGTCACCCGTTCGGCCCTGATCCGCAAGTACGTGCAGCAGGCCGGCGTTCCGGACGTGAGCGCAGTCTGGGCGCACGAAGTGGGTGGCTCGCGTCTGCTCCTCGGGGTATCCATCAAGCAGCGCTACGGCGGGCACTCCAAGCAAGCCGGGCACGTGGCCGCCATGTGTCACGCGGGCGCCTACGCTGGCAAGTACGTGATCGTGGTGGACGACGACATCGACGTGAGCAACCTGGAGGAGCTGATGTGGGCGATGCTTACCCGCTCCGATCCCGCGACGTGCATCGACATCATCACCAACACGTGGAGCACGCCGCTCGATCCGCGCATTCCTCCGGACCAGAAGGACAAGGGCAACAACACCAACTCGCGGGCGATCATCGACGCTTGCCGGCCATTCCACTGGCGCGACAAGTTTCCCAAGGTGAACATGCCCAGCCCGGAGGTCGCGCGCAAGGCACTGGAGAAGTTCGGCTACCTGCTGAAATAGACCGCGCGCGGGCGCGCGGCCGGCTCAGCCGGAAAACAAGAGTCCCTGGTAAACCTCGTAGCCCAGCGCCAGCTTGAAGAGGACGAAGGTAAGCGCGGTCGTGAAGGTCGCCGCGGCGAGCCCTTGGCGGACGGATTTCCTGCCTTGCAAGACGACGAACAAGAAGACATAGACCGGGATAACCGGCAGGAAACCGAATACCGCGACAAGGCTTATAAACGCCGTCGGCCAAAGGATCGACACCACCGATCGAGCGATAGGCTTGCCAGTCCCCTTTACCGCTCCGCGATCGACTCGGGTTCCCGCGAAGAGCGCGCGGACCAGGTTGCCGGCTCGGGTGCGGGAGGATGCAACGACGTCGAGCGCGCACAGGACGGACATGATCCAGCCCACGAGGACGGGCATCTGTTGCGCCCGTTCGCCATAGGTATAGGCCCAGCCCAGGAAGCCGATGCTGAACGCCAGCATCGCCATCGGGGGCAACAGGTTCAGAGCCTTCGATCGGGTCGCGCTCATCGTGCTCGCACGCCGGTTGCGCGGCGGGAATTGAGATACAGGCGTAGCGCCGGCGTAAGGACGATGAGCACGGTCACGAGCAGAAGGCCGAGCGAGATCCAGCGGGTGAAGAAGATGGTGATATGCCCGTCCCCGATCATGATCGACTGATGATAGCTGCGCTCCGCCAGTTCACCGAGCACGAGCGCGATGACCGCGGTGATCCGCGGATAATCGAAGCGCATCATCAGGTAGCCGATGACTCCGAATACGAGAGCAACGACCACGTCGCCGAACCGCGAGTGAAGCGCGAAGACCCCGACGAGCGCGATCGAGACGACGGCGGGGACGAGGATGTGCACGTCGAGCAAGGTGACCAGCGCCAGATACCGGGCGACCGCGAGCCCGATCAGCGAGGCGATGACTGCTGCCAGGGCGAGTGCCACGATCAGGCTGAACACGGTGCCCTCGTGCTCGAGCAGCATCAGGGGCCCCGGCTCCAACCCGTGCAGGACGAGTACTCCCAGGAAGATCGCCATCTCCGCGCTGCCGGGAATCCCAAACGCCAACGTCGGAATCAGGGCGCCGCCATCCTTCGCGTTGTTCGCCGATTCCGGCGCGATCACACCAAGAATGTTTCCTTTCCCAAAGCTTTCCGGGTTCTTCGAAGCCTGAACGGTGGCGGCATAAGCGATGAAGGACGCGACCGTCCCACCGACACCCGGAACAGCGCCGATGAAAGCCCCGATGCCAGAGCCGCGCAGGAGCGTGGGCAGGTTTCGGAATACCGCCTTGACGCCGTCACTGACGCGCGAAATCTTGACGTCCGCGCGGCCCTCGGAGGCCACGATGCCTCCCTTGGTCGTCAGGTTGATCATCTCGGCGATGGCGAACAGTCCGGTGAGCGCCGGGACGATCTGGATCCCGTCGAAGAGATACTCGATCCCGCCCGTGAACCGCGTCCCGCCGTTGACGGCATCGAACCCGATAAATGCCAGCGCAAGGCCGAACGCACCGCTGATCAGACCGCGCAGGAAATGTCCGCCGGTCGATAGGGCGATCGCGCCGAGTCCAAGCATCGCGAGCGCGAAGAACTCGGGCGGGCCGAACAGCAACACGATTTCCTTGGCGATAGGTATGACCGCGATGAGGATCGCGACGCCGATGAGGCCTCCCAGGGACGAGGCCGTCGCCGCCGCCCCGATGGCCGCGCCGGCCTTGCCCTGCTGCGCCATGGGAAACCCGTCGAAGCAGGTGGCCGCGTTCGGCGGAATCCCGGGCGTGTTCAGCAGGATCGCCGAGATCGATCCGCCGAAGGCGACCGATCCCATGACGCCGCCGAACAGGGTGAAGGCCGTTTCCGGCTGCATCCCGTACGTCAGCGGAATGAGCAGCGCGATCGCGGTGGTTCCGCCGAGCCCCGGAATCGCGCCGAAGAGCAGCCCGACGACGACGCCGATGCCGAGAAACAGCACGCCCTCCATCGTGAACAGAAGCGCGAGCGCGGATGTCGCTGACTCAAGCATTCTCGGGGCGTGCTTTGCTCATCGACCTCGCGGTGACCAATACAGCACCGGCGGAACCGCTAGCGATTCCGCCGGTGCGTTGTCTTAAACGGATGACGCGTGGTTTCCGTCCCGCGCGGCGCGGTCGCGTTACTTCTGCTCCTTCAGCGCATCGGGATAATCGGCCAGGTTCTTCAGGGCGCGATCCACGGCAGCCTGGGTCTTCTCCGCAGGCAGGTAAGCGAACGGCCGCTTGGTCTTCTTGGCCCAGGCCACAGACTCCGGGTCCTGGATCGCCTTTCCTACCGCGTCCGAGAGGATCTTCTGGATTTCGGCGGGCAGGCCCGGCGGCGCGCCGATGAGCCGCTCGACGCCGAGTCCCGTTAGCTGCGGATATCCGGCTTCGGCGATCGTCTGGACGCCCGGATAGCTCGATTTCTCCTCGAAAGTCACCACGCCGCGAATGTCACCCGAGCGAACGAAGCTCGCAAAGGTCTGGGTGGGGGCGATGGCGGCGTCGGCGTCGCCGCGAATGACGCCGAGAATGATATTCCGGGTCCCCTTGTAGCCGGTGACCATGGCGGCCTTGAAGCCGATCACGGACTTGGCAATGCTTGCCGCGGTGTATACGGTCGTGCCGAAACCCACGCTCGCAATTTTCAGGGGCCGGCCCAGTTTCTTGATGTCCTCAACCGTCTTGATGTCGGATTTGGCGCTCACACCCAGGAGATAGGGGCTCGTCGACATGCGGCCGATCCAGACGACCTTGGTGATGTCGTAGCTCACCTTCTCGCCGGTCATCTGCGGCATCGCCGCGCCGGGAATGTTGAAGACCGAGATCGTGTAGCCATCCGGCTTCGCGCGATAGAGCTGGCCCATTGCGAGCCGCCCGCCGGCGCCCGCCTCGTTCTTCGGCACGACGTTCACCTTGTTGGGGAGATATTTGGGCAGGACGCTGGCGATCTGTCTCGCCGTCGAGTCCATGCCGCCCCCCGGGCTGAACGGGATGAGGAACGTGATGTCTTTCTCAGGGTATCCTGCAGTCGCCTGGCCTGCAGAGCCCAGCGCGACCGCGGCCGCTGTTGCGGCCAACAAAAGTTTCCGCACCATATTCCCTCCTCCAAGGAACTGATAGTCGACTTCCTGCCGCGAGGATTCTCCTGCGGTTGCCTTGTCCCCGCAAGCTACATGAGGTCTTTGCCACGCTCATGCTGCCGGACGGCGCGGCGGCCTTCGAAGGCCGTTATGGGCGGCATCTTGAACCGGCGCAGTTCCGCCGGGTCGGCCGGTGCGCCCGGGCCGATGGGCCGATCGCCCTTGATCGTCACCCGCTCCATCAAGCGCCGCTGGGGATAGTAATCATGCACCGCCGAATGCTGCGCAGAGCGGTTGTCCCAGAAGACCAACATGTCCGGCCGCCAGCGATGGCGATACTGGTACTCCAGGATCGACGTGACCCGAAACAGGGTGTCGAGCAAGGAGCGGCTCTCCCGCTCCTCCATACCCTTGATGTAGAGCGTGAACTGCGGATTGACGAAAATCGCCTTGCGCCCGGTGATCGGATGCACCCGCACCACGGGATGCGTGACCGGAGGATACAGCTCCTCGTAGCGCTTGAGCCGCTTGCGGCCCTCCTCCGTCTGCGAGAAAAGCTCCTTGAACGGCTTGAAGTCGTGTACTGCCTCGAGCCCCGAGATGAAGTGTTGCATCCGGTCGGACAGCCCGTCGTATGCGGCCGTCATGCTGGCGAAGACCGTGTCGCCCCCGAGCGCCGGAACGACCTTCGAGCAGAGCATGGTGCCCATCGGCGGGCACTCCCGAAACGTCTCGTCCGTATGCCAGATGTCGGTCGCAGCCGGCGGATTGCCTTCCTTGTTGTCGTAGACGATGAGCGCCGCGTTGTCCGCGGCGTTGGTCGAGAACGGATGAACGGTGAGCTCTCCGAAGTAGCGCCCGAAACGCATCAAGTCCTCGGAACCGATCTTCTGATCGGGAAATACGAGCACTTCGTGCGCTGCATGTGCCTCGCCGATCGCCCTCACGGTCGCCGGATCGAGCGGCTTGGTCAGGTCCACCCCGGTCACTTCTGCACCGAGGAACACGCCCACCTTGCGTGTTTGGATGGAAACGCTTTCGTTCGCTTCAACCGTCCCGAGATCGCCCACCGCCTGCTCCTTCCCGCACCTGAACCCGCACAGCCCGCAAACCCTCGGGCAGATTACCACTTCCGCAAACCACTTCAAGGCATTGCGGTGCGGGGGCGTCGGCCCGCGGCGAAATGCTCTACGATTGCCTTCCGTCGTGCCAACGTCTGTCGTGAGCAACGAGGAAAGGACCCCCGACATGAGTAGCCTGCACCAGAACCTGATCAACGGAAGCTGGGTGGCCGGCGCCGGCGTCAACCTCAACAAGAACCCGTCGGACCTCGCCGATGTCGTCGGCGAGTTCGCGCAGGCCGACGCCGGCCACGCGCAAACCGCGATCGAGGCGGCCAGCGCCGCATTTCCGAAGTGGGCGAACTCGAGCGTCCAGGAGCGGGCCGACATCCTGGACCGCGCGGGCAGCGCGATCCTCGCGCGCAAGGAAGAGCTCGGCAAGCTGCTCGCCCGCGAGGAGGGCAAGACCCTGCCCGAGGCAATCGGCGAGGCGGCGCGCGCCGGCTACATCTTCAAGTTCTTCGCCGGCGAGGCCGTGCGAATCGAAGGCGAAAAGCTCGCGTCCGTGCGTCCCGGCGTGGAAGTCGAGATCACGCGCGAGCCGATCGGCGTGGTCGGCATCATCACACCCTGGAACTTCCCGATCGCGATCCCCGCCTGGAAGATCGCGCCCGCGCTCGCGTACGGCAATTGCGTAGTGGTCAAGCCCGCCGATCTCGTGCCGGGCTGCGCCTGGGCGCTCGCCTCGATCTTGCATGACGCGGGCATTCCGCCGGGCGTATTCAACCTGGTGATGGGCCGCGGCTCGGTGGTCGGTGAAGCGATCGTTGGCTCGCCCGACGTCGCGGGCATCTCGTTCACCGGATCGGTTTCCACGGGGCGCGCGATCGCCGCGCGTGCCATCGAACAGGGCAAGAAAATCCAGCTCGAGATGGGCGGCAAGAACCCCATGGTGGTGCTCGACGACGCGGACATGAACATTGCGGTCGGCGCGTGCGTGAACGGCGCCTTCTTCTCGACCGGTCAGCGTTGCACGGCATCGAGCCGGTTGATCGTCACCCAAGGCATCCACGACAGGTTCGTTGCCGCCCTGCGCGAGCGGATGGGTGCGCTGAAGGTGGATCATGCCCTGAAGCAAGGCACCGAAATCGGGCCGGTCGTCGACCAGACGCAGCTCGACCAGGATCTTGCGTATCTCGACATCGGACGCAACGAAGGCGCCAAGGTGACCGGGGGCGACATTCTCGGGCGCGAGACCGAGGGTTATTACCTGCAGCCTGCGCTCTTCACCGACACCCACAACGCCATGCGCATCAATCGCGAGGAGATCTTCGGTCCGGTGGCAAGCGTGATCCGGGTGAAGGATTACGGTGAGGCACTGGCGGTCGCGAATGACACGCCCTTCGGATTGTCTTCCGGCATCTGCACCACCTCGCTGAAGCACGCCTCGCACTTCAAGCGCCATGCCCAGGCCGGCATGGTGATGGTCAATCTGCCGACCGCCGGGGTCGACTACCACGTGCCGTTCGGCGGCCGCAAAGGCTCGAGCTACGGATCACGCGAGCAGGGGCGTTACGCCGCCGAGTTCTACACGACCGTGAAGACCGCGTATACGCTTCCTTAGCCTCTGCCCAAAAAGCCCGCGCCTCAGACCGACAGCATCGCTCGCGAGAATTCGAATGTCACCGCGTCGCGGGCGCATTCCAGGCGGCAGGCGCCGCAATGCCAGCACTCGTCCGGGTAGCGCACCACCGCGACCTTGCCCTCCATGTGGATCACGTCCACCGGGCAATACAGGTCGCAGAGCTCGCAGCCGTTGCATTTTGCGGGGTCGATGACGGCGGGCATGATAGGCGTCCTCAGGCCGCGTACTTCAGCTTGTCGAGCCGGGTCGTGACCGCGCCATCCGGCTGCTTCTGGATCACCATCAGGCCGCAGTAGTTCGCGTCATCGGTCTGCGGGAAATCCGCGCGGTACTGATAGGGGTGGAAGCGCGACTCCCGGCGCTCTAGCGCGGCGCGCGCCGAGATCTTCGAGACCTGGTGGATGTTCAGCGCCTCGTGCGCGCGCATGAGCTCGTGCATGTTGTCAGCCTTGAGCTCGTCGCGGGCGGTGTCGAGGCGGTCGAGCTTCTCGAGCGCGCCGGTGAGGCTCAGCTCGGTCTTCACCGGGCCGAAGTGGTCGGTGCAGATGATGCGCACGATGTTCTCGAACTCGCGGTAGGTGATGCCGGAGCGGCGCTCGAGCGGCCGGAACACCCGTGCCTCCTCCTCGGCCATGGCGTGCGTGTCGAGCGGTCTAAGGTGGGCGATCTTCTTCGCATAGGCAGCGGCGTGCTTCCCCGCCGCGAAGCCGCCCGCCATCGCCATGTGCAGGCAGCCCATCTGGTCGGATGCATCGCCCGCCGCGTAGATTCCCGGCACGTTCGAGGCGCAATGGCGGTCGATGCGGATGCCGCTGCCGCAGAGCTCGGAGGGCCGCGCTTGCATCGGCTCGGACACCGTCATCTCGATCATCGCCTCTTCCTTTGCATAGCCCTTTGCGAGCAGGAATTCGGGCAGCGTGTCCTTGTCGATGCCGAGGGTGAAGAAGAGGTGTTCGAGCTCCTTCGGTTTGAGGTGCCGGCAATCCATGTAGATGGGGCCGCGGCCTTCTTTGAGCTCCTGCAGCGCGCCCCAGACCATGAAGTTGCGCGGCGCCTTGTCGGCCATCTCGTGGTAGTTCTTCATGAACGGCTCGCGCAGCGAATTGACGAGGCGCGCGCCCATGCCGAAGAACGCGTTGAAGCCCGGCGCGCTGAAGCCCTTCGGCACGATGGTCATGCGCACGTATTCCATGTTCGCCAGCGCGACACCCGCGTCGAATGCGGCGCGGTGCAGGTCCCCCGTGTTGGCCGGGCAATACCAGAGGTTGAAGGGATTGCCGATCTGCGCGTTGAACATGCGGTTGGTGTTGCCGGTGGCGATCACCACTGCCTTGGCGCGGATGCGATAGAAGTCGCCAGTGCGGATGTCGTAGCCCGTGAACCCCGCCAGCTCGCCGTCGTGCAGGTAGATGTTGGTGACCTGAACCCGGTTCAGGATCTCGCACTTGCGGCGCTTCACCTCCATCGCCATCTTCGGCTTGAGGTGCTTGCCGTCGAAGTTGATGAAGTAGGGGCCGGGCTGGCCCATGGCCTGGGTGCGGAAGATCTTGCCGTCGGGCTGGCGCAGCGACACGCCGATCTTTTCGGTGCGCGCGAGCGCCGCATCGAGCTCGTCGCAGTACACGGCGTCGTGCACGTCGAGATCCGCGGCGCCCCGTGCCACCCGTCCCACGTAGCCGAGGTACGCCTCGCGCGTGTCCCAGGACGGGCCGGTTCCGAGATAGGCGACGAAATGGTCGATGCCGCCGGCGATTGCGCCGCTGTGCACGATGTTCGCCTTGTCGACGATGAGCACGCGGCACCCGGCCTCCGCTGCGGCCATCGCGCTGTTGAGCCCCGCGGTGCCGCCGCCAATGATGGCGACGTCGGTGTCGACCTCGTGGACTTTCCGATCGCTCATGGCGCTTCCGTCTCGCTGCGTCCAGACTGGGACTGCGCGCGGCAGTGGATAGATCCACCATTCTGGTCCATGCGGCGGGCCCGTCTTTGACCTGGGATAAGTGCGCCCTCGCCGAGACGGTGTCGCCTCTGATGCGGTGCAGCAATGCGCTATCGGGCGATCGAGAGGTCGGCAAGCAGCCCCGGGATCAGCTGGAGGATCTGCCGCGTGATGACCGGCACGCTCGATGCCTCACCCAGCGAGCCGCCGGTGAGCGGGCCGACCACGTAGAGCCCTGTAACGCGCGAGCCCCCCGCGCCGATCGCGCGCGAATCGGGATCGACATCCACGCCGAGGCCGCACGCGCTCGACCGCACCAAGCCGTCTGCGGCCAGCCCGCGCATCAGTGGATCGTGCAACGACTGCAGGCGACTGTCGAAGCCCGTGCAGTTGATGAGAGCCGTATAAAATTTTTCCCGAACAAGCGTCGCGCCGCGATCCCGAAACGCGACGGTGAAGCCGCGCGGCCCATGCCGCACCGATACCACGTGCGCGCCATGGAACGCGAGCTGGCCGGTCTCCACGGCGTGTTGCACGATCCGTTCGTTCTGCGGCGGAATCCTGAACCGGTGGACGTCGTACCATGGCTTGAGGTGGCGCAGGAAGCGCAGCTGCTCGGACGTAGAGAGATGCGGCCACAGCACATGCGCTGCGTCCCGAACGTCGTCGAACAATGCGTGCCAGCTCGTGCGGGCCGGATCGAGCCGGCGGATGTCGGCGCGCAGCGCCCGGACGATCCCGGCGACGGAGTCTGGCCGACCGTGACGAGCGACGAATTCGGGCACTTCCTGCATGAGTCCTTGCAAGCGGGGCATCGTGGGTGGAAACGGGCTGTGCGATATGGGCCGCATTCCCCTGCGCGATACGGCCTCGATCGGACCGCGATGGCCCTGAGACACCAGCGTCGACACGACGTCCGCGGTCGTCAATCCGGTGCCCAGAATCAGGACATGATGATCCGGATCGATGCGTTGCAATGCCGGGAGATCCCACGGATCGGCCACGCATTCGGGATGGCGGACGTAAGCGCGAAGCCAGTCCGGGACGTGCGGCCCGCCTTGACCGACGGCAAGCACGCATGCATCCGCATCCACGGTTGCGCCGTTTGCCAGCGCAACGGAAAAACCCCGCACGCCGCTCGCGATGCGCGCGGCGCGTTGCGTGATGTGCCGGATCGTCGTACCGGACGGATTAGATGCCTGATAACGCGTGAGCTCTGCGTGGACGTAGCGACCGAAGTCTGCGCGGCGCGGATAGGTCCGCCCGTTCGCAGCAACCGCATCCGGATCTCTTTCCAGCGCGCCGCTGGTCCTCAGCCAGGTGCTGAAGTGATCCGGCGCATCGAGGTACAGGAGGTGAATCGAGTCCGCTGCGTTAAGGCGGTGGTCGGGATGTGGCGTCGAGTGCGCGAGTCCGGCGCCCACTTGCTCGCGCGGATCGATCAGGAGAATTTCAAGGGGTCTCGGCGCCAGACGGCTCAAGTGGATCGCGCATGCCGCGCCGCTGAAACCGCCTCCAATGACGGCAATCGCGCTCACGAACCTATGGCGATTGGCGGCGGGCGCGCTGCGGTTCAGTGGCCAGCGTTGCGCAGCGCCGCGAAAACCTCCTCGGCCGGAGGCGCTGTGCGGGCATCCTTGAAAGATGCCAGGCGCTCATACACCTCGCCTGCGGCGACGTGAAATCCTTCGGGCAGGCCGGCCTCGGCGAACGCCGCGGCAAGCTCGTCCATCTCGCCGGTCCAGCGCCATGCCTTGCGCGCCGCGCCCCGTAGCTGCTCGAGGCGCTTCATTGCGTCGGGCTGCGTTCCCTGCCATTCGGCAACCAGCGCGTCGCCGACCCCGGCTTGCGCGGCGAAAGCGCGCACCGCGCCGGCGAGCGCCGTCGCGCCCTTGTTCCACGCCGCATAGGCTGCCTTGAGCGCCGAGGCGGCGCCGACCGGACCGTCGAGCGCGTGCGCGACGAGCTCACCGGAAGAAAGCAACGGCGCGAGACGCGCCACGTCGCGTCCGGAGAGGTAAAGGCGTGCGCTGGTTCCCTCGCGCGGCGGCGGACCGATGATGCCGCCGTCGACGAACGTTCCGCCGGCCGACTCGATCGCGAGGGCCGCTTCGCGAGAAGTCCCCGGTGCCACGGCGTTTGCGTCCACGAACAGGCCCCGGTAGCGCGTCGCAGCGACTTCGCGTGCGAGTGCGAGCGCGCCATGCGGCGGGCACACTGACAGCACGATCGCACTCGCTGCAAGGGCGTCGCGCAGCGTACCCGCATCCTCGAGGTCCGCCTGCGTTGCCCGGTCACGCGTTGCGGCACTGCGTCCGGCAGAGGCCCAGAGCACGCGCAACCCCTTCGCGCGCAGCCGTGCGCCGATCGCGGCGCCCATTTCCCCCGGATGGAGAATCGCTATCGTGTGCTCTGCCATCGCGGCCGCTCCTCAGTCATTCCACGATCGCAGGCTATCACGCGCCGTGAGTCGCGTGCGAGACAGGACGAGGATGGCGCGGTTACGTTGGCGCCGTGCGGCGCTGACGCAGGAAATGCGCCAGCACGAGACTCCCTCCGACGGCGACCGCCGTCACCTGCACGATCGTGTAGGGCGTGAGCATTACGAGGCCCGACACGAACCGCGCGACGCGGTTGACGTGTCCCAGACGACCGGGGCCGACACCGCTCGTTCCGGTGGCGACCAGCCAGATCGCGAGGATGAGACGGAACAGCGCGCCGAGGAAGGGCAGCCAGTCCACACCGAGAACGAGCACGAGGGACGGGTTGTAGACGAACACGAACGGGATCAGGAACCCGATCGCGGCGATGCGCACGGCCTGGAATCCGGTCGCCAGGGGATTCGACTGCGCGATGGGCGCCGCCGCGTAGGCGGCGAGCGCAACGGGTGGCGTGATGTTCGAAAGCACCCCGTAATAGAGAACGAAGAGATGCACGATGAGCAGCGGCACGCCTAGCTTGGCGATGGCCGGCCCCAAGATCAGGACGATGATCAGGTAGGCGGGGATGGTAGGCAGCCCCATCCCGAGCACCAGGCACGAGGCCATCGCGACGATCAGGCCGAGGAAGAGCGAGTCCTTCGCGAGATCGGCGAGCAGCACGGCGAAGCGCAGACCGACGCCGGTCATGTTGATGATGCCGATCACGATCCCAATCGCGGCGACCGCGATGATGATCTGGCCGCATTGGCGCCCGCCCCGCGCGAGCGCGCGCACGAGCGGCATCGGATTGCGGCGCAGGTCGGCGTCGAGCGCGAGCCCGACGCCGACCGCCGTGATGAGCGCCCAGAATCCGGCTGCGGCGGGCGAGCGCCCCGCGAACAGCACCGCAAGGACGACGACGACCGGGACGATGAACCGCAGTGATTGCAGCCAGTCGTTCCAGGAGATTGTCGGGCGCTCAGCCTCCGGCACCGTGCCGATGCCGAGCCGTACCGACTCGGTGTACACCGCCGCGAACAGACATAGGAAATAGAAGAGCGCTGGGAGCACTGCTGCCGCAGCAACGGTGAGGTAGGGTACGCCGACGAGCTCAGCCATGACGAAGGCGACCGCGCCCATGATGGGCGGCGTGAACTGCCCGGCGCTCGACGCCGCCGCCTCGACGGCGCCCGCAAAGGCAGGCGTGAACCCTTGCCGCTTGATGAGTGGAATCGTGAACACACCCGTGCCGACGACGTTCGCGATCGGACTACCCGAGATCGTGCCGAACAACGCGCTCGCCAACACCGCGGCATGAGCTGGGCCGCCGCGAATCCTGGCCGTGGCGGCCGTGGCCATCTTGATGAGGATCGCGCCCGCGCCGGTACCCTCGAGCAGCGCACCGAACACCACGAAGATGACGACGATCGTCGCGATGATGCCCACCGGAAAGCCGAACACGCCGTCGAAGCTGTACCACACGGCGCGCATCGTCTCCTCGAACGAGTAGCCGACATGCGCGAAGAACCACGGCAGGCTAGCGCCGAACATTCCGTAGACGATCGCCAGCGCGCAGAGTCCGGCGAGGACCGGGCCGAAGGCCCGCCGGGTGAGCTCGATCACCGCGACGATCCCTGCAAGCGCGATGTAGAGATCCGATTCCGGGAGGATGTACAGCCCTTCCCAGAGCGACTCGTAGGTGCGCAGAAACCATCCGATGCTGAGGACGAACGCGCAGAGCAGGAGCGCGTCGACGAGCCACAGGAGATTGCGCAGCCACGGCTTGGCTTCCCGGTGGCGCATGGCGAGCGGATCGCTCAGCATCATCACGAGCCCGGCGAGGCCGACCGCCCCGATCCGCAACATGCCCTCGTCGATGAGCGCGATGCCCGTGACGTAGATGGCGAGCACCGCCATGATGAGCGACACGACATAGCTGCCGGTGCGACACGCTCTCTCGAGCCAGGCAATCACGGTGTCAGGAAATTGGTTCGTGCCGCATCAAAGACCGCGCGCCACGGATCCCGCTCATGCGGGATCGGCGGCGCGCGGTATGCCGATCGCCGGATGCCGGTCTACTTGGTCTTGTCGTAGTTGAGGATCGGCGGGATCGTGACGCCTTTCTCGCGGTAGTACTTCTCGGCTCCCGGGTGAAGCTGCCCCGCCAGCGAGGTCACCGCGTTCTGGAGCGAGATCGCGTCCTTCATCCACGGCGCCATGGCGCGCGCCTCGTCGACGTGCTCCCAGTAGGCCTTGGTCATCTCGTAGATGAGCTCGGTGGGCATATCCGCGCGCGTCGAGACGCTGACGAAGGTCCCGGTCACGACGATGGGCTCGGTGTTGACCACATTCTTTCCATACGCCTGCTGCGGCTCCAGGTTCGAGACGAGCCGGCCCGGCTGCTTGAAATACTCCTTGGCGGCCGGGTGGTCGAACTTGCTCTTGTCCAGGCTGAGCAACCGGATCTTGTTCTGCAGCGCGATTTGCTGCACCGCCGGGCTGGGCGCGTTGGTGACCGGGATCCACACGTCGAATTTCCGGTCCTGGAATGCGGCCTGGGCGGCGGCCCATCCCATCTTGACCTGTTTGTAGTCGCGCCCGGGTTTGTAGTCGGTCATCGCCTCGATCAGGAGCTCGGTGTTGCGCGTCGCGATCCCTCCCGGTGGGCCGAGGAAGACCTGCTTGTCCTTGATGTCCTTGAGCTCTTTGATCCCCGAGTCGGCGTACGCCACGAAGTGATACACCCCGAGCGGGTAGGAAAAGATGATTGCAAGGTTCCGTGCGCGCGCCGGGCCGTCGGTGAGCTTCTTGAACGGGCCGATCTGCTTGTACATCAGATGATAGCCAGACGGCGCGCCCATGAAGAAATCGATCTTGCCCTCGCTCGCGAGCAGCTGGTGCTGCGACGCCGCACCGGTCGCGGAGATCTGGAGCTCGACGCCCGGCACATACTTGTTGACGGCGTTCGCGAACGACGTGTTGACGATGAACGGCGTCGTCCCGGGCGGGAAGCTGCCGAACTTGTAGAATTTCTTGTCCTGCGCAAGCGCGGCACCGCTCGCTACCATTGCGGACGCCGCGACGAGCGCACAGGCGATCGCGCTTCTGGCGTGTCTCATGATCTCCTCCTCCGGGTCGTTGGTGCTGCGAAAGGATACTCTTCCCGCGCCGAGCTAGGGATTCAGGCGTGACATCGTGAGCCGTGCCCGCTACAGTAAGCCGCTGTCTCCGTAGCGCATCAGGCGGAGAAAATCGCAGACCACGAAGGCAAGCAAGGAGGAGGCCATGGTTTCGAGACGCGACGTAGCGAAGTGGGCGGCGCTGCCACTGGTTCTCGCGGGGATTTGCCTGTTCCCCGCCGGCGAGCCGCAGGCGCAGGAGGTGACGCTCAGGCTGCATAACTTCAACTCGCCGAAGGCGATCGCCAACCGGCTGTTCATAATGCCGTGGGCCGCCGAGCTGGAGAAGACCACGAACGGCCGGCTCAAGGTGCAAGTCTTTCCGGCGATGCAGCTCGGCGGCAAGCCGTCGGACCTTTACGGCCAGGCGCGCGACGGCGCGGTCGACATCATCTGGACGGTGCCCGAATACGCGGCCGGGCGCTTCCCGCTCACCTCAGTCTTCGAACTGCCGTTCGTGGCGGGCAGCGCCGAGGCAACCAGCCAAGCCATGAATGAGTACTACGGCAAATGGCTGACGGAGGAGTACAAGGATACCCATCCTCTCGTGTTCCACTCCACCGCTTCCGCGCTCATCCACACCGCTCACCGGCCGATCCGCAGCCTTGAGGACTTCAAAGGGATGAAAATCCGCGGCCATTCGCACGTGAACACGGAGGTGCTGAAGGCGCTCGGGGCGGTTCCGGTCGGAATGCCGGTCCCGAAGGTGTACGAGGCCCTCTCGCGCGGTCTCGTGGAAGGGACATGGGTGCCGTGGACCATCATGCGCCCCTTCCGTCTGCAGGAGGTCACGAAGTACCACACCGAGGTCGTGATGTCGCCGGTCCTGTTCGTGATGACCATGAACAAGAAGAAGTACGAGTCGCTGCCCCCCGACCTGAAGAAAGCGATCGACGACAGCACGGGCATCGCGCTCGCCAAGCGGCTCGGCAAGATGTGGGACGACGACGAGAAGCCGGGACGCGCTCTCGCGGTCAAGAAGGGCGACGAGATCATCACGCTGAGTCCTGCCGAGACCGAGCGCTGGAAGAAGGCCGCGCAGCCGGTCGTCGACGGCTGGGTCAAGCGGGTTGGGGGCATGGGCAAGGACGGCAAGGCGATGATCGCGGACGCCGAGCGGCTGGTCGCGAAGTACAGCAACTAGGCCTCGCTCGCTGGTGGAAGGAGGGCTGCGCGAAGCGCGCGACACCGGGTCGCGCGTCATTCTCGAGCGCGCTGCGCGTGGCCTCGCGCTTGCCGGCGGGTTCTTGCTGGTTGGCGTGTTGCTGATGACGGTGATGAGCGTCGCCGCGCGCTATCTCTTCAACGCGCCCATTCCGGGCGACTACGAGATCACCGAGCTCGCCTGCGGCGTCGCGGTGTTCGCGTTTCTTCCCTACTGCCAGCTGCACCGCGCGAACATTGTGGTCGAGTTCTTCACTGCGCGCCTGCATGAGCGCTCGAAGCGCGTCCTTGACGTCGTGCATGCGTTTGCTTTCACGGCCGTGGCGGTCGTGATGGCCTGGCGGCTTGCAGTGGGCGGGCTCGGCAAGCTGGCGGATGGCCAAACGACGCTATATCTCGGCATTCCCCTGTACTGGGGCTACCTTTTCGCCTTTCTCGGGGCCGCGCTGCTTTGCGTGGTGTGTGTGCAGGTGCTGGTCGATCTCGTCCGTGCGGTTCGCCGATGAGCGGTATCGGGGTGGGCGGGCTGCTATTCGTCGTCTGCATAGTCCTGATCGCTCTGCGGATGCCGGTGGCGATCGCGATGTTCGTCGTCGGCGCCTTCGGTTTCGTCGTGTTAGCGGGCTGGTCGGCGTTTCTGGCCTTTCTGAACACGGCGCCGTTCGGTCGTGTCTCCAACTATTCACTCTCGGTCGTTCCGCTGTTCCTGCTGATGGGTCAGT
This sequence comes from Betaproteobacteria bacterium, assembly GCA_022340285.1. Taxonomy (GTDB): domain Bacteria; phylum Pseudomonadota; class Gammaproteobacteria; order Burkholderiales; family SG8-39; genus JAABRB01. Next base: position 79,911 of record JAJDOG010000040.1, read on the forward strand.
TCGCGACCCAGGCGGGGCTCAGCCGATCGCTCTTCGAGTCCGCGCGCGCATGGATCGGCCACCGGCGCGGTGGGCTTGCCATGGCCGCGATCGGCGGATGCGCGGCATTCGGTGCGATCTGCGGGTCGTCGATTGCGACCGGAGCAACCATGACGGCCGTCTCGCTGCCAGAGATGCGGCGCTACGGCTACTCCGGGGCGCTCGCGACCGGTACGCTCGCCGCAGGCGGCACGCTCGGCATCCTGATTCCTCCGTCGCTGATCCTCGTCATCTACGCCATCATCACCGAGCAGTCGGTCGGAAAGCTGTTCCTGGCTGCGATCATCCCGGCCTTCATCGCAGTGGTGGGCTACGCGATCGCCATCGCTCTGTACGTGCGGTTCAATCCCGAGGCCGGCCCTGCGGGCCCGCGCGTGGCGTGGCGCGAACGGTTGCGCAGCCTAAAACACGTGTGGCCGGTGGCGGCCGTCTTCCTCGTGGTGATCGGCGGGATCTACCTCGGCGTTTTCACGCCGACCGAGGGCGCAGCGATCGGCGCCGCAGCCACCGGACTGATTGCCGCGCTCTATCGCCGGCTCGACTGGCCCGCGTTGCGCACGTGCCTGATCGACACCGCACAAGCCACCGCCGTCATCTTTCTCATTCTGATCGGCGCCGACGTCTACAACGCGTTTCTGGCGCTCTCGCAGCTTCCAGTCGAGCTCGCCAACGCGCTGGGGACATCCGGGTTATCCCCGATGTGGATTCTGATCGGCGTGCTGCTGATCTACCTCTTGCTCGGTTGCGTGATGGACTCGCTCGCGATGATTCTCCTCACCGTGCCGGTGTTCTTTCCCATGATCACCGGCCTCGAATTCGGGCTCGGCGAAGAGAGTGTTGCGATCTGGTTCGGCATCCTGGTGCTGATTGTGGTCGAGGTCGGTCTGATCACGCCGCCCATCGGCCTCAATGTCTATGTAATCAACTCGCTGGCCGAGGGCGTGTCGCTGACCGAATCGTTCAGGGGCACGATACCGTATTTGCTGAGCGATTTCGTTCGCGTCGCGATCATCCTTGCGGTGCCCGCGACCTGCCTGTGGCTACCCGGGATGATGAACTAGGCTAGATGCGCGAACCGCTGCAAATCCCCCGCGATGGAGATGGGCCCATGAAGACGATCGCGATTGAAGAGCATTTCACGACGCCGATGTACCGGCAAAACGTCGCGGCGAACGAATTCCGCAACTTCTATCTCTCGAGCCGCAGCGAGCAGATTGGGCACGACATCGTCGCGGAACTGGCGGACCTCGGCGAGCGACGGCTTGCGCACATGGACGCCACCGGCGTCGACGTACAGGTCCTTTCCTTCGGCGCGCCCGGACCGCAGGGATTCAGCGCGGAAATTGCGATTCCCATGGCCCGCGACGCGAATGACCGGCTGTTCGAGACGGTGCAAGCGCACCCCAACCGGTTTGCCGGATTTGCCGCGTTGCCCACGGCCGATCCGGACGCCGCCGCGAAGGAGCTCGACCGTGCGGTGACGAAGCTCGGCTTCAAGGGCGCGATGATTCACGGCCACACGCAGGGCAGCTTCCTGGACGAGAAGAAGTACTGGGTCATTTTCGAGCGCGCCCAGGCGCTGGACGTGCCCATCTACCTGCATCCCACGGTGCCGCATCCGGACGCGATCAAGGCCTACTTCACGGGCTACGAGGACCTTTGCCGGGCAGGTTGGGGCTTTGCGGTCGACACCAGCTGCCATTTCCTAAGGATCGTCTTTGCGGGTGTCTTCGACGCTTATCCCGACCTCAAGATCATCCTCGGCCATCTCGGCGAGGGGCTGCCGTTCGCGATGCACCGACTGAACGACCACACCTACCGGGCGGCGGCGCGTCGCGGCCTCGAGAAGACGCCCCTGCAATACATCAAGGACAACCTGGTCGTCACCACGAGCGGCAACTGGTACGAGCCGGCATTCGTGTGCACGCTGCTGGCGCTGGGCGCAGACAACATCCTGTTCGCGGTCGACTGGCCGTACGAGCCGAACACGGCGGGAATGGGCTTCCTCAAGAGCCTCTCCATCAGCGATGGTGATCGGGAGAAGATCGCCCATCTGAACGCCGAGCGCATCCTCAAGATGTGAAGCGTCGCGCGGTCTCGCGAGCGCCACGAGCGCGGGCGCCGTTCCGCTTGATCCAGGTCATGGGCATTTCCCGGACGTGTGGAATGATCGCCCGGACACGCCCGCAATCTGCCTGGAGGAGGACGGAGATGGCCGCACCCTCGCGCGACAAGCCCAAGGACATGCGCTCGTGGATCGCCGAGCTCGAGGCGGCCAGCGAGCTCATTCGCATCGACAAGCCCGTCGATCCGCTGACCCAAATGGGCTCGCTCCTCTATCAGTCGCGGGAGAAGGCGCTTTTCTTCGAGAAGCTGCCCCACGGCTGGCGCTCGCTCGGTCAGGCGCCGGCCAACCTGCGCCACGCCGCGGTCGCGTTCGGCGTCAGTGAAGAGGACCTCGTCCCGCACGTCGCCGCGAAGCTGGGCACGTGCATTCCGCCGGTCATGGTGAACAGCGGACCGGTGAAGGAGCTGAAGCTCGAGCGCGGCGCGTTCGATCTCACGCAACTTCCGGTGCACGTCGCCGGTCAGCGCGATGGCGGTCCAGTGATCGGCTCCGGGCTGGTGGTGACCAAGGATCCGGAAACCGGCCAGCGAAACCTGAGCTTTCACAGGCTGCAGATCAAGGGGCCGCACAAGTCGGGGATCCTGCTTTACCCGCGCCACACCTGGCGGAACTACCTGAAGTACCAGGAGCGCAACGAGCCGATGCCCGTGGCGATCTTCATCGGTCATCATCCGCTCTACTACGTGGCCGCGGCGACGACGGCGGCCTACGGGGTCGACGAACTCGAGATCGCGGGTGGCCTGCTCGGCCAGGCAGTCCCACTGGTGAAATGCGAAACCGTCGACCTCGAGGTGCCGGCCGCCGCCGAGATCGTGCTCGAGGGCGTCATTCCGCCGCATGTGCGCGAGGACGAGGGCCCGTTCTCGGAATTCCAGGACTACTACGTGACCGGCACCGGGAAGAACCCGGTCGTCGAGTACCAGTTCATGACCCGGCGCAAGGACGCGATCTTCAAGAATCTGCAGAACGGCTCGGAAATGGAAGGTTGCGTCTTCCACAAGCTGCCGATGAGCGCGACGATCTTCCGCCGGCTGAAGAGCGTCGGCGGCGGTCCCAACTTGCACAACGTGGCGATGCTTCCCGGGGTGTTTGGACTGGTCATTCAGATGACGCCGCGTTTCTACGGTGAGGCGAAGAACCTGCTGCTCGCGGCGCTCTCCTCGGAATACCAGCACCCCAAGGTCGCCATTGCGGTGGACGCCGACGTGGACATCTTCAACCACTCGGAGCTGCTCTGGGCGTTGTCGACCCGCGTCAACCCGCGCGAGGACGTTGTCGTCGTCCCCGGCACGCATAACCACGCCATGGATGCGAGCCTTCCCGAGCTCGGCGCGCCCGGCACCGGATTGTGGCAGCGGCTCGGCTCGAAGCTGATCATCGATGCGACGATCCCGCCGCCGGTCGATGCGGAGGCGCGCGCCGCTTTCGAGCGCATTCGCCCGCGCAATCCCCAGATACGTCTGGAGGATTTTGCGGCCGCTGCTTCACTCCCGCTGGTGCAGGGGCTCGCGCCGATCTTCTTCGGCTCGAAGCTGCTACGCTGACGTGGGCCGTCTGCGGCTTTCACGGCTGACGCTGAAGTAGATTCCCACGAACATCACCGTGGCGCCGAGCATCGTCACGAGCTGAACCGGTTCGTCGTAGAAGAGCGCGCCCACTGCGGCGATGAGCGGCAGCCGCAGGAAATCGATCGGGACGACGAGGGTCGCGTCCGCGAGCCTGAACGCACGCGTCATGCAGTAATGCGCGGTGTAGCCCGCGACGCCCACGCCGGCGATCCACGGCAGGTCGACCGCAGTCGGCGTGACCCAGTGCGGCAGCGCTGGCAGGAGCCCGAGCGGCAGCTGGATCACCGACATGTAGAACAGCACGACGATCGGTGCATCGGTCGAGGACAGGCTCTTGGTGGTGATCATCGTCGAGGCGAATGCGAGCGACCCGCCGAGCATGACGAGCGCGGCGGGATGAATGAACGCGAACCCCGGTCTGAGGATGATGAGGATGCCGGCGATGCCAAGCACCAGCATAGTGACGCGCCCAGCGTTCAGGCGCTCGTGGAGCAGCAACACTGCGAGCACCGCCGTCCACACCGGCATGGTGAACTCGATGGCGAACACCGTCGCTAGCGGCAGGAACGCGATCGCATAGACCCATGCGAACTGGCCGCAGAAGTGCAGCAGATTGCGCACCAGGTGGAGGCCGAAGCGGTGCGTCCGCAATGCGCCGAACCCGTAGCGCGGCACGAGCGCGAGCACCATGGCCAGCGACACCAGGCTGCGGAAGAACAGCACTTCGAACGTGCCCATCGTGTCGAGGAGCTCTCGCACGGAGACCGCCATCGTCGAAAAGGACAGCAGTGCGCCGACCATCCAGAGCACGCCACGCAGCGTTGCCGGCAGGCCAGCCGGACGTTGTGCACTCACGCCTTCGGTCACGCCCCCTCCGTATTGCGCCGCTGCCCGCGGCGCGGGAGGGCGATTCATTTCGAGAGCGGGGAGTGTATCAGCCGGAAGCTTCGGCCTTGGCGACGCGGCAGAGGAGCGCGCGCAACTGATAGGTGCCCATCGCGGGATCGTAGGGCGGGGCGTTGTCCGTGAGGACGTTGGCGTTCGCTTTCCAGATCCCGTACTCGGGTCCGGGCTCGTCGGGGAACCACCAACCGTGCTCGACGTTGATGACACGCGGATCGATGCCGTCGGTGACCCGCGCGCGCTGCCGGATGCCGCCGCGCCGCGTCTCGATGCGCATCCAGTCGCCGTTCGCGATGCCGAAACGCGCTGCCGTGTCGGGATGGATCTCGGCGCGTGGATCGCGATACGCACGCCGCAGATTCGCGAGCTGGCGGTGCTCGGAATTGAAGTAGAACGGAATGCGCCCGCCGGTGGTCAGCACGAGCGGAAAATCGCGCGCGACATCGGGTGCACTGAGCGGGCTCTCCGGCGGCTCCTCGTAGAAGGGCACCGGCGGATAACCGAGCTGCTCCAGCCGCGTCGAATAGAGTTCGATCTTGCCGGTGGGTGTCCGAAAACCCGAGCGTTCGTAGCGGCGGTATGCGAGGGGCGCTTCTTTGAAGCCCTCCCGCGCAAGCGCGGCGAAGTCCAAACCCAGGCCGCCTGATGCGAGTTGCGCGTCGAGCACCTCTTTCACCGATTCGGTGCCGACCGCGAGCTTCATGCGCCGCGCCAGCTCGACGAAGATCTCCTCGTCCGGCTTGCACTCGCCGACCTGCACGGCCTTCTGCTGCGCGAGCACTACGTTCGCGGCGACGGTCGGCAGCCCGACGATCTGGTCGAGCTCGGGCCACGCCGCGGCGGGCAGCACGATGTCGGCGAGCTCGGCGGTCGGCGTCATGAAGAGGTCCGCGCACACCATGTAGTCGAGCTTCATGAGCGACTCGCGGACGAGCTTGGCGTTGGCGTACGTAGAGAGCGTGTTGTTGCCGAACACGAGGAATGCCTTCACGGGGTAGGGCTTGCCTTCGCGCATCGCCTGCAGGAGCGTGGGGATGTGCGCCGCGGGCAGATCCGCGCCCTCGCCGCCGAGCAGCTTGAAGCGATCGGCCCCCAGGCGCTTGGCACTGACTTCTAGCGTCAGGTTCTCGATCAGGCTCGGAAAGCGACCGATGCCGCGCCCGCCGAACACCCAGCCCCCCGGCACGTCGACGTTGCCGGTCAGCACCGGCAGCATGGAGACCGCGCGCACCGTCTGGATGCACTTCGGGGTGTGCTCGATCGCGCAGCCCCACTCGAGCATGCCCGGGCGCGTGCGACCGAAGAGGCGCGCGGCGGCGCGGATTTTCTCGGCGGGCACCCAGGTGATCGGCGCCGCCCATTCCGGGGTGCAGGCCGCCACGGCGTCTGCGAGCGCATCGAAGCCGTGCGTGCACTCGCGCACGAAGCGTTCGTCATAGAGTTGCTCACCGATGACCACGTGCAGCATTGCGAGCGCGAGGGCGTCATCGGCGCCCGGGCGCACCTGGAGCCAGACGTCGGCCCGCGCGGCGAGCTCGGTCCGGCGGGGATCGACGACGATCAGCTTCGGGTTGTGTTCGAGCGCCTCGCGGACGGCAAAGCGCGTCTCCCCGTCCGGGCCCGAATGGATCGGGTTGTGCCCCCAGAAGAGCATGCACGCGGGCGGCGTATCACCGGTGTAATCGCACACCGGGAAGTCGCCGAAGGTAAGCAGGCAGGTGTTGACCCGTGGATGGAAGCATTGCGCGAAGCCGGGCTCGCACCAGTTCGGCGTGCCGAGCGCGTGGCCGAAGCGCGACACCCAGCGGATGTGGTGGCGGCCGGTGCCGGTGCCGAGCGCGATCGCTTCGGGTCCGTGCTGGCTGCGAATCTCGAGCAGGCGCTCGGCGATTTCGTCCAGCGCCTGATTCCACGTGATCCGCTGCCATTCGCCTGCGCCGCGCGGGCCAACCCGGCGCAGCGGATGCTTCAGCCGGTCAGGGTGGTTCACGAGATCCACCGTCACCGTGCCGATCGGGCACAGCCGGCCGTGGCTCAGGGGTGAGTCGCGATCGCCTTCGATCTTGACCAGACGCCCGTCGCGCACGTGCAGTAGCGCGCCGCATCCGCCGTGGCACGAGCGGCACACGCTCTTGAGGATGCGTGTTTCGCCGTCCATCGCCCGACGCGCCTAGGCGTTCGCACGCGCTGCGAGGGGTACGGTTCCGAGATAGCAGCTCTCTCCGAGCTGGAACTCGAAGCTCCCGGCAGCAAACCGCGGGTCTTCGATACGCACCCGATAGGCGCCGCTCGCCTCGTCGAGCCCGTCGAACCTGAAGTCGCCGTACGGATCGCTGCGCGTCTCGGCGATCGTCGCGCCGTCGCGCTCCAGCGTCACGCGTGCGCCTTCGACGCACTCGGTGACCCCGTCGATCTCCCCGGCCAGGCTGCCCGCGACGAACGCCTTGAAATAGTGACCGAGGTTCTTGTAGTAGACGCGCGGCCGCGTGCCGTATTCGGGGTGGAGCACCGCGAGCTTTTCTTCGCGCGCGATGCGCTGCATCTCGTCGTCCTCGACGTGCAGCGTGCGCATTGCGCGCGTCGGGCACACCTGCGATCCGCGGGTCCTCGTCCAGCCGGTGTCCAGCAGGTGTGCATCGAACGGCCAGGTCTGGGGCAGCTCGGCGGTGTCGTTCCACCAGATCGCGCCGTACGGGCAGGCGTCCACGATCTGGCGTTGGCCCTTGGCCTTCTCCGGAACGATGATCACGATGCCGTCGTCGCGCTTCACCACGGCGCCGTCCCGGGCCGCCTTGATGCACGGTGCGTCGTCGCAGTGGTTGCAGGTTACCGGGAGATAGGCGACGTCCACGACCGGAAACTCGCCCTTCTCACGCTGGCGCACGTCGATCCAGCGATGACCGAGACGCGGCATCTCCGCTGCATAGCCCGGAAAGGCGTTTCCGTGATACTCGTCGTGGCAGGCCAACGTGCAGGCCTGGCAGCCAAAGCACCGCGGGACGTCGATGACGAGGTTCCACTTTTTCATACGTGTCCGCCGCTCCTTCAGTGTGTCGCGGCCGTCGTGGCGGCCGGTTCCGTTGCCGCGGCGCTCAGTTCGCCGGAGCCATCCCACGGCGTGACCTGCACCAGGCAGGAATTGACCGCCGTGCCGGTCACCTTGGCGGCGATCGAGCGCTTCGGCGTCAGCAGGTTGATGCAGCCGCCGCGGTCCACCGAATGGCCCGGCTCGCCGATCGGGTCGTAGACCGCCGAGGACTCGTACGCGTGCACGACACCGCGCGGCAGGCGCTGGGTCAGATGGGCGGCGCAGATCACGCCGCCGCGATCGTTGTAGATCTTCACCAGGTCGTGCTGCTTGATGCCGCGTGCAGCCGCATCCGCGGCGTTGATCCGCAGGATCCAGTAGTAGTAGCCGTTCACGCGCACCCGGTGCTCGGCGATGTCGTTCACTGCGCTTTCCTTGCCGTCGCTCAACGTGTGGTAGCTGAAGCGCGAATGCGGCGAGATGAGCTGCAGCGGGTAGCGCGCGTAGAGCTCCTTCGTCTGCGGGCCTTCCCAGGACGGGAGGTACTTCACGATCGGAGGCCGCTCCGGGTCGTCGGGATCGAAGCGCTTCAGGCTCGAGCACTCGAACTCGAACTTGCCCGACTGCGTCTGCAGGCCCTCGAGGAAGTGCTTGCCGTAATCGCCCGGCAGCGGGTGCGGCTCGGGCACGTCCTTCTTTCTCCCCTCGTAGAACCAGCGCAGCGCGACCGGATCGCGCCGGTCTGCCGCGGGCGCCGGCACGACGAAGTAGCCCTTCTTCAGGAATTCCTTCCACGTGATGTGCTTCGGCAGATCCGAGGCGTCGAAGAGCCGCTTCACCCAGTCGAGCTCGTTCATGCCCTCGGAGTAGTACGCGCCGAGACCGAGTCGGTTGGCGAGCTCGAGGAAGATCTGCCAGTCGGACTTCGACTCGCCGAGCGGCTCGATGCACTTGTGCTGCATGAGCATGAGACGGTGATTCATCTGCGTCTGGCCGTGCAGTGCATAGCCGCCGGTGCCGCCGAACTCGCTGATGTCCCAGCGCTCGAACTGGGTGCAGGCCGGCAGCAGGACGTCGGCGAACTTCGCCTCGCCCTCGAACCAGATCGACTGGTTCACCACGAACTCGAGCTTGTCGCTGCGGTACGCGTGCACGTAACGGTTCGTCTCGCTCATGGTGCCGATCGAAGCGCCACCGTACTTGTAGAACATGCGGATCGGCGAATGCCCCGGCGCCGGGTAGGCGAACTTCTGGAATTGCCCCTCGATGGTCTTGCCGTTCCACGGATAGCCCTCCGTATGGCCCTCGAGGATCGCCTCCGGAATGCGCAGGCGGGGCACCTTCTGGGTCGACGGGTTGAAGGTCGGCAGCTGCGGCATGCGCTGGTAGAGGTTGATCGGCATCCCGGTGTTCTCGATGTCACCCGACATCCCGCCGTCCGCGTAGCCCGGGAAGTAGAAGTGCAGATCGATGGGCGTGCCCCACTGGAGGTGTCCGAAATTCACGCCTGGGCGGCCCATGCCTTGCATGGCGAGCAGGCACGCCAGGGCGCGCGCCCACTGGATGCCGGTCGCCGAGCGGCAAGCGCCGCCGTGCCCGTTGCCCCATCCGCCGGCGCCGAGGTAGGTCTTCCTCGTTGCCCAGCGGCGCGCGAGCGCGCGCACATCCTTCGCGGCGATGCCGGTCTCTGATTCCTGCCACTCCGGCGTCTTCGCGATTCCGTCTTCCTTCCCCAGGACGTAGTCGCGCCACACCTCGAACCCCACCGAGCGCTCGGCCACGAACTTCTTGTCGTAGAGGTTCTCGGTGATCCACACGTGCGCGATGGCGAGCGCCATCGCGGCATCGGTGCCCGGTTTCGGCGCGAACCACTTGCCGCCGAGCAGCGCCGCCGTGTGGTTGTAGTACGGGTCGATGTGCACGATCTCGATGCCGAGGCGCCGCAGCCATTGCCGGCGCGAGGTGCCCTCGAAGGCGCTGTAGGAACCGCTCGTGCACTCGGGATCGGCCGACCAGAAGACGACCATCTCCGCCTCTTTGAGCAGGTCCTCGACCAGACTGTAGGTCTCGGTCTGCCCGAGCCGCATGCTGTAGCCGAAGTGGTGCATCGCACCCCAGTACCAGCCCTCCCAGCTGTCCGGGTTGTGGATGACGCGCGTGTAGCCGATCGTGTTGAAGAACTTGAACGCAGCGCTGATGTAATAGCCGATGTTGCCCCAGGTGTGATGCGAGCCGTGGTTCGCGATGATCGCGCCCTGGCCGTGCTCGGTCTTCACGCGCTGAATCTCGCCCACCACGATGTCGAGCGCCTCGTCCCAGCTGATCCGCTCGTAGCCGGAGATGCCCCGGTTCTGGCAATTCCGCGCGCTCTTGGGATCGAAATCGACACGCTTCATCGGGTAGAGCAGCCGGTCCGGCGAGTAGATGGTGGACTTGGAGCACAGCGTGTGGGGCGCCGCGGTAGTCTGGCGCGGCGGCGTGAAGCGCTTGCCGCGCGCCTCGATCGTCCACGGCTCGGCATCGTCGTCGCCGAACTCGATCGGCGTCATGCGCACGATCTTGCCGTCCTTCACGTAGACGAAGAGCGGTCCGCCGTTGGTGTTCGTCACGTAGCGCCGCATGCCGTCCCCTGCGTCGGTGCCGTACTCCCAGCCCGCGCTCTGAATCATCGCGAGCGTCTGGGTGAACCACACGACGAGCGCATCGGGCCCCTCGGCCTTGAAGTCGAAGTTCTTCATTGCCTCGATGCGCTCGAGCTGCGCCACCCAGGGGGTGAAGAGGCGCGCGCCGAGCTCCGCCGAGGCAACTGAAATCACGATATCGGGTGCGCCGTGGAGCCCGCTGCGCGAGGCGATTTTTCCGGCCTGGAATGTGTAGAAGCGCCCGACCGTACCGTCGAAAGTCCTGATCTGCGCGGTGAAGTCTTTTGCCGCCAGTCGCTGCGCGAACGCCGGATGCTTGCGCGCGGTATGACGGAGCATCTTGAGCATGCCATAGAGCAGCACCGAGAACCTGATCGTGCTGGCGCGCATGTAAAACCTCCCCCTGCAGGTGGGTTCGTCGGAGTCCGCGACGAACTCGACATCCGGCACGCTCGCCGAATGAACCAGAGAATGGCCCAGGCGATCGGGCCAAACGTTTATCCTGATCAAGAAAATCGCAGATGGACGCTGGACCAAGCGAGCCGGAGCGCCGGCTCTACGCCGGTCGGTGGAGCATTGTGAATGTTGCGCCGCAACAAGACCGAGCGGCGTTGACCGGTGCGACCCGGTTCCGATAAGGTGCAGGTGGATTTCGGCCCGCCTGCGACCGCGCTCGGGCAATCGGAGTGGCGAACGGAGCAGCTTGATGGGGACCGAATTTCCCGAATTCGACGAGGGAAGCTTCGACGAACAGGTGCTGCGGCGCCCGGGGCTCACGGTCGTCGATTTCTGGGCCGAATGGTGCGTGCCGTGCAAGCAGATGGCGCGGCTGCTCAGGGAGCTGGCGGGCGAACTTCCGGCGGGCGTGCTCGTCGGCAAAGTCGATGCCGACCGCAACCAGGTCCTGTTGGAACGCTATGGCGTTCGCGCGATTCCATCACTGCTCTTTTTCAAGGACGGCGCACTGGTCGAAGCACGTACGGGCGTGGATCGCAAGCAGGTGCTGAAGAAGGCTATCGAGGCACACGCGTAGGACGCTCACGCCGCGACGCAGCCGCAAGGGAGTTTGCATGCCGAACATCACGATGCTGGACATCAACGAGCTCAAGAAGACGAAGCTCAAGCCCTACATCGAGAAGTGTCTGGAGCACCGCGCGCCGGATCCGGGCTTTCACGCGATGATGGGCCACAACATCGATCTGGCCGAGTCGATGTTCGTCGCATGGGACACCGTATTCAATACCGGCCGAGTGAGCCATACCCTGAAGGAGATCATCCGCGTGCTGCTCTCGCGGATGGCCTCCTGCAGCTACTGAGGGAACGTCCGGTCCGCTTCGGCGAAGCGGCAAGGCCTGACCGAGGAGCGCCTGGACGAGGGCATTAATGCATACCAGACGAGCCCGCATTTCACTCCGGCGGAGAAGATCGCGCTGCACTACGCGGATTTGATGGCCACCGATCCGGACGCGATCGACGCGGCGTTCTACGACGAGCTTCGCAAGTACTATTCCGAGGAAGAGATCGTCGAGCTCGGGACCTACATCGGCTTCAACATCGGGTATCACACGTTCTTCGGAACGCTGAAGTTCTATCCGATGTTTTCGCCCGACGGCCGCCTCGTCGACCAGAAAGAATCGGCGCGGCTGTATGGCGCGGCGCCGGTGTCGCTGGCGGCCGCGGGAGCGGAGTGATGTCGCGCATCGAGCCCCTGAGATCCGAAGAAATCGCGGACCCGGAGCTGCGCGAGCTGATCGAGCGCTGCGAGCGGCTTGGGGTGCCCGATGCGCTCTTTCCGCAGATTCTGGCGCGCGTGCCCGATTACGCTAAGGCGATACTGCGTGCGATGCTCATGTCCCACGAGTCGGGCAACGTCGACCACCGCCTCAAGGAGATCGTTCGCGTGCAGCTCGCCCGTTTCGCCGGCGATCGGTACTTTTCCGAGCTGCGCTCCAAGCGTGCGCGCGCGGCGGGGCTCGACGAGGCGACGGTCGACGCTGGCTCGGGCGACTACGACGACGACCCACGCTTCACCGAGGCCGAAAAGCTCGCGTTGCGATATGCCGACCAGATGTACCTCGATCCGGGCAAGGTCGACGCCGCGTTCTACGACGAGCTGAAGAAGCACTACAGCGAAGCCCAGATCATGGAGCTCGGCGCATTCATCGCGTTGCATTACGGCATGCAGGTCTTCATGCGCACGCTCGACGCCGCACCGCTAGCTAAGCGGTAGTCGCCAAGGGCACGCGGACAGCCGTCCCCAGTCCGCAGGCTACCGGCTGTCGGGTGGCTTTACGATGCCTTCCGCTTCGCTCGTCCAAACGCGGATCTGGCGCTATCCTACGGGGGATCCATAACAAGATTCCCTCCTCATGACGTCCAACGTCCGGAACCTCGCCCTCCTCTTCGCGGACGTGAGCGGCAGCACGACACTGTACGAGAAGCTGGGAGACCGCGCGGCGCTCGCGGCGGTCGAATCGGCGATCGACATCATGAAGCGCTCGGTCGCGGCCTACCAAGGCACGGTCGTGAAGACCATCGGCGACGAGGTGATGGCCGCTTTCCCCGATGCCGATGCGGCGCTTCAGGGGGCGAGCGACATGCAAAACCGCATCGCGGCCCTGCCTCCGCTGGGCGACGTGCGGCTTGCGATCCGCATCGGCTTCCACGCCGGTGAGGTTATCGAGGAGAACGGCGATTATTTCGGGGACGCCGTAAACACCGCGGCACGGATGGCCGGATTTGCCAAGGGCGGACAGATCATCACCACCGGTACGACCGTCGCGGCGCTGTCGGCGATGCTTCGCGAAAGCACGCGACAGGTGGCCGCGCTATCGGTGAAGGGCAAGCAGTCCGAGGTGGAGGTCTGCGAAGTGCTGTGGCAGACCGGGGACGATCTGACCATGCTCGCGTCGGGCCGCGGGCCGGCAAAGGTGGAGTCCGTCCTGCGCCTGACGCACGGCGTGCGGACGCTGGTGATGGACGACAACCTGCGCAGCGTCCAGATCGGCCGCGATGCTGAGCACGAGATCTCGATCACGGATCGCATGGCCTCGCGCCTGCACGGACGCATCGAGCGACGCGCCGACCGCTTCTATTACGCTGATCTTTCAACGAACGGGACCTATGTGACGCACGAGGACGGAGTGGAAACCGTCCTGCGGCGCGATCAGGTGCTGCTGCGGGGACGAGGTGCGCTGAGCTTCGGGCACTCCGCGTCCGCGCCCGGCGCCGAGGTTGTCACATTCGTGTGCGAGGTCCGGCCGAAATCCGATTGATGCAGCTGTGGCCCTGCGCGATTACAAGAACTCAATGCACTGGCAGCCGAGGGGGACTCCCTCAAATTGTTAGGCGCTTGAGCGTCTCGGGATTCTTCACCACCGAGCGTTGCCGCGACGGCGGTGCGCTATAGAGGCCCGCCGGCGGCGCGTTCTCCAGCTGCTGGATGATCGTCGCCTCCGCGCACGCGGGGTCGCGGGTGACGGTCACCTCGTTGCCTTCGGTTGCGCCGAGCGCGAAGCATGCCTTGCCGAGCTTGGTGTTGATCGGGTTCAGGATGCCTTCGGCCACCAGCTCCGGCGGCGACCCGCTGCCGGCGAGCAGCGTGTCGAACGTCCGCGTCACGGCGCCCGCCCGCGCAGCGCTCCACAGCACGGATCCAAGCCCGATCAACTCGTGTCCGAACAGCGTCGCCGTTCTCGCGTCGGTCACTCCGGAAAGCCGCAACGCGACCTTCTGTCCGCTCATTCCGAGGTGTTGCAGGAAGAAGTCGCGCGAGAATTCGTCTGCGAGCTTTCCGCCGATCGCACTCAATGCCTCCTCCTCACTCGCCCAGCTGCCGACCCCCTTGGGAAGCGTGTTGTTGAAGTAAATCTCCTCGCCGGTCTCGCGGTCGGTGCACTTCACGGTCCACGACGTGAGCGTGAACTTGGTGATGGTGAGGCCCGAAGCCGCCAGGCGCGCCGAGAGCTTCTTGATCCGTGCCTCGCCGACCACTGCGAAGTCCGGCTTTTCTGCACCGACTTCCTCGGACCAAGTCCGGAACCCGAACGACTTGATGCGCTCCTTGAGCACGTTCTCGGCGATCGGCGAGGGCTGCGCCGTCCCGTCGGCTCGGTCTGCTTCGCGCGTCGCCACGCGCACGGAGATCTTCGGATCGCCGCTGTTGCGGATGAAGTCGATGCGCTCTTCACGCGACATCTGGTTCAGCGATTTCTGCAGTTCTCTGGACTTCACGACCGCCTGCGTCGTGACGTACATGAGGCCGTCCTTGCCGAGCTCCGGTGCCGACTCCTTTACCACCGATGCGATGTAGTCACCGCTGCGCGCGAGCAAGGTCTTGCGCAGCGCCTCGTAGTGCTCGGTGAGCGATGATTGCTGAACGTAGAGGCCCAGCGCCTTGGTCACCAGCTGCGTGCGCGAGTCGGCGCGCACCGCCGCCTGGAGCGCGCCCTGATCTCCCTTGTAGCGCGCATCGGTTGGGTCGGCGAGGCCGAGTGCCGTCACGACCACCGTTCCCGGCGGTCCGGAAGGCATCGTCCGCGGCACCGACGCGACGATCGGTGGGGGCGTGGTGGCCGGAGGCGTCGCGCTCGGCTGCGTCACGGCCACGTTCGTAACGGGTGCCGGGACCGCCGCCGCCCGTGCGGTGGCCGATGGTGCCTGAGCGGTGGGTGCGCTGTCGGGCGCCCGCGCGAACAGCATCCAGGCGGCCGCGGCCACTATGACGAGCGCGATGCCCGCAAACACCGCGATGATAGGAGCCTGTGAGCGGCGTGCCGGCCGGGGCGCAGCGCGCGCTTCGGCCGCAGTCGGTGCATCGACCTTCATGGTGCGCTGCGTGGCCTCCGGGCGACCTGGCTCACGGCCCGGCTTCGACGCGGCAATGATCGTGTCCCCCATCATTCTCGTCGTGTCGCGGCTCACGAGCGTCTCGTCCGTGGCGCTCGCCGGCCCCACGGACGCGGCCAAGGCTGCATCCCTGATCGCGGCGGCGAACTCGCGACCGGTCTGAAAGCGTTCGTCGGGCCGCTTCGCAAGGGCCTTCTGAACGACGGCGTCGAATGCGCGCGGGACCTGGACGTTCAATGTCGACGGTGGCAGCGGCTGCTCCTGCAGCACCTTGTGCATGATGGTGGTAAGCGAGCCGGTGAAGGGCTTTTCGCCAGTCAAGAGCTGGTACAGGATCACGCCGGCAGAGAAAAGGTCCGAGCGCCCGTCCACGGTCTGGCCCATGAACTGTTCGGGTGACATGTAGCTCGGCGTGCCGAGCACCATTCCGGCCTGGGTGAGGTTCGATGATTCCACGCGCGCGATACCGAAGTCGGCAACCTTCACCGTGCCGTCTTCGAGGATGATGATGTTCGCCGGCTTGATGTCGCGGTGGACCACTCCGTTGCGGTGCGAGTAGTCCAGCGCCTCGAGCAGCTGCGTCATGACCTGGACCACGCCGGCGGTGCCGAACCGCTCGTTGTTGTTGAGCATGTCCTGGAGCTCGCGGCCCTTCACGAACTCCATCGCGATGTAATACGTGCCGTTGTCGAGGCCGAAGTCGTAGATCGAGACGACGTTCGGGTGCGTGAGCTTGCCGGCTGCCTGCGCTTCGCGGCGGAACCGCGCCAGCTGCTCCTGCACGTCCTCGCCCTGGAGATTCTCGGCGCGGATTGTCTTGATGGCGACGATCCGCTCGATCATCGGGTCGTAGCCTTCGTAGACGACGCCCATCGCGCCCTTGCCAAGCTCGCGGCGGATCTCGAACTTTCCGAGCTTCGTCGTATCAGTCATGCGTCGTCTCCTCCGCCCTCGCCGATCCTCGCCTCAAGACGCCGACGCCGGCAACCGGCCGGCGTCGCGCGATCGTGACCTCGGCGGTGCGCCGGATCATTTGTACTTGCTGTCGATCTCCCACACCGACTTCTGCACCAGGCGCTGGACCATCGTATCCAGGCCCACGCCGCCCTGCGCGGAATTCGACACTCCCATTACCGAGGTGCCGGTTGCGCCAATCTCCATCTTCTCTTCGGTGTAGCCCTGCGCCACTTGCTCAGTGGTTTCGGCATCCATGATCTTGTAGCGCATGCCGATGATCCACACGCCTGTCGAGTCACCGGTCTTGACCGAGCCCACCGCGGTCCCACCGACCGCCCCGGCTCGCGCGCCCCCGGTCGAGCCGCTGAATGCGCCGAGGATCCCGATCACGCGGCCGATCGACGCACCGTCGAAGCCCTGCTGCGCGGCGGCCACCTGTTCGGTCTTCAGTATGTCGAACTTGACGATGTACTTCGTGCTCTTCAGCTTGCCCATGCCGAGGTACTGGCGCGCCTTCTGCGGGTCGCCGAGGTTGTACGCCAGCGTGAACTCGTTCAGGAGCGGACCCAGGTTCGAGCGCTCGAGCACCTTGAAGTTGGCCTTGCTGAGCTCGATCTCGCCGAAGTCCGCGATGTTGTTCGGCGCGAACTTCTGCAGAAAAGTTGCGTTGCTGCTCTTGATTTCGCCGGGGATGACGACGAGCGCTGGGCCCGGTCTGTTGGCATTGGTGTACTCGATGGGCTTGTACATACCCTTGTCGGCCATCTCATTGGCGCGCTCCGACGTGGCGGTGCCGGCGGTCGGCGAGGCGCTCTCGAACTTTGGTTGGGCGCTGACCACGCCTGCGAGGAACAGGCCGCCAACGAAGCTGACGATCAAGCTGATGTGCACGTTTCTCATGAGGAGCCTCCGCGGATGATTCGCTGACGAGCGTTGGAATGCCGAGCGTTTTGACTTGACTTACTTACTCCCGTTGCCGATGGCCGGCGCCGCGTTCCGGCAATATTCGCTGTAGAGCTTCGAGACGACTTCGTCGGCGTGCTCGTTCAGGAGCGCGACGGCCATCGACCGGACGTCCGGCCCGGCGTACGAAGCCGCAGTGGCGCCCGCATCGGCGACGGTGCGGCCATTGGAGGCCGCGAGCGTGAATCCCATTCCGACGGTGACCTGATTGACACGCATGACCGGATTCACGGTCGACTGCGAGGTGATCAGGCCGCGCAGTACGAAGCTCGCACCAAGACGCCGCGCCGCCGAGAGGGCGGCATCCGGATCATTCTTAAAGTATGCGTCGATCTCGGCCTGCGCGATCTGCTTGCGGATCTCTTCGGGGGTGTAGGTTCGCAAGCCGAGCGCCTGCAGGCGCGAATTGATGATCTGGAAGTGGGGCCCGTAGTTCTGCTGCTGGGCGAGCACGTAGCCGTTCGAATGCTGCTCGCCGATGATCACCATGATCTTCTTGTTCTTGATTGCCTGGCGGCACGGCGTCGAGAGGTTCGCGTTCACGCGCTCCTGGCGGGCGGCGGCTTCGGCTGCCTGTTGCGCTGCGCCCGGGTTCTGCTCGAACTTGAACCCCTGCGCCCTCGCATTTCCCGGCGCGACGAGGCTGAGCGGCAACGCTAGCAGCGTGCACAACCCGATCCTGCAGAATCCTGCTGCCATGGGGTCCTTCCTCCCGGAAGCACTGTATTACATTGGAATTCCCACTTCAACAATGCGCCATTTAGGCTACAGCTCGCCGGATCACAGCGCGTCGAAGTGTCGACAGGATTTTGAAAGCGCGCGCAAAAGTCGTGCGGAGGTTCGCACCTTTGCAGTGCGCGCCGCATGCACTGCGAGGATGCTCAGCGTTGGTAGATAACTGCCGGCGGAACGTAGCCGGGCGGCTGAATGTAGGTGCCGTGCGGTGTCGGAACGATATACCCGGTGCCGCCGGGGCCCAGGATCACGGAGCCACCTTGCTGCGTGGGGACGATCAGTGTGGTCGGCTGGTCGGGCCCGATGATCGTGGTGCCCCCTGCTGGATTGGGCCGAATCAGCGTCGTGCCGTAATCGGGGGCGACGATCGCCGTGCCACCGCCGGCGCTGGGGACGACGTACGTTGGCATAGCGCCTGGAACGACGACGGCTGAGCCCCACGTCTGGTTGGGCGTGAGGATATAACCGGGCGACTGTCCGGGTGCGACGATCACCGCGCCACCGCCGCCCTGGATTGGCGCGACCACGCCATAGCCGGGTGATTGGGCGGGATAGCCTTCCGGATAGCCCGTCGCGCCGGGAACGCTGGTTTGCGGAATCATCGGCTGAGGGATGAGCGGACCCTGGGCGAAAGCCGCCGCCGGCAGCATTGCGGCCATGAGAAGCGCGAGAGCACGCATCGGGAATCTCCTCACTGGATCAATCCAGAATACGCTCCGTGCGATGCCCTTGTCCATCGTTGCCGGCGTGTCGTTGTGTCCGGATTGGCGCTTCAGGTCCCTTCGTGAGTGCCGCCGGGGCGCCGACACGGGAATCCATGAAGGCGCGCGGGGTTGTAGGGGTCGTATCGGCAGTGTAGATTCGCACTTCGCGCGTTCGAGTCTGCACCCCGGCGAAATGACGGAAGGAGACGCATGGCTGAAAAGCTGAACACGGGAGACATGTTTCCCAGCATGACCGTAAAGCTGGTCGACGGGGGAACACTGGATCTTCCGGGCGGGATCGAGTCGAAATACAAGGTTCTCCTTTTCTACCGCGGACACTGGTGACCGTACTGTCGCCGGCAGTTGGCCGGCTTCGAATTCTGGAAGGCGCAGCACGCGGCGGCTGGCGTGAAGGTGTTTGCGGCGAGTGTCGATCCGATCGACAAGGCGAAGGAAGTTGCAGCCGGGGTGAGTTTCCCGATCGGCTACGGGGTCACGCGTGAGCAGGCCGACCAGCTTGGGTCGTGGTGGGAGGACCGTCGCGGCATCGTCCAGCCCTCGGAGTTCATTCTCGGCGCGGACGGAAAGATCATGCTTTCCAGCTATAGTTCGGGCCCTCTCGCCCGCATCGAACCGATGGACGTGGTGAGGATGGTCAATTTCTACGAAGCGCAGCAGAAGAAATAGCCTGCGCAAGCAAGGCGGCAATCGAAAAAGCCGGGGCCAGCCGGCTTTTTCTTTGCGACTCCCGATGTAGGACCATGCTGAAGGACTATCCCCTCCTTTTCAAGGAGGGGTCCGCCCGAAGGGCGGGGGGTGGTTGGGGCTTCGATCAGCGCTGCTCACCACCCCGTCGCCTCCGGCGCCACCCCTCCTCGGAGAGGAGGGGAAGCGGCCCGCATCGGCGCGCCCTTCGACTCCCACTCGCGAGCCAAGCAGTTGGCTCGCTTCTCTTTGCCGCTCACTTCGTTCGTGGCGGAAGAGAGTGGGAGTCGAACCCACCAGGGACGTCTGACGCCCCTCTCCGGGTTTGAAGTCCGGGCGCCCCCCCGGGTGCGATTCCCTTCCGCTGAGTCCCGATTTTAACCCTGCGGCGAGGCGCCATCGGAAAACGCTTCTTCCGCCGATCTGAGAACGATCCTCGCGTCGCCGACGCGCCGCGTGAAGCGCACGCGGTCGAAGAACTCGAGCACCTCGATCGAAAGATTGCGTCCGAGCCCGCTTTGGTCGCGAAATGCCGCGGCGGTCACGCGGCCTTGCGCGCTCGTCCTGGCGAGCGCCTCGACGATCCCCGCAAGCCGGTTCACTGTGTGCGGCAGGAAGAATCGCGTCTGTGAAACGCGCAGCGCCAACCCCCGCCGTGCGGCGCGATCGAGCACGGCTTGCACGTTCTTTGGCGCGGCGCCGATCCGATCCGCGAGTTCGGCGACGGTCGGCGGTCGCGTCGCCTCCGAGTCCAGCACTGCGACGATTCGCTGCCACGTGTCGGCGTCCGTGGGAGAAAAGTCGGATCGGTGGCTCGGTAGTCGGACTTCCGCGCCGCTGCGCGCGAGCGCGCCTTCGCGCACGAGCTCGCTGGCGACGGCGACCACCACCTCGCGCGGGAGGCCCTTGCCGTCGAGGATGCGATCCTCTGGCGGCCCCGCCGAGTCCGGCGCGCGCCGGTGCCATGCGGCGACGGACTCCAGCGCAGCGGCGCGCAGTCGCTCCCATTGCGCGGGCGTGAAGGCGAGGCGCTGCGCGCTCGTTTCCACACGCTTCATCGGGACGATCTCGAACAACCGGTTCGATTCGTCATCGGTCAGATTGCGACATGCGGCAAACCGCGCGAGATCGAGCCCTCTCGCGGAGCGCTCCAACAGGGCCGCGAGCGTTTGCGCGGGATCGGAGGCCTCCATGGCGCGGAGCGCGTCGAGGCGCTCGGGTTTGGCGCGTCCGCGGGCCGGCGGATACACGTCGATCACACGCCCCCCGCCAATCGTGCGTCGCGCGGATTGGTCGCGCAGGATGAGACGGTCGCCGTGAACTGCCCCGATCGCATGCTCGAGGACGAGCTGCACCAGGCCTGTCATGCCTGGTCCGATTTCCCTCGCCTCGAGCGTGGCGACCCGACCCGTTACCGAGGATGCGCCCAGATGGACGTGCACTGGCGTCCAGTGGCGGAGCGCTCGTGTCTCGTCAGCGAGTACGCGAATGCGTGCGTCGATCCGCGCCGAGGGGTCAGGAACCGGACCTCGCACGATCCAGTCCCCGCGCCGGATGGCGTCCTGCCGGAGTCCGGTGCC